>NZ_JBIWFK010000007.1:439128-594562 GCF_044763015.1 Streptomyces sp. NPDC096324 | reverse complement strand
CCCGTGAACGTCTCCACCCACAACGGCTCAACCCTCAACACCCCACGCATATAAGGAAAATGCCCAGATCACGGCATTGTGCAACGCGCTTTAGGCGGGAGCGCCGAGTTCCGCCCAGACCGTCTTGCCCGCGACTCCGGACGTCCGCAGGACCCCCCAGTCCAGGCAGAGCCGCTGCACGATGAACATGCCGTGGCCGCCGGGACGGCCGGCGCGGTGCGGGGTGCGCGGGGCGGGCTGGCCCGACCCCCGGTCGGAGACCTCGATGCGCAGCACCTTGTTGTCGAGGGAGATCCGGAGCCCGTCCGGGCCCTCGGCGTGCAGACAGGCGTTGGTGACCAGCTCGGAGACGACCAGCAGGACGTCCTCGGCGGCCGCCCGCCGGTCGGCGCCGGCCGCGGGCAGCCAGCCCCACGCGTACAGCGCCTGCCGGGCGAAGTCGCGGGCGAGCGGCACGACACCGCTCTCGCCGGCGAGACTCAGCGACCGGACCTGACGGCCGACGGACTCGGAAGCCGCTCCGGCGGCCGGGGACGCGCCGCCGACGGGCGTCGCGCCGGCCATGGAGGCACGGTCGGCGGGCGTCTCCCCGGCCGGGGAGACGCTCTCGCCGGGCGTCGCGCCGTCCACGGGCGCCACGCTCCGCGCGGACACCGCGGAAGCCCCGCCGTCGCCCGGATCCGGGCCGCGGTCGCCCGGCGTGCAGGGCCGGGTGGTGCTCATCAGCGCTTCACCTCACCGATTCACCGGTTCACGATTCAAGACTCAGTACGCAGTACTCAGTACGGATGGAGCAACGGCTTTCGCCGCTGGTGGATCAACAACTTCCGCCGCCCCGGCCGCCGACCCCTGGACCGCCGGCGCATCCAGGATGTCTCCTGCCCGACGGAACGGTCCGAACACCCATTTTTTCGGCACGAGCCCCGTGACGCCAGTAACGCGGCGATCACGCAGAGGCGCCCGGGGCGGGAACGGCGACATGGCGAAGGCCTGCGGCTCAGCCGGACAGCGCCGCTTCGAGCGTGTCGTGGACGGTGAAAACGGCCTCCGCCCCGGTGATCTCGAAGACCCGCGCGACCACCGGCTGCATCGCCGCCAGATGCACCCCGCCGCCCGCGGCCTCGGCCTTGAGCCGGGCGCCGAGCAGCACATTGAGCCCGGTGGAGTCGCAGAACTCCAGACGGGAACAGTCGATGATCAGGCGCGCATACCCCTTTTCGAGGCAGCCATCGAGTGGCTCACGCAACAAATCGGCCGTGTGGTGATCGAGCTCACCCGCGGGAGTCACGACGGCACTCGTGCCCTCTTCCCGCACCTCGACAAGAAGCCGGCCAGACTGTGCGCTGCCGACCGTCCCGCGGTCCATGCCGTCTCACTTCCGAGTGTCGCGACTACTGACGTACGCACTCGAACACTACGCCTTCTCTACGTCACCCGACACCCGAACAACCCTATGAAAACGGACATTTCACCACGAATGACACTTGCGGTGGGTTCGGGAAACCGGGTAGGGCTAGTAGAGACACCTATCCGACCCGGCCGGCTTTGGAGGCGCCGCACACCGCAGTGCACGTATTGGCATCGGCGGCCATATGCCGAGAACGATGGAGGACACATGTCACCCCGGCTCGACGCATCGCAGACCCTGACGGCGACGTCGACTCCTTCTCCGGGTTCCCCGGAGCACGTCGACGCGACCGGAACCCACGGAGTCGACGCACTCACCGGACTCGACGGACTTCCGGAGATCCCCCCGTACGACAAGGTGGGGCCGGTGGACGCGCGGGCTCTGTCCAAGACGCTCTTCGCGCGGCTGGAGTCCCTCGAAGAGGGCACGCACGACTACGCGTACGTACGCAACACCCTCGTCGAACTCAACCTCGCGCTGGTGAAGTTCGCCGCCTCCCGCTTCCGCTCCCGCAGCGAGCCGATGGAGGACATCATCCAGGTCGGCACCATCGGCCTGATCAAGGCGATCGACCGCTTCGAGCTGAGCCGGGGCGTCGAGTTCCCCACCTTCGCGATGCCGACGATCATCGGCGAGATCAAGCGCTTCTTCCGCGACACCTCCTGGTCGGTGCGGGTGCCCCGCAGGCTCCAGGAACTCCGGCTCGACCTGGCCAAGGCCGGCGACGAGCTGGCCCAGCGCCTCGACCGCGCCCCGACCGCGAACGAGCTCGCGGAACGGCTCGGCATCAGCCGCGACGAGGTCGTCGAGGGCATGGCCGCGTCGAACGCCTACACGGCCAGCTCGCTGGACGCCCAGCCCGAGGAGGACGACTCCGAGGGCGCGCTCGCGGACCGCATCGGCTACGAGGACAACGGACTCGAGGGCATCGAGTACGTGGAGTCCCTCAAGCCGCTGATCGCGGAACTCCCGCAGCGCGACCGGCAGATCCTCTCCCTGCGCTTCGTGGCCAACATGACCCAGTCCGAGATCGGCGACGAACTCGGCATCTCCCAGATGCATGTCTCCCGGCTCCTGTCGCGCACCCTCGTGCGACTCCGGAAGGGCCTGACCGTCGAGGAGTGACACGGCTTCGCGGCCCGCGCGGCCGTGCGTCCGAGCGGTCCGGCGCCGACGGCGCCGGACCGCTCCGTGTTTCTCCCCGGATGTCCGCCCCGCCCCACTGGCAACCTCCTTGTCCCGCAGGGGGGTTGGGGGCGCGGAGGATGAGAGCGCTCCCAAGGAATCGTTGTCCGGCAGCTCTTTCCCCAGAAGGCCGATCCCGTCACCATGGGCATCCCAAACTGGCCGGTACGTCAGGACGGGACGAGCACGCACCAGGTGCGGGGAGGCGGAGAGACATGGCACAGGGCGACCCGGCCGACAGAGACATCCCGGCCGAGGCCGACGGACTGCCCGCGGGGGCGTCCGACGCACGGCTGACCGAGCTGCTGCGCGCCGGCACCTCGACCGCGTACGCGGCCCTCCAGGAACTGCGCGCACGCCACCGCGCCCCGGTCCTCGCCTACGCCCGGATGTGCACCACCGGCGACTCCGGAGCCGGACAGCTCGCCGCGCAGACCTTCACCCTCGCGGCCCGCGAGACGGCGCGCGGCATCGACCCGAACGTCCCCTGGCGGCACCAGCTCCAGCTGCTGACCGGGCGCGTGGCCGCCTCCTGGGCCCGGGACCAGCGGGCCGCGGGACTCGACCCCGGGCTGCTCCTCGTCCTCAGCACCGCGGGCCCCGGCGGCCCCGTCCCCTCCCTGCTCCCCGCCTTCCAGTCCCTCCCGTCCCGCGCCCAGGGGCTCATCTGGTACGCGGTCGTGGAGCGCGAGCCCGCCGAGCGGACGGCGGTCCTGCTCGGTCTCACGGCCGAGGACGTCACGTACGGCACCGAGCAGGCGCTCCAGTCCCTGGGCCAGGCCTGTCTGCGGTACCGGCTGGCCGCCTCGGACGATCCGCGCTGCGGGGACTTCCGCCGGCTGATCGAGGAGTCGGTACGGCCCGACAACCCCCGCTCCAGCACCGACCTGCACACGCACATGGCGCGCTGCCCGCACTGCTCGGCCGCGTACGAGGAACTGACCGCGCTGCGCGACCACCCGCGCTCCGCCCTGGCCGAGGGCCTGCTGCCGTGGGCGGGCACGGCGTACGTCTCGGACGACCCGCCGGGGACGGGAGCCGTCCCGCCCGTTCCCGCCGTCCCTCGGACGTCGGTGCTGCCCTGGCCGCCGTCCCGCCGGTTCGTCCTGACCTCGGCGGCGGCGCTCGGGGTGGCCCTGGCGCCGGTGCTGTTCCTGCTGCTGTCCTCGGGCGAGGCGCCGTCCACGGGTGCGGCGGGCTCGGTCGGCACGCCCTCGGGCCCGCCCCCGGTGACCGTCACGGCGACGGTCCCGGTCACCCCGTCGGCCCCCACGCCCTCGGCCTCGGCCTCGCCCTCTCCTTCGGCGACCTCAGCGTCGCCCTCGCCGTCCCGCACTTCGGCGCCGAGGTCACCGAGCCCGAGGCCGACCCCGACCGTCGTCCTCCGCCCGCCGGGCGGAGCCGCCACCCAGGTGGTGAACGTCGCCTCGGGGCTGTGCCTGGACATCCGCGACGGCGACTTCGACAAGGGCACCGACGTCATCACGGCGCCCTGCACTTCCTCCTCCACCCAGCGCTGGCGCGTCGACAGCGGTTCCCTGCGGTCGGCCGCGGACGACGACTTCTGCCTGGACAGCCGCGGCTCCGTCGACCGGGGCGTGGGCATCTGGGAGTGCTCCTCGCTCGACGGCGGCCACGGCGACAACCTCCGTTTCACCGTCGACGGGGACGGGGTGATCCGCCCGGCCGTGGCCATCGAGACGGCCGTGACACCGGACGGCGACGGCGGGCTGTCCCTGGTGCCGCTGACCGGGGGCACGGGCCAGCGCTGGCGCGCGGGCAGCGCCTGAGGGATGGGTGGCCCGCCCCCGTCGGCGGGCTCAGATCTCGCGGACGCCGCGCCGCCAGACGCCGGTGACCAGCGGGACGCCCGGACGGTAGGCGAGGTGGACGTGGCTCGGGGCGTCCAGCAGGGTCAGGTCCGCGTAGGCACCCGGCGCGATCCGGCCGACGTCGTCCCGGCGCAGCGCCCGCGCGCCGCCCGCCGTCGCGGACCACACGGCCTCGTCCGGGGTCATCCGCATGTCCCGTACGGCGAGGGCGATGCAGAAGGGCACGGACGAGGTGAACGACGAGCCGGGGTTGCAGTCGGTGGACAGGGCCACCGTGACACCGGCGTCGATCAGCCTGCGGGCGTCGGGCCACTCGGCGCGGGTGGAGAACTCGGCACCGGGGAGCAGGGTCGCCACGGTGTCGCCGCTCGCGAGGGCGTCGACGTCCGCGTCCGTCAGGTGGGTGCAGTGGTCGGCGCTCGCCGCGTCCAGCTCGACGGCGAGCTGGACACCGGGGCCGTACGAGAGCTGGTTGGCGTGCACACGCGGGTGCAGGCCCTTGGCCTTGCCGGCCGTGAGGATCGCCCGCGCCTGGTCGCCGTCGAAGGCGCCCTTCTCGCAGAAGACGTCCACCCAACGCGCGTACGGGGCGCAGGCGTCGAGCATCTCGCCGGTCACCAGGGCGACATACGCGGCCGGGTCGTCGGCGTAGTCCGGGGAGACGATGTGCGCGCCGAGGTAGGTGACCTCGTCGGTGTGCGAGGCGGCGATGCGCAGCGCGCGGGCCTCGTCCTCGACGGTCAGGCCGTAGCCCGACTTGGTCTCGAAGGTCGTGGTGCCCTGGCGCAGGGCCTCGCGCAGGTAGCGGGTGAGGTTGCGCTCCAGTTCTTCGTCGGAGGCGGCGCGGGTGGCGGCGACGGTGGTGCGGATGCCGCCCGCGCTGTAGGCGCGGCCGGACATGCGGGCGTTGAACTCCTGGGTGCGGTCACCGGCGAAGACCAGGTGCGAGTGGGAGTCGACGAAGCCCGGGAGCACCGCGCGGCCACCGGCGTCGACGCGGTTGTCAGTGGCGGGTGCTTTGCTTGATTCACCGGTCCACGCGACACGGTCGCCGTCGATGACGACGGCCGCGTCCTGGATCAGACCGAGCGGGGAGCCGTCACCTTGGGAGGGATCGTTGGTGACCAGACTGGCGATGTTGGTGATGACGGTCGTGCTGCTCATGGCGTCCTCAGGGGTGGCGGGACTGCTGGTGGGGGGCGTCGGGCGGGCGGTGTCTCCCGCCCGCCCGGGAGTCAGGAGCGCAGCGCCTGGACGGCGTCCGCGAGCGCTGCCGGCACATCGGGGACGAGCGTGTGCGCGCCGTCGCGCACGACGTGCCGGCCCGCCACGACCGTGTGCCGGACATCGGCGGCCGTGGCCGCGAATACGGCTGTCTCCGCGCCCAGGCGGGGCACCGGTCCCGCTGTTCTGACCGAGTCGAGGGCGATCGTCGTGAAGTCGGCGAGGGCGCCCGGCTCGATGGTGCCCGCGTCGTCCCAGCCGAGGGCCGCGTGGCCGTCGGCGGAGGCGGCGCGCAGCAGGGCGGCGGCCGTCCAGTGACCTCGGGTGCGGGTGCGCAGCCGTTCGTTCAGCTCCATCGCGCGGGCCTCTTCGAGGAGGTCGATGACGGCGTGGCTGTCGGAGCCGAGCGAGAGGGGTGAGCCCGCGCGCTGGAGGGCGACGGCGGGGCCGATGCCGTCGGCGAGGTCGCGTTCGGTGGTGGGGCACATGCAGGTGCCGGTGCCGGAGCCGCCGAGCAGGGCGATGTCCTCGTCGGTGAGGTGCGTGTTGTGGACGCCGGTGGTGCGCGGTCCGAGGACGCCGTGGTCGGCGAGCAGGCGGGTGGGGGTGCGGCCGTGGGCGGCGAGGCAGGCCTCGTTCTCGGCCGTCTGCTCGGACAGGTGGACATGGAGCGGGGCGCGCCGCTCCTCGGCCCAGCGCGCCACGGTGGCGAGCTGTCCGGCGGGCACGGCCCGTACGGAGTGGATCGCCGCGCCGATCCGTGCGTGATCCCGGTCCTTGAGAAGTGAAGAGCGTTCCGCCCAGGCGTCGGCGGTGCCGTCGGAGAAGCGCCGCTGGTGCGGGTTGGGCGGCTGGCCGAAGCCGGAGGAGAGGTAGGCCGTGTCGAGCAGGGTGATGCGGATGCCCGCGTCGGAGGCGGCGGCGACGAGGGCCTCGCCCATGGCGTTGGGGTCGGCGTAGGGGGTGCCGTCGTGGGCGTGGTGCACGTAGTGGAACTCGCCGACGGCGGTGACTCCGGCGAGCGCCATCTCCGCGTACACCGCGCGGGCCAGCGCGTGGTAGGTGTCCGGGGTCAGCCGGTCGGCGAAGGAGTACATGATCTCGCGCCAGGTCCAGAAGGTGCCGGAGCCGACCTGGACGGTGCCGCGCAGGGCGCGGTGGAAGGCGTGGGAGTGGGCGTTGGCGAGGCCCGGGAGGGTGAGTCCGCGCAGGATCTCGGCGCCCGGCGGCGGGGTGTCGACGCCGGTGCGGACGTCGGTGACGCGGCCGTCGGCACCGGCTTCGGAGCCGCCGGCCGACACGGTCACGGCGACGCCCGGCTCGACGTGGGTGTCGAGCCAGGCGTGTTCCAGCCAGTACGTCTTGGTCACCTGCAGGCCAGCCCTTCGAGTACGTCGGCGAGTGCGGTCACCCCGGCCACGCAGTCGTCCTCGGCGGCGTACTCGGCCGGGGAGTGCGAGACACCCGTGGGGTTGCGTACGAACAGCATGGCGGTCGGGACGGTGCCGGAGAGGATTCCGGCGTCGTGTCCGGCGCCGGTCCCGAGCACGGGGACGTTCAGGACGGCTTCCCGGTCCTTGCCCAGGATGCGGGCGAGTTCGTCGCGCAGGGCGTGCTCGAACTCGACGACGGGGGTGAACGACTCGCGGATCACGTCGAGTTCGACGCCCTGTGCCTCGGCGTACTCGCGGGCCGCCTTCTCGACGCCGCCCACGACGGTGTCGAGGGTGGCCTGGTCGGCGGCGCGGGAGTCGAGCCAGCCACGCACCAGGGAGGGGATGGCGTTGACGCCGTTCGGCTCGACGGCGATCTTGCCGAACGTGGCGACGGCGCCGGCGAGCCGGGCCTCGCGGCGGGCGGCGAGGACGGTCTCGGCGTAGGGCAGCATCGGGTCGTGGCGGTCCACGAGCCGGGTGGTGCCGGCGTGGTTGGCCTCGCCGCGGAAGTCGAAGCGCCAGCGGCCGTGCGGCCAGATGGCGCTGGCGATGCCGACCTGGTCGCCGCTGAGGTCCAGGGCGCGGCCCTGCTCGACGTGGAGTTCGACGAACGCGCCGATCCGGCCGAGGCGTTCGGGGTCGGGGCCGATGGCGGCGGGGTCGTGTCCGGCGCGCTCCATGGCCTGCGGCAGGGTGATGCCGTCGGCGTCGGTGAGCCGGTGCGCCTGCTCGACGGTGAGCTGTCCGGCGGCGAGCCGGGAGCCGACGCAGGCGAGACCGAAGCGGGCGCCTTCCTCGTCGCCGAAGTTGACGATGGCGAGGGGCTTGGCCAACCGGACGCCCCGGGCGCGGAGTTCGTCGAGGGCGGCGAAGGAGGAGACGACGCCGAGGGGGCCGTCGAAGGCGCCGCCGTCGGGCACGGAGTCCAGGTGCGAGCCGGTGACCACGGCGTCGCCCTCGGCGGGGTCGCCGAGCCAGGCCCATTGGTTGCCGTTGCGGTCGAGCTCGTAGGTGAGTCCGCGGGACTCGGCCTGCTGCCGGAACCAGGCGCGGCAGTCGGTGTCGGCCCCGGTCCAGGCGAACCGGCGGTAGCCACCGGAGGCGGAGCTGCGGCCGATCGGCAGCAGCTCCGCCCACATGCTGTGGAACGTCACGCGTCGCCGCCCTCGTGGCCCTCGCGCATCGGGATGCGCACACCGCGCTCGTCCGCGACGGACTCGGCGATGTCGTAGCCGGCGTCGACGTGGCGGATGACGCCCATGCCGGGGTCGTTGGTCAGCACGCGGCGGATCTTCTCGCCCGCGAGCTTGGTGCCGTCGGCCACGGAGACCTGGCCGGCGTGGATGGAGCGGCCCATGCCGACACCGCCGCCGTGGTGGATGGAGACCCAGGAGGCGCCGGAGGCGACGTTCACCATGGCGTTCAGCAGCGGCCAGTCGGCGATCGCGTCGGAGCCGTCGAGCATGGCCTCGGTCTCGCGGTACGGGGAGGCGACGGAGCCGCAGTCCAGGTGGTCGCGGCCGATGGCGAGAGGCGCGGCGAGCTCGCCGGAGGCCACCATGTCGTTGAAGCGCTCGCCGGCCTTGTCGCGCTCGCCGTAGCCGAGCCAGCAGATACGGGCGGGCAGGCCCTGGAAGTGGACGCGCTCGCCGGCCAGCTTGATCCAGCGGTGCAGGGACTCGTTCTCCGGGAAGAGGTCGAGGATCGCCTTGTCCGTCTTGTGGATGTCGGAGGCCTCGCCGGACAGGGCCGCCCAGCGGAAGGGGCCCTTGCCCTCGGAGAAGAGCGGGCGGATGTAGGCGGGGACGAAGCCGGGGAAGGCGAACGCGCGGTCGTACCCGGCGAGCTGGGCCTCGCCGCGGATCGAGTTGCCGTAGTCGAAGACCTCGGCGCCGGCGTCCATGAAGCCGACCATCGCCTCGACGTGCTTGGCCATGGACTCACGGGCGCGGGTGGTGAAGCCCGCCGGGTCCTTGGCGGCCGCGTCGGCCATGTCGTCGAAGTCGACGCCGATGGGGAGGTAGGCGAGCGGGTCGTGGGCCGAGGTCTGGTCGGTCACGATGTCGATGGGCGCGCCCTCGGCGAGCATGCGGGGCAGCAGCTCGGCGGCGTTGCCCAGGAGGCCGATGGAGAGCGGCTTGCGCTGGTCGCGGGCCTCGACGGCGAGCTGGAGGGCGTGCTCCAGGGAGTCGGCCCTCACGTCCAGGTAGCGGTGCTCGATGCGGCGCTCGATGGCGCGGGGGTCGACGTCGATGCAGATCGCGACGCCGTCGTTCATCGTCACGGCGAGCGGCTGGGCGCCGCCCATGCCGCCGAGGCCGGCGGTCAGGGTGATGGTGCCCGCGAGCGTGCCGTTGAACTTCTTCGCGGCGACGGCGGAGAAGGTCTCGTAGGTGCCCTGGAGGATGCCCTGGGTGCCGATGTAGATCCAGGAACCGGCGGTCATCTGGCCGTACATGGTCAGGCCGAGCTGCTCCAGGCGCCTGAACTCCTCCCAGTTGGCCCAGTCGCCGACCAGGTTGGAGTTGGCGATGAGGACGCGCGGGGCCCACTCGTGGGTCTGCATGACACCGACGGGGCGGCCGGACTGGACGAGCATCGTCTCGTCCTGCTTGAGGGTCCGCAGCGTGCGGACCATGGCGTCGAAGGAGCGCCAGTCGCGGGCGGCCTTGCCGGTGCCGCCGTAGACGACGAGCTTGTCGGGGTGCTCGGCGACCTCGGGGTCGAGATTGTTCTGCAGCATCCGCAGGGCGGCTTCCTGCTGCCATCCCAGGGCGCTCAGTTCCGTACCGCGTGGCGCTCGGACGGGGCGGGGTCCTGACATGGTCTGCCTCCTAGCGGACTGTTGCTGTGGATATTCACATCCTGGCTCTTTGAATAGAGCTAGTCAATAGGTGCGCGGCCCCGCGCGCGGCCCTCCCGGATGTTTGGCTGGGACGCATGGGCGCAGACATGGACAGGGCAGGGGATCGGGCGGACGACGGCGACGACCGGGCGGACGGGGCTGCGATGTCTTCGGCGGAAGCTTCGGACGCGACACGGGTCGCACGGCGGGACGACGCCGTGCGGGCCGCCCTTGAACAGGGGCTCCTCACTCCGGACCGTCCCATCGTCGCGCTCCTGGACGTCCCCGGCATCCGGGCCTCGGCCGCCGCGCTGCGCGCCGCCTTCGAGACGGTGACCGCCCCCGGCACTCCGGTGCTGCACGCCTTCGCGGTCAAGGCCACACCCCTCGTGCCCGTCCTGCGACTGCTGCGCGAGGAGGGCATCGGCGCCGAGGTGGCGAGCCCCGGGGAGCTCGCGCTCGCCAGGGCGGCCGGGATCGCGCCCGGACGGACCGTGCTCGACTCGCCGGCCAAGACGCCCGCCGACCTGCGCGAGGCGCTGGCGCTGGGTATCGCGGTCAACGCGGACAGCCCGCAGGAGCTGGACCGCATCGACGCCGCCGTCCGCTCCGCGGCCACCCGCTCCCCCCTCGGAATCCGGGTGAACCCGCAGGTCGGCGGGGGTTCGATCGGGGCAATGTCGACGGCGACGGCGACCTCCAAGTTCGGGGTCGCGCTACGGGACGAGGGGGCCCGCGCCTGGATCGTGCGGGCGTACGCCGACCGGCCCTGGCTGACCCGGCTGCACGCGCACTCGGGCTCGCAGGGCATGCCGCTCCCGCTGATGGCACGGGGTGTCGCGGAGACGTACGCGCTGGCGGAGGAGATCAACCAGCACGTCGGACGACGGCAGGTCGACACGATCGACATCGGCGGCGGACTGCCGGTCGACTTCGGCTCCGACGCCATGGCACCGACGTACGGGCAGTACGCGCGGCTCCTCGCGGAGGTGACACCGGGGCTGTTCGACGGACGGTACGGGCTGGTCACCGAGTTCGGGCGGTCCCTGCTGGCCAAGCACGGGACGGTGCTGGCCCGGGTCGAGTACACGAAGTCCGCCGGGGGCCGGGCGGTCGCGGTCACCCACGCCGGGGTGCAGGTGGCGACCCGCACGGTGTACGCGCCGGGATCGTGGCCGCTGCGGATCGCCGCGTACGACGCGAAGGGCCGGCCCAAGACGGGGCCGGACGTCGTCCAGGACGTCGCGGGCCCGGCCTGCTTCGCGGGTGACCTGCTCGCCGAGGGCCGCCCGCTGCCGCTGCTCGAACAGGGCGACCACGTGGCCGCGCTGGACACCGGCGCGTACTACTTCGCCCACCACTACGCGTACAACTCCCTGGCCCGCCCCGGCGTCTACGGCTACGCCCCGGCCGAGGGCGACCCGGGAACCACCCGCTTCGCGGTCGTACGGGCCCCCCAGACCCTCGCCGAGATCGTCACCGAATCAGGCGGCCCCCACACCCGCTCACTCACCGCGCTGTAGGAAATCCAGCCCCTCCGGCCGACCGACGAATCCAGCCCCTCCGGCGCTTGAGGAGCGGGGTCCGGGCGGAGCCCCGAGGCGACACCGGCGGACACCCACGGCGCACTGAAAACGCCGGGCGCCCTTTCGCACCCAGGTGCGCCCCCGCCACACGGCTCCAGGGCAGCACAAACCGCCTCCAGGGGGTTTAGGCGCGCCCGAGAATGTGGTCAATCGACCCACCTTAGTCATCCCGGGCATTTTCCACAGGAAAATGCCCGATCACTCCCTTCCCGTGCACACAGTGCGTAACTTCGTCGTCACTCGGCCGAACCCTTTGGCGGGAGGGAGACACGGTGCCCGGTATCGACGAGTGCCTGCTGGAGGCCATGACACTGCCCGGTGCGCGGGGCGCCTCGGTGGTCGACTGGACCAGCGGCCTGGCCCTGGGCACGGTCGGCGACGCTCCGGGCGACGACCACGAGACGACCGCGGCGGAGGCCGCCGAGCTGGCCCGGCTCGCCGCGGAGAACCGCTCGTTCGCCCCCAAGGGCGGCTCCGACTGGTCCGAGTGGTCCGATCAGGAGACCCCGATCGAAGACCTGATCATCAGCAACCGCGACAGCTATCACGTCCTGCGCTTCGTCCGCACCGCCTTCGACAGCAGCGTGTTCCTGCACCTGTGGCTGGCCCGTTCGGACGGCAACCTCGCCCTGGCCCGCATCCGGCTGGGCGAGATGGCCGGACGGCTGGTGCTCGTATGACCACCGTCAGGACACCTCCCCCGCCCCGGCTCCCGATACGGGACCCGGCACCGGGCGCCGCCGGCGGCGCCTCACCGATGCTCAGCAGGCTCGCCGACGAACGGGCCACCGGCGTCCTCATCCGCGAGCGCGGCACCCTCTACCTCGCCGACGGCGAGGTAGTGCACGCCGAGAGCCCGGCCACACCCGGGCTCGACGTCCTCTTCTCCGTCCACGGCGTCCTGGACCCCGAGGTGTGGCGGGAGGCGGTCGCCACGGCCGGCGCCCGCCGCCGGGTCGGCCGGTTCCTGATCGACACCGGACGGATCGCGGAGGGCGCGCTGGAACTGTGCCACCTCGGCTCCCTCTACGACGCCGCGTACTTCGTGCTCGGTCCGAGCAGCACCCCGAGCCGCTTCCGGTACGGCGCCGCGCACTGGTTCGGCCCGCTGCGCCCCGTCCCGGTCGCCGCGCTGGAGCGCGAGACGGTGCGCCGGCGCGAACTCCTGCACCGGATCTGGCCCGACCCGGCGACCGACACCGCACCACTGCGGCGCGCCCTGCTCGCCGCGGGACCGTCGGTGCCGCTGCGCCAGGAGGCCGTCCTCGGCCGGGTGGACGGCGTCCGCACGGCGGCGGACGTGTCCCTCGCACTGGGCCGGCCGGCCTTCCACACGCTCGTCGACCTGCGCCGGCTCGCCGCCGCCGGACTCGTGACGGCCGCGCCCGAACCGCAGCCGCTCCCCCCGCCCAGCGTGCTCACCCAGACCTCCGCCGATCCCGACGTCGCGTTGCTGCGGCGACTCAGAGACGCGCTGGAGGCCTTGTGAGTCCCAACCCCGCGGGAGGCCTTGTGATCCGCGCGCTACGACAGCGTGCCGAGAGGAGACTGCTGATGGCGGCGGAGGCCGAAGTCCTGGACGAACTCCATCGGCTCCGGGCCCGGGTGCCCCAGCTGACCGGAGCGCTCGCGGCCAGCGCCGACGGTCTCGTCCTCGCCCACGACACGCCCGGCGTGGAGCCGGACGGCCTGGCCGCGCTCACCGCGGCCGCCCTGGGGGTCGCCATACGGATGGCCGAGTCCACCGGTCACGGCGACCTGCGCGAGCTGCTGGTGCGCGGCGTGCACGGCTACGTGGCGACGTACGCCGCGGGCGGCTCCGCCGTGCTGACCCTGCTCGCCCAGGACCGGGTCAACGTCGGCCGGCTGCACCTGGAGGGGCGGCGCTCCGGCACCCGGATCGGCGAACTCGTCGACGCCGCCACGGCTCGCGGGGAGCCGGCCGCCGAACCGGCCAAGCCCACCGCCAAGCCCTCCGCGAAGACCCCACTGCGCACGCGCACCCCCCGCGGCACCACTCCGCGGTCCACATCCACTCCTGCCACCAACCACCCGAGAACATCAGAGAGCTGAAGGAGCACCCCATCATGACGAACACCGAGACCGCCCTCAAAGAGGCTCTGGCGTCCATCGAGGGCGCGACCGGTGCCGCCCTCGTCGACTACACGAGCGGAATGGCGCTGGGCACCATCGGCGGCAGCAAGAGCTTCGACCTCACGGTCGCGGCCGCCGGCAACACCGACGTCGTCCGCGCGAAACTGCGCACGATGGAACACCTGGGCCTGAAGGGCGACATCGAGGACATCCTGATCACGCTGTCCGACCAGTACCACCTGATCCGGCTGATGAAGGGGCGGGGCGGAAACGGCCTCTTCCTGTACCTGGTGCTCGACCAGAAGCGCGCCAACCTGGCCATGGCCCGGCACCAGTTGAAGCGGATCGAGGCCGATCTGGAGATCTAGTTCCGCACCGGGTCCGGTTCCGTTCCGGTCAGTGACGCCGCGCCCCACCGGGCGCGGCGTCACCCGCCACCACTCCGGTGGCCCGGACGGCGCGGACGGGCTTGCCCACGGGCGCTCCGGCGCGCGGGCCGAGCCAGTCGACACGCACCCAGATCAGCGCCTGCTCGTTCCGCTCCACCCGGCCGAGCCTGGTGGCCTTCAGCCACAGTCCGACACCCGCCCCGGCGAGCAGCATGCCGCCCGCGGCGGGCACGGCGAACGAACTGCCCAGCGCTGCGGCGAAGGCGAGCAGCAGCCACCAGCGGTGACCCCGGCGCCAGTTGCGCACGGTCACGGCACGGTCCTGGAGCACATCGTGCTTGCCGGCGCGGGCGGCCGAGCGGACCAGGGCGTCGTACCGCTTCGTACGCCGGCGCGCCACGACGGCGGCCGTGACGAGAAACAGCGCGGCGCCCGCCATGACGCCGATCCTGCGCCCGGTCAGCCCGGGGAGCAGTACGCCCACCCCGGCGGCCAGTACCCCGCACCACCACAGCGGCGATGCTCCCGCCCGCACCACGACGGCCACTCGGGCCAGTCCCTGTCCTCCACGCGCCACGATCCGCCTCCCGTCCCCGCGCCTGCCCGTCCACGGGCAGGCCGCCGACGGCCGCCACGCCCGTATGTCCTCGGGCGCGCAGGTTAGCCACGGAAGGTGAGACGCGTCTGAGAAACAGCCGCACTCACCGCGCGGGCGCCGGGAGGGACGCCTCCTACTCCACGAACAGGCCCCGTACGGCGGCCCGTGCGTCGAACTGCTCCAGCCGCGCCTGGGCGTCCGGCAGGTCGTCGCACATGGCCTCCAGCAGGACGCGGCCCAGCAGCATCGGCGCGCACGCGGTGTCGAAGGCGAGTCCGGTGCCGACGGCGGCGGGGAGCAGCAGGTCGGACACCTTCGCCACCGGCGCGAACGCCGAGTCGGCGACCGTGACGACGGTCAGCCCGGCCTCCTTCGCGTGACCGAGGGCGTCGAGGACCTCGCGCGGGTGGCGGGGCAGCGCGAAGCACAGCAGGGCCGTGGCCCCGGCCCGTACGGCCGCGTCGATGCGGTCCTGGAGCATCGTGCCGCCCTCGTGCAGCAGCCGGACGTCGGGGTGCACCTTGGCGGCGAAGTAGGCGAAGCCGTAGGCCTGGGAGGCGGCGGCGCGCAGCCCGAGGACGGGCAGCGGGCGGGACGCGGCGAGCAGCCGCCCCGCCCGCGCGACCGGCCGCGGATCGGAGAGCACGGCGGCGAGGTGACGCAGGTTCTCGATCTCGGCCTCGACGGCCTGCTGGTACTCGTTGTACGAGGCGGTGTCGGCGGCCGGTTCGGCGGGCGCGACCTCGCGCAGGTGGCGGCGCAGCGCCGGATAGCCGTCGAAGCCGAGCGCGACCGCGAAGCGGGTGACGGAGGGCTGGCTGACTCCGGCGAGTTCGGCGAGTTCGACGCTGGACAGGAAGGGCACGTCGGCGGCGCTGCGCACCATGCTGTGGGCGATGCGCCGCTGGGTCGGGGTGAGCCGGTGCCCCTCGAAGAGACTCTGGAGCCGTCCGGCGGGGCTGTCGCTCACGCCCGGGTCGCCTTCCGCCCCGCCGTCCCGCCTCGCCTCGTCGGCACGCGTCGCCCCGCCGTCACGCGCAGCCGCGTCGCCCCGCGTCACCCCGTCGCCGCTCGTCGCGCCGCCGACGCCCGTCACTTCGCCGACCCCCGTCGCCGTGCCGTCCTCCATCGTCCCGCCGCCCCCCATCGCGTCGCCGTCCCCGTCCTTGTCGCCGCCTGCGGCCCTGTCGCCGAGCGTGCTCATGACGTGCTCCCCCTCCAGATGTCCGTGAACCGGTCGAGCAGCGCGGCGGCCGCCGTCACGTCGTCCGTGAGCGGCCGGTCGGTCTGCTCCGCGTCGAGCACCGCCTCGGCCAGCTCCAGTGCCCGCCCGGCCGGCAGCTCCGGGTCGGGCCGCAGGTCGCGCTGGCGCAGCGCCCGTACCGCGGCGACCAGTTCACAGCCGACGACGAGACGGTACGCACCACACGCACGCAGCGTCTGGCGTGCGGCGAGTGAGGCGAAGCTCGCCTGTTCCTCGACGCCCCGGGAGAGTACAGCGTGGCCGAGCGAGGCGGGCGCGGAGAAGGCCCGCAGGTCACCGAGCGCGGCACCGGCGGCGTACTCCAGGATCATCACGCCCGAGGACGCGGGCTCGTGGTCGGCGAGGAAGGGGCGCAGCCGGGTGTAGGCGGGTTCGTTGAGGGTGGACAGCCGGGAGGTGGACAGGCGTGCCACCTGGGTGACGGCGAGCCTGAAGTGGTCCAGGGCGAGGGCGAGTTGGGCCTGGTAGAAGCCGCCGTGGTGGTAGGCGGCCATGTCCTCGGGGCAGATGAGAGGGTTCTCCGCGGCGGCGTTGATCTCCACCGTGAAGACCGCCTCCAGCGCGTCCGCCGCGTCGTGGGCGGGGCCGTGGATCTGCGGCAGGCAGCGGAAGCCGTACGGGTCCTGGATGCGTCCGAGCGGTGGCGTGGGCCGGTCGGCGGCGCCGATCAGCTCCCGCATCCGGCGCGCCACCTCGATGGACCCCCGGTGCGGGCGGGCCGCGTGCACGGGTTCGGCGTAGGCCTCGTGGGACCCGTCGACCGCGAACAGGGACAGCGCCGCGACGACCTGGGTGGCCCCGATCAGCCCGCGCAGTTCGTGCAGCGCGAGGGCGGACTGTCCGAGGGTGAGGGCGTTGCTGCTGATGAGCGCGAGCGCGTCGTTGTTGTCGAGCTGCTGCGGCTCGGGGACGAGGTCCTCGCCGGACCGGGCCGGCGAGCCGTCGGGGCCTCTCCACGGGTGTTCCCCCGCGAGGGCGAGGCCCATCTGGGCCAGGGCCGCGATGTCCCCGGTCCCGACCGAGCCGAACTCGTTGACGGCCGGGTACGCGCCGCTCTCCAGTGCCGCGCACAGCGCCGTCACGACGGTGGGCCGCAGTCCCGCGCCGCCGGCGAGGAGCTGGTTCGCGCGGACGGCGAGCATCGCCCGGACCTGCCGGGCGGGCAGTTCCGCGCCGATGGCGCCCGCGTGGCTGCGCAGCAGGCGCAGTCCGTGGCCGGCGGCCGCCTCGGTCGGGACGTCCTCGCCGCGGTTGGCGCCGACGCCGGTGGAGCGGCCGTAGACGCGACCGGTGGCGGCGATGCGCCGGGCGGCGCACCAGGACTCCTCGACGCGCTTCATGGCGTCCGTGCCGGGAACCGGCCGCGCGGCCCCGTCGGCGAGCCGTACGACGTCGTCGACTCCGGTGCCGCGGCCGTCCAGGACCACGAGCGCGACGGCCGCCGGAGGGGTCACCGCACACGACGTGTCCACGATCCGGGACGACACCACGCGCACACCTTTCCATTCAGGTACCGAGAACTCTGCATGACGATATGCAGACCGGCAAGGGGCGTCTTCCGGGGGCCCGGCCCCGCCGCAACAGGGGGGCTATCCCCAGTGCCAGACGCGTCCCGGCTGCCTAACGTGATGGACATGACCGGTATGAACGCCCGCCATGACGACGCGGAGCTGAAGAAGGAACTCGACGCCACCCTGCACGCGCGCAGGGAACTGGGCGAGGAGTACGAGTCCGCGCTGGTCGACTCGTTCCTGGAGAAGGTCGAGCAGCACCTCGACGGCGCGGTCGACCGCCGGGTGCGGCGCCGGCTCGCCGAACAGCAGATGGTGGTGGCGCGCGGGTCGCGCTCGCCCCAGTCCGCCGACTCCTGGGGCGAGCGCTTCGGTTTCGGCATCGTCTCGCTCGTCCTCGCGATCCCGCTGTCCGCGATCGGCGCCGCCCAGGCCCACCTGCCCGGTCTGCTCGTCGCCTGGGGCGGCATCGTCGGAGTGAACGTGGTCCAGGCGGCGCGCCTGTCCCCCGGTTTCTTCGGCCGCCGCGCGTCCCGGCAGGAGTCGGACTGGGAGGAGTAGGGGCCGGAAGTGCATACGAAAGGGCCCGGCGCTCGGGATGAGCGCCGGGCCCTTTCGACGTTATGCGCGGGGACCGCCGCACCCCCGGTGAAGGGGGGCGGGACGACGGCGGTCCCCGCGAGGGACGCGGGCCGGGTCAGGACCGGGCTTGCGCGTCCTAGGCGTCCATGGAGGTCCGGGAGCCGCTCCGGAGGTCCTTGGCGCCGTTCGGCGCCGGCCTGGCGGGGAGCCGCTCCCGCCCTGCCGACACCCACTAATGTGCCGGACCCGTGTTAAGCGGGTGCTGCGCGGACGTGACGCGCTCGTACCACTTCCGCGAAGTTCACCCCGGCCGGCGCCGGAAGATCCACACGGATCCGACACTTCGAGCGGAAATCCTGCTCAGGCCCCGGACGGGGTCAGGCCCTGGTGCCGCCCTTGGCCAGGAAGGACAGCAGGTCCTGCCGGCTGACGACACCGGTGGGCTTGCCCTCGACGAGCACGATCGCCGCGTCGGCACCGCCGAGCACGGACATCAGGTCGCCGACCGGCTCACCGGAACCGACCTGGGGCAGCGGCGCCGACATGTGCTTCTCCAGCGGGTCCTCCAGGGAGGCCCGCTTGGTGAACAGCGCGTCCAGGAGCTCGCGCTCCACGACCGACCCGATGACCTCGGCGGCCATCACGTCCGGGTGACCGGCGCCCGGCTTGACGATCGGCATCTGCGAGACGCCGTACTCGCGCAGCACCTCGATGGCCTCGCCGACGGTCTCCTCCGGGTGCATGTGCACCAGCGAGGGGATCGAGGCGCCCGCCTTGTCGTTCAGGACGTCGGCGACACGGGCGCTCGGGCCGGTGTCCTCCAGGAAGCCGTAGTCGGCCATCCACTCGTCGTTGAAGATCTTGCTGAGGTAGCCGCGACCGCTGTCGGGGAGCAGCACGACGACGACGTCGTCGGGGCCGAGGCGCTCGGCGACCCGCAGCGCGGCCACGACGGCCATGCCGCAGGAGCCGCCGACGAGCAGCCCCTCCTCCTTGGCCAGGCGGCGCGTCATCTGGAAAGAGTCCTTGTCGGACACCGCGACGATCTCGTCCGCGACCGTACGGTCGTACGCGGTCGGCCAGAAGTCCTCACCGACGCCCTCGACGAGGTAGGGCCGGCCCGAGCCGCCCGAGTACACGGACCCCTCGGGGTCGGCGCCGACGACCTGCACCTTGCCGTCGCTGGCGTCCTTCAGATAACGGCCGGTGCCGGAGATCGTGCCGCCGGTGCCGACACCCGCGACGAAGTGCGTGATCTTCCCCTCGGTCTGCTCCCACAGCTCGGGGCCGGTCGAGTGATAGTGCGAGAGGGGGTTGTTCGGGTTGGAGTACTGGTCCGGCTTCCAGGCGCCCGGGGTCTCCCGCACGAGCCGGTCGGAGACGTTGTAGTACGAGTCCGGGTGCTCCGGGTCGACGGCGGTGGGGCAGACCACGACCTCGGCCCCGTACGCGCGCATGACGTTGATCTTGTCCGTGGAGACCTTGTCGGGGCAGACGAAGATGCACCTGTACCCCTTCTGCTGCGCCACGATCGCGAGGCCGACACCGGTGTTGCCACTGGTCGGCTCGACGATCGTGCCGCCGGGCTTGAGCGCGCCGCTCTCCTCCGCGGCCTCGATCATGCGCAGGGCGATGCGGTCCTTCACGGATCCGCCGGGGTTGAAGTACTCGACCTTCGCCAGGACGGTCGCCTGGATGCCCGCGGTCACGTTGTTGAGCCTCAACAGCGGGGTGTTGCCGACGAGACTGATCATCGAGTCGTGGAATTGCACCGTTGTCTCCGGAGCTGCGTTTTTTACAGGAATGGTCCCGTCAGCCTACGGCCCTGCGCAGGCGTTCACCCGCAGTTGAGATTGGCCCACCCGCACTTCGGGGCAAGCAGTGGTTGTACGGCTACAGGAGGTGGCGGCGACGGATGTCGAGCATGTCGAGGGCGAGGGTGGCCCGGCGGATCGCCGCGGGCGCGGCGTACGGCGGGGGCGGCATCGGGCTGGTGGGTGCGGCGACTGTCGGTCTGGTGCTGGCCGAGGTGCAGTTCGTGAAGCGGCATGTGAACAACGGACACGCTCCCTACGCCCCGCGCGCCGACGGTCTGTACGGGTACGACTACACCGGCGCCTCTCCTGACGAACCCCCGCTGCGGCTGACGATGCTCGGTGACTCGACGGCCGCCGGCCAGGGAGTGCGCAGGGCCCGCCAGACGCCGGGCGCGCTGCTGTCCTCGGGGCTCGCGGCGGTGGCCGAGCGGCCGGTGGAGCTGTGCAACGTGGCGCTGCCCGGCGCCCAGTCGGACGACCTGGACCGCCAGGTCGCGCTCGCCCTCACGGACACCGCACGGCTGCCCGACATCTGCGTGATCATGATCGGTGCGAACGACGTGACGCACCGGATGCCGCCGACGCGCTCCGTGCGTCATCTGTCCGCGGCGGTACGCAGGCTGCGCACGGCCGGTGCGGAGGTGGTCGTCGGCACCTGTCCCGACCTGGGCACGGTCGAGCAGGTGCAGCAGCCGCTGCGGTGGCTGGCGCGGCGCGCGTCCCGGCAGCTCGCGGCCGCCCAGACGATCGGGACGGTCGAGCAGGGGGGCCGTACGGTGTCGCTGGGCGACCTGCTGGGCCCCGAGTTCGAGGCGAACCCGCGCGAGCTGTTCGGGCCGGACCACTACCACCCATCGGCCGAGGGGTACGCGACGGCCGCCATGGCCCTGCTGCCCACCGTCTGCGCGGCGCTGGGCCTCTGGCCGGCAGAGGAGGAGCGGCCCGACGTCTCGCGTCACGAGGGGTTCCTGCCGGTCGCCCGTGCCGCCGCGGAGGCCGCGTCCGAGCCCGGCACCGAGGTCGCCGCCGCGATGCCCACCGGGCCCCGTGGCCCCTGGGCCCTCCTGAAACGCCGCCGCCGCCAACGCCTCCCGGCAACGGACCCGGCCCCGACCCCGTCCAACTGACCCCACCGGCTCCCGTCCGGGGGATCCGGCCCCACCCGCCCGCGGGTGCGTGGGGGGGCGGGCCGCGCAGTTCCCCGCGCCCCTGCCTCTCTCACCCCGACCGGCACCGGAATGCGACCCCGGTCGGGCCGCCAGGCGAGGCCGTACCCGACTGCGGGCCCGTGGGGCCGGCCGCGCAGTTCCCCGCGCCCCTGGCTCCGTCACCCAGCCCGGCACCGAATGCCCAGCCCCGATCCGGGCAGGCCCGTAGCCGGGTGCGGCTCCATGGGGGCGGGCCGCACAGTTCCCCGCGCCCCTGGGTCCGTCGCCCTGCCCTGTGTCTGAAAGGCGGAGGCACGAATTTTCAGCCCCTCCGGCGATTGAGGAGCGGGGTCCGGGGCGGAGCCCCGTGGGCGGTCACCCCTGCGCGGGGGCACCTGTCCACCCCTCCCGGGAAACGCACCCCTCCCCCAAGGCGCCCCCGCCAGCAAAAAGCAAGCGCTTAGAAAAGTGCGGCCGGTGTCACACCCCCGCACCGGTGACCTCGACGGTACGTACGGGTAACTTCCCAAGCAGCCCTGCACACTTCCCGTACGCCAATGGAGCCGTGATGCCCGAAGCCGTGATCGTCTCAGCCGCCCGATCCCCGATCGGCCGCGCCTTCAAGGGCTCTCTGAAGGACGTGCGCCCCGACGACCTGACCGCCACGATCATCCAGGCCGCCCTCGCCAAGGTCCCCGAGCTGGACCCGAAGCTCATCGACGACCTGATGCTCGGCTGTGGCCTCCCCGGCGGCGAGCAGGGCCACAACCTCGCCCGCATCGTGGCCGTGCAGATGGGCATGGACCACCTCCCGGGCTGCACCATCACCCGCTACTGTTCCTCGTCCCTCCAGACCTCCCGCATGGCCCTGCACGCCATCAAGGCGGGCGAGGGCGACGTCTTCATCTCGGCGGGCGTCGAGATGGTGTCGCGGTCCGTCAAGGGCACCTCCGACGGCATGCCCGACACCCACAACCCCCTCTTCACCGACGCCGAGGCCCGCACCCTCGAGGTCGCACAGTCGGAGGGTTCGGCCTGGCACGACCCGCGCGAGGACAGCCTGATCCCGGACGCGTACATCTCGATGGGTCAGACCGCCGAGAACCTGGCCCGCCTCAAGGGCGTCACCCGCCAGGACATGGACGAGTTCGGCGTGCGCTCGCAGAACCTCGCCGAGGAAGCCATCAAGAACGGCTTCTGGGAGCGCGAGATCACCCCGATCACGACCCCGGACGGAACGGTCGTCAGCAAGGACGACGGCCCGCGCGCGGGTGTGACGCTGGAGGCCGTCCAGGGCCTCAAGCCGGTCTTCCGCCCCGACGGCCTGGTCACCGCCGGCAACTGCTGCCCGCTGAACGACGGCGCCGCCGCCCTCGTGATCATGTCCGACACGAAGGCCCGCGAGCTCGGCCTGACCCCGCTCGCCCGCATCGTCTCGACCGGCGTCACCGGCCTGTCCCCCGAGATCATGGGCCTCGGCCCGGTGGAGGCCAGCAAGCAGGCGCTCGGCCGCGCCGGCCTCACGGTCGACGACATCGACCTGTTCGAGATCAACGAGGCCTTCGCCGCCCAGGTGATCCCGAGCGCCCGTGACCTCGGCATCCCGCTGGACAAGCTGAACGTGAACGGCGGCGCGATCGCCATCGGCCACCCCTTCGGCATGACCGGCGCCCGCATCACCGGCACGCTCATCAACAGCCTCCAGTTCCACGACAAGCAGTTCGGTCTGGAGACCATGTGCGTCGGCGGCGGTCAGGGCATGGCGATGGTCATCGAGCGTCTGAGCTGACCGCGATGACCCGTTCCTGTGACGGGAATTGAACCCAGCGTGAACGAATCGGCCCAGAAGCCCGGAACCACCGGGCCTCTGGGCCGATTTGTGATCCAATCCCATCCAAGATGTGACCTATGTCCCCCTGGAAGGGTATTTCCGCAGGTCAGGTGCATTGCACAGCTAAACCCGAGGCCCAAAGTCCTGTCCTATTCGTGACGTTACGCACTGACAGTTTGATGGTTCGCCCTTCAAGCTGATGTAGGAAGTCGGGGGCCGACCTTGAACCGGGAGTACGTCAGTGAGCGCCATGCCGATTGCTCTGCTGCTCGCCACCGCCGCAAGCGCGGCCGTGGGCGTCGCCGTTCTGCGCACCCTGTGGGGTGTGCGTCGGCAGGTGGCAGCCCTGCACAGCGAACTCGTCGCGAGCCGTGCCAGTGCGGCACGGGCTCTCGTGCCCGCGGCGCGCGGATCCGCCGACGCGGACGAGATACGCACGGCCGTGGCCGATGCGCTGGCCGAGGAGCGGGAGCGGGAGCTCGCCGAGGCGCGGGCCTTCTGGGCCGCCCAGGAGGCGCGTGACGCCTCCGACGCGCCGTCGCTGCTCGGGCTGCCGGACAGCGAGCTGTTCCTGCCGCGACACTCCGACTTCGTGGGCCTCGACCACCTGGAGCCGGTGACCGAGACCGGCACGGACCTGGAGGACTTCCACCAGAGCGGTACCGCCGGCGACTCCCCGGAGCTCGCCGCGGCCCGCCGCCGTCACCCCTCGCACCCGGACTTCGTCCCGGTCCAGTCGCCGGTGGTCAGCGACCACGAACGCACGGTGGCCCGCCTGGAGGAGCTCGCCGAGTCCCGTACGGAACTGGCGGACGTCCGCCCCGGCCCGCTCGGCACCCTCGACGTCTACGTCTTCGCCGACGGCACGACCCTGTGCATGACCCCGGGCCACCGCGAGACCGCGCAGCGGCTCGCCGCCGCGCTGACGGCGGGTGAGGCCCCGGTCCTGCTCGGCGGCTCCGGCGTCTCGGGCGCGTACGCGCTGACCTTCTCCTTCGGCGAGGAGAGCGTCTACATCCTGGCGGACCGCGTCATAGCGTCGCTGTAGCGTCCGCCCCGGGGGGCGGACCGCGGCACCCCGCGCGCCGGAGTCGACCGAGCAGGTCAGACCCCGGCGCGTTTCTGCGCCTCGGCCACGAGCGTGACCGCTTCGGCCAGTTCCTCCTCGTTCTTCAGTACGAGGGCCAAGTCGTGCGCGGCGACCGTGATTTGGTCGGCGGCGGCGAACATCCCGGCGTCGGGCATCTCCCGGGGCTCCCCCGACGGGTCCTCGACCCGCTGGGCGCGCAGCGCGAACTCCCTGGCCAGCCCCAGTGCCTCGGCCGCGGCACTGCGTTGCAGACGGCTCTGCGGGGCGGCTCGCAACCGGTCGGCGAAGTGGTCCACGGCTCGGGTCAACGGCGTCGTATCCAGCACGCCGCGAGACTACGCGCAGCGGCGGGACTGTTGCCAACAACCCAACCCTCAGGCACGGTGGCGTGAAGGACCGGCTTACATCCCCTTTGCGTTCGGAGGCGCCGATGTCCCAAGTCTTCTCCGAGGAGACCCATCGCAACCTGCTCGCCCGCATCCCCCATTGCACCGGTCGTGAGATCTCCGACTGGCTTCGCACCGTCGACGAAGGCCCCGCCCTCTTCCGTTTCGAGGAGAAGGTGAGCTGGCTCCGCGCCGAACACGACCTCGCGTACGGCCACGCCAAAGCGATCATCCACGAGTACGACCTGAGGAGGGCCGCGCGCAAACTGCTGTGAGCGCGCACCACCGGAAGACCAGCGTCCGACGACACACACGCGACGAGGCACCCATGACGAAGGGCCCGCGAACTGGTGGTTCGCGGGCCCTTCACATCGGCTGACGGCCTGTCCGGCCGCCGGCGTGACTAGTCTCTGCCGCTGAAGATGGCGACCAGCCTCAGCATCTCGACGTAGATCCACACGAGGGTCATGGTCAGGCCGAACGCGGCCAGCCAGGCCTCTTCCTTCGGCGCACCGTAGGTGATGCCGTCCTCGATCTGCTTGAAGTCGAGGGTCAGGAAGAACGCGCCGATCAGGATCGCCAGGATGCCGACGGCGATGCCCAGCGGGCCACTGCTGCGCAGTCCGCCGTCGGGGGCGACCCCGAAGGCGACCAGCAGGAGGTTCACCGCCATGACGGCGATGAAGGCGATGGCGATGGTGATGCCGATGCGCGCGTACCGCGCGGTGACACGGATCCAGCCCGCCTTGTAGACGAGGAGGGTGGCGCCGGCGACCGCCATGGTGCCGAGCACGGCCTGGAAGGGCGCGCCGTGCCACTGCGAGTTGTACATCTCGCTGATGACACCGAGGAACACGCCCTCGAAGGCGGCGTACCCGATGATCAGCGCGGGCGAGGCCGCGCGCTTGAAGGACTGAACCATCGCGAGGACGAAGGCCACCAGGCCGGAGCCGATGGCCAGGCCGTAGCTCGTGCTGGAGACGGGCAGCAGCGCCCAGGCCAGGACGGCGCCGACGACGACCGTGCCGAGCGTCATGGCCGAACGCATGACGACGTCGTCCATCGTCATACGGCCGGTGGTGACCGGGGCCTGCGGCGGAGCGCCCTGCTGGAGGCCCTGCTGTGCGTAGGGGTTCTGCGCGTACGGGTTCTGCGCGTAGGGGTTGCCGCCCTGCTGGGCGTACGGGTTCCCCTGCGTGCCGACAGCGGGTCCCCCGGCCTGCGGCGCCGCGTTGAAGCCCGCGTAGCCGTTGTCGCGGCTGAACCCCCGTCGCGAGAAGACCGGGTTACTGCTCCTCATTTCACTCCTCCATGGCCACCGTGCGTGGCCTTGGCCTCAAGGGTAATGGGTAGGCAAAGGAAGGACCCTAGTGCTTGAGGAGGATCTTTCCCTCGTTGTGCCACCGTACGCGTGTGCCCCCTGCTGCGCCCGCACTGGTACGAAGCCGTGACACCGCTCTTCGCGACGGCGGCTCGCCGCGCTCGGACGGGGAGGCCCGTACGGCCCTCCGCGGGGTCCGCCGCGGCGGTACGCATCCCCCGCCCTCCCCTTCCTGTTCGTTCGGTGAAAATTCCTTCACCTCGTGGGGCGGCGAGAGTCCGCCGCCGGGGAACGGCCGTCAATGGGTGAGCGGGATGCCGCGCAGAGGGCGAAGGCGAGGGGGATGCAGCCGGCGGGCCACGCTCGGAGAGTTCCGACTGTGGCCCGCGTCCTGCGTCACAGGGGCGGGAAGTGCCCGGAACCGGACTTGAACCGGTACGCCCGCGAGGGGCAGCGAGGTTTAAGCTCGCCGTGTCTGCATTCCACCATCCGGGCAGACCATGGGCTCCGCATCGAGGTTCCGAGCCTATCGGGGCGCGTCCCCCGAACAGCGGGCGTGCGTACCGATGTTGTCTTATTTTATTGACGTCTGAGGGTGCATCAGACCGCCGCACAGGCCGTCAGCACTTGCCAACAGCCTCCCGGACCCGCGCAGCCCGCGTACGGGGATTGACGGAATTTCACCGTCCGAGCGCGATCACGCCGAGCCCCGGACCAGGTCCCGGGCCGGCTCCCGGGAGTACGGCCGCGCGCCGCGCGCTCCCCGGCGGCGACCCGGACGGCTCTCAGGGCGTTCCGTCATACCCAGGTATGACACGACCGCTCGCGGTCCGACCCGAGGCTGCCCCCGGAACCGGAACAGCGGGTGACTACAGGGCGCGAATCGGCACGGACGATGGAACACGTCCCCAGCAACGTCCTCGTCCCGACAGGAGCACCCTCCCGTGACCACCACTCCCCTCGCCGGCACAAGCACCGCGGTCGCAGCCCGCGCCACGGAACTGTCGAAGGTCTACGGGCAGGGCGAGACCCAGGTGGTCGCGCTCGACCGGGTCAGCGTCGACTTCCGGCAGGCCGAGTTCACCGCGATCATGGGCCCCTCGGGGTCGGGCAAGTCCACGCTGATGCACTGCGTGGCGGGACTCGACACCTTCTCCTCCGGCTCGGTGCGCATCGGCGACACCGAACTCGGCTCCCTGAAGGACAAGCGGCTCACCAAACTGCGCCGGGACAAGATCGGCTTCATCTTCCAGGCGTTCAACCTGCTGCCGACGCTGACCGCCCTGGAGAACATCACGCTCCCGATGGACATCGCGGGCCGCAAGCCCGACAAGGAGTGGCTGGACACCGTCATCAAGATGGTCGGCCTCGCGGACCGGCTGAGCCACCGGCCCTCCCAGCTCTCCGGCGGCCAGCAGCAGCGCGTCGCCGTCGCCCGCGCCCTCGCCTCCCGCCCCGAGATCATCTTCGGCGACGAGCCGACCGGGAACCTCGACTCCCGCTCGGGCGCGGAGGTCCTCGGCTTCCTGCGCAACTCCGTCCGCGAACTCGGCCAGACCGTGGTGATGGTGACGCACGACCCGGTGGCCGCCGCCTACGCGGACCGGGTCGTCTTCCTCGCGGACGGACGGATCGTCGACGAGGTGCACGAGCCGACCGCCGACTCGGTCCTCGACCGCATGCGGAAACTTCCCGGGGGAAACCCCCGGACCCCCGAATTCGACGGCGAGAACCGCACGAGCTGACGCGGGCCGAGCCTCCCGACGCGCCCCCACTCCTCGTACACCTGGACTGAGACACACCATGTTCCGTACCGCCTTGCGCAACGTGTTCGCGCACAAGGCCAGACTCCTGATGACCGTGCTCGCCGTCCTCCTCGGCGTCGCCTTCGTCTCGGGGACCCTGGTCTTCACCAACACCATCTCGGACGCCTACCAGAAGAGCTCCGCCAAGGGCTTCGACCAGGTCGACGTCGCCATCCGCCCCGAGAGCGCGGCGGACAAGGGCGACACCCTCGGCCGGACGCACAAGCTGACGCGGCCGCTGCTCGACAAGGCGGCCGGCGTCCCGGGAGCCGCCTCCGCGATCGGAGTCGTCAACGGCTTCACCGCCATCGCCGACAAGGACGGCAAGCTCATCGGCGGCGGCTTCCAGTCCCAGGGCGGCAACTTCTGGGGCGACAAGGACCCCCGCTATCCCCTGACGGCCGGGCACGCGCCGCACGGCACCGGCGAGATCGCGATCGACGCCGAGACCGCGAAGCGGGCCGGCTACAAGGTCGGCGACACCGTACGCCTGTCGGTCGACGGTCCCGTCCTCGAGCCCGTCGTCGCCGGCGTCTTCAGCACCGACGACGGCAACGTGGCCGCGGGCGGCAGCCTCGCCCTGTTCGACACCGCGACCGCGCAGCGGCTGTTCCACTCGGCCGGCTCCTACGACGAGATCGACGTGAAGGCCGCGCCGGGCACCAGCCAGAACGCGCTGCGCGAGGCGCTCGACGCCGTCCTGCCGAAGGACACCGCCTCCACGGTCACCGGCCGTCAGCTCGCCGACGACCAGGCCGAGCAGATCTCCGCGGCGATGAGCGGCATGAAGACGGGCCTGCTCGTCTTCGCCGGGATCGCGCTGTTCGTCGGCACGTTCATCATCGCCAACACCTTCACCATGCTGGTCGCCCAGCGCACCAAGGAACTGGCGCTCCTGCGCGCCGTCGGCGCCTCCCGCCGCCAGGTCACCCGGTCGGTGCTGATCGAGGCCTTCGTGGTCGGCGCGGTGGCCGCCGTCGGCGGGCTCGCCGCGGGCATCGGCATCGGTGCCGCGATGCGCTCCCTCATGGGCACGCTCGGCGCCACGGTGCCGGACGGCCCGCTGGTCGTCTCGCCCGGCACCGTCGCCACGGCGCTGCTCGTCGGCGTCCTCGTCACGATGCTGGCCGCGTGGCTGCCCGGCCGGCGCGCCGCGAAGATCCCGCCGGTCGCCGCGATGAGCAGCCTCCACGCGAAGGCGACGACGAAGTCCCTGGTCCTGCGGAACACGATCGGCGCCCTGCTCGCTGCCGCGGGTGTCGCCGTGGTCCTCTACGCCACGACGATGGACGGCTCGGACGGCCAGGCCCCGATGGGCCTCGGCGCCGTGCTGCTCATCATCGGCGTCTTCGTCCTCACCCCGCTGCTGTCCCGGCCGCTGATCGCCGCGGCGGCTCCGGTCCTGCGGGTCTTCGGGATCTCCGGCAAGCTGGCCCGGCAGAACTCGGTGCGCAATCCGCGCCGCACCGCCGCCACCGCCTCGGCGCTGATGATCGGTCTCACGCTGATCACCGGCATGACCGTGATGGCCGGCAGCCTCCAGAAGTCGATCGACAAGATGGCCAGTTCGGCGATCAAGGCGGACTACGTCGTGTCGATGGCGAACGGCAACTCCCTCTCCCCGGACGTCGAGAAGAAGCTCGCCTCGGTCGGCGGGGTCACCGACATCAGCCCGCTGCGCAACGCGCCCTCCCGCATCGACCGGCGGACGGAGTTCCTGACCGGCGTCAACGGCGCGGCCATCGGCAAGCTCACCGAACTCGACGTCACCGACGGCGCCTTCGAGGTCGGCGGCACCAAGGTCGTGGTCGACTCGGACACGGCGAAGTCCCATGGCTGGAAGGCCGGTTCGCGCTTCCAGGTCGCGTACGAGGACGGGGCGAAGGAACGCCTGACCGTCGCCGGTGTCTATGAGGGCAACGAGATGATCCAGGGCATCATCCTCGACACCGCCGCGCTCTCCCCGCACCAGCGGGACACCTCCGACATGCAGGTCATGGTGAAGACGGCGGGCGGCGCCTCGGCCTCGGCCAAGGACAAGCTGGAGAAGGCCCTCGGCGACAACCCCGCCGTAAAGGTCCAGGACAGGCAGGACATCTCCGACGGCATCGCCCAGATGTTCACACTGATGCTGAACATGCTCTACGGCCTGCTGGCCATGGCGGTGATCGTCGCCGTCCTCGGCGTCATCAACACCCTCGCGATGTCGGTCTTCGAGCGCTCGCAGGAGATCGGGATGCTCCGCGCGATCGGCCTGGACCGCAAGGGCATCAAGCGGATGGTCCGTCTGGAGTCCCTGGTCATCTCGCTCTTCGGCGGTGTCCTCGGCATCGGTCTCGGCGTCTTCTTCGGCTGGGCGGCCGGCGAGTTGCTGGGCAGCAGGATGGCGACGTACGAACTCGTCCTGCCCTGGGGCCGGATGGCGCTCTTCCTGCTGCTCGCGGCGACCGTCGGCGTCCTGGCCGCGCTCTGGCCGGCCCGCCGGGCGGCCCGCCTGAACATGCTGGGGGCGATCAAGTCCGAGTGACCGGACACGACGACCGGGCCCGGCGACCGGGCACGGCGGCGGCCCGGGAGGACGGGTGAGCCCGGGAAGACAGGTTGAGGGGGTCCCGTTCCGGACGGAACGGGACCCCCTCCGCGTGCGCGCCGGCACTTCGGGCGCGTCAGGTCCAGGTTCTCGCCCGCAGCGGCATCCCGGAGGAGCCGGACGTGCCCGGAGTCTTCACCGCGAGCACCTGGTTGACGCCGATCTGGTTGCGCTCGAAGGCGACCGCGCTCGCCGCCATGTACAGCCGCCAGACGCGGGCCCGGCCGACACCGGTGAGCCGGACGGCGCGGGACCAGCCCGCCTCCAGATTGGCGACCCAGCGGCGCAGGGTGAGCGCGTAGTGCTCGCGCAGGGCCTCGACGTCACGCACCTCGAACCCGGCCCGTTCGAGCAGCGCCACGGTCGTCCCGACGGGGGCGAGTTCCCCGTCGGGGAACACATAGGCGTCGATGAACGCGTCGACGGCGTACGAGGATTCGTCGCGCTGCGGTCGCCGGCCGATCTGGTGGTTGAGCAGCCGCCCTCCGGGGGCGAGGAGGCGGCCGAGCGTCTCGGCGTACTCCAGGTAGCGCTCGGCGCCGACGTGTTCGGCCATCCCGATGGAGGAGATCGCGTCGTAGGGCCCGTCGGTGACGTCCCGGTAGTCCTGCACCCTGATCTCCACCCGGTCGGTCAGGCCCTCCTCCGCGACCCGTTTACGGGCGTACGCGGCCTGTTCCTGCGACAGGGTCACCCCGACCACCCGCACGCCGTGGTCGCGGGCGGCGTGCACGGCCATCGAGCCCCAGCCGCAGCCGACGTCCAGGAGCCGCTGACCGGGCTTCAGAGCCAGCTTCCGGGCGACGAGTTCGAGCTTGTCGCGCTGCGCCTCCTCCAGGGTGGCGCCCTCCTGCCAGTAGGCGCACGAGTAGACCATGGACGGGCCGAGGACGAGCGCGTAGAAGTCGTTGCCGACGTCGTAGTGGTGGCTGATCGCGCTCCGGTCGGTGCGCCTGGTGTGCAGGTGGCGGCGTCGGCGCACCTCCTCGGGGGGCGGGGCGGGCGGCAGCGGCAGTCCCGCCATCCTCACCAGCCCGCGGACGGCCGCGCGCACCTCGGGATCGCGCAGCGCCGCCCCGAGGCCGCGCGCGTCCTCGCCGCGCTCCCAGACGAGCCCGGAGATCAGGTCCAGGGCGGTGTACAGGTCCCCCTCGATGCCCAGGTCGCCGGAGACCCAGGCGCGGGCCAGCCCCAACTCGCCCGGCTTCCACAGCAGTCGGCGCAGGGCCCGCCGATTGCGGACGACGAGGGCCGGTGCCGCGGGCGGACCCGCTTCCGAACCGTCCCAGGCGCGGACGCGCAACGGGAGCGGGGTTCCCAGCAATTGTTCGACAAGGCCTTTGAGCCGCGGCGCGGCATCCTGCATGGCGTACACCTCCGAGACAGCACTCCCGAACGCTCCGACACCCGGTAAACATCTACCCGCTCAGCGCGCAGTCCCGCTTCCGCGACACAGATTCGCAAAATGTGTGTACGCGCCACACTTCAAGGAGTGCGTCGGGCGGGCCGAGCCGCGCGGGACGGAGGGAACGCCGAAGGGGCCGCCCGCACCACGGATGGCGGGCGGCCCCCTCGGGGCGTTCGGTGACCGGAGGTCAGGAGGCCTTGGCCTTCTCCTCGGTCTTGACGGCGGGCGCCGGGGCGGCCGGAGCCGGCTTGGCGGCCTCGTAGAACTCCTCGCGCGGAGTCTCCATGGCGCCCAGGGAGACGACCTCGCGCTTGAGGAACATCGCGAGCGTCCAGTCCGCGAAGACGCGGATCTTGCGGTTCCAGGTCGGCATGGCCAGACCGTGGTAGCCGCGGTGCATGTACCAGGCGAGACGGCCCTTGAGCTTGATCTTCATCTTGCCCATGACGATCATCGCGACGCCCTTGTGCAGACCGAGACCGGCCACGGCGCCCTTGTTGGCGTGCGCGTACTCCTTCTGCGGGAAGCCCCGCATACCGGAGATCACGTTGTCGCCGAGGATCTTGGCCTGACGCAGCGCGTGCTGCGCGTTCGGCGGGCACCAGGCGTTCTCGACGCCGGCCTTGCGGGCGGCGACGTCCGGCACCTGGGCGTTGTCGCCCGCGGCCCAGATGTAGTCCGTGCCCTGCACCTGGAGGGTGGTCTGGGTGTCCACGTGGCCACGCGGGCCGAGCGGCAGACCGAAGCGGGAGAGAACGGGGTTCGGCTTGACGCCGGCCGTCCAGACGATCGTGTTGGAGTCGACCTCGAGGCCGTTCTTCAGCACGACGTGGCCGTCGACGCAGGAGTCCATGGAGGTGGAGAGGTAGATCTCCACACCGCGGCTCTCCAGGTGCTCCTTGCCGTACTGGCCGAGCTTGGGGCCGACCTCGGGAAGGATCTTGTCCGCGGCGTCGACGAGGATGAAGCGCATGTCCTCGCGGGACACGCTGCTGTAGTACTTGGCCGCGTCACGGGCCATGTCCTCGACTTCACCGATGGTCTCGGCGCCGGCGAAGCCGCCACCCACGAAGACGAAGGTCAGCGCCTTGCGGCGGACGTCCTCGTCCGTGGTGGAGTCGGCCTTGTCGAGCTGCTCGAGAACGTGGTTGCGCAGGCCGATGGCCTCCTCGATGCCCTTCATGCCGATGCCCTGCTCGGCGAGACCGGGGATCGGGAAGGTGCGGGAGACCGCGCCCATCGCGATGACGAGGTAGTCGAAAGGCAGCTCGTACGCCTCGCCCACGAGGGGGGCGACCGTGGCGACCTTGCGGTCCTGGTCGATGGTGGTGACCCGGCCGGTGAGGACCTCCGCCTTGGGAAGTACACGCCGCAGCGGGACGACGACGTGCCGCGGCGAGATGCTGCCGGCGGCTGCTTCGGGGAGGAAGGGCTGGTAGGTCATGTACGACCGGGGGTCGACGACCGTGACGGTCGCCTCTCCGTAGCGCATCTGCTTGAGGATGCGCCGAGCTGCGTACAGGCCTACGTACCCACCGCCTACTACGAGGATCCTGGGACGCTCCGTGGTGCTCATGCCATCGAGTATCCACCCGCTTCAGGGGGGTCGCTCGTGCGCCCCTTCACAAGCTCGGACAGGGGCTCTGCTACACTCCGCCGCCCCCGTGACCGGGGCCATGGCGGCGGGGGTGGACCGCCGTACGGTTCGTACCGTTGTCAACACCGCGTGAGCTGCGGCCCAACCCGTTCGGCCGAGCGGACCACACCTGTGTTTCACCGCCCCGAAACGCGGCCGCAACGCTTCACCGACGATGCTGCCGGACCCGCCCGGCCCCACGGAAGGGCCCAAGTGGCCCCTTCGTGGCCTCTTCGTCGCTCAGCAGGGGCTTTTTCCTTGTGAAGAACTTCACGAAGTTTCTCGACGAAGCCCTACGGGACGGCGTCCGGGACCCCCTCCAGCACGCTCATACGCTATCCGACCCGCTCAGCCGAGGCTACCGATCAGTAGCAAAGGAGACCCGTGCCACGCCCGCGCGGCCCGGCCCACACGGCCCTCCAGAGCCCTGTTCGGCCGCCGGAGAACGCCGACGGCCCCGGCCCCTCGGGAGGGGAACCGGGGCCGCCTCACACCCGTTCTCGACGCGTCACCGGGCGCCGGGACACCCGGCCGGCACCAGTCGCCCGGCCCGCGCCGGTCACCCTGCCGGTGTCAGTCGCCCTGCCGGGCCGCTTCGGCGTCCTCCGCGACCTTGAAGGCGATGCCGTCGAGGATGTCGTGCTCGCTGACCACGACCTCCTCGGCCCCGGTCCGCTCCATGATCGAGAGCAGGACGAGGGCACCGGCCCCGATCACGTCCACCCGGCCCGGGTGCATGGAGGGGACGGCCGCGCGCTCGGCGTGGGTGGAGCGCAGCAGCCACTCGGTGATCTCGCGGACGCGCGCGAGGGAGACGCGGGAGTGGTGGATCCGCTCGGAGTCGTACTCGGCGAGGTCCAGCGCGATGGCCGCGATCGTGGTGACCGAGCCGGCCAGCCCCACCAGGGTGCGCGCCTCGCGCAGCGGGACCGTCTCCTCGGCGAGGTCGAGGGCGGCCTCGATGTCGGCGCGCATGGCCGCGACCTGCTCGGCGGTGGGCGGGTCGGTGACCGCGCCGTCGCGCACGAGGTGACGCTCCGTCATCCGTACGCAGCCGATGTCCACGGAGCGTGCCGCGCGCACCCGGTCGGCGCCGACGACGAACTCCGTCGAGCCGCCGCCGATGTCCACGACCAGGTAGGGCGTGGCGAGGTCGTCGCGCCCGGACAGTTCCCTGGTCGCGCCGGTGAAGGAGAACTCGGCCTCCTGGTCCCCGGTGACGACCTCGGGCTCGACGCCGAGGATGTCCAGGACCCCGCGCACGAACTCGTCGCGGTTCTCCGCGTCCCGGGAGGCGGAGGTGGCGACGAAGCGCAGCCGCTCGGCGCCGTGCTCCTTGATGGTCCGCGCGTAGGCGTGGCAGGCGGCGAAGGTCCGCTCCAGCGCCTCGGGGGCGAGCCGCCCGGTGCGGTCGACGCCCTGGCCCAGCCGGACGATGGTCATCCGCCGGTCCAGGTCGGTGAGTTCGCCCGTCCGCGGGTCCGCGTCGGCCACCAGGAGCCGGATGGAGTTCGTACCGCAGTCGACGGCGGCGACGCGGGTCACCGGCCGTCCTCGGCGGACTCCGCGGAACCGGTGGACTCGGCGGACTCGACGGGCTTCACGGCGAAGTGGCCGGTACCGTCCTCGGTCGTCTCGCCGGCCGGCGCGTCCGGGGTCGTCACGCACGCGCCCTTGCGCCACCACTCGGGCAGCATGGCGATGGCCTCGTCGCCGAGCGGGTTGACGCCGGGTCCGGCGGCCAGCGAGTGCGCCACCAGGACGTGCAGGCACTTCACCCGGTCCGGCATGCCGCCCGCGCTCGGGAAGCCCTCCAGGACCTCGATCGCGTCACGGCGCGCGATGTAGTCCTCGTGGGCGGCGCGGTAGGCCGCGGCCAGCTCGGGATCGGTGGCCAGCCGTTCGGTCATCTCCTTCATGACCCCGTTGGCCTCCAGCGTCCCGATCGCGGACGCGGCCCGCGGGCACGTCAGGTAGTACGTGGTCGGGAACGGCGTGCCGTCGGGGAGGCGGGGCGCCGTCTCGACCACGTCCGGCTGGCCGCAGGGGCAGCGGTGCACGATCGCGCGCAGTCCGCGCGGCGGCCGGCCGAGCTGCTGCTTGAAGGCCTCGACGTCGGCGTCGGTGGGCTCGGTGCGCGGGGTGGTGGGGGGTGGCGTTTCCATGCCGTGAGTCACGTGTCTTTCTGGTCAGTTCATGGGTCGTCAGCGGTCGGCGGCGTCGGATTTGTCCACGCCGTCCCAGACATCGGTGTACCAGGGGCGGTCGGCGGTGTCCTGTTCGGCCCGGGACTGTTTCGCGGCGTCCGGGTCGATCACGATGTAGCCGGTCTCGCCCGGCATGACGTAGTGCAGCCGCTGCCGGATCTGCTGCTCGGCGTACGCGTCGTCCTGCCAGCGCGCCTTGAGGTCGCGAAGCTGTTCGACCCGCTGCCGGGCCTGCTCCCGCTGCCGCTCCAGATCGCCGATCTGGGCGCGCTGGGAGACGTACTGCCGCATCGGGTACGCGAGGGCGACGATCAGGGAGCACAGGACCATGGCGAGCAGCGCGGCCCGGCCGGTGAGCCGGGAGCGGCGCGCCTGCCGCTTGGTCTGGGAGCGGTAGACCCTGGCCGCCGTCTGCTCGCCGAGCAGCTTCAGCCTGGTCGAGGTGGAGAACCGGTCCCGGTCCTTCACGGCCATGAGTCCCGCCTCCCCAGTACCGGCCCGCCGTACGGGCCCCTCACGTGCGTACGTCCCCGCACACGGTACGGGACCGGGTACGGGGACGTACGGAGGACGCTTCCTGAGGCGCGCGGGGCTCAGCCCTTGAAGCGCGGGAAGGCGCTGCGGCCGGCGTAGACCGCGGCGTCGTCGAGGATCTCCTCGATGCGCAGGAGCTGGTTGTACTTGGCGACGCGGTCCGAGCGGGCCGGGGCGCCGGTCTTGATCTGACCGCAGTTCACGGCGACCGCGAGGTCGGCGATGGTGACGTCCTCGGTCTCGCCGGAACGGTGGGACATCATGCACTTGAAGCCGTTGCGCTGGGCCAGCTCGACGGCGTCCAGGGTCTCGGTCAGCGAACCGATCTGGTTGACCTTGACGAGCAGGGCGTTGGCGGAGCCCTCCTCGATGCCGCGGGCCAGGCGCTCCGGGTTGGTGACGAAGAGGTCGTCGCCGACGATCTGGACCTTCTCGCCCAGCTTGTCGGTGATGACCTTCCAGCCGGCCCAGTCGTCCTCGTACAGCGGGTCCTCGATGGAGACGAGCGGGTACGCGGAGACGAGCTCCTCGTAGTACTCGGTCATCTCGGCGGCCGAGCGGGACTTGCCCTCGAACTCGTACTTGCCGTCCTTGTAGAACTCGGACGCGGCGACGTCGAGCGCGAGCGCGATCTGCTCGCCGGGGACGTAACCGGCCTGCTTGATGGCCTCGAGGATGAGGTCGAGGGCGGCGCGGTTGGACTCCAGGTTCGGGGCGAAGCCGCCCTCGTCGCCGAGGCCGGTGGACAGGCCCTTGGTCTTCAGCACCTTCTTGAGGGTGTGGTAGACCTCGGCGCCCCAGCGCAGGGCCTCGGAGAAGGACTCCGCGCCGATCGGGGCGATCATGAACTCCTGGATGTCCACGTTGGAGTCGGCGTGCGAGCCGCCGTTCAGGATGTTCATCATCGGAACGGGCAGCAGGTGCGCGTTCGGTCCGCCCAGGTAGCGGAACAGCGGCAGGTCGGACGCCTCGGAGGCGGCGTGCGCGACGGCGAGCGAGACGCCGAGGATGGCGTTGGCGCCGAGCGAGCCCTTGTTGTCGGTGGCGTCGAGGTCGAACATCGCCTGGTCGATCAGGCGCTGCTCGGTGGCGTCGTAGCCGACGAGCTCCGGGCCGATCTGCTCGATGACGGCGAGGACGGCCTTCTCGACACCCTTGCCCTGGTAGCGGTTCGGGTCACCGTCGCGAAGCTCGATGGCCTCGAACGCTCCGGTGGAGGCGCCGGACGGAACGGCGGCACGACCCGTGCTGCCGTCGTCGAGGCCGACCTCGACCTCGACCGTGGGGTTGCCTCGGGAGTCCAGGATTTCCCGGGCTACGACGACGTCGATGGACGGCACGAGCATCTCCTTATTGGGATGTGACGCGGTACGCGGAGCTTGTCAGCCCCGCGGGATGAGCCTAACCGGCTCAGGGGGATCGGCCAGCGATCGACCACCCCTTGGGCGGACTGAGCCTACATATTGTTCCTGAACGGAACAAAAAAAGAAATAAAAAACCCCGCTCCGACACGTGCGGGGGAACACGTGCCGGAGCGGGGAGCCCGTGGGGACGGGGGACCTCGGCGGGCCTCCGGTGCGTGCGGAGACCCCACGAGGGGGCGTTGCCGGCCGGGCGTCGCCCCACGAGGGGACGTTGCCTGCCGGGCGTCGCGGCGCGGTGCCGGAATCGCGGCCACCCTCCGCCGAAAGCGGCCGGGTCGACCGGCGTGCCGCGCTGCTCAGCGCAGGTGGAGCTGCTGGCCCGGGTAGATGACGTCGGCGTCGGCGACGATGTCCTTGTTCAGCTTGAACAGCTTCTGCCAGCCGCCCTTGACGTGCTTCTTCTCGGCGATCGAGCTGAGGGTGTCGCCCTTGACGACCTTGTACTCGCCGTCGCCCTTCTTGACCTTCTTGCCGGTCGGGGTGGTGACGGTCTTCTGGGCGGCGGGGCGCTCCGCGGAACGGGAGGCGGGCTGCTCCGTCGTACGGGTGGCCGGGGCGCTCTGCTGCGAGGCGCTCGACGAGGAGGGCGCCGCCGGGGCCGCCGGGGCCGAGCCGCCGCCGTACGGGGTGCTCGACAGGCCGGTGCCGCAGGTCGGCCAGGCACCCTTGCCCTGCGCGGCGAGGACCTTCTCGCCGATGGCGATCTGCTGGGACTTCGAGGCCTGGTCGGCGGTCGAGGCGTAGGCGGTACCGCCGTACGCGGCCCAGGTGGAGGACGAGAACTGCAGGCCGCCGTAGTAGCCGTTGCCGGTGTTGATCGACCAGTTGCCGCCGGACTCGCACTGGGCGACGGCGTCCCACTCGGAGCCGGTGGCCGCGGAGGCGTTGCCGGCCGCCATCAGCGGGGCCGCGATGGCGACGCCGGTGACACCGGCGAGCGTGGCGACACGGGTGGCCTTGTTCGGGCGGCGGTGCTTGCCCTTGCCGGAGAACAGCATGGAGAGATCCCCTCACCGACGCCTGCGAGGTGAGCTGTCGGGTTCGGGCCGAATGAGTTGCCCGGCCGCATGCCCTCGGTCCTGTCTCCAGGACGTCCGGCACGCGGCTTCACCCCAAGCCGTTCCCGGGTGTCTCTCGACTCCCGGACCCGGCACTTACCTTGGGTCCCCCGCTCCTGCCTACGGCGCATGACGCGACGACTGTTCCCGTACGGCCGTTGGCAGGATTCGGCGTTGCGACCGTCGGAGCCCGCTGTGGCGAGCGGTCACGACCGTAAGCAGTCGATTGCCCTAATTTCAAAGACGATCAGGGCTTCTGAGACCCATCTCTCACTTGCGCCAAATAGGACATTCCACAGCGAACCGTGACGCGAACTGCCGCTAGTTCTGCACCGTTTCGACCGTGTCCGCGATGCTCCGACCAGGAATGACGAGGCCGGGACCGCTGTCGGCCGGGGCCGTGTCCACCTTGGGCAGATCGCCCCATCCGCTTTCGAGGCCAAGGGCGTCGGAAACGCTCCAGAGGTTCCCGATGGCCTGGGCCACGTACTCGCTGTCGGCGCCGTCGGTCTCGGAGGCCGCGGCGTGACGCCCCGCGGAGCCGTCGGCCCGGCTGTCGGCCGTGCTCTCCGCCGCGCCCCCGCCACGGTGTCGCCCGGTGCCGGAACTCGACGAGGTGGAGGGGGTCGAAGATGCTTCCTTCTGACCCGACTTGGGCGATTCATCACCCTTGCCGGTCGCCGCGTCCGCGCCGTCGGAGCTCTGCGAGGCACTGGGCGTGGCGGTGCCGGTCTCCGTGCCGGAGGAGTCGCTCGAACTGGACGAATCACTCGAAGGGGATGAACTGGGCGAAGTCGCCAGGCCGGACGAGATGTACGAACCGGCGTCGTCGCCGCTGCTCGACGAGTCGCCGGCCACGCCCGTGTCGACGCTGACCCCGCCGGAGCCCTTGCTGAGACCCGAGAGCGGCCCGCACGTCGGCCAGGCCACGAGGCCCGTGTCGGCGAGCACCTTCTCGGCGACGGCTATCTGCTGCGAGCGGCTGGCCTGGTCGGCCGTCGGGGCGTACTCGAGGCCGCCGTGCGCCTCCCAGTTGTCCTGGTCGAGCTGGAGGCCGCCGTAGTACCCGTTGCCTTCGTTGGCGCTCCACGCGCCACCACTCTCGCACTGCGCGACCCGGTCCCAGGTGGTCCCGTCGGCCGCGTTCGCGCTCGCCGCGGCGAGCAACGGGATGACGATCGCCGATCCGGTCACCCCTGCGGCGACGATGAGAGCCGGGGCCTGGCGAGGGCGACGGTGACGGCCGTTCCCGGAGAGCATGCGAGAGCCTTTCGAGCGACAGCGGGGAGCACGGCGACTCCTGCTGAACGAGTGGCGCAGGTGCCGCGTTGTTGATGGGTGAAGGTAGTCGCACTCGAACGCTGGTTACAAGTCGATGCAGTACTGATCACATGAAGATCACGAATTTGACGGAGCGTCATGTCCTGGTGGCCCCAAGGGTCTTATTCCGGTATGCGGAATCACCGCTTCGACTCGACCGCCGAAGGGTCACCGATGCACCGATCGCGTCCTATTTGACCGGGGTGAACTCCACCGGAAGCGTGCGCAATCCACGCATAATGAGGCCCCCGCGCCAGCGCAAATCGGCCGAATCTCCAGCGAGTTGGAGGTCGGGAAGACGGCTGAGGAGCGTACCGAGCGCGGTCTGCCCCTCCAGCCGGGCGAGCGGCGCGCCCAGGCAGTAGTGGATGCCGTGGCCGTAGCCCAAGTGCTGAAGGTCACGTCGTGAGAGATCGAGCGTGTCCGGCTGTTCGAAGCGCTCGGGGTCGCGGTCCGCGGCCGCGAGGACCACGAGCACGGGGTCTCCGGCCGCGATGTCCTGCCCGCCGATCCGCACGTCCTCGGTCGCGAACCGCCACGTGGCCAGTTCGACGGGCCCGTCGTAGCGCAGGAGTTCCTCCACGCCCGTCTCCAGCAGCCCGCTCTCCCCCGCCGCGAGGGAGGCTTGCAGCCGGGCCCGCTGCCCGGGGTGGGTGAGCAGCGCGTGCATCCCGTTCCCGATGAGGTTGACCGTGGTCTCGAACCCGGCGAAGAGCAGGATGAAGGCCATCGCGGCGGCCTCGTTCTCGGTGAGGTGCTCGCCGTGGTCGGAGGCGCGGATGAGCCCGGAGATGAGGTCCTCGCCGGGCTCGGGCTCCGCGGTCAGCGCCTCGCGCTTGCGGTGGATGAGCTCGGCGAGATAGCCGCGCATCTTCTTCACGGACCGGGCGACCCCGCCCCTCGGCCCGCCGCCGTGCCGGATCATCATGCCCGCCCAGTCCCGGAAGTCGTCCTGGTCCTCGCGCGGGACGCCGAGCAGGTCGCAGATGGCGTAGATGGGGAGCGGGAAGGCGAACTCGTGGATGAGGTCGGCGGAACCCCTGGCCGCGAACCCGGCGATGAGCTGATCCGTCAGCTCCTGCACCCGCGGGGCGAATTCGGCCACGCGCCGGGGCGTGAACGCCTTGCTGACGAGTTTCCGCAGCCGGGTGTGGTCCGGCGGGTCGATGTTCAGCAGATGTGTCATCAGCTCGGCCTTGCGTTCCCCGGGGATCCCGGTCCGGCCCTTCGCGTGCGCGGGCTCGTCGTGATGCGCGGGATTCTTGGACAGCCGCTGGTCGGCGAGCGTCTGCTTGGCGTCGGCGTACCGCGTGACGAGCCAGGCCTCCACCCCGCTGGGCAGCCGTGTGCGGTGCACGGGCGCGTTCTCCCTGAGCCAGGCGTAGGCCGGGTAGGGGTCGGTGGCGAACTCCCAGGTGAAGAGTTCGGGGGCGGCGCTGGCGGAGGCTTCGTGCTCGGTCACTCCCCGACGGTATCCGCACCGGCGCACGGGCCCCTGCCCGACCGGAGCCGACGCCGCCCTGCCGCGCGACCGTGCGGTGTCACGGGGTGCGGCCGGTGGGTGGGGCGGGGCCGTGCCGGTGGGTGGGGCGGGGCCGTGCCGGTGGGTGGGACGGGGTGCGGCCGGTGGGTGGGGCGGGGCCGTGCCGGTGCATCAGCCCGTCGCCGTCGGACGGAGAGGTGACCGTCGGTGGCGACGGGCATCGATGTACCGGCACGTCCCCTCACGCCGGATCCCGGCCGCGGGTGCGGGATCCAGACGGTCACAGCCCCGGCCGGGGAAAGTTCAGCCCCTCCGGCGACGGTGGCGAGGGGGGGGCTCCGTCCGGTTCGTCATGGACCGTCCTGACATGGGCGACTGTTTGACCCCGGCGCCCGGCGGCTCCCTACTTTCCTGCCGTGGACCCCGAAATTCTCAGATCCAGCTTCGCGGTCGTGGAACGACGGGCCGAGTTCGCGGTCAAGTACTTCTACTCGCACCTCTTCCGCCACAACCCGCAGCTCCGCGCGCTGTTCCCGGCGGACCTCGCCCAGGACATGGAACGGCAGCGGGACCGGCTCTTCGCGTCGCTCACCTTCGTCATGGACAAGCTGGAGGATCCGGACCTGCCGCGGTATTTACGGAGCCTCGGCCGCGACCACCGCAAGTACCTGACTCGGCCCGAGCACTACGCGGCCGTGGGGGAGAGCCTGCTCGCCGCGTTCGCGGTCGTCTCGGGCTCCGCCTGGAGCGCCGAGACCGAGAAGGCCTGGACCGCCGCGTACGGGTCGATCGCCCGGAGCATGCTGCAGGGAGCCTGGGAGGCCCGGCACCACGGCGAGCCGCTCTGGTGGGACGCTGAGATCGTCTCCCGCACCCGGCACGGCGACGACCTCGTCGTCCTCACCCTGCGGCCACGGCAGCGGCTCACCTACTCCCCCGGCCAGTACGTCAGTGTCAGCGTGCCCCATCTGCCACGTGTCTGGCGCCCCTACTCCCTCGCGAACGCACCCCGCGCCGACCGCACCGTCGACCTGCACGTCAGCCGTGTCGAGGACGGCGCCCTCTCCACCGCCCTCGTCCGGCGGACCCGGGTGGGCGACGTACTGCGGCTGGGCCCGCCCGGCGGCGGCCTCACCCTGCGGACTCCGGCCGACCGGCCCCTCACCCTCATCGCGGCCGGCACGGGCTGGGCACCGGTGAAGGCCCTGCTGGAACAGCTCGACCCCGCCCACGAGGCCCGTCTGTTCCTCGTGGCCCGCGACATCGCGCACCTCTACGACCGGCCCGCCGTCGAACGCCTGCGGGCCGCGCTCCCCCGGCTCTCCGTCACCTTCATCACCCCCGCGCCCGGCCGCCCCAAGGCCCAGGCGACCGAACGGCTGCTCACCGCGCTGGGCAACCGGGCGGGCTGGACCCGGCACGACGTCTACGTCGCCGGTCCGCCCGATCTCGTCGAGGAGGTCGGCGACGCTCTCCCCCTTCTGGGGACACCGGCCGAGCGGTTCTTCCACGACCCGCTGCCACCGACCGGCGAGGGACGTCCCCGCCCGGTGGGCGCGGCCCAGTGGCTCCTGGACCGCCCACCGGCCGCCTGGCACAACCCGACCGATCGCACCCTCGGCCCCTGACCCGGCTCCCTCAGTCCTGCCCGCCCTTCTCCTCCGCCCCGCGGATCGCGTCGCGGTACGTGCGTGCCGCCGCCCGCAGGGCGGCCTCGGGGTCGACGCCCTCGGCCTCGGCCCGGACGGCCATCGCCAGCAGTTCGTACCCCACGCCCTCACCCGACGGCAGCGGAACGTCGAGTCCCGCCGTCCGCGCCCGGGACGACAGCTTGGCCGACAGGGCCAGGCCCGGCTGGCCGAGCGGCACGCCCTCGGTGACGGAGGTGCGCCGCTTCTCCTCGGCCTTGGTGCGCAGCCAGTGCTCCTTGACCTCCTCGGGCGTCGTGGCCGTCTCGTCGCCGAAGACATGGGGGTGCCGGTGGATCAGCTTGGCGACGATCCCGGCGGCCACGTCGTCGATCGAGAACGGGGCGTCCGTGTCGTCCTCGGCGATCCGGGAGTGGAACACGACCTGGAGCAGGACGTCACCGAGCTCCTCCCGCAGCTCGTCCCGGTCGCCCTCCTCGATGGCCTCGACGAGCTCGTACGCCTCCTCCAGGCCGTACTTGGCGAGGCCCTCGTGCGTCTGCCGGGACGACCAGGGGCACTCGGCGCGGATGCGGTCCATCACCTGGACGAGGTCGAGCAGGCGCGCGCCCGGCAGGTCGTACGAGGCGGGCAGGAGCTCCAGGTCCGGCATGGATATGCGGCCGGAGCCCGCGAGACGGGCCAGACCGTCGGTGAGCCGGGGTTCGCCCTCCCCGGTGGCGACGACGACCACCGAGCGGCCGCCGGCACACGCGTCGACCAGTTCCCGCGCGGTCGGGGACTCCTCGTCGACCGCGACACCGGCCTCGCGCAGATACGGCACCTGCGGATGCGCGCCGTCCGAGCACAGCACCCGGTCCGCGCCGTGCAGCGCCTGCCAGGCGGGCCAGGAGAGCAGGCCGGGCGCGACCCGGTGGCTGGTGGTGAGCAGGACGATGCGGCCGGGGCCGGCGGCGCTCGCGCCGTCGACGGTCACATCGGCCGCGGTCGCGTCGGCCGCGGTCACATCGCCGGCGGTCGCATCGGCCGCGGGCCCCTCGCCGCCCTGAGCGGTCCCCGTCGGTTCACTGGTTGCGTTCACCCCTCGAACGTAACCCACTCCGCCGACACCCCCGGAGTTGTCCACAGGGCCGGGGGCTCAGCCGATCCACCGGCCCGCGCGACGGGCTACGCGGGCTGCTGGGGCGCCGCCGAGGACACCTCGCGCACCCACGGGGTCTTCGCGTCGACGCGGCTGCTCTTCTGGACGTCCCAGGTGCCGTAGCGCGGGTTCAGGTCGACGTGGAGTTCCTTGGACGCGGCGGACATCGCCTTCCAGAAGGTGGCCTTGCCGTCGGTGGTGTTCATGTCGACACCGAGCGCGGAGGCGAGCTTGCGGGCCTCGATCTCGGTGCGCAGGCTGTCGTCGAGGCGCTCGGGCGCCACACCGTAGTTCGACAGCCAGGTCGCCTCCAGCGCCTTCGCGCCGCCCGCCTGCTGTTCGAGGGCCGACCGCATCCCTTGCGAGTCCTTGCGGGTCACCTTCACGCCGGCGTTCTCGGCCGCGCGGTCCAGCACCCGGTCCAGGACCATGCTGTGCAGGGTGTCGCGGGTGAGGGTGGCGGTGCTCGCGACGACCTGCGCGTACTGGGCGTCGTCCTTGCTGGCGGCCCGCTGTGCCGAGCGCACCTCGTCCACCCGGTCCTGCAACTGGGCGACGGTGATCCGGCTGTCTCCGACGACGGCCGCCGCACCCGGATGGGCATCGCTGCCGCACGCGGTGAGCAGAGGGGCCGCGGCGACGAGCGCGGCGGAGAGGACGAGCGCGGTGCGACGGCGGCGGTGCAAGGAAGCCTCCCGAGGAGATTGTGCGACGGTGCACAAAGTCTTGCGGTGATCGATGGTAGGCAGTGGCCCGCCTCTCGGCCAGCCATTCGACCAACGATTCACGACGACTTCAGGCACCGCCGAAGGTTCCCCGCCTCGTGGAACGCCCAGGGTCCGCCCGTACGAGTGACCGCGGCCGGCCGGTGATCCGGCCGGCCCGGCGGATGCCGCCCCTTCCCGCGACCCTCCGCGCGTCAGCCGGTGATGGCGACGGGCGCGTCCCAGGCGTCGCGGTCCACGGTGATCGTGACGCCGCCGATGGTCTCCTTGCTGTTGACCATGTACTGGTGCGCGCGGCTGTGGCCGGTGAACTGGGTCGCGCCCCAAGGCCAGTCGGTGGTCGTCGTGTTCGACTTGTCCCACAGCGCGTACCAGAGGTTGCCGGGCAGGTCCGTCTTGTCGGTCGCGGTCGCGATGGCCTTGGCGCTGGAGCTGGTGAAGCCGTAGTACCCGGAGCGGTACGTCTTGGCGCGCAGGGTCTTGTCGAAGGCGCGCACGTAGGTGAGCACGGCGTCGTTGCACGCCTTGTTCGTGATGTCGTACGACTCCATGTCGAGGTAGACCGGGCTGCCGGCCTTCATGCCGAGGGCGGCGGCCTTGGCGACCGCGTCCGCTCCGTCGGCCGCGCCGAGCGAGGCCGCGGTCGCGGTGGTGATCTTCTCGGGGCTGCTCCCGGTCTGGCAGGACGGCTGGGCGCCGACGTACAGCGGGATGAGCTTCCAGCCCAGTGTGCTGACCGACTTCACCCAGGACGCGGTGAGGTTGGGCTGGTTGCACCCGCGGTTCTTGCCGCCGATGTACACGGCCGCGGCCCCGTAGAAGCCGGTGTGCCAGGCCTTCATCGCGGTGAGCGAGGGCGCGGCGCAGGTGTCGAAGGCACGGCCGGTGTAGGTCTTCTGGGCGGGCCAGGTCGTGGCGGCCATGGAGGTCTGCGCGGCGATACCGGCACCGGCGACGACGGCGGCCCCGGCCACCCCCCACGTGATGTACCGGCGCTTCCTCGACTGACGATGGTCGGACATGTGGATCCACCCCTGATTGTGCCGGTGATACCGGCGGGTTGTGCGATGACAGCACACGCGGCGCGGAGCGCGGCGCGCGGCATGAAACAGAGCGCAACCTAACCGGCCGCGTATGCCTGTTCGGGAAAGAGAGTCTCTGGAGAATCACAAGATCCTCTATGCGCACGGCAAAAACCAGTGCCGCGACGGGCGGACGTCGCCTACGCCACCGAATCTCCGACTCAGTTCACTGGCCCCGCACCTGCCCCAGCCATTGCAGGGTCCGCCTGATCTCGACGGCGAGCGGGTGTCCGGGGCCGTGCGTCCGCTCCACGTCGTGCAGCAGCCGGGCCAGTGTGTCGTGGGCGGCGGCGCGGTCGCCCAGCGCCAGCAGCAGGTGACCGATGCGGCGGCGGACGTCGAAGGCGAGTTCCGGGTCGTCGGCCGCGTACTGGTTCTCGTAGTACGGCAGCAGCGAGCGGTACTCGGCGAGCGCCGCCGCCGGGTCGCCCAACTGCTCCAGGCACTGGGCGGATTCGTAGCGGTAGCGCAGGGACTGGGGGTCGGCCAGGCCGGCTTCGGAGGCGCGTTCGTCGGCGAGGCGGCGCAGTTCGGGCAGTGCGCGCCGGTACTGGCCGTCGTCCATGAGCGTCGCCGCGTACTGCTTGCGCAGGGTGCGCACGACCGGGGAGCGTTCGCCGTGCTGCTGTGCGGCGACGGGCAGGATCGCGCCGAGGATGTCGACGGCCTGCGTGATGCGGCCCTCTCCGAGAAGGCGCTTCACCTCGTCGACGGCGCCCGCGACATCGCTCGTCTCCGCTCGCACCGCGGGGGCCGGCCGGGGCGCGGGTGTGCGCGCACGGTCCGGCCAGGGGGCGTGCGGGCGCAGAAAAGGGCGTGTGGGGTCGAGCGGTGCCCCGGTGGGCGTTCCGCGCGCGGGCAGGAGCGGCACCAGGTCCTCGTACACCTCCTGCGCGGAGGCGGGCCGGTGCTGCGGGTCCTTGGCGAGCAGGCGCAGGACCAGGCTCTCCAGCGCCTCCGGGATCTCGGGTCGCAGCCGGCGCACGGGCAGCGGCGGCTCGTACAGGTGCCGGTGCAGCACGCCGAGCGCCGTCGAACCCTTGAACGGGACGTCGCCACTGAGCAGCTCGTGTATGAGCACGCCGAGCGCGTACAGGTCGGTGTACGGGCCCACGGCGCCGCCCATCGCCTGCTCGGGCGCCATGTAGGCGGGCGAGCCGATGGGGGAGCCGGTGTGGGTGAGGCGGGTCGTGTCGGTGTCCATGACGGAGGCGACGCCGAGGTCGAGGACGGTCACCGTGCCGTCCTGCTTCACCATCACGTTCCGCGGCTTGAGGTCGCGGTGGACGATCGGCACGGAGTGCACGGCGCTCAGTACGGCGCACAGTTGCGCGGCGACCGCGACCGCCCACTGCCACGGGTAGGGGTCGTGTTCGGCGAGGTGATCGGAGAGGTCGGCGCCGTCGACGTACTGCATGACGAGGAACAGCTCCTCGCCCTCGCTGCCCGCGTCGTGCACGGTGACCAGCCCGGGGTGGTCGACCTGGGCGGTCACCCGGCACTCGCGCGCGAAGCGGCGGCGCAGTTCGTCGGCCTCCTGGCCGACCACCTTGTCGGGGCGCAGCAGCTTCACCGCGACGCGCCGGTCGAGCCGTTGGTCGTAGGCCGTCCAGACCTGGCCCATGCCGCCCTGCCCGATGAGCGTCGCCAGTTCGTACCGCCCGGCGACGACGCGCCCGGCCTCCGCGGTCACCGGCCGCCCTCGTGATCGCCGTCGCGCCGGTCCCCGTGCCTGCGCAGATAGTCGCTGAGTTCGTCGAGCTCGGCCCGCACCTGGTCGATACGGGCGGGCGCGACGCGCTGCGGCGGGGGCTGGGGCATCGGCGTGTTCGGCGGGTACGCCCGCGGTACGGGCGGCTGCGGCTGCGGCTGCGGCTGCGGCTGCGGCTGCGGCTGCGGCTGCGATACGAGGATGCCCGGATACGGCGGGGCGGGCTGCGCGGGCCCCGGAGCGCCGTACGGTCCGTGCGCGGTCTGCATGTGGGGCGGCGCGTAGCCCGTGGACCTCCGCCACGCGTTGTGGAGGCGGATGTCGTTGGCCAGGTAGTAGGCGACGCTGCCGGCGCCGAGGATCAGTGCCACGGTCAGCGCGACATCGCCTCTCCTGTCGCTCTCCGGCACCGTACCGACGACCATGAGCGCGCCGATGGACACCGGCAGCGACACCCAGGCCGCCGTCCAGTCGAACCACCGCCCGCGCTGGATCGCCACCCGGAACAGCGGAACACAGGCGAGCAGACCGCACGACAGGAGCCCGGCGGCGGTGAACAGCACGCGCAACGTGATGACGGTTCCCGCGCTGCGGGTGGGTGGCGTCCCGCCGTGGCCGTACATGACTGCTCCCGGGCCTGTGTTCGATGTCGGAGTTCGAGCGTATAGGCCGACACGGAGGACCGGTCCCGGGTTGTACGGAGCCGTTGTCGTACCGGTCACCCCGTACGACGCCGCGGGTGACCCCTGTACGGCGGACCCTCGGCGGCCCGGGGCGACGGACGGGGCGCGCGGGACCTCTAGCCCGGGGGCACCGTCCCGTCCGTCAGTCCGTCGTACATGCCGCGGACGAGCTGGTCCCCCAGCCGGCCCGCGTGCCTGAGCGCCCGCTCGAACTCGTCGAGCGCGCGGAACCGGGCGCCGTAACGCCGCTGTTCGTCCAGCGGGAGCCGGGGCAGTTGCAGCCGGCGTACGTCGAGGCGGGTGGCGGTGGACGCGTAGCTGCTGGCCTGGCGGTTGTTGGCGGTGCCCCGCAGGAACCCGGCGAGGAACCACGGGTCGAGCGCCGCCGGATCGGGGTGCAGGAGCACGAGGTTGCGCCCCAGGACGGCGCCCGCCGTCGTGCCGTCGACCACCCGGACCACCGAGCCGCCGCCGAGCACGGGCACGACCACGTCGCCCGCCTCCGTCAGCACGGCTTCCTCGTCGCTCTCGGGCAGGGTCCCGGTGGGGCCGGTGCCGGCGAGCACGTCGTGGTCGGTGAGGACGGGCACGCGCGTCGGGCCGCCGTTCCCGCCCGTACGCATCACCAGGGCGCTCCCTCGGGCGAGTTCACCGACGGTGGTGAGCGGCCAGCGGGAGGACCGCGCGGTCGTGGCGGGGAGAGGGGTGAGACCGGAGGCCAGACGCAGTGTCTCGTCGAGGCACTCGCGCACGGCCGTGAGCTGCTCGGCACCGTCGGCCGCCGCCGGGGGCGGGAGGTGGCGGGCCGGGGCCAGGTCGACGTCGTCGTCGAGGAGTTCGATGACGGGCACCGACCGCGCCAGACCGGGCCGCTCCTGGAGCGTGCCGTCCCGGTCGTGGGCCCGCCAGGCATCGAGCACGACGTCCCTGACGGCCTGCCAGTCGGGACCGCCACGCCCCTCGCCGGCGAACTGCCCGGCGTCGGCGAGCAGCACCTCGGGCCGGGCGGGCGCCTTCTCGGGCCGGCGCAGCACCCACAGGTGCAGGGGAATGTTGTACGGGGCCGCCGCGCCGACCGGCAGCGCGACGACGGCCCGCAGCGCGCCGCGGCGCAGCAGGTCGGCGCGGATCCGGCGGCCGGAACGGCGGGAGGCCGTCGCGGGCGGCATGAGCAGAACGGCCGTGCCGCCGTCCCGCAGCCGGGCCAGCGCGTGCTGCACCCAGGCCAGCTCGGACTCGGCACGGGCCGGGAAGCCGTACTCCCAGCGGGGGTCGTAGGCCAGTTCGTCATGGCCCCAGTTGCGTTCGTTGAACGGGGGGTGGCACAGGACGGTGTCGGCGCGCAGCCGAGGAAAGGCGTCGGAGCGCAGGGTGTCGCCGACGGCCGCGCGCACGGTGGCCGGGCCGTGCAGGGCGAGCCGGAGCGCGGTGAGCGTGGCGAGTTCGGGGGCGCTGTCCTGGGCGTGGAGCTCTTGACCGGGGCCGGCGTCGAGGGCGCGCAGCAGGGCGCCGGTGCCGCAGGCCGGGTCGAGGACGGTGCGGGCGGGGCCGGCGAGGTCGGCCATGAGGCGGGCGAGCTCGGTGGGGGTGGGCGTGTACTGGCGCGGGTTGGCGTCGAGGTGCCGCCCGAGCAGGAACTCGAAGGCCTGACGGGCACCCAGTTCGGCGGCGAGCTCGGCCACCCCGCGGAGGAGGGGAGCGGAGGGGAGGAGCTGGGGGCCGGTGGGGAGGTGCACCGCTGGGGCGGCGGAGGCTGCGGTGAGTGCGGGGGTGGCGGGGGCTACCGGGGCGGTGGGGGTGTGCGGGGCCGGCGATCCCCCCGGATCGCCTTCCGGAGTGTTCACGGTGGCCGGTCGGTTCACAGCCGCCGGTCGGTTCACAGTCGCCGAGGGTGCCGCCTCCGTACCGGCGTGAACACCCCGTTCAGCCCGCACCGGCCCGATCCGTGGGGTGACCGCCTGCTCCAGCGCGGTCGGCAACAGCGCGGCGAGGCGTTCGTCGGAGCCGGCGCCCGCTTCGAGCCAGACCGTGGGCCGGTCATGGATGAGCAGCAGGACGTATCCGGCGTGGGTGAGTGCGACGGCCGGGCCCTCGGGGTGGCCGACGAGTTGCTGCCAGACGCGTTCCCGCAGGGGCACTTCGGCGAGTTTCCCCTGGTGCCGCAGCCACGCCTCGACCTCGACGAGAGCGAACGACGGACTGGTCTCCGTGCCGCCGACGGGCTTGGGGAAATCGGCGTGCCGACGGCGCCAGTTGCTCACGGCCGCGCGGCCGACGCCGGCCAGCCGTGCGATTCCGGCCGCGGTCACCTCGGTCGCGTTGTCCTGCACTCGCCCGCTCCTCTCGTCCCGCCTCGCCCCTGTGTGGCGTCGAGCATACCGATGTAGGCAAGATCTACCGGTTCACGCCGTGTACACGAATGATTTTGTGAACCATGTTGACTCGATTCACAGACCCTGGTCTTATTGACCCAGCGAACGAGCGGCTGCCGTTGAGGCGTCCGCCGGGGGAGGGGAACAGTCGTGGGCATGAAGGGCAGGGCCGCGCTGAGTGCCGCCGTGGGTCTCGTCGTCCTCGGCGTGGTCTCGGCGAACGCCGAGGAGAAGGCCGCGTTCGCGGGGAACGGCGACTTCCGGGTCGGCCCGGACATCGAGCCCGGCACCTATCGCACCACCGGCAACACCGGCGGCTCCTGCCACTGGGAACGCACCAGGGGCACCGGTCACGGCCTGGACTCCCTCATCGCGAAAGGCGACGTGACCGGCACCGCCGTCGTCACGATCAGCCCCGAGGACACCTACTTCAGGACGTCCGGCTGCGGGAACTGGAAGAAGGCCGGCTGACCCGCCGCCGTACGCCCCGCCCGTCGCACCACCCCGGCCGCCGACACCGCGCCGGCGGCGCGAGCACCTCAGAACCACACCAGAACACCGCACGGCACCGCACCACTCCACACAGCGCGACACCACACCGCACCGCACCGCACCGCACCGCACCGACCATGCACGGCCTGTGTGTTCACAGCCCCGCATCCGAAAGCCCGCCCGGGACGGCCACTCGGCCCGTACCGGCCTCACTCTCGAAGGACAGATCCCGATGCGTCATCCCTCCCGCGCGGCCAAGGCACTGCTCGCCGCCGCCGTGCTCCCGCTCGCCCTGACGGCCTGTTCCTCCGCGACAGACACCTCGACCTCCTCGTCCGCCACGGCGAAGAAGCCGTCCAAGGAGCCCAACGCCGGTCTGCTGACGGGCGCGCAGCTCAAGAAGGCACTGGCGCCCGCCTCCTTCTTCGCCGCCGGTTTCGCGGTGGATCCGAGCGGCGCGCGGGACTCCGGCACCACGTACACGGCGCCGAGCTCCTCGCCCGCGGCGAAGCCCGACTGCACGCTGCTCGGTGGTACGAGCTGGATAGCGATCACCGGCGACGCAGGGGTCTCCTTCGCCCAGAACGACTACGTCAGCAAGGACACGTCCGAGGACATCGCCCAGGAGATCGACACCTTCCGCGGCACGACCGCGGCGAAGGTGATGGCGAATCTGAAGAAGGCCGTCACCGCCTGCGCGACCTACACCGACGCGGACACGCACACCAAGGTGAAGGTCACCGGCGCCGACACCACCGGTCTCGGCGACGCGGCCTACACGATCACCCTGACCAACAGTGCCTGGCAGAACGGATCGACGCTGATCGCCGCGCAGTCCGGAACGGACGTCGTCACGGTGCTGTCCACGGACGGACACGACAACGGCGCGGCCACGGCGAAGAAGCTGACCGCCCGGATCGTGACCTCTCTGAAGGGCGAACACGAGCACGCCTGACCGCCCGGATGGGAACATGGCGCCCCCGAGCCATTTCTCGGGAGCCCGGGAATCCTCTCGGGGGTTCATGGGGTATTCGGGGGTGTGATGCACAAGCGCGTGGAAGCCGGCTGGTTCCAGCGGCTGGCGTGGTCGGTTCTGGCGGTCGGATCGTTCGGCCTGCTGGTATGGGTGCCTTTCCTGTACGTGGCGATCCGCCGGGGGCGGGGGGCCGACTGGAGCGCCTTCGTCTCGTTCGCGCTGTACGAGGTGGGGTTCGTGTCGTTGGCGAGCCTCCCGACGGGCAAGGGTGAGGCGACCTTGGGCCTGGTCGTCCTGGCCACCCTGGGCCTGGCCGTGTGGCTCCTTCTGGGCCCGCTGTTCGACAAGGTCACGCCGCGGAACGCCATGGCCGGCGTGGGCCCTGCCCCCTGGCCGGGCCAGGGAGCGGGCAACCCTTACCTGCGCTGACACCCGGCAGCGCGACGGGAGCGAGGCACCGGGCGGTTCGTCGCCGCCGGGTGCCGCGGACTCCCTCCCCGCCGGGAGCCCGACTCGATCCCGACGACCGGCCCGGCGGACAGCCCCCGACCCACCGGGCGCGGACCGGCAGCCCTCCGACGCACCGGAGCGAACCGGCAGCGCAACACTCCGACACGCCGGAACAGCCGGGTGAGCGCCGCTCATTCCCCGGCAGCCTCCGCCAGCCCTCGCCAGCCCTCGGCTCCACCTCCCCACGCATCCCGTCGACACGTGGCCCTCGGCGCCCGTCGACGCCGATGAGCCGACGCACGCCTCGCACACGCGTCGCGTACGCCTCGCGCACGGGTGCCCGCTTGACTCCCCCGTGAATGACCTTGACTCCTCCATGACGCGAACTTGAGTTCGTCATGCATGAATTGATCATTCAACGTATCCCTGGCTTGAAACACTCCATGGGCAAGTGAGGGGAGTTGGGCGAGGGTCGGTGACGGGGGACCGGCGGCGGCCGCGACGGCGGCCGGCGCGACCAGACCCGACGACCCGCTCGTCCCCACCCCGTCACACCAGGAGTCCACCCATGGCCATCAACGCCCGCCGCAACAGACAACTGCTGGAGACCTCGGCCCCCTTGCTGCTCCCGGGCGAACAGGTCGAACTCACCAGCCTCGCCTCCGTCGGCACGGTCTCGGTACGCAAGCAGGCCCTCACCGCGATCGTGGTCGGCGTCCTCACCCTGGGCATGGTGATGGCGACGGTCCGGCCGCGTGCGGTCTACGTCGTCCTGACGAACCAGCGGATCCTGTTCTTCGACGGCAACCGGGGCGGCAAGCCGGGCGCGTTGCTGATGAACATCGCCCGCCCGTACGTCACCGCGACCTCGGCCAAGAAGGCGTTCCTCGGCCTGAAGACCGTCACCCACCTGAGCATCGAGGGCCAGGAGGGCACGCTCAAGGTCGATTTCCCGGTCCAGACCCGTGCCGACGGCCACGTGTTCGCCGGGGCCCTGCCCGTCACGCGCTGACGCACACCGGGGCCGCCACGGTCGGCGGCCCCACCTCGCACCACAGCAGCTTCCCGCTCGTACCGAAGAGATCGTCACCGAGCGGGTGCCCGCCCCAGGCGTCCGCGTAGTGGCATACGAGGAAGAGCCCGCGCCCGCCGTCCGCCTCGGCCGGCACGGGACCGAGGACGCCGTGCCGCTTGTCGAACGGGGGCGGGATACGCGGGTCGGCGTCCCAGACGCTGATCCGCAGCCGGCCCCCGTCGAGCGCCCGGAGCCGGAGCGTCGCGCGCCCGCCGGAGTGCCGGTAGGCGTTGGTGACGAGCTCCGAGGCCAACAACTCGGCGGCGTCGGTGATTTCCGTCATTCCATGTCCGGCGAGAACAGCCCTGAGGGTGACCCGGGCGACGCGGGGCGCGAGCGGATCATGCGGAAGCTGGAGGGCGTACGCCCAAGAGGGGGACGCATCGGACTTCTGCGGGGATACGGTGACCATGAACGCCTCCTGCGGTGGGGGTATCCGGGTTCGCTCCACTGATCCGGCCGGGCGGTGGCATGTCGCGCGAGCACGCGGGGCGCGGTGCGCTTCCGGCTTACGGGCGGGGGGAGTTGAGCGACTTGGACTCCATGACCGTAGAGCGTTTCATGGACTACATTCCATGAGTTGCGGGGAATGTAGCCCCTAATACCTTCGTGTGGGTGACCCACGCGCCATACGTACGAACGGGAAGTCGCCGCTCATGCCGCAGTCGAGCCCACTACCCACCGCGCGACGCCGACGACTGGGTGTCGAGCTGCGGAGACTGCGCGAGCGCGCGGACCTGTCCGCCACCCAAGCCGCCGTACTGCTGGGCGCCACGCAGTCGCGCGTGAGCAACATCGAGGCCGGTCGCTACGGCGTCAGCGCGGACCGGGTGCGCACCATGGCCCGCCACTACGACTGCACGGACGAGCCACTGATCGACGCGCTCGCGGCGATGACCGGCGAGCGTCGGCGGGGCTGGTGGGAGGAGTACCGCGAGATCCTGTCACCGCGCATGCTGGACCTCACCGAGGTCGAGCACCACGCCATGGCGCTCCGGGTCACACAGGTCATCAACATCCCCGGCCTGCTGCAGACCACGGACCATGCCCGCGCCCTGTTCGGCCACACCGTCCCCGCCCTGAAACCCCACGAGATCGAGCACCGCGTCTCGCACCGCGTCAAACGCCAGGGACTGCTGCACCGCCAACAGCCGCCGCCATACACCGCGGTGATCCACGAAGCAGCCCTGCGCATGCGCTTCGGCGACCGCGTGACGGTCAAGACTCAGCTCCATCATCTCAACGAGATGAGCGAACTGGACCACGTCACGATCGTCGTCGTCCCCTTTGCCGGAGGCCCCTTCCATACGTCCGGCCAGGGCATCGACTACTTCCACGGCCCGGTCAGTCAGCTCGACACGGTCCAGCTCGACACCGACCACGGAGCCGAACTCATCGACGCTCCAGCCCAATTGGAACGTCAACACCTCGCCCTGGACCGCATGCGACAAGTCGCTCTCTCTCAGACCGAGTCCCGCGACTTCATCGCCCATCTCGCCAAGGACGCCTGAAGGAGCCCCGATGTCCGAACTGACCTGGCAGAAGTCCACCCACAGCCAGGAGGCGTCCTCCTGCGTCTATCTCGCCACAACCGCCACCGGCAAGATCCTCCTACGCGAGAGCGACGCCCCGGAAACCGTTCTCGCCACCGGGCCGCGCCAACTCGCCGCCCTGATATCCGCTCTGCGCCCGGTCCGGCGTTAGCGTCGCGGCCGCTGTCAGAGGGGGTCTGTAGGGTCGGCGCACCTGATCGATCGAGGAGCGTGCGCATGAGATCTCCGGCCGAGCTGGACGACGTCCGGTGGTCCGACCTGACCCACGCCTACGGCCCCGCCGAGGACGTACCGGAGCTGATCAGGGCGCTCTACGGGGACGACGAGGAAGCCGCCGACGAGGCGGTCTACGAGCTCTACGGCAACATCCACCACCAGGGCACGATCTACCAGGCCTCGGCCCCCGCCGTCCCCTTCCTCGCGCACGCCGCCCTGCACGCACCGCGCAAGCGCGAGGACTTGCTGATGCTGCTGGCCGTCCTCGCCGACCACGGCCCCGACTTCGTCGAGTCCCCGCACTGGCCCCGCAGTGACGTCGCCGCCATCTGCGCGGAGCTGTGCGCGGTGCTCCCGGAGCTACTGCCGTGCCTGGCGGATCCCGAGCGCGGGGTGCGCCGGGCGGCGCTCCGGACGGTCGCGGCCGTGGCCGACGTACTGCCGGACAAGCAGCGGGCCCTGGCGGTGGAGCAGGTCGAGGCGCTCTACGCCGACGATCCCGTCCCCGCCGTACGGGCGGACGCGCTGATCGTCCTGAACCGGTTCGGCCGGGCCCTGGAGCCGCTGGACAGCCCGTTGCCCGAGGTCAGACTGGCCGCGGCCCAGTCGGTGGCGGAACGGTCGGGACCGCCGTACGCACCGGAGCTCGTGGAGATCTTCGCCGAGGACGGCGCCGAACCGGACCCCGGGGACGACGACTTCCCCTGGTCGGACACCACCACCCCGGATCAGCGGCTCACCGAGCTGCTCACCCAGGATCCGGACGTGGGCCTCACCGTGGCCGCCCGCTGGATCGGGGCCGGGGACTTCGGCTCACGGGGTTCCTGGCTGGCGGAAGGGATCGCCGCGAGCTGGCGCGACAAGGAGCGCGAGGTCCTGAGCCTGTCGGCGGCCGCCCTCCCCCACGCGAGGGACACCGCCGCCCTCCGCACCCGCTTCCGCGTGATCGGCCACTGGATCGACCTCCTGCCCGACCCGGACGCCGGCCTGCGGGACGCGCTCCACCGGCACGCCGTCGCCGAGGACGAGAGCGCCGAACCGGCGCTCCTCGCCCTGACGCACTCCCGCGACCCGCGCGCCGTGGACCTCGTGATCGAGCGCCCCACCGCCCGGCTGCTCGAAGCGGCGGCCCGGCGCTTCCCGGAGGCGGCCCACCGGCTGATACCGGTGATACGCCGAGAGCTGGCCGCGGGCGCCACCGGGAACGACGGCATCGCCCTGGTCCGGGCCCTGGACGCGTTCGGCGCCGAGGCCCGCGCGGCCCGGCCCGAGCTGATCGACTGCCTGAGGACCCGCCGCGCGGCCATCGTCGCCGCGCGCCGGCTCGGCGCCGACGCGGTGAACACGCCGGAGATCACCGACCTGCTGCACGAAGCCACGCGGAGCTCGGACGCCTCGCTGAGGGCCTCGGCCGCAGTGGCCCACCACCGCCTGACCGGCGACCCCGACACGGCACTTCGCACCTACGAGGAGCTGCTCTCCTCCAGAAGCCAGGCCCACTGGTACCTGAGCGGTCTGGAGCCGATGGGCGGCGCGGCCGCTCCCCTGCTCCCCCGTATCGAGCCGCTGCTGGAGTCCGGCCACGACTGGACGCGCAAGGCGGCCGCCGAGGCCCACCACTGGATCACCGGTTCCCCGGACCGCGCCGTCCCCGTCCTCGCCGACCTGGCCGGCACCACCCCGGTGGGCCTCAGCGCCCTCAAGGCCCTCGTCACGACGGGCTGTTGCCCGGAGGAACTCCACCCGTCCCTCCAGTCCTACGCGTCCTCCCCGAAGCGCCTGCTCACCGACACCCCCTTCTCGGGCCAGGGCCACCCGGACGAAGAACTCCGCACCACGTCCCGACTGCTGCTCGCGATCGGCTGACAGGACGAATGCGGCGCTCCCGGGCTAGGAACCGATCCGGTCGCGGCACGAGTACGTATCCAGCTGCGCGTCCCTCGGCTTGAAGCGGCTCTCCCAGTTCGGATCGGCGGCCGGGATCGAGGGAAGTTCGTTCTTGAAATCCCGGCTCCAGTCCTCCGAGTTCACGTACTCCTTCAATGCCTTCTTGATGTCCGCACAGGCTCCGCGATGCTTTTTGGGCAGCCCGACGCCGTAGTACTGGGCGTCCCCGATCGTCAGATGCGGAACGACTTCGAGGTCCTTGTGGAGCTGTGTGAAGCCGTAAAGGATCAACTGGTCCGAGGAGACGGCGTCCACCGCGCCCGACAGCAGATCGGCGACGCACTTCGATGCGTCGGAGTCCTGGACGGGTACCAGCCCCGTCGTCCTCTGGTCGATGGTCGGGGACGAGGTCGTACCGGTCCAGGTGCAGACCCGCTTGCCCTTGAGATCGCTCATGCCCCGGACCCGCGGGCCCTTCTTGCGTACGAGGAACCCCTGATAGGTGACCGCGTACGGCCCGGCGAAGTCATGGGCGGGAAGCCCGTTCGAACCCGTGAGCCGGGGATTGTTGATCGAGTAGGTGGCTACGACGAGGTCGATGTGATGCTTTCCGTCGAGGTCGGTCTGCCGGTCCTCCGACGGCACGTTCCTGAACTCGGGCGGCTTGTGGAGGGCGTCCGCGGCCAGTCGTGCGATCTTGATGTCGAACCCCGACCGCACCGCGTACGAACCGTTCTGGAATCCCGTACCTGGCTGGTCGCCCTTCACTCCGATCCGGACTTCCTCGCCACCGGGCCATGCGTCCGATCCGCAAGCGGTGGTGGCGGGAGCGAGCAACGCACAGGACATGAGAGCGGTCCAGGACCGTATTCGCCTCACGGCAGCCACCATTCATCGTCGTGCAGGACGGCGGGCTCGAAGGCGAGGTCCATCAAGCACCCTTCGCCGGCGTGGATCACGACGGTCAGTTCAACGTCCTTGCGGGCCCCATGCAGATTGATGTCCCCGGTCTGCCCGCTCATCAGCGTGACCGCCTCCGACTTCTGCGCCATGCCGTCAACGCCGGCCGCCACCTCGGCCTGCGCCGACGCGACACACGTGCCCGTGGGGTAGTGGTCCGGCAGCGTGACGCGCACCCTCACGTGCGAGCGGGTGGGAGTCGCGTCGATGTCCGCGGTGGCCTGGTCCTTGTCGGCCAAGGGTTTCTGGCGCCGCACCGTGACCGGGACGGTCAGGTCCCCGTGGTCGGCCAGCGCCTTGTAGCAGCCGGCCGCGATCGTCGCGCTCAGGACAGCGCCGACGACCAGCACGAGAGACGCGGCGAACCTCTTCTTGCCCCATTCGCAGGCGAACCAGAGACAGAGCGCGGCAGTGATCGCGCACAGGACGACCAGCACGCCGTAGAGAACGTGCTGTGCACCGGATGCTTCAGGCGCCATCACCAGCTCGGTGGCCGCGCCGGCGGCCACCACGATCAGAGCGACCACCTGAACCCAGGAGGCCCCGACGAACGTGATGAACTGGTTTCCGCCCCCCGTGTGAGTGGGGCTGTTGTCACCGCTGTGGACGGACTGCCGTCGAGGTGCGCGAGTCGCGTTTCCGTCCGCCATCAGTGATAGGTGATGTGCTGGTCGCCGGGACCGGTGTGGGTGGGGCTCTTGTCACCGCTGAAGACGATCGACGACGAGTGGGTCGGCGTACTCAGCTCGGCGGCGATCGCCGCCCGGTCCTCCGGCGACAGCCGCGCCAACGCGGCGGCCAATCGCTGCTCGCGGTCAGCCTCCCCTTCGCTCTCCAGCGCTTGCGTCAATTCCGAGTCATCGGCACGCCCCCGCCGGGACAGCACACCCTTGACCCGTGCACCGATCTGCGACCAGGGAACCTGGCTGATCAACCCCGCCAGTGCGTTCACTCCGGCCGTGACAGCGACGGCTTCCAGATCCTCGCTCATCCTCAAATCCCCCCGCATCAAATCCCGTTGGGGCGACCGTAGAACCAGCAGGACGATCTCCATGAAATTTCGGGAGATTTACCACTGCGCCAGGCTCATCGTGGTAACGACCATCCCGGCTGCCGTCGAGACACCGGCCGGGCCTGCGCGATGGCCCGGCTGAGGGTGTCGGGGCCGTCGTCCGCCACACACGACCTCCCCTCGTCCACAACCTTCTACCCCGGCACTGAGGGGGAGGACTTAGTTCGCGTGGAACCTCTTCGGCGCCTCCGTCGGGTTCCCGCCCGAGGGGAGCTTCTGGCCCGGGCATCCGCCCAGCACCTTCTTCATGGCCGCCTTCTCGGCGCCGGTGACCCAGAGCCCGTACTTCTTCTTCACCGCCACCTGCGCGGCGACATACGTGCAGCGGTACGCCTTGTTCGGCGGGAGCCAGGTCGCGGTGTCGCCGTCACCCTTGCTGCGGTTGGCGCTCGCGCCGACGGCACGCAGGTTGAGCGGGTCGTTGGCCAGCGCTATCCGCTTGCTCGCGTCCCAGTACTTGGCGCCCTTCTGCCAGGCGTCCGAGAGCGCGACGAGGTGGTCGATGTCGACCAGGCTGCGTCCGCGGACGAACGTGACCTCCTTGCCGCCGTACGGATCGGGGTCGAGCACCCCGTGGGACACCCGGCACGCGCCGTCGCTGAACTTCACGTCCTTCAGGTCCCGCTTGAGGATGTCGTCACGGGTGTCGCACCGGTTCGCGTCGGTGTCTGCCCAGGCCGTACCGAACCGCTCCCTGCTGTACCCGGTCTTGGGCGCGCGCCCCTTGACGGCCAGCGAGTCCACGGCGGTGAGCGCGGCCCCACCGCCGCCCGCGGCCGTCTCCTGCGGCCCCTCCGAGCCCAGCGCGTCCTTCTTGCAGCCACTGACCCCGGCACCCATGACGAGCACCACCAACGCGGCAGCCGCCGCCCCACCCCTCACACGCAGCACGACGCCCCTCCCCTTCGCCTCCCCGGACCCGTCCCCGATCGGACGTGATTCCCGTCTGCCCAAGGTAATGGCCGCCATGCTCCCGCCATACCGGGCATCAATGGGCAAGAGGCGCACGCCGGGCGTATCGTCGATCGTGAGTCACCCCGGAAGGAGCTCTGGATGGGCATCTTCGACAAGTTCAAGAGCAACCGGGCGGCACAGGACAAAGCATCGGACATGTCCGACGCCGCCGAGAAGCAGGTCAACAAGAAGACCGGCGACAAATACACGGACAAGGTCGACGACGCGCAGCAGAAGGCCGAAGGCGCGATGGGCATGGACCGCAACCGCGACAGGCCCCCACAGTCATAGCCGGAGCGATCCGAGCAATCCCCTCCAATCCGAGCCCCACCGCGGCATCCCCGCCGGGTGGGGTCGGGGTCGTTGACGACCCGAGCCGGGGTCGGGGTCGCCGCTTCTCCCCGCCCCGATCACGTGGACCCCCGCCACGCCGGACCTCGTCGCGCGCGTCAGACCTTCCCGATCTCCAGCGCGCCTCAGACCTTCCCGATCCCCAGCGTCGACTCCGACGGCAGCAGTCCCGAGCCCAGCACCGCGACCCAGAACTCGCCGAGCAGATCGGAGAGGCGGGAGACGGACTCCGGGCCGAGCGCCTGCCAGGGGGCGGCGGCGAGCCGATCGGTGTGACGCTCGACCCGGCGGCGCAGCTCGCGGCCGGCCTCCGTGGCGATGCCGTCCTTGCCGACCAGACCCCGGACGGTCAGCCGGTCCCGGGCGGCGGCCCACTCCTCGGGGCTCCAGCCACGACTCTCGAAGCGCTCCACGGAGGCCGCGCCTATCGCCGCGAAGGAGACCAGCGATTCGGCCGGGTCCAGGTCCTCGACGAGCAGGGCCGCGAGATGACCGTCGCCGCGGTGTTCGCGCAGGATCGTCGCCGCGTGCCAGAGCTGGAGATGCGGGGCCTCGGGCCAGGGCACCTCGGCGTTGGCCGCGGCGAGCTGACGGCCCGCGGTGTCCGCGGCCTCGGCGGCCCGGCGGGCCAGCGCGGCGGCCTCGGCCAGCTCGGGGCTGTCCACGCGATCGCCGAGGATCGCGCGGTACGCCCGGTCGACCGCGCGCTCGCGCGCCGCGAGCACCTGCTCCGGACTCGCCGTCCGCCACGCGGACTTGATGTACTCGTCCACCATGCGGGGGCTGAAACTGTAGAAGGCGGAGGCCACCCGCCGGCCGCTGACCGCCCCCAACGGCGCCGCACGGTAGGGGAAGTAGCCGGGCCAGCGCTCCTCGGTCCCGTAACCGAGCGCCGCCGCCTCCTCGAAGGCCTCCGGCGCGTAGTACAGCACGGCGTGCAGGGGCTCCAGCAGATGCCAGAGCTGACGCACCCGCCCGAGGTCGACACCCGCGGCGTCCGCACGTACGACCCCGTGACCACCGGCCATGCCCGCCCCACCGGCCTCGCCCGCTCCGCCGGTCGCCCTCGTCCCGCTCACGTTCCCGGACATGACTCCACCCCTCGTCACGTATCGACACGCTCACAACTTGACACTGCCAAGATTGCATCCGCCGACCGAACTTGTCAACGACTAGATTCGGCGTACGCTGCTGTCATGGATCCCGCGAAGACCAGTGGCTCAGCTCGCCCCTACCACCACGGGGACCTGCGCCGCGCCATCCTCGGTGCCGCTCTCGACGTCATCGCCGCCGAAGGGCCCTCCGCGGTGAGCCTGCGCGACCTGGCCCGCCGCGCGGGCGTCTCGCACGCGGCACCGGCTCACCACTTCAAGGACCGCGTCGGCCTCCTCACGGCCATCGCGGCGGAGGGCTTCGGGCTCCTGGCGACCGCGCTCGACGACGCCGAGGACCTGCGGGACGCGGGCGTGCGCTACGTACGCTTCGCGCGGGAGCATCCCGCCCACTTCCAGGTCATGTTCGCCCCGGAGCTGCTCCGCGCGAACGACCTGGAGCTCGCGACGGCCCGGACACTCGCCGGCGCGCGGCTGCGGGCCGCCGTGTCCGCGATCCCCTCGGAGGGCCGCGGCCCCGACGCCCGCCTCGCCGGCATCGCGGCCTGGTCCCTCGCTCACGGCTTCGCCACACTCCTGATCAGCCACAACCTGGACGGCCAGGTGGGCGGACAGGACGCGGACGAGGTCTTCCACGCCCTGACGGGCATGCTGTTCCGCTCCCCGCAGCCCTGATCGCCCGCGGGCGCGCCGCCCCCGGCGCGACCACCGGCTCCAGGGGCTCCGGCAGCCGCTTGCCTCGACCCCGGCGCCCGCTCCCCTCGCCCCGACCCCGGCGGCTACGACCCCCGCCGCTACGACCCCAGGATCGAAGCCAGGAACTCCCCGGTCCAGCCGAGCAGTTCCCGGCCCACCAGCGGCCTTCCGCCGACCTTCGCGGTCTTCGGGCGCGGGACGAGGACCTGGTGGGCCGTCGGCTTGATGACGGTTCCCGGGTACAGACGCTGAAGGCGAAGCTCCTGGGACTCCCTCAACTCCACCGGCGCGAAGCGGATGTTGTTGCCCTGAAGGACGATCTCGCCGACCCCGCAGGCGCGCGCGAGCATCCGCAGGCCCGCCACCAGGAGCAGGTTCTCGACCGGCTCCGGGAGCTTGCCGTAGCGGTCGACCAGTTCCTCGCGTACGGCCTTGACGTCCTCCTCCGTGTTCGCGGAGGCGATGGACCGGTACGCCTGGAGGCGCAGCCGCTCGCCCGGCGCGTACTCGTGCGGGACGTGCGCGTCGACCGGAAGCTCGATCTTGACCTCCAGCGGCGGCTCCTCCTCCACGCCGCCCTCCAGCGAGGCGCGGTAGTCCGCGACCGCCTCGCCCACCATGCGGACATACAGGTCGAAGCCGACACCGGCGATGTGACCCGACTGCTCCCCGCCGAGCAGATTGCCCGCTCCGCGGATCTCCAGGTCCTTCATCGCCACATACATGCCCGCGCCCATCTCCGTGTGCTGGGCGATCGTCGCGAGCCGCTCGTGGGCGGTCTCCGTCAGCGGCTTCTCCGGCGGGTACAGGAAGTAGGCGTAGCCGCGTTCCCGGCCGCGGCCGACCCGGCCGCGGAGCTGGTGGAGCTGCGACAGGCCGAAGTTGTCGCCGCGCTCCACGATCAGCGTGTTCGCGTTCGAGATGTCGATGCCCGACTCGACGATCGTCGTCGAGACCAGCACGTCGAACTTCTTCTCCCAGAAGTCGACGACCACCTGCTCCAGCGCCTGCTCCGACATCTGGCCGTGGGCCGTGGCGATCCGCGCCTCCGGGACGATCTCGCGGAGCCGGGCGGCCGCCCGGTCGATGGACTCGACCCGGTTGTGGATGTAGAAGACCTGGCCCTCGCGCAGCAGCTCACGGCGGATCGCCGCGCCGATCTGCTTCTCCTCGTACGGGCCGACGAAGGTCAGCACCGGGTGCCGCTCCTCCGGCGGGGTGGTGATCGTGGACATCTCCCGGATGCCCGTCACCGCCATTTCGAGCGTACGGGGGATGGGGGTGGCCGACATCGTCAGGACGTCGACGTTGGCGCGCAGCTTCTTGAGCTGCTCCTTGTGCTCGACGCCGAAGCGCTGCTCCTCATCGACGATGACCAGGCCCAGGTCCTTGAACTTCGTCTCCGAGGAGAACAGGCGGTGGGTGCCGATGACGAGGTCCACCGAGCCCTCGCGCAGGCCCTCCAGGACCGCCTTGGCCTCGGTCTCCGTCTGGAAGCGGGACAGCGCGCGGACGTTCACAGGGAACTGCGAGTAGCGCTCGGAGAACGTGCCGAAGTGCTGCTGCACGAGCAGGGTCGTGGGCACCAGGACCGCGACCTGCTTGCCGTCCTGCACCGCCTTGAACGCGGCGCGGACCGCGATCTCCGTCTTGCCGTAGCCGACGTCGCCGCAGATCAGACGGTCCATCGGGACCGTCTTCTCCATGTCCTCCTTGACCTCGGCGATCGTCGTGAGCTGGTCGGGGGTCTCCGCGTACGGGAACGCGTCCTCCAGCTCGCGCTGCCAGGGCGTGTCGGCGCCGAAGGCGTGGCCGGGGGCCGCCATGCGCGCCGAGTACAGCTTGATCAGGTCGGCGGCGATCTCCTTGACCGCCTTCTTGGCGCGCGCCTTGGTCTTGGTCCAGTCGGCGCCGCCGAGGCGGTGCAGGGTCGGGGCCTCGCCACCGACGTACTTGGTGATCTGTTCGAGCTGGTCGGTGGGGATGTAGAGCCGGTCGCCGGGCTGGCCGCGCTTGGCGGGGGCGTACTCGACGACCAGGTACTCGCGGGTCGCGGACTGGACGGTGCGCTGCACCATCTCGATGTAGCGGCCGACACCGTGCTGTTCGTGGACGATGTAGTCGCCGGTCTCCAGGGTCAGCGGGTCGATCGTCTTGCGGCGGCGGGCCGGCATCCGGGCGCCGTCCTTGCCGGCCGCCTTCTGGCCGGAGAGGTCGGTCTCGGTCAGGACGGCGAGGCGCAGCGCCGGGTCGACGAAACCGTAGTCGATGGAGCCGCACGCCACGTGCACGACGGAAGGGCCGATGTCGGTGAGGTCGGTGTCCAGCCGGGCGGCGATGCCCTCGCCGCCGAGCACCTCGACGGTGCGGGCGGCCGGGCCGTGGGCCTCGGTGACGTAGACCGTGTGCCAGCCGTCGGCCAGCCAGCCCTTGGTGTCGGCGAGCGCCCGGGCGGTGTCACCGCGGTAGGTCTCGGGGGCGTGCATGCCCAGTTTGAGGGTGTCCCCCACCCCGCCGGCGAAGGCGTCCGTGAGTTCTCCGTCGGCGGCGAACGGCGACACCGACCACCACATCATGTCCAGCTCGCGGGCCCGGTCCCGTACGTCCGCGATGGACCACAGGGAGGCCGCGCCGACGTCGATGGGTGCCTCGCCGCCGCCGGCCGTGGCCGCCCAGGACGCCTGGAGGAACTCCTGCGAGGTCGCGACGAGGTCCGAGGCCCGGGTCCGTACCCGCTCCGGGTCGCACACGATCGTCATCGCGCCCTCGGGCAGGACGTCGAGGAGCAGTTCCATGTCGTCGACGAGGACCGGGGCGAGCGATTCCATGCCCTCCACGGCGATGCCCTCGGCGATCTTGCCGAGGAGTTCGCCGAGCTCCGGGTGGGCCTCGGCGAGGGCCTCGGCCCGCGCCCGGACGTCCTCCGTGAGCAGCAGTTCGCGGCAGGGCGCGGCCCACAGGCCGTGTTCGGCGACCTCCAGCGAACGCTGGTCCGCGATCTTGAAGTAGCGGATCTCCTCGACGTCGTCGCCCCAGAACTCCACGCGCAGTGGGTGCTCCTCGGTGGGCGGGAAGACGTCCAGGATGCCGCCGCGGACGGCGAACTCGCCGCGCTTCTCGACGAGTTCGACACGGGAGTACGCGGCTGCCGCGAGCGCCTCGACGGTCTCGCCGAGGTCGGCGCTCACGCCGGTGCGCAGGATCACGGGCTCCAGGTCGCCCAGGCCCTTGACCTGGGGCTGGAGGACCGAGCGGATGGGAGCGACGACGACGGACACCGGGCCGGTCTCGGGGTCGTCGGGGCGCGGGTGGGTGAGGCGCCGCAGGACGGCGAGGCGCCGGCCGACGGTGTCGGAGCGGGGCGAGAGCCGCTCGTGGGGCAGCGTCTCCCACGAGGGGTACTCCGCGACGCCGTCCGGCGGGAGCAGGGTGCGCAGGGCGGCGGCCAGGTCCTCGGCCTCGCGGCCCGTGGCCGTGACCGCGAGGACCGTACGGCCGGTCTCGCGGGCGAGCGCGGCGACGGCGAACGGGCGGGCCGCCGGTGGGCCGACCAGGTCGACATGCATCCGGTTGCCGTCGGCGGCGGCCTTCGCCGCCTCCGTGAGGGCGGCGTCCTTGACGACGGCGTCGAGCAGACCGTGCAGGCTCATGAAGGGCTTCCATCCCGGGGAGTGGGCAACGCGAGACGCCCGACACGTGGGACGGGCCGGGGGCATCCAGCCTACGACTCCGGGCCCGCCCGCGCGTGACCGTCCACCGAGGGCCGGTCCCGCTCCGGGGCGACCGGCCCGGCACCCGGCCCGCCCCGGCCGGGCCGCATCCCGAACGCGCCGCGGGCCCGGTCCGAGGAGAGTGTCTCCTCGGACCGGGCCCGCCGGGGCCACCGCGACCCCCGTACGCGGTGACCCCTTCGACCGCCCGCCGAACCGCCCGGACCGGTTCCTGGCCTCCGAAGGGCCGGGACCGCTCCTAGTCGGTGGCGATCGCGTTCAGTACGTTCATCCGGCCCGCCCGGAACGCCGGGATCAGGGCGGCGAACAGGCCCACGAAGGCCGATCCGACGAAGACCCCGATGATGGTCGGCCAGGGGATCTCCAGGACGTTCAGCCCCTCCAGGGCGAGGAGCTTCTGGGCCGTCGCGCCCCAGCCCATGCCCAGGCCGAGGCCGAGCAGCGCGCCGAAGAGGGCGATGACCACCGACTCCATCCGGATCATGCGGCGGAGCTGGCGGCGCGAGAGGCCGATGGCCCGCATCAGACCGATCTCCCTGGTGCGCTCGACCACGGACAGGGCGAGGGTGTTCACCACACCCAGGACCGCGACGATGATCGCGAGGGCCAGCAGGCCGTAGATGAGGTTCAGGAGCTGGCCGATCTGGTCCTTCATGGCCTGCTTGTAGTCGGTCTGGTCGCGGACCTGGTACTGCGGGTAGTCGTGCAGGGAGGACTTCAGGGCCTTGTACGCGCTGTCCTGCTGTCCGTCCTTGGCCGAGGCGAAGACCAGCTCGTCCAGCGGCATCTTGTCGGCCGGCACGTACTTGGCGAGCGTGGCGATGGAGATGTACTTCGAGCCCTTGTCGATGACGGCGTCGCTGCTGGTGATGGCGCGGACCGTCAGGTTCGCGGTGGCGCCGTCCTTGAAGGCGACCTTGATCTTCGACCCGAGGTGGATGCCGTGGTCCTTGGCGAACTTGTCGTGCACGGACATCGAGTCGGGCAGGTAGGCGTCCTTCAGGTCACCGGCGACGGTTTTGGTCCGCAGGTCGGTGGCGTACGAAGGGTCGGCCGCCGTGATGTCGGTGTTCTTGAGCGTCTTGCCGTCGGGGGTGGTGTAGTCGCCCTCGGTGACCCGGTACTCGGTGACCCGGGACAGCCCCGCCGTCTTCTTCACGGCCTGCACGGCCTGCGGGGTGATCGGCTGACCACCGTCGTTCTGGATGATGAAGTCGGTGCCGACGGTCTTGTCGAGCTCGTCGGTCGCGGAGGCGACCATGGAGGAGCCGACCACCGACAGGCAGGCGACCAGCGCGAGGCCGATCATGAGCGCGGCGCCGGTGGCGCCGGTGCGGCGCGGGTTGCGCAGGGCGTTGCGCTCGGCCAGGCGTCCCACCGGGCCGAACGCCCGCAGCAGGACCGCGCCCAGGACGCGCACCACACCGCTCGCGAGCAGCGGGCCGATGACGACGAACCCGAGCAGGCTGAGCACCACGCCGAGGCCGAGCCACATCGAGCCCTCGCTCGCCTTGGTGGCGTCGGCGGCGAGGTAGAGGCCGAGGCCGCCGGCGCCGGTGAGGAGCAGGCCGAGCGCGGCCCGTACGACTCCGGCCTTCGCGTCGGCCGGGGCACCGGCGTCGCGCAGGGCGGCCATCGGGGAGACCTTGCCGGCCCGGCGGGCGGGCAGATAGGCCGCCAGGACCGTGACGACGATGCCGAGCACCATGCCGATCACCGGGGTCGTCCACGCCACCGTCAGGTCGTCGGTGGACAGGTTCATGCCGGTCATGCCCATGAGCTTCATCAGGCCGACGGCGATGCCGATGCCCGCGCCGACACCGAGGACGGAGCCGACCGTGCCGAGGAGCAGGGCCTCGACCAGGACCGAGCGGTTGACCTGCTTGCGGCTGGAGCCGATGGCCCGCATCAGACCGATCTCGCGGGTGCGCTGGGCGACCAGCATCGAGAAGGTGTTGATGATCAGGAAGATGCCGACCAGGAAGGCGATCCCGGCGAAGCCGAGCATCGCGTACTTCATGACGTCCAGGAAGCCGCTCACGTCCTGGCTGTTGGCGTCGGCGGTCTCCTTGGCGGTCTGCACCTTGAAGTGGCCGCCGGTCGCGGCCTTCACGTCCTGCTTGAGCCGGGCGTCGCTGACTCCGGCGGCGGCGGTGACGTTCACGTTGGTGTAGACGCCGGTCCGGCCGACGAGCGTCTTCTGGGCGGTCGGCGTGTCCAGGTAGAAGATCGCCGCGCCGGGGTTGGTGACGGTGAAGTGCGCGATGCCGGAGATCTTCGCGGTGTGCGTGCCGACCGCGCTGATCACTCCGATCTCGTCACCGAGCTTCAGGTGGTGCTTGTCGGCGGTGTCCTCGTCGACCATCACCTGGCCGGATCCCTTCGGCGCCGCACCGGAGGTGATCTTCATGGTGCGCGCTTCGTTGGCGTTCCAGCTGCCGACGATGGTGGGCGCGCCGCTGGAGGGCGACAGGTTGTCCTTGTCGGCGTCGACGACGGTCACGGCGCTGGAGAAGACCGCGCCCTCGGCCGACTTCACGCCCGGCGCCGACCGCACCTGGCCGAGCACCGAGGCGGGCATGACCGGCGGCTTGCCGTTGCCGGACGTCGTCTCACCGGTGTCCGAGGCGCTCTTCGCGCTCACGGTCACATCGGACGAGGTGGCCGCGAACAGCTTGTCGAACGTCGTGTTCATCGTGTCGCTGAACACGAGCGTCCCGCAGACGAAGGCCACCGACAGCAGGACGGCGACGGCCGACAGGGCCATGCGTCCCTTGTGCGCGAAGAAGTTGCGCATCGAGGTCTTGAGGACGGTCATGACGTCCGCCCGCGGGAGTCGAAGTCCTTCATGCGGTCCAGGACCTGATCGGCCGTCGGCTGGTGCATCTCGTCGACGATCCTGCCGTCCGCGAGATACAGCACCCGGTCCGCGTACGAGGCCGCCACCGGGTCGTGCGTGACCATCACGATGGTCTGGCCGAGGTCGTCGACCGAACGCCGCAGGAAGCCCAGCACCTCGGCGCCGGCCCGGGAGTCCAGGTTTCCGGTCGGCTCGTCGCCGAAGATGATCTCGGGGCGGGCCGCCAGCGCCCGCGCCACGGCGACGCGCTGCTGCTGGCCGCCGGAGAGCTGGGTCGGACGGTGCTTGAGCCGGTCCGCGAGGCCGACGGTCTCCACGACCTGGTTCAGCCAGGCCCGGTCGGGCTTGCGGCCCGCGATGTCCATCGGGAGCGTGATGTTCTCCAGGGCGTTCAGCGTCGGCAGCAGGTTGAACGCCTGGAAGATGAAGCCGATCCGGTCCCGGCGAAGCTGCGTCAGCTTCTTGTCCTTGAGCCCGGTGATCTCGGTCTCGTCGAGGAAGATCTGGCCGGAGGTGACGGTGTCGAGCCCGGCGAGGCAGTGCATGAGGGTGGACTTGCCGGACCCCGACGGGCCCATGATCGCGGTGAACCGGCCCCGCGCGATGTCCACGTCGACCTGGTCGAGGGCCACGACGCGGGTCTCCCCGGACCCGTACGCCTTGACGACCTGTCGCGCCCGCGCGGCGACGGCCGTACGCCCTCCAGTGCTCTCGTGCCTGGGAATGCTTACAGCCGATGTCACGGTATGTCTCCTAAGTCGGCCGGCAGGGGGACCTGCCGGGCTGCGAAAGTCTGTGAGCGGGTGCGACGGGCCACGGAGGTCCACGCCGTTCGGACGCGGTGCGCCGGCCACGTCCGTAAGTCTGCTGCCGCCGGGGGGTCGTACGCGCTGGTGCACGGCCCCGTCTTCTGCTGGGGAAAACCCCACCCCCGGAGGTGCGGTCCGTACGACCGGAGCGCGACCCCGACGACGTAAAACCAGGTTAAGAACGGCTTCGGCCCGTCTCCTCCTCCGACGGGACGAACCCTCCCCGAGCCCTGGTACGGAGATCCCCCTAGGGGTTCTCCACCCTCCGGTGGACAACCCCTCGGGGTCGGGTCCACCCCCGGGCCCACACAGCCTCCACCCTCCCCCGGCGTGAGGCTCAAGTGGGAAGCTGGCCACGGCAGATGGATGCAGGGGGAAGGAATCCCGTGGGCGAGGGGAACACCGGGACACCGGTCGTACGGGAGCACGCCGCCCGCGCGGGCCGGGCCGAGACCCGGCGGCGGCGCGCCGTCGTCGCCGCGCTCATGCTGGCGATGGGGCTCGCCGCCCTCGACTCCACCGTCGTGTCCACCGCCGTTCCGCAGATCGTCGGCGACCTCGGCGGCTTCTCGGTCTTCTCCTGGCTGTTCTCGGGCTACCTGCTGGCCGTCACGGTCACGCTCCCCGTCTACGGCAAGCTCTCCGACACCTTCGGCCGCAAACCGGTCCTCATGGCGGGCGCCGCGCTCTTCCTCCTCGGCTCCCTGCTCTGCGCCGGCGCGTGGAACATGGCCGCGCTCATCGCCTTCCGCGTCGTCCAGGGCCTGGGCGGCGGCGCCCTCCAGGGCACCGTGCAGACGCTCGCCGCGGATCTGTACCCGCTCAAGGAACGCCCGAAGATCCAGGCCAAGCTGTCCACGGTGTGGGCGACCTCGGCCGTCGCGGGCCCCGCCCTGGGCGGCCTCCTCGCGACGTACGCCGACTGGCGGTGGATCTTCCTCGTCAATCTGCCGGTCGGCGCCCTCGCCCTGTGGCTGATCGCCCGTCATCTGCGCGAACCGGAGCGGACCGTCCCCGACCGGCGGCCGCGGATCGACTGGGCGGGTGCCCTCGCGGTGTTCGCCTGCGGCGGTGTCCTGCTGACCGCGCTCGTGCAGGGCGGTGTCGCGTGGGACTGGCTCTCGGCCCCCTCGATCGCCCTGTTCACCGCGGGAGCGTGCCTGCTCGCGGTCGTCGTGGCCGTGGAGCGGCGCGCCGCCGAACCGATCATCCCCGGCTGGGTGTGGCGCCGCCGGACGATCGCCGCGGTCAACCTGGCGCTCGGGGCACTGGGACTGCTCATGGTCGCGCCCACGGTCTTCCTGCCCACCTACGCGCAGGCGGTCCTCGGCCTCGCCCCGGTCTCCGCCGGATTCGTGCTCTCCGTATGGACGTTGAGCTGGCCGGTGTCCGCCGCGCTCAGCCAGCACGTCTACCGCCGCATCGGCTTCCGCGACACCGCCGTGCTCGGCATCGGCGCGGCGGCTCTGCTCCTGCTCGCCTTCCCCTTCCTGCCCACCCCGGGCGAGCCGTGGCAGCCCGTCCTGCTGATGCTGCTGCTCGGCGGCGCCCTCGGACTCTTCCAGCTCCCCCTGATCGTCGGCGTCCAGTCCACCGTCGGATGGGCCGAACGCGGCACGACCACCGCCTCCGTCCTGTTCTGCCGGCAGACCGGACAGACCCTCGGCGCCGCCCTCTTCGGCGCCGTCGCCAACGGGGTGCTGGCCGCGCGGCTCGGCGGCGCCGGAGATCTCGACGCGGTGACCCGCGCGCTGAACTCGGGAACCCCTGATGGGCAGTTGCGCCACGCGGTCGCGGACGCGGTGCACGCCGTCTATCTGGGCGCCGCCGGTGCCGCCGCACTCGCCTTCCTGGTCCTGCTGCTCGTCGCACCGCGCCGCTTCCCGGTCCTCGACGACCTCACGGACTGACCCCGGCCGCCGGCACATCGACGCCCGTCACCACCACGAACCACCCGCACCCGGCCGCGCACGCGAGGGGGCCGTGCCAGCACATCGACGACCGTCGCACCACGAACCACCCGCAGCCGGGATCCGGCGTGAGGGGACGTGCCGGTACATCGATGCCCGTCGCCACCGACGGTCACGTCTCCGTCCAACGGCGACGGGCTGATGCACCGGCACGGCCCCGACCCACCCACCGGACCGGAACCGCGCCCGGCCCTCCGCCCACCACCCGCTCCCCCACGCGAAAACCGGAAAACCTTCAGGCCTGCTCCAGGAGAGCTCCACAGGTAAACGCGGGTAACACCCCAGGTCACCGAAGTAAGCGCGTACCGACCGCCCAGTTGGGCGAAAGGGTCGCGCCGCCCCGCTACCTACGAGTAGCGTGCGCGCTGCTCACCCCCCGCTCCCTGCGGTCCCGCCCCGGACCCGAGCCACGCAAGGAGAACCGGGATGCCCGACACGTTCTCGTCCCCCGAGCACCCAAGGCCACGCCGGCAACAACCGCACCAACGCCCCTACTCGCCGCCCCCGTCCCCGCGAGCCCCCCTGTACCAGCCCTACGAGCCCTACGCGGACGACCCCCTGCACCCCGGTTATCCGCCGCCCGAGCCGGCCCCCGACCCCACGCGGCTGACCTACCCCTGGCAGCCCCGGCCCCGGCCTCCCGAGCCCGAGCGACGGCGGATGCCCCGCCAGAAGCCCCTCGGACAGCACAGCGACATCAGACGCCTGCGCGGCGCCTACCGCCGCCAGCGCCGCGTCGCGACCCTCACCGCACTCGGCTACTTCACCCTCTTCCTCATCCTGTCAGCCTTCGCGCCGTCCCTGATGACGAGCACGGTCTCCGGCGGACTGTCGACCGGCCTGCTGCTCGGCCTGCTCCAGGTCCCCGTCACCTGCCTGGCCATCGCCCTGTACGAGCACTCCGCGCGCCGCCGCCTCGACCCCATCGCGGACCGGATCCGCAGACAGAGCGAACTGGACGCGAAAAGGGAGGCGGCGCGATGACGGGATTCACCACGTCCGCCCAGACCATGTCGCTCGTGGCGTTCACGGCCGTCGCCACGGTCACCCTGCTGCTGTGCGTGATGACCGGCCCCGACCGGGACGACCTGGACGAGTTCTACACCGGCTACGGATCGCTCTCCCCGATGCGCAACGGCCTCGCCATCGCCGGGGACTACATCTCCGCCGCGAGCGTGCTCGGCACGAGCGGCGTCATCGCGCTGGCCGGCTACGACGGCGTGGTCCTCGCCCTGAGCACGGCCCTGTCCCTGATGCTGCTGATGTTCCTGCTGGCCGAACCCCTGCGCAACGCGGGCCGGTTCACCATGGGCGACGCCCTCGCACGCCGCATGCCCGGCCGCGCCGTCCGCAACACGGCCTGCGCGGTGACCATCGTGGCGCTGCTGCCCCTCATGCTGGTCCAACTCGCGGGCGCGGGCGACCTGCTGGCGTTCATCCTCGGCTTCTCCGCCGACTCCCTGAAGACCGGCTGCGTCATCGGCCTCGGCGCGCTGATGATCAGCTACGCGGCGATCGGCGGCATGAAGGGCACCGCCCTCATCCAGATCCTGAAGATCGTGATGCTGCTCGGCTCGGGCGCCGTGATCGCCGTCCTCGTCCTGCACCGTTTCGACTGGAACCCCGGCACCCTGCTGGCCGCCGCGGCCGGCAACAGCGGTGTGGGCGACGCCTACCTCCGCTCCGGTCTCCAGTTCGCGGGCGGCGCCAGCCCCCGCCTGGACATGATCACCTCGGAGCTGACGGTGGTCCTCGGCGGCGCGTGCCTCCCCCACATCACCATGCGCATGTACACCGCGGACAGCGCCCGCCAGGTACGCAGGTCACTGTCCTGGGCGGTGCCGTGCGTGGCCCTGTTCGTCCTCATCGTCAGCGTCGTCGGCTTCGGCGCCACGGCCCTGATCGGCCGTGAGGCGATCGCGACGGCCGACCCGCAGGGCAACACCGCCTACCTGCTGGGTTCCCAAGCCGCTTTCGGCACCTCGGTCTCCGCCGCCGAGACCCTGCTGTTCACCACCGTGACCACAGCGATCTTCCTCACGCTGCTCGCGTCCGTCGCCGGGATGATCCTGGCCTGCGCCAACTCCCTCGCCCACGACGTGTTCGCGCACAGCCGGCTCTTCCGCGGCCGCCGCCGCGACGACGAACTCTCCCCGCGCCGCGAGATGCTCCTCGCCCGCATCTCCGCGCTGGCGGTGGGGGCACCGGCCATCCTGCTCGCCACCCTCGTCCAGCATCACAGCCTTCAGCCCCTGGTCACCCTGTCCTTCTGCCTCGGCGCCTCCGCGATCGCGCCCGCGCTGGTCTACGGGCTCTTCTGGCGCCGCTACACCCGCGCCGGCCTCCTCGCCACCCTGATCGGCGGCACCCTCACCGTCCTCGTGCTCATGCCCGGCACCAACCTCGTCTCCGGCTCCCCCACCGCCGCGTTCCCCGACGCCGACTTCAACTGGTTCCCGTTCACCACGACCGGCATCGTGTCGATCCCGCTGGGGTTCGCCTACGGCTGGCTGGGGACGGTGGCCTCGGGCCGCCGCAAGGCGGGAGAACAGCGGAAGCAGTACGAGGCGGTGGAGGGGTGGATCCTGGCGGGGGCGATACGGAGGGGAAGATGAGACCGGAGCCGGAACCCGGAACCGGAACCCGGAACCGGAACCGGAGTCGGAACCCGGAGCCGGATCGGGAGCCGGAGTCGGAACCCGGAGCCGGAGCCGGAGCCGGAGCGGGAGCGGGAGCCGGAGCCGGAGCCGGAGTCGGAACCCGGAACCAGAGCCCGGGACCGGAACCGGAGCACGGAGCCGGAGCCGGAACCCGGAGCCGGAACCCGGCCGAGACGGGTGGGTGGGTGGGAAACACGCCGCGGAGCGGCGAAGAGGCACCGCGCAGCGGGGGAAGCCGGGACCTCGGAACGGAGAACGGCCCGGGCCCGGTGCCACCTACTCGGCCGGGGCCCGCCCGGTGAGAGACGTGAGACTGCTCTGCACGTGCTCCATCTGCGCCCGCACGTGATCCCACCGCTCCCCGTGCTCCCGCAACACCCGATCCGTCTCCCGGGCGATCCGCTCCTCACTGACCCGCGCCTCGGCGACCAGCTCCGCGCCCCGCGCCCCCGCGTCCTCCTGCCGGTGCCGGTCCCACTCCTTCGCCTCCGCGAGAGCCCGCTCGGCCCGGGCGAGCGACTCCCCGGCGCGCGCCTCCCGGTCGAGCAGCCCGGCCTCGTCCGCGGCCTCGCGTTCGCCGGCGGCCCGCTCGAACTCCGCCCACCGCGCGGCGTGCTCCGCCTCCTGCCCGGCGGCCAGGACCTCCGCCCGCCGCCGCACCTCGCGCAGCGCGGTGAGCACCTCTCCCCGGTTCTCCTTGATCTCCCGGCGCGCGGAGACGCGTACCTCGTCGGCCTCGTCACGCGCGACACCCAGCCGCGCGAGGGCCCACTCCTCCGCCGCGTCGCGCAGCTCGTCGGCGTACGCACGCGCCGCCTCCCGTACGTCACTCCCCACCGCCTCGGCCACCTCGGCCTCCGCACGGGCCTCCCGCCGGGCCTCCTCCCGCAGGGCCTCGGCCTCCTCCACTCCGAGCTCGAGGATCCGGCGCGCCCGCTCGCCGAGTTCCTCGTACGTCTGCGGGGCGAGCCGCGTCACGGCCTCCCGCAGCCGTTCCGCCTCGGCCTCCATGTCCTTCGCCAGCACGGTGAGCCGGGCGGCCCGCTCCCAGGCCGCGTCCCGGTTCCGGGAGAGCGTCGCGGCGTACACGTCGACCTGTTCGGGACGGTAGCCACGCCCCCGTACGGCCACGAAGCCGTACGGCGACACCCGTGTGCTGCTCATCCTTGGACCCCTCTCCGCCCGACCCACACGAAAAGACGATTTCGCGCACATCTTGATGGATCACGCGGAAGTGTTCATAACGCGACACTCCGCCCGCCCATTCGGCCGAAACCAGGTCACAGGCACGTCATTCGAGGTCAGGGACGGCATTTGCGGGCGAACGGATGAGGCGCCCGACCCGTGACCCGGGCCGAGCGCCTCATCCGTACCGCTGTTGCTTCGTCCGTCCCGCGCCGCCACGGGAAGCCGCCGTCAGGCACCGCCGGACGGGAGTGGCCGGACAGGTCCTAGAGCAGCCCGTCCCACATCTCCTCCAGCAGGACCGACCACCAGCTCTCCGGCGAGGCCAGGGCCGCCGGGTCGAGCGAGGCGAGCTGGGCCTGGAAGTCGACCGTCCAGCGGCCCGCCTGCTCCTGGTTGAGTCCGAACCGCAGCCGCCACATCCGGCCGAGCAGCGCCAGACAGCGCGCGAACTCGGGCAGCCCGGAGTTCACGAACTGCGGCGGCACCGGAGCACCTCCGGGACCGGCCTCCACCGGCACCGCGACGATGTTCGCCGTGCCGTACTGGACGCAGATCGCCTTGCCGAAGTCGCTGCCCATGACGAGGTACGAGCCCGCGTCGTGGGACGCCGGCACCCCGCGCTCCTGCGCCAGTTCGGCGAGCGTGGGCACCGGACGGCCCGGCTGGGCCTGCGCCCAGAAGAACGGGCCCATGTCGACCGGCAGCCCCGCCACGACCAGGGCGTGCGCCACGATCGGCGGCACACCCTGCCGCGACACGGCCGCGTGGTCGAACCGGAAGACCCCCGGCCCGAACGCCGCCGCCAGCTCCTGCGCGATCGCCTCCGGCGGGATCGGCGGCGCGGGCTGCACGGGCGGAATCGGCGCCCGCACCGGGGCCGGACGCGCCGGACCGTCCGCGACCTGGTGCAACTCGCTGTGATGCGCGAGGAGTTGGTCCATGCCCTGCTGCCGGCTCGCGTGATCCGTGCCGTAGGGCGCGATGCTCGTGATCCGCGCCTGCGGGAAGGTCTCCCTGATCATCCGCGCGCAGTACGCGCCCGGCAGCTCACAGGACTCCAACTCCGTGTGCAGTTCCAGCACTTGCTGCGGCGGTACGTTCATCGCGCGCAGCTCGTGCAGGATCTGCCACTCCGGGTGCGGCATACCCGGCGCGGACCGCCGGATGAGCTGCTGCTCGGACCCGTCCTGCGCCCGATAGCGCAGCACGGCCTGGTAGCCGGGTCCGACGGTCGGCTGCCCCGACTGCGGATAGCCGTACGCCGGCTGCTGACCCGGCACGGGCTGGCCGGGCACGGGCCCGCCGGGCAGCGGCTGCGGGACGCCCGGCGGCATGCCGGGCCCCTGCGGAGGCTGCGGCGCGCCGGGGCCACCGGCCGGAGGGGCGAACATCGTCGCCGCGTGGTGCACCTCACCGGAGGGCGTACCCACCGGAGCGCCGGGGGCGCCCGGAGGCTGCGGCGCGCCCGGCCCGCCCACCGCGGGCCCGGCCAGCATCGTCGCGGCGTGGTGCGCCCCGCCCGGAGGAGGCGTGGCGCCCGGCGGGGGCGGCACACCGGGACCCGCCTGCTGCCAGGGCGCTCCCGGGACGCCGGGGGCGCCCGGAGGCTGCGGCGCGCCGGGACCGCCCACCGCGGGCCCCGCCAGCATCGTCGCGGCGTGGTGGACACCGCCCGGAGGAGGCGTGGCGCCGGGCGGCGTGGGCGCACCGGGCACCGGCTCGGGCCCGTCCGGCCCGAGCTGTGAGACGAGCTGGGTCGGCACGTAGCCGCCCGCGGGCGCGCCCGGTCCGGGCGGCGGAGGCGTACTGCCCGGCCGCGCTCCCGGCACACCCGGGGCGCTCGGCGGATGCGGAGTGCCCGCGGAGGCGCCGCGCGCCGCTCGGGGCGGCTGCGCCTTGCTGGTCGCGGCGTCGGCGATGTCACCCGCGTTCGGCGGCAGCGGCCGCGACGGCACGGCGGGCGGCGGCGTACCGGGGGCACCCGGAGCCGACGGAGTGCCGGGCGGCGGAGTGCCCGGTCCCGCGCCGGGACCCTGCGGATAACCGTAGGCCGAGGCGTCCGGCACACCGTGGCCCGGCGAACCACCCGACGGCGCGGGCGGGTTCGGGCCTGCGGCGACCGGCGACACCGTCGTGCGCGGGAGCCGGCTGCCCCCGGACATCAGGGCGGTCTGATCGTGCGCGGCCACCGGCGGCGGAGTGTGCGAGTCGTCGACGTCCGTCAGCGGCGGGGCGAACACGGTCGCCGGCAGCGGTACGGAACGGTCGTCCCCGGGATCGGCGTTCGTGTCCGTCCCCGCCCAGGGGGTCGCGTCGGCGGGAACGGCCGGCCTCATGTCCTGCCGGTCCGGGACCTCGTCGTCGGTCGCGGCGTCCGGCCACGGCGTGGCGCCGCCGGGAACCGGGGCGGAAGCGGGGCCCGGCACGGGCACACCCGGCGTGGTAGCCGGGGAGGCGGCGTGCACTCCCGGCGCGGCCGCGGCCCCGTGCTCCCCGGAGTCCCCCGGCGCACCGGAAGGCGAACTCCCGCCCGTCGCGGCCCCGTTCGCGGAGCCGCCCGCCGAAGCGGCGGCGGGACGGGAACCGGCCCCGTCGGAGCCGGAGGATCCCGACCCGGCACGCCGGTCCGGGATCCCCATCCTGTCCGCGGCCTCCTGAAGCCACTCCGGAGGACTCAGCAGGAACGACGTCTGGTTCAGATCGACCCGGGCCGCGGGCGCCGGCGCCGGTTCGGGGGCCCCGGCCGGCGCCCCGTACTCCTCCTCGTACCGGCGGATGACCTCACCCACCGGCAGCGCGGGCCACAGCGTGGCCTCCCCGCTGTCCCGCGCGATGACGAGCCGCTGCGCGCCCCCGTCGGAACGCGGCCCCTCGGCGCGGTCCTCCGCCCATACGACGAAACCGAGTTCGAACTCGCGCACCCGCACCTCACGGTGCTGGTACCCGGGCACATCCCCGTTGATCCACTCTTCCGCGCGCTCCTGCGCCTGTGCGAAGGTCACCATCGCAACCTCACTCCCCCACCGAAGAGACGGGCACGGCGTGAGCGAAGCCGCCGTCCACCATCAGATTCGCCACCGTCTCCAGCTCCGGCGGATTGCCGGCGAGCCGCGACAGGAACTGGTCGAAGTCGTCACCGCACGGCAGCAGCAGCCGCTGCACCCGCTCGGCCGCCGGCCACTCGTCCTGGTCACGGGCGTCGTCGAACGCGCAGAACCAGACCGAACCGATCCGGTCGCCCTTCACCTTCACGGCCAGCAGACCGCCCTGCACGAACCCGACGCCCAGGTAGTCCTTGGTCAGATGGTCGCGCAGACACTTGTTGACGTACACCAGGTCGTTGACCGCGGCCTCGTCGCGCACGGTGAACAGCGGCTGGTCCACCAGCAGTCCGAGCTCCGCGTCGAGCGCGGCGCCGACCGGAGCGCACCCGCCCGCGGCCTTCAGGAAGGACCGGTAGGCGCCGGGCAGCCGGTAACCGAGGTCCTCCTCGACCGCCTGCACCTGCTGCTCGGTCACCGCGACCGACGACTTCGGCAGACCGAAGTGCGCGGGCCGCGTCTCCTGCAACGGCCGCGTCCCCCGCTTGGAGTGGTCGACGGCCGCGGTCGCGACACCGCCGTGGTGCCGCAGCAGCGCCTTCACCTCGACCGGCACCAGTTCGAGCCGCCGGGTGCCCGCCACGTGGTGCCACGTCCAGCCGTGCGGAGTCGCCACCGAGGGAATCGTGTCCCACAGCTCGTGCCCGGACTCGGCGAGCGCGGCGTTCGCGGAGACGTAGTCCGTCAGCCTCAACTCGTCGACGCCGAAGCCCTCCGGGGGCTCGGCGATCTCCGCCGCGGCACGCGCGTAGAGCGAGAAGTCGGGATAGCCGCGCTCGTCGATCCGCACGCCTCTGGGGTGGCGCGCTGCCCGGACCGGATCCGGGAAGTGCACGACTTGCCCGGCGTAGGCCGCGTTCGGCGGCGCGGCTTGTTGCCCGAGCCGACCTGTCGTCATGGCGGTTGCCCCCTGCGGCGTCTTCAGTAGCTGGATGGAGCGCGGATGTCGACAGCCTATTCGGTTGTACGACACCGGTCACCGGGCCTCCGGTTCCGTGACCAGCCGTCACCCCGCCGTGACCGTATGCCGAAGCCCTGGCGTGTCGCGGCGCCCCAGCTACCGCTCCCGCCATGGCATTTGGCAGTCTGTCTCCGCACCGGGGGATGCACGGGAGGGAAAGACGATCATGAACGCGACGCATACGGGCACGTCCGGGGACCCCCGGGTCGGCTGGAGCAGCGCCGAAGCGCTGCACGCTCCCGCCCTGCTGTACCGCCGCGACGGCATACTCCCCACCGTCGCCGCCGCCCTCTCCGTCCGCGGCGCCACCCTCACCGGCACGGCAGCGCGCGGCGACCAGCCACCCGTCCTTCACCCGCTGGTCCAGGACTTCCTCGACACCCTCACGAACGCGCAGCGCGACCGCTTCACCGGCCGCTGCGCCGAGGCCATCCTGATCTCCCGGCAGATCGCCTCGGCCGACGCCGAACGCAGCAGGCGTGCCGGCCGCAAGCCGATGTCCAACGGCGAGGCCCGCAGGGCCCTCAAGGGAGCCAAGCTCACCGCGCGCCGCATCCGCGAGGACGGCGACCCGCTGCACGGCAGTTTCGCCCCGCCCTGCCGCTCCTGCACGGCGCTCAGCGGCCACTTCGGCGTACGCGTCGTCGACCCGGCCGCACCGGACGCCTGAACTCCCCCTCCCCCGGCTACGTACGTATGACGGCGTCCCGCGACGCCGATGTCCCATCCCTCGACGAACGAAGGGCAGATGCACTCCGAACGCTCCTCCTCCAGCCTCTTCTCCCCACCCGGACAGGGGGGACCTCCGTCGCGCTTCCCCGAACCGGTGGACGCCGCACTGCGCTCGGCGGGATGGCAGCCGGGACGCTGGGACATAAAGCAGGCCGAGTACTGGGCCGACGAGCTGCGCGGACACGCGTCGCCGGCCGGGCACCGGCACTCCGTGTTCCCTGCGGCGGTCGAGGCCTGGGCGGAGTTCGGGGGGCTGCGGGTCGGTGCCGCGGGGCCCGGGCGCCAGGTGGCCCCCGCCCTGCTGCATCTCGATCCCCTGCACGGGCTGCACATGGCCCGGACCCTCGGCGATCTCGGGCGCGCGCTCGACACCGAGGTGTGCCCGCTGGGTGAGGAACCCGACTCCCACGCGCTGCTCGCCATCGACGCCGAGGGGCGCGTCTACGCCCTCGACCACACCGGCGACTGGTATCTGGGCCCCCACATCGACGCGGCCCTGACCACCCTCCTCACCGGCACAGCCCCACCCCGCCTGACCACGGCGTAACCCCACCCAGCCTTCTTCGCCCCCTCCGCCCCTACCCGACCCACACCCGGGGCTCCGCCCCGGACCCCGCTCCTCAAACGCCGGAGGGGCTGAAATTTCCCGGCCGGAGCTGAAACTTTGCCCGGCCAGGGCTGGGATGTGGACGGGTCACCACGACGCACCCGCAGCCGGCCGCGGGCCGTCGGGGACGTGCCGGTACATCGATGCCCGTCGCCACCGACGGCCACATCTCCGTCCGACGGCGACGGGCTGATGCACCGGCACGGCCCCGACCCACCCACCGGCCGAACCCGGACCCGGACCCGGACCCGGACCCGGCGAGCGCCCGGAGGGCTACGCCGGGATGACCGCCGACACCCGGAACCCACCCGCATCCGTAGGCCCCGACACGAACACACCCCCGAGCGCGGCCACCCGTTCCTTCATCCCCAGCAGCCCGTTCCCCCCACTGGGCAGCCCGACGGAGGACCCCGCCGCCACCTCCGGCGGACACTCGTTCTCCACCTGCATCGCGATCTCGGACACCCGATGCGCCAGCCGGACATACGTCTTGGCCCCCGCCGCGTGCTTGTGGACGTTCGTCAACGCCTCCTGCACCACCCGGTACGCGGTCTGCTCGATCTCACGGGCGTACGCCCGCATGTCCCCCTCGACCGACAGGGCCACGACCATCCCGGCCGCCGCCGACTGCCCGATCAGCTCGTCGATCTCGGCCAGACTCGGCCCCTCACCGGCCCCGGAGGAGTCGCCGGCCGCCCGCGACGCGGCGGCGGCCGCGGCGGCCCCCACGGCCGCCAGCGGCACCGACGGCACGCGCGCCCGCAACCCGTCCCCCGTGCGGAGCACCCCCAGCATCTCTCTCAGCTCGGTCAGCGCCTGCCGCCCCATGTCCCCCACCAGAGCGGCGTTCTTCACGGCCTTCTCGGGATCCTTCCGGGCGACAGCCTGAAGCGCCGCCGCGTGGACGACCATCAGCGAGACCCGGTGCGCGACCACGTCGTGCATCTCCCGCGCGATCCGGGTGCGCTCCTCGTTGCGCGCCCACTCCGCCCGCTCCTCCGCCCGCTCCGCGAGAAGCTGCAACTCCCGCTCCAGCGAGTCCGCCCGCTCCCGCAGGCTCTCCATGAGCCGGCGCCTGGCCCCCATGTACAGCCCGAGCAGCACGGGCGGCGCGGTCATCCCGATGGCCGTCGTGATGGAGGCGAAGGGGACGAGCCAGTTCCCCATCGGCACGTCCCCGTCCACGACGCTCTGGTGCGCCCGGACGAACGTGACGATCAGCATGCCGGCGAAGGACATCCCGGCCAGTGCCGCGGTGATGCGCCGCGGCAGCTCGGAGGCGGCGAGTGTGTAGAGCCCGACGAGTCCCATCAGGAACCCCATCTGGGCGGGCGTGATGGCGATGGACACCAGGACGACCGCGATCGGCCACTTCCGCCGTACCAGCAGTACGGACCCGGCCACCGTCCCGAACGCGACCCCCACCGGAACGGGCAGCCCCGCGTCGTGGGCGAAGCGGACCCCCTCGCCTCCGCACTCGAACGCGGACGCCAGAGCGAGCCCCCCGTCCAACACCGCACCGCGCCATCCGACCCACCACCACGGCCCGTTCCCGGCCCCGGTGTGCTCTTCCCCCGTCGTGGTCATGCCTCCAGCCTACGGTTGCACCCCGAACCATTTCCGGTGAGTTTCTCCGACTGGCCTACACCACACCCCCGCCGGATTCAGCCGCCCCGGGAACGCCACCGGCCCCGGGCCGCTCCCGGTCCCGCGTGCACAGGAACGCAAACACCGGACCGCCGCGGACGCCTCGGACGGCCTCCGGGACCACTCGGTCATCTGCCGCGCGGGAAGCGCCGAGTTGTACCGTCGCACGGAGGGCATCCGGTACGGCATAGTGTTGGGTGCCGACTCGACGAGCCGACCAATTGTCCGGTTCGATCGAGTTCATTCCCCCGTGGTGTAATTGGCAGCACTGTGGCTTTTGGTGCCATCTGTCCGGGTTCGAGTCCTGGCGGGGGAGCCTTGGTCGATCCGGCCCCTGACAGTGCCATCAGGCCCTCTCCCGCGTCCCTCCTGATTCGCCCCGGTATCCTGCGGATGTCCACACCCCGCCATCCGAAGCCGAAGGGCAACCCCGTGAGCACCAATCGCCCGGCAGCCGTCGTCGTACTCGCAGCGGGTGAGGGCACCCGTATGAAATCGGCCACACCCAAGGTTCTGCACGACATCTGCGGACGCTCCCTCGTCGGTCATGTGCTGGCCGCCGCACGTGAGTTGGACCCCGAGAACCTGGTCGTCGTCATCGGTCACGCCCGCGAGAAGGTCGTCGGGCACCTCGCGGAGATCGACTCCGACGTCCGGACGGCGGTGCAGGCCGAGCAGAACGGCACCGGGCACGCGGTACGGATGGGCCTCGAAGAGCTCGGCGGCGGCGTGGACGGCACTGTCGTCGTGGTCTGCGGCGACACCCCCCTGCTCAGCGGAGAGACCCTGCTCGCGCTGGCCTCGACCCACAGCGCCGACGGCAACGCCGTCACCGTGCTGACCGCCGAGGTCCCCGACGCCACCGGCTACGGCCGCATCGTGCGGGACGGCGCCAGCGGCGCGGTCACCGCGATCGTCGAGCACAAGGACGCGACCGACTCGCAGCGCGCGATCCGCGAGATCAACTCGGGCGTCTTCGCCTTCGACGGCCAGCTCCTCGCCGACGCGCTCGGCAAGGTGCGCACGGACAACAGCCAGGGCGAGGAGTACCTGACGGACGTCCTCGGGATCCTGCGCGAGGCCGGGCACCGGGTGGGCGCGGCCGTCGCCGCCGACCACCGCGAGATCGCCGGCATCAACAACCGCGTCCAGCTCGCCGAGGCCCGCCGCATCCTGAACGACCGGCTGCTCACGCGGGCCATGCTCGCGGGCGTCAGCGTGATCGACCCCGCGACGACCTGGGTCGACGCGACGGTCACCTTCGAGCAGGACGCGATCGTGCACCCCGGGACGCAGCTCCAGGGCGCCACGCATGTCGCCGAGGGCGCCGAGGTCGGGCCCAACTGCCGTCTGAAGGACACCCGGGTGGGTGCCGGCGCCCGCGTCGACAACACCGTGGCCGACACCGCCGAGGTGGGCCCGCAGGCCAAGGTGGGCCCGTTCGCGTATCTGCGTCCGGGCACCCGGATCGGCCTGAAGGCCAAGGTCGGCACGTACGTCGAGACGAAGAACGCGACGATCGGCGAGGGGACGAAGATCCCGCACCTGTCGTACGTCGGTGACGCGACGATCGGCGAGTACTCGAACATCGGTGCCGCCAGCGTGTTCGTGAACTACGACGGGCAGGAGAAGCACCACACCACGATCGGCTCGCACTGCCGTACGGGTTCGGACAACATGTTTGTGGCTCCTGTCACGGTCGGGGACGGCGCGTACACCGCGGCGGGCTCCGTCATCACGAAGGACGTGCCGCCCGGTTCGCTGGCCGTGGCCCGTGGCCAGCAGCGCAATATCGAGGGCTGGGTGGCTCGCAAGCGCCCCGGAAGCGCCGCCGCGAAGGCCGCGGAGACCGCCTCCCGGGAACCGGAAGGCGAAGGCTGACCGGAAAACGGCACGTCTGGGACGGCGTACCGTGATAAGTGCACACCCGCACCCCGCTGAGAAGCCCTCTCGCGACCCAGCCGAGAAGACCTCTCACGCCCGCTGAGATGACCTCTGAGGAGACAGTGCTGTGACCGGGATCAAGACGACCGGCAAGAAGAAGATGATGTTCTTCTCCGGCCGCGCCCACCCCGAGCTTGCCCAGGAGGTCGCCCACAAGCTGGGTGTCGGGGTCGTCCCGACGAAGGCCTTCGACTTCGCGAACGGCGAGATCTACATCCGCTACCAGGAGTCCGCGCGCGGCGCCGACTGCTTCCTGATGCAGAGCCACACGGCTCCCATCAACAAGTGGATCATGGAACAGCTCATCATGATCGACGCTCTCAAGCGGGCCTCCGCCCGGAGCATCACCGTGATCGTGCCCTTCTACGGTTACGCCCGTCAGGACAAGAAGCACCGTGGACGTGAACCGATCTCGGCGCGTCTGGTCGCGGACCTGATGAAGACGGCCGGCGCGGACCGCATCCTCACGGTCGATCTGCACACCGACCAGATCCAGGGCTTCTTCGACGGCCCGGTGGACCACCTGTTCGCGCTGCCGATCCTCGCCGACTACGTGGGCGCGAAGGTCGACAGGTCCAAGCTCACCGTCGTCTCCCCGGACGCCGGCCGGGTGCGGGTCGCCGACCGCTGGTGCGACCGCCTGGACGCTCCGCTGGCCATCGTGCACAAGCGCCGCGACAAGGACGTCGCCAACCAGGTCACCGTCCACGAGGTGGTCGGTGACGTGAAGGGCCGCGTCTGCGTCCTCGTCGACGACATGATCGACACCGGCGGCACCATCTGCGCCGCCGCCGACGCGCTCTTCGCGCACGGCGCGGAGGACGTCATCGTGACGGCCACGCACGGTGTGCTCTCCGGCCCGGCGGCCGACCGTCTGAAGAACTCCAAGGTCAGCGAGTTCATCTTCACGGACACCCTGCCGACCCCGGGCGAGCTGGAGCTCGACAAGATCACGGTGCTGTCGATCGCTCCGACGATCGCCGACGCGGTGCGTGAGGTCTTCGAGGACGGCTCGGTGACGAGCCTGTTCGAGGAGCAGTAGGCCATACCCCGCCGGTCGGCAGCGGACCTCGCCGCCGACCGGCCGCCTAGATCGATTTCTTGTACGGCCTCCCCGCCCCGTAAGCTGTCACAGTTGCTCGGCGAGGGAGGCCGCACTTCTGTGTGCGGCGGTCCGTTATCGACGCGCTCTTCGTAGCAGGCCGATGTTTTGGCCGGGTGACCTCTTTCCCCACGTTCTACGAGGAGTGAACATGTCCGAGGTCAAGCTCGCCGCCGAGACCCGCACCGAGTTCGGCAAGGGTGCCGCCCGCCGCATCCGCCGTGAGGCCAGGGTTCCCGCGGTCGTCTACGGCCACGGCACCGAGCCGGTCCACATCACGCTTCCGGGCCACGAGCTGCTTCTCGCCCTGCGTACCCCGAACGTCCTGCTCACCCTGGACATCGAGGGCAAGACCGAGCTGGCGATCCCGAAGGCCGTCCAGCGTGACGCCATCAAGGGCAGCCTCGACCACGTCGACCTGCTCCTCGTGAAGCGCGGCGAGAAGGTCACCGTCGAGGTCTTCGTGCAGACCGAGGGCGAGCTGGCCCCGGGCAGCTTCCTCGTCGAGAACGTGCTGAACACCCTGACGGTCGAGGCCGAGGCCACCCACATCCCGGAGTCGGTCACCGTCTCCATCGCGGGCCTGGAGGCCGGTGCCTCCATCCACGCCAAGGACATCAAGCTCCCCAAGGGCACCACGCTGGCGATCGACGAGGACGCGGTCGTCATCCAGGTCCTGTCGGCGCAGGCCGAGGAGCCGGCCGCCGAGGGCGAGACCGCGGGCGACGCGGCCGCCGAGGCCTGATCCCCCGGGAAATCTTCATCTGCGGCAGCCGCCGCTCCTGCCGGGAGCGGCGGCTGCCGCGTATCAAGGACACATGGGAGACACGGACGTGACGACCGACGCCAATGCGCCCTGGCTGATCGTGGGCCTCGGCAACCCGGGCCCCGAGTACGCCATGAACCGGCACAACGTGGGCTTCATGGTGGCCGACCTGCTGGCCGGGCGGATCGGCGGGAAGTTCAAGCGGGCGGGCAAGGCGCAGGCCCAGGTGATCGAGGGGCGGATCGGACCGCCCGGCCCGGCCAACCGCCGGGTGATCCTGGCCAAGCCGATGTCGTACATGAACCTGTCCGGCGGCCCGGTGACCGCGCTGCGGGACTTCTACAAGGTGCCGACGGCGAACATCGTGGCGGTCCACGACGAGCTCGACATCGACTACGGCGTGCTGCGGCTGAAGCTGGGCGGCGGCGACAACGGCCACAACGGTCTGAAGTCCATGACGAAGGCGATGGGCGCGGACTATCACCGGGTGCGGTTCGGCATCGGGCGTCCTCCGGGCCGTATGCAGGTCGCGGACTTCGTGCTGAAGGACTTCGGGTCCACCGAGCGCAAGGAGCTGGACTACTTCGTCGACCGGGCGGCGGACGCGGTGGAGTGTCTGGTGATCGAGGGCCTGGAGCGGGCCCAGGGCACGTACAACTCCTGACGGGCGGCCCGTGAGGACCCCGGGAACCGCGCACGCGGGCCGGGCGGCCGGGGCCCGGTGGTCGACGTACGCGCACAACTGCCGACTTGTCCCCCGCCGGGGTTGACCCAGCGCGCGGCCATGGCCAATGATCCCCGCCATGCGTGCCGTCACCTCACGTCAGAGCGCGTTCGCGGCGCTGCGTTTCGGACAGCTCGCGGCGATGGGCGTGGTCACCGGGCTCATCCTGATCGCGGGCGTGTGGGCCTCCTGGGGCACCGCGCAGCACGTGATGCTGAGCAAGGGCCGGGAACAGGGCACGATCGCGGTGCGGTCGTGCTCGGGGGACGTCTGTACGGGTCCGTACACGCCGGCGTCGTCCGGTTCGCGGGCACGGGCCCATGTCGTCATCGACGAGTCGGTGGCGGTGGAGAAGGGCCGGACGTACACGGTCACGGTGAAGCCGGGCAGCGACGAGGTCGTCCGCAGCGGCCCGGCCGGCCTGCTCTACGCCTGGGTCCCGCTCGGGGGCGCCCTGCTGCTCGCCTCGGTCGTGGTGGCGGGCGGTCTGCGGCTGACCCGCGTGGCCTGGCTGATGGCGGGCACGGGGATGGCCCTGCTGACGGCGACGTTCCTGGTCGTGTAGGCGGACACGCGGCACGGACACATGAAGGCGCCCTTCGCGCTCGTACGGGTACGAGCGCGAAGGGCGCCTTCTCGTCCGTCCGCCGGTGTCCGGCGGCGCCGACTCAGCCGGTGTTGCGCAGGCCCGCCGCCACACCGTTGACGGTCAGGAGCAGGGCCCGCGAGAGCAGCGGGTCGGCCGCCTGGCCGGCCGCGGCCTCGTCGCGCTGACGCTTGAGGAGCGCGACCTGGAGGTAGGAGATCGGGTCCAGGTAGGCGTCGCGGATGGCGAAGGTCTGCTGGAGCACCGGGTGGGTGTCGAGCAGCTTCTCGCCGCCGGTGATGCGCAGCACCTCGCGCACGGTGAGCTCGTGCTCGGCCTCGATGGCGTCGAAGACGTGCTTGAGCTCGTCGGGGACGAGGGTGTCGACGTAGTGGCGGGCGATCCGCAGATCGGTCTTCGCGAGGGTCATCTCGACGTTCGAGAGGAAGTTCCGGAAGAAGTGCCACTGCTCGTGCATCTCGTCGAGCACGGTGTCCAGGCCGGCCTCGCGCAGCGCCTTGAGGCCGGAGCCGACGCCGAACCAGCCGGGCACGATCTGCCGGGACTGGGTCCAGCCGAAGACCCACGGGATGGCGCGCAGTCCGTCGAGTGAGACGCCCGAGCCGGGGCGGCGGGAGGGCCGCGAGCCCAGGTGCAGGTCGGCGAGCTGGTCGACCGGCGTGGAGGCGAGGAAGTACGTCGGCAGGTCGGGGTCCTCGACGAGCCTGCGGTAGGCGGAGTGGGCGGCGTCGGAGACGACGTCCATCGCCGCGTCCCAGCGGGCCAGCGCCTCGTCGGACTGGCGGGGCGCGGTGTGCAGGGCGGACGCCTGGAGGGTGGCGGCGACCGTCAGTTCGAGGTTCTCGCGGGCGAGCGAGGGGACCAGGTACTTGTCGGAGATGACCTCGCCCTGCTCGGTCACCTTGATCTCGCCCTCCAGGGTGCCCCAGGGCTGCGCGAGGATCGCGTCGTGCGAGGGGCCGCCGCCGCGGCCGACGGTGCCGCCGCGGCCGTGGAAGAGCCGCAGACGTACGCCGTAGCGGTGGGCGACGTCGCGGAGCCGGCGCTGGGCGCGGTGGATCTCCCACTGCGAGGTGGTGATGCCGCCGAACTTGGAGGAGTCGGAGTAGCCGAGCATGACCTCCTGGACGTCCCCGCGCAGCGCCACGAGCCGGCGGTACGAGGGGTCGGAGAGCATGTCCTCCAGGATGGTGTCCGCGGCCTTGAGCTCGTCGGTGGTCTCCAGGAGCGGCACGATGCCGATCTTCGCCCAGCCGGCGTGCAGGTCGAGGAGTCCGGCCTCGCGGGCGAGGACGGCGGCGGCGAAGACGTCGTCGGCGCCCTGGCACATCGAGATGATGTACGACTCGATGACCTCGGGCCCGAAGATCTTCAGGGCCTTCTTGACGGTCTCGAAGACGCCGAGGGTCTTCTCTCCCGCGGCGTCGAGCGGCGCGGGGGTGGGGGCGAGCGGCCGCCGGGAGCGCAGTTCCTTGGCGAGGAGCTTGGCGCGGTAGTCGCGCGGCATGTCCACGTAGCGCCAGGACTCCTCGCCGAGGCGGTCGAAGAGCTGGCCGAGGGCGTGGTGGTGGGCGTCCGCGTGCTCGCGTACGTCCATGGTGGCGAGCTGGAGGCCGAACGCGGCGAGCGTGCGGATGGTGCGGTTCATCCGGCCGTCGGCGAACAGGGCACCGCGGTGCTCGCGCAGCGAGGACTGGATGAGGGTGAGGTCGCGCAGCAGCTCGCCGGTGCCGAGGTAGTCGCGGCCGTCCTCGTGGGGCGTGCCCTTGGCCAGGCGGAGCTTGGTGTTCTCCAGCTTCTGCCGGATGCAGGTGGCCTTGAGGCGGTAGGGCTCTTCGGCGTTGAGGCGCTTGTAGCGGGGGCTGATCTCCGGCAGGCGCTCCAGGTCGCACTGGAGGGACTCCAGGAGCTCCTCGGTCGCGCCGGTGTAGCGGATGGAGTTCGACAGGAAACCGCGGAGCTCGTCGATGAGTTCCAGGGCGTCGTTGATGCCGTGCTCGTGCTGGAGGATCAGGACGTCCCAGGTGACGTCCGGGGTGACGTTCGGGTTGCCGTCGCGGTCCCCGCCGATCCAGGTGCCGAAGGTGAGGGGACGGGTGTCCTCCGGGAGGGCGACGCCGACGCGTTCGAGTTCGGCGGTGAGGTCCTCCAGGACGTCGCCGACGGCGCCGGCGTGCAGCTCGTCCAGGTAATAGATGGCGTTGCGGGCCTCGTCGGCGGGCTCGGGACGCACGACGCGGAGCTCGTCGGTCTGCCACACGAGGTCGATGTTCTCGGCGAGGCGGGTGTCGTACCGGCGGCGGTCGGCCTCGATGACGGGGGTCTCGAGGAGCGCGGCGATGCGCCGCAGCTTGTTGAGGACCGAGCGCCGGGCCGCCTCCGTGGGGTGGGCGGTGAACACCGGGCGGACGTTGAGGTTCTTGACCGTCTGGCGCAGGTGCTCGGGGTCGGCGTCCTTGAGCCGGTCGGCCGTACGGGCGAGGAGGCCGCCCTCGGCGGCGCGCTTGGCGCGCAGCTCGCGGCCGCGGTGCACCTGCTCGGTGACGTTGGCGAGGTGGAAGTAGGTCGAAAAGGCGCGGACCAGCTTGGCGGCGGTCTCCAGCTCGGTGCCGCGCAGCAGCTCGGCGGCGGCCTCGCCGTCCTCGCGGGTCAGGCGGCGGACCTTCTCGACCAGTTCCAGTAGCTCGGGACCCTCCTGCCGTACGAGGGTCTCTCCGAGCAGGTCGCCCAGGCGGCGGATGTCGGCGCGCAGTTCGCTGCTGGTCGTCGTGGTCTGGTCGTCGGCACTGCTCACAGGTGCGGCTCCTTGCAGTGGTGAAGCTCGTCTGAAGAGTGGGGGAATCTCGTCTGAAGCTCGGCTGGGAGGGAACCCGGGTGACGACCGCGCGCGGCGGGTGCCGCTTGAAGAGGTGGCATCCGGGAAGAAATCAGAACGGACCGCGCTGTCCGACCGATACCAAGGATAGGTGTCCCCTCGGACGCGCAGGCTCACGGGCTCTTGCCGCCGGGCTACGCGCTGACATACTTACGACGCCGTAGGTTACGGACCCGTAGGTACTCCCGTCGGACGACGGGGAGACCCTGGGTTTCGCACCCGGACACTCTTCCCCGCCGTTCCTCACCCTCGAACCCCACAGGGGACGCCCATGACCACGAGTTCCGATGTGATCGACGACGCCCCGCGGGCGGACGACGGCACCTCGCTCCCCGCCGCGACCCTCGGCGGCGAGAAGAAGGGGTCACTCGAACAGATCACCCTTCTCCTCTTCATCGCTGTTCCGTTCCTGGCTCTGCTGGCGGCGGTGCCGCTGGCCTGGGGACGGGGGCTGAGCTGGCTGGACGTCGGCCTGCTGGTCTTCTTCTACTACCTGGGCTGCCACGGTGTGACGATCGGTTACCACCGCTACTTCACGCACGGCTCCTTCAAGGCGAAGCAGCCCCTGCGGATCGCGATCGCGGTCGCGGGATCGATGGCGGTCGAGGGCCCACTCGTGCGCTGGGTCGCCGACCACCGCAAGCACCACAAGTTCTCCGACGCGGAGGGTGACCCGCACTCGCCGTGGCGTTACGGCGAGACGGTCCCCGCGCTGATGAAGGGCCTGTGGTGGGCGCACATCGGATGGATGTTCGACGAGGAGCGGACCTCGCAGGAGAAGTACGCGCCCGATCTGGTCAAGGACCCGGTGATCCGGGCGATCTCGCGTCAGTTCCTCCTCTGGACCCTGCTCTCGCTGGCCCTGCCGGCCCTGATCGGCGGTCTGGTGACGATGTCGTGGTGGGGCGCCTTCACCGGATTCTTCTGGGGGTCACTCGTCCGGGTCGCGCTGCTGCACCACGTGACCTGGTCGATCAACTCGATCTGTCACGCGGTCGGCAAGCGTCCGTTCAAGTCGCGTGACCGTTCGGGCAACGTGTGGTGGCTGGCGGTGCTCTCGTGCGGGGAGTCCTGGCACAACCTCCACCACTCCGACCCGACGTCCGCCCGGCACGGTGTGGACCGCGGCCAGATCGACTCGTCGGCGCGGATCATCCGCTGGTGCGAGCAGCTCGGCTGGGCCTACGACGTGCGCTGGCCGTCACGCTCGCGTATCGATTCGCGCCGCAACGACGACGGGAACAACTCCCGACGCAAGACGGAAACCGCTGAAGCGGCATGATTGACGGCGTGGCGACCGACTCCAGCAGCACCCCGAGCAGCAACGAAAAGCCGCGGCGCGCGCGCCGCACCCGCATGACCGGCGCCGAGCGCCGTCAGCAGCTGCTGGAGATCGGCCGCACCCTGTTCGCGGCCAAGGGGTTCGAGGGCACGTCGGTGGAGGAGATCGCGGCCAAGGCCGGTGTCTCCAAGCCGGTGGTCTACGAGCACTTCGGCGGCAAGGAGGGTCTCTACGCGGTGGTGGTGGACCGCGAGATGCGGCGACTCCTCGACATGGTGACCGGGTCGCTGACGGCGGGCCATCCGCGGGAGCTGTGCGAGCAGGCGGCGTTCGCTCTCCTGGACTACATCGAGGAGTACACGGACGGGTTCCGCATCCTGGTCCGTGACTCCCCCATCCCGCAGTCGACGGGTTCGTTCGCGTCCTTGATCTCGGACATCGCCACCCAGGTGGAGGACATCCTGGGCCGCGAGTTCAAGAGCCGCGGCTTCGACTCGAAGCTGGCGCCGCTGTACGCCCAGGCCCTGGTCGGCATGGTCGCGCTGACGGGCCAGTGGTGGCTGGACGTCCGCAAGCCGCGCAAGGCGGAGGTGGCCGCGCATCTGGTGAATCTGGCGTGGCACGGCCTGGACGGCCTGGAGCCGAAGCCGCGCTTGATAGGGCATCGCAAGGCCTAGGGCGTAAGTCCCACCCCCGGCCCGGTCTCGGCCGGGCTCGGCCCGAGTCGCCCCCGGCCCCCCGCGCCGGGGGCGACTCGGCGCTTCACCGCCCGGTCCGGCTCCCCGCGCCGCAGGCGGCTCAGCCCGGCGCCGGGTCCGGCTCCAGGAATTCGAGGCGGTTGCCGACGGGGTCCTCGGAGAAGAAGCGCCGGTGGCCGGGCAGGTCCTCGTCCCAGACGACGGGGAAGCCGGCGGCCTCGATCCGTGCGGCACAGGCGTCGATGCCTCTGACACGCAGTCCGGGGTGGGCCTTCTTCGCGGGACGGAAGGACGCCTCGATCCCGAGGTGCAGCTCGACGGCCCCCGCCCGGAACCAGCAGCCCCCGCGGGCGGCGAGGACGGGCGGCTTGGGCGTCTCGGTCATGCCGAGGGCGTCGGCGTAGTACGCGCGCAGCCGGTCCTCGGAGCCCGGCGGGGCGGCGAGCTGGACATGGTCGAGCGCGGTGAGCATCAGGCCTCCTTGCGGGCGACGGCGAACAGCCGGCGAAACGGCAGGACCGTGCCGTACGGCCGGGCGGGGTAGGCCTCGCGCAGCAGGTCCCGGTAGGCGCCGAGGAAGGTGTCCACGGCCTCGGGGTCGTCCGCGAGGGCGGTCAGCACGGGCCGCAGCGCGGTCCCCTTCGCCCAGTCGAGCACGGGGTCGGGACCGGTCAGCAGTTGCATGTACGTGGTCTCCCAGACGTCCGTCCGGCAGCCGGCGCTCTCCAGCCGGTCCAGGTAGACGAGCGGGTCGTGGACCGAGTCGGCGGGGCGGAGGGTGTCGCCGAGGAGGCCTTTCCAGCGCGGGGAGGTGGCGAGTTCGCGCAGGAGGACGTGCAGCGGGGCGTCGGTGTTGTGCGGCATCTGGAAGGCGAGGGTGCCGCCGGGCGCGAGGGCGTCGAGCCAGCCCGGCAGCGCGTCCAGGTGTCCCGGCACCCACTGGAGGGCGGCGTTCGAGGTGATCAGGTCGTACGTCTCGGTGGGCGCCCAGTCGGTGAGGTCGGCGTGGGCGAAGTCGAGCCGTCCGCCGCCGGCCGTGGGACCGGCGTGCTCCTCGGTCCTGGCGAGCATGTCGGCGGAGTTGTCGTAGCCGGTGATGCGGGCGGTGGGCCAGCGGGCGGCGAGCTGGACGGTGACGTTGCCGGGGCCGCAGCCGAGGTCCGCGATGCGGGCGGGGTCGCGCGGAAGATCGGAGACCTGGGCGAGAAGGTCGGCGAAGGGGCGGGCCCGGTGCCGGGAGTGGCGCAGGTACTGACCCGGGTCCCAGGTGGGTGTGGCAGCCATGGGTGGCCTCCTCGAAGTCGCCGCGGGGTCGCGGACCGCTGGAGGGGCGGCGGTGACCGGACCGTTCGGGTCTCCAGCCTCACAGGAAATATATCTCGACGTCAAGAGACTCGCTGTCGAGAAACTCCACATCAAGAGACTTCATGTCGACACAACCACTACACTGATCGTCATGGAGGACGAGGTCGATCGGCTGGTCGCTGCGTGGCGCCGGGAGCGCCCGGACCTCGACGTGGAACCGCTCGAGGTGCTCAGCCGGGTGAGCAGGCTGGCCCGGCACCTGGACCGAGCGCGCCGGCTCGCTTTCGCCGAGCACAGCCTGGAGCCCTGGGAGTTCGACGTCCTGACGGCGCTGCGGCGCGCGGGATCCCCGTATCAGCTCTCTCCCGGACAGTTGCTGACCCAGACGCTCGTCACCTCCGGCACGATGACGAACCGCATCGACCGTCTGACCAAGAAGGGTCTGGTGGAGCGCCTCCCGGACCCGAGCGACCGCAGGGGCGTGCTCGTGCGTCTCACGGACGAGGGGTGCGACCGCGCCGATCAGGCGCTGGCCGGTCTGCTCGACCAGGAGCGTGCGATCCTCGCCGAGCTCAGCCGGGCACAGCGCGGTGAACTGGCCGGACTGCTACGCCAGTTGACCGCCCCGTTCGACAACATCCCCGGTTAGGTCGACGGGTCCGACACCGGCACGTCTGGCCAGGGCGACGGCGGCGAGGGTGGAGTGCACCCCGAGCTTGCCGAGGACGTTCTGCATATGGGTGCGGACGGTGTGCGGCGACAGGAACAGCCGCTCGGCCACGGCCTTGCGCCCGAGCCCGGCGACCATGCACCGCAGCACCTCGCGCTCGCGGGGCGTCAGCGACTCGACGAGCCGCTCGCTCTCGGTGCGGTGCTTGCGCGCGGCGGTGAGCTCGCGGAGCACCCCGGTCAGCAGGGCGGGCGGCAGATGGGTCTCGTCGCGCAGCACACCCCTTATGACCGTGAGCAGGCGCGACAGCGAACAGTCCTTGGCGACCCATCCCGAGGCTCCCGCCTGGAGGGCGAGCGCGGCCCGGCGCGGGTCGTCCTTCTCGGCCAGCACGACGGTCCGTACGCCCGGCTGTCCCGAACGCACTCCGGCGACCAGCGAGATGCCGTCGACCAGGCCGTCCTCGTTGCTCTCCTGGACGGGCACCGCCGGGCGCATGCCGGGCACATTGCCGCCCAGGTCGGCGTCGACGAGCAGCACGTCGAAGCGGCGGCCCTCGGCCGCCGCGCGTTCGAGGCAGCGCAGCGCGGCCGGACCGCTGCCGGCGGCGGACACGTCGACATCGGGCTCGGCCGCGAGCGCGGCGGCGAGCGACTCGGCGAAGATGCGATGGTCGTCGACGACCAGTACTCGGATGCGAACCACAGAAACCCCCACTGTCGGGGGACGATCCGTACGGGTACGGCGCCTGAGGTGATCCCGGGTCCGCTTGCGACCCGGAAAACGGGGTGCCTCCGCCGCACGGCCGCCGCCGTGCTGGAAGTGCTACCCCCACTTCGGGCGTCGTACCCGACTGTCTCGCCCCCTGATCAGCACCGGCCCCCACCGGCACTGCCCATCAGAGTACGGGCGAGGGCGGAGAGCGGAAGGCAATTTGCAGAACTGGTTGGCCAGCGCGTTTATGGTGAGCCGTATGTTTCGTATCGAGACAGGAGACGACAAGGAGCGGCGGGATCTGCTCCGCAGACGGCTGCTGGACACGAACACGGCGGCGTCCCCGGTGCTGCGCGCGCTGCGCGGAACCCCGGCTGAACGGGAACTCCCGCTGCACGTCTGGGCCTTGGACGAGGCCGGCGCCCTGGCCGGCGGCCTGGCGGGCCACACCTGGACGACGTGGCTGCACGTGACCTACCTGTGGGTCGACGACCGCCACCGCGGCACGGGCCTGGGCACCCGGCTCCTCGCGCGGGCCGAGCGGACCGCCACCGAGCGCGGCTGCCACGCGGCCCGCCTGGAGACCTGGGACTTCCAGGCCCCGGACTTCTACCGCAGACACGGCTACGAGGTGGTGTCCGTGATCCCCGACTACCCCCCGGGAATCACGGAGTACACCCTGACGAAGCGGTGGAGTCCACCCTCTTCCGGCGACTGAGAATTCCAGCACGCGTTTCAGCCCCTCCGGCGTTTGAGGAGCGGGGGTCCGGGGGCGGAGCCCCCGGGTACGGGGCGGAGGGGGCGAAACAACCCGAGGTCAGCCGACCCGCCGGGCACCCGCCGAAGGAACAGCCGGAAACACCCGCGGAGCGGTATGGCCCGCCTCGGCAAAGGCCTCCACCACGGCCTTGGTGACACCGTCGATGTCGGCGGACTCCACCAGCACGACAGCGGACCCCCCGAACCCACCCCCCGTCATACGGGCCCCCAACGCACCGGCGGAGTTCGCCGCGGAGACCGCGAGATCCAGCTCGGGACAGGAGATCCGCAGATCGTCCCGCAGCGAGGCATGACCGTCCGTCAGGACCGGCCCGATCGCCCGCACGTCCCCCGCGTCCAGCAGCGAGACGACCAGATCCACCCGGTGGTCGTCGGAGACGACATGGCGGACATAGCGCCGGACGCGTTCGTCGGAGAGACGGGCGAGCGCCACGTCGAGCCCCTCGTAGGGGACATCGCGCAGATGGGACACCCCGAGCTGCCGAGCCCCCTCCTCACAGCCCGCCCGCCGCTCGGCGTACGCCCCGTCACCGAGCGCGTGCTTCACCCGGGTGTCGACGACGAGGAGTTCGAGACCCTGGGAGGCGAGGTCGAAGGGGATCTGGCGGATGGAGAGGTCGCGGCAGTCGAGGTGCAGGGCGTGGCCCTCGGTGCAGCACGCCGACGCCGTCTGGTCCATGACCCCGCAGGGCACGCCGACGAAGTCGTTCTCGGCGCGCTGGGCGAGCCGTGCCAGCTCGGGCCGGGTGAGCCCGAGTCCGTACAGCTCGTCGAGAGCGAGGGCGGTGACGACCTCCAGGGCCGCCGAGGAGGACAGCCCGGCGCCGGTGGGGACCGTCGAGGCCAGATGGATGTCCGCGCCGGCGACGGCGTGTCCCGCCTCGCGCAGCGCCCACACCACCCCCGCCGGATAGGCGGCCCAGCCGGTGTCCGACCGGGGCGTCAGTTCGTCGACGCGCAGTTCGACGACGGGTCCTTCGATGTCCGCCGAGTGCAGCCGCAGCACTCCGTCGGACCGGCGGGACACCGCCGCGACCGCCGTGTGCGGCAGCGCGAGCGGCATCACGAACCCCTCGTTGAAGTCCGTGTACTCGCCGATCAGGTTGACCCGGCCGGGCGCCGCCCAGACGCCCTCGGGCGCGGCGCCGTACAGCTCCTCGAAGCCCTCACGTACCCCACGTACCCCTACCTGCTCCACCCGCTCCACCCGCTATCCCTTCGCTGTGTTCTGTGCGAACTCCCACGCGTCCGCGACGATCCCCGCGAGATCCGCGCGGGACGGGTTCCAGCCGAGCCGCTCCCGGGCGGTCTCGGCCGAGGCGACCAGGACCGCCGGGTCCCCGGCGCGGCGCGGTGCCACGACCTCGGGGATCGGGTGTCCGGTCACCCGGCGCACCGTCTCGATGACCTCGCGGACGGAGAAGCCGTTGCCGTTGCCGAGGTTGCAGATCAGGTGCTCGCCGGGGGTCGCGGCCGAGAGGGCCAGCAGGTGCGCGTCGGCGAGGTCCGCGACGTGGATGTAGTCGCGGACACAGGTGCCGTCGGGCGTCGGGTAGTCGTCGCCGAAGACGGAGATCGCGTCGCGACGGCCCTGCGCGACCTGGAGGACCAGCGGGATGAGGTGCGACTCGGGGTCGTGCCGCTCGCCGCTCTCGCCGTAGGCGCCGGCCACGTTGAAGTAGCGCAGCGAGACGGCGCCGAGTCCGTGCGCGGCGGCCTCGCCGGTGATCATGTGGTCGACGGCGAGCTTGGAGGCGCCGTAGGGGTTGGTGGGCCGGGTCGGCGCGGACTCCACGATCGGGGTGGTCTCGGGCTCGCCGTAGGTCGCGGCGGTGGAGGAGAAGACCAGCGTGCGCACGCCCGCGTCGCGCATCGCGGCGAGCAGGGCCATGGTGCCGCCGACGTTGTTGTCCCAGTACTTCTCGGGCTTCACCACGGACTCGCCGACCTGCGAGAACGCGGCGAAGTGCAGGACGGCGTCGTACGAGGGGTCAAGCCACTTGGCGGCGTCGCGGATGTCGCCCTCGACGAAGGCGGCACCGGCGGGCACGCCCTCGCGGAAGCCCGTCGAGAGGTTGTCGAGGACGGTGACCTCGTGGCCCGCCTCGATCAGGTGGCGCGCGACCACGCTGCCCACATAGCCGGCTCCACCCGTGACCAGGTACTTCCCACTCATGAACTCGCTACCTCTCGCAGTCGCTGAGCCGCGGATTCCGGCGGCACGTCGTTGATGAACACGTTCATGCCGGACTCGGAACCCGCGAGGAACTTCAGCTTGCCGGAAGTGCGGCGAATGGTGAAAAGCTCGAGGTGGAGCGCGAAGTCGTCCCGGTTGACGCCTTCGAACTCCTCCAGCGGGCCGAAGGGAGCCTGGTGCCACGCCGCGATGTACGGCGTCGGCGGCTCTCCGGCCCCTTCCTCACCACCGTCCCCCGCGTCGAAGATCCGGTCGAAGCGTCTCAAGAGTTCCAGATAGACCTGGGGGAATTCTGTGCGCGCGTCCTCGTCGAGGCCGAGCAGGTCGGGCACACGGCGGCGCGGGTAGAGGTGGACCTCGTAGGGCCAGTGGGCGGCGTACGGGACGAAGGCGACCCAGTGGTCGCTCGACAGGACGATCCGGGAGCCGTCGGCGAGTTCACGTGCGAGGACGTCGTCGAACAGATTCTCCCCGCCGGTCGCCTCCTTGTGCGCGGCGAGGGAACGCAGCATCAGTGCGGTACGGGGGGTGGTGAAGGGGTAGCCGTAGATCTGCCCGTGCGGGTGACCGAGCGTCACGCCGATCTCGGCGCCGCGGTTCTCGAAGCAGAAGACCTGGTGGACGGAGGGCAGATGGGAGAGTTCGGCGGTGCGGTCCGTCCAGGCCTCCAGGACGAGGGCCGCCTGTGCCTCCGTCAGGTCCGCGAAGGACGCGTCGTGGTCGGAGGTGAAACAGACGACCTCGCAGCGGCCGGAGTCGCCGGCCAGCGAGGGGAAGCGGTTCTCGAACACGACGACGTCGTACGAGGAGTCGGGGATCTCGCTCAGCCGGTCGCCCGAGGACGGGCACAGCGGGCACTCGTCGGCCGGGGGGTGGTAGATGCGCCCCTGGCGGTGCGAGGCGATCGCGACCGAGTCGCCGAGCAGCGGGTCGCGGCGCACCTCCGAGGTGGTGACGGTCGGATCGAGCGGGCGCCGGTCCACCGCGTCGCGCACCTGGTCGTCGCCCGCGTCGTAGTAGATGAGCTCACGACCGTCGGCGAGCCGGGTCGAGGTCTTCTTCACAGTCGGACTCCCCATCAACACCCGATCAAACCTTCAAACATAACCCAACACAACAAACCACAAGCCACCACGACAGTCAACGTCACAATCAAACAAAGGACACCATCGGAAGGGCGTATTTCCTGAATGCGGAGGCATGCGTCCCGCTCCGACTGGTTCACGCGACGAAGCGAGTTCTGATGCAGTCCCCCACACATCCGCCCCAACCGGGCGCCCTGCTCGCCGCCGAGCTGCGTCTCCCCACGAACGCACTCGACTACACAATCCTCGGCATCTACTTCGTGGTCGTCCTGGGCATCGGCTTCGCGGCCCGCCGCTCGGTGCGGACGAGCCTCGACTTCTTCCTGTCCGGGCGCTCACTGCCGGCCTGGATCACCGGCCTGGCGTTCATCTCGGCCAACCTGGGCGCCACCGAGATCCTCGGCATGGCCGCCAACAGCGCGCAGTACGGCGTCTACACCGTGCACTGGTACTGGATCGGCGCCATCCCGGCGATGGTGTTCCTGGGCCTGGTGATGATGCCGTTCTACTACGGCTCCAAGGTCCGCTCGGTCCCCGAGTTCCTGCTCCTGCGCTTCGACAAATGGGCGCACCTGCTGAGTTCGGTCCTGTTCGCCTTCGCCGCCGTCCTCATCGCCGGCGTCAACCTCTACTCGCTCGCGATCGTGGTCGAGGCGCTGCTCGGCTGGCCGCAGTGGGTGGCCATCGTGGTCGCCGGGTTCTTCGTCCTGGCGTACATCACGCTCGGCGGTCTGTCCTCCGCGATCTACAACGAGGTGCTCCAGTTCTTCGTGATCCTGGCGGCCCTGATCCCGATCGCCGTGCTCGGACTGCACCGGGTGGGCGGCTGGGGCGGTCTGACCGACTCCCTCGACAAGACCCACGGCGCCGACTTCACGACGGCCTGGGGCGGTACGGGGATCGGCAGCGACAACCCGCTGGGCGCCAACTGGCTGACCATCGTGCTCGGCCTCGGCTTCGTGCTGTCCTTCGGCTACTGGACGACGAACTTCGCCGAGGTGCAGCGCGCGCTGTCGGCCAAGAACCTCTCGGCGGCCCGGCGCACCCCGCTGATCGCGGCCTACCCGAAGATCTTCATCGTGTTCCTGGTGATGATCCCGGGCCTGGTGGCGGCCGTCCTGGTCCCGAAGATCGGCACGCCCGGCTCGGATCTCCAGTACAACGACGCGATCCCGTATCTGATGCAGGAGTTGCTGCCGAACGGTGTCCTCGGCATCGCGGTGACCGGTCTCCTGGCCGCGTTCATGGCGGGCATGGCGGCCAACGTCTCGTCCTTCAACACGGTCTTCACGACCGACATCTGGGCGAAGTACGTGATCAAGGACCGTGAGGACTCCTACTACGTCCGCTTCGGCCGGCTGATCACGGTGATCGGTGTCCTGGCGTCGATCGGCACGGCCTTCCTGGCCTCGTCCTTCTCCAACATCATGAGCTACCTCCAGACGCTCTTCTCCTTCTTCAACGTGCCGATGTTCGCGGTCTTCATCATCGGCATGTTCTGGAAGCGGGCGTCGGTGAAGTCGGGCTTCTGGGGCCTGCTGGCCGGCACGACGGCCGCGATGGTGAACTACTTCGTCCTCTACAAGCGGGGCGTCATCGGCTTCCCCTCCGACCAGGGCGCCAACTTCGTCTCCGCGATCGTCGCCTTCGTGGCCGGTGGCGTGGTGATGGTCGGGGTCTCGCTCTTCACCGCCCCCAAGCCCGCGCGGGAGTTGGAGGGCCTGGTCTACGGCACGGTGTCCCCCGGCATGGCCGAGCCGCCCGCCGCCGGTGACGACGCCTGGTATCGCAAGCCCGCCCTGCTGGGCTGGGGCGCGATGATCCTGGCCGCCGCCTGCTACATCCCGTTCTCGTTCTGACCTCGTTCCGACGAGTCCAGGCCCGTCCCGACGAGGGAGAAGAGACAAACCATGTCCGACTATTCGGAAAGCGACGCGCAGCGCCAGGTATCGGACCTTGAGAAGAAGTCCGCGACCGCCGCCCGTCTGTTCGACATCCGCCGCATCATCGGCGGCCTGTTCGTGATCTACGGGATCATCGTCACCATCGCCGGCATCACGGCCTCCGACGCCGACCTCGCCAAGGCCGGCGACATCAACATCAACCTCTGGACAGGCCTCGGCATGCTCGCCCTGGGCCTGTTCTTCCTGGCGTGGCTGTGGCTGCGCCCCTTGCCACCCACGGCGTCGGAGAGTCCGACCGAGGATCAGGCTCCGCCGGAGGTCTGACACCCGACGCCTGACCCCCGACGCCTGACCCCCGGCGTCCGGGGCCGGGGTTCCCAGGGAGCCCCGGCCCCGGCCCATGGCGCGCACCTTCACCAGGCTCTTTACCTCGTCTTCACTCTGTGATCAACTTCGCTGACGTGTACAAGACGGCCTCTGGGGAGGGGCCGTGGGGCAGGGGAGAGTCAGCGATGCACACCGCCGCAGCGGAAACGGTTCAACCATGCCCCGAGTGCGGGACCGAGATCCGAACGGACGCCCGGTTCACCACGTGGTGCGCCGCCTGCGACTGGAACGTCGATCCGGAGCGGGCGGAGGAGAAGCGGGGACGGCTCGCCAGAGCCCGGCGCGCCCAGGCGCGGCGGCACGGTGAGCGGCTGCTGGCGGAGCTGAGCGCCGGCGGGAACCTGAGTGCCCACCGCGACACCTCCTCGCTCCTCGCCGTGGCGCTCTCGCTGGTCGTCCACGCCCTGACCTTGGCCGTGACCGCCGGTGGCGTCTGGTTCCTCGTCACGGGATGGGGCGGCTGGGGCATGATCCCGGGCATCTTCCTCCTCGCACTGGCGTGGTCGCTGCGGCCCCGGTTCGACGGGCTGCCGAAGGACACACCCGTCCTGCGCCGCGCCGACGCGCCCGAACTCTTCGCGCTCGTCGACGAGATCGCCCGCGTGGCCGGCACCCGCGGGGTCGACGCGATCGCCGTCGACAACCGCATCAACGCGAGTGTCGCGAGCTACGGCGTGCGGGGCCGCCGGCTCCTCACGCTGGGGCTGCCCCTGTGGGAAGCCCTCACACCGCAGCAGCGGATCGCGCTCCTGGGCCACGAAATGGGCCACTACGTCAACGGGGACACCCGTCACGGTCGGGTCGTCGCAGCCGCCTTCCGTTCGCTGATCACCTGGCACTACTACTTCGAACCGGTCGACCACGAGCCGCTCGACGACACCGGCGCGCTCACGCTCCTGCTCAACGTGCTCTACGTCCTGCCCCGGCTGCTCGTCCGCGGCATCCTGACGCTCCTCGACCAACTGACCCTGCGCGCCACTCAGCGGGCCGAATACCTCGCCGACCGTGTCGCCGCCCGCACCGGTTCCACCGAGGCCGCGCTGGAACTCATGGACCATCTGCTGATCGCGGACTCGGCCGCCGTGACGCTGCGCCGCGAGGTCAACCTCGCGGCCCTGAGCGGCCCGCGCCGCACAGGGGCGTCCGCCGACCTGACGGACGGGCTGTGGGAGCGTCTCGCCGCGGACCTGGCGTCCGTGCCGGACCACGAGCGCGACCGTCAGCGCCGGGCCGGTGTCCTGAGAGGTCACAGCGTCGACGACTCCCACCCGCCGACCCATCTGCGCCACGCCTGCCTGCTGATCGGCGAACCCGTGCCCCCGGCCGTCACGACCGACACCGAAAGGGAGCACCGGATCACCGGTGAACTGGCCGTCGCGCGCGCAAGGGTGGCCCGCCAGATCATCCGGGACGGCTACTGACGAGCTGGGCCGCCGCCAGCTCGCACCACACGTACTTGCCGGTGTCGCCGCCCTGGCGCAGTGGATGCCAGCCCCAGTCGTCGGCGCAGGCGCGGACCAGGACCAGGCCCCGGCCCGCTTCGGCGTCGGAGGCGACCGGCAGGTCGTACGGCGGCGGCAGCGGGCTCGCGTCCCAGGCTCCGATCCGCAGCACCCCGCCCCGCCAGGCCAGCCGCAGGGCCGCCGGGCCCTTCGTATGCCGTACGGCGTTGGAGACCAGCTCCGCCGCCAGCAGCTCGGCGACGTCCGCGAGACGGATCAGGCCGTGCAGGGTCAGGACCAGGCGCACGGTACGACGGCAGACGGTGACGGCGCGGGTGTCGTGGGGGATGTGCAGCGCGTAGGTCCAGGGTTCGGTTGCGGACATGCGTGAACTCCGGTTCAGGTGTGGGGAGTCGAGAGGTCGCTTCGGGCGCGGGCGGTGGCAGTGTCACGGCCGTCGTGGCAGGACGGCGTGGTGCGCTTCCGGGTACCCCGAGGTTCCGCAGCGTGTGCGTCGCGTCACTGACGGTAGGGTAGGAATTCCTACCCCTGCAACCCTCACGCGTAATCTGACACTCGAACGGGGAAGGCAACCTTGCCCGCTTTCAGGGTCATTGAGGAGGCGGCACGGGATGACGATGCGGAATCAGCCCACGGCACGGCAGGTACGCCTGGGCACCGAACTGCGCCGACTGCGGGAAGCCGCAGGCAAGTCCGCGCGGGAAGTTGCAGGGCTGCTCGGCTCCAGCTCGACCCACATGAGCCAGATCGAAGCAGGCAGCTCAGGTATCAACGAGGAACGTCTGCGCAGGCTGGCGGCTCACTGCGCTTGCGCGGACGAGGAGTTGATCGACGCCCTCGCCGGGATGGCGGCGGACCGTACGAGGGGCTGGTGGGAGGAGTATCGAGGCGTACTGCCCACCTCGTTTCTCGACTTGTCCGAGCTCGACCACCACGCGGCGTTCCGCCACGACGTGGCCGTCATTCACGTTCCGGGACTTCTACAGACGGAGGACTACGCGCGCGCCCTCTTCTCGTACATGGCGCCCGAACTCCCTCGGAACGAGGTCGACGCCCGGGTGAGCCACCGGATGAAGCGCCGCGTGGTCATCGACCGACCCGACCCGATCCGCTACGAAGCCGTGATCCATGAGGCCGCGCTACGGATCCGTGTGGGCGACCGTGCGATCGCGCGAGCCCAGTTGGAACACGTCCTGGAGCACTCCGAATCGGAGCACGTCACCGTTCGAGTCATCCCCTTCGAAGTGGACGGCTTCGCCGGCGCCGGCAGTGCGATGGGCCATCTCGGAGGTCCTGTGCCCCGTTTGGACACCGTCGTACGCGACGCGCCACACGGCACCGGGTTCATCGATTCCGAGGCCCAACTGGCCCACTTCCGAACACTCTTCCTTAGGGTTGAGGAATCGTCACTGAACCCCGGGCGCTCGCGCGACTTCATCCGCAAGCTGGCGAAGGAACTGTGAGGCAACGTCATGGCCAACCCCGCCAACTGGCAGAAGTCCTCCTTCTCCGGTGGCGGTGAGGGCAACGACTGCCTCGAACTCGCCGCCACCCCCAGCCTCGTCCACCTCCGTGAGAGCGACACCCCGGACACCCGTCTCTCGACCGCCCCGGGCGCCCTTGTCCATCTCCTGAACCACATAAAGAACGGGATCCACGGGGAAGGCTGACCCCATGACCGACAAACTCACTGTCAGTGTTCTCGGCACCGGCATCATGGGGGCCGCCATGGCCCGGAATCTCGTGCGGGCCGGGCACGGTGTGCGGGTCTGGAACCGTACGCGGGACAAGGCCGAGCCGCTGGCCGCCGACGGCGCGCACGTCGCGGACACCCCTGAGGAGGCCGTGCGGGGCGCCGACGTCGTCCTGACCATCCTCCACGACGGCCCGGCCGCCCTCGACGTCATGCGCCGGGCCGCACCCGGGCTGCGCGCGGGAGCCGTCTGGGTGCAGTCCACGACCGCCGGGACCGAAGCCCTGGGCGACCTCGCCGAGTTCGCCGGCGCGCACGAGCTCCCCTTCTTCGACGCACCCGTCCTCGGGACGCGCGCACCCGCCGAGGCCGGGCAGCTCACCGTGCTCGCCGCCGGCCCGAGCGCGGCCCGCGACACCGTGACGCCGGTCTTCGACGCCGTCGGCGCCCGGACGGTGTGGACCGGCGAGGACGGCGCGGCGGGCAGCGCCACCCGGCTCAAGCTCGTCGCCAACAGCTGGGTCCTCGCCGCGACGGCCGCGACCGGCGAGGTGCTCGCCCTGGCCAAGGGCCTCGGGGTGGACCCGGAGGACTTCTTCGGCCTCATCGCGGGCGGGCCGCTCGACATGGGCTACCTGCGGGCCAAGGCCGACCTCGTCCTGGAGGACCGGCTGTCCCCGGCCAGCTTCGCCGTCACCACCGCCGAGAAGGACGCCCGTCTGATCGTGCGGGCGGGGCAGCGACACGGCGTACGGCTCGACGTGGCCGAGGCAGCCGCCGAACGCTTCGGCCGCGCCGGCGCCCTCGGTCACGGGGACGAGGACATGGCCGCCGCGTACTTCGCGAGCTTCGAGGAGGGCAGGCCCCCCTCCTCGTAGCACCGTCGGCTCATGGACCCGTGGAGCCCGTACGCCTCAGTGGACGGTGTCCGCGGGACCGTGGGGACTCTGGGCCGGGATCGGGCCCGCCCGGTCCAGCAGCCCGGTGCGGGCCGCGAGTGCCGCCGCTTCCAGGCGGGAGCCCACACCCAGTTTCATCAGGACCCGCTGGACGTGGGTGCGGGCCGTGGACGGGGCGATGCCCATTCCGGCCGCGATGAGCCGGGTGTCCTCGCCGTCGGCGACCCGCACCAGGACCTCCACCTCGCGGGGTGTGAGCATCTGGAGCAGCCGCTGGCCCTCGTCGTCGGGCTGGGCGGCGGGATTGAGCAGTTCGCTGAAGGCGCCCTGGAGCAGTTGCGGGGCCACGGCCGCCTCGCCCGCCCTCGCCTTCATGATCGCGCGTTCGACACCCTCGATGCGCTCGTCATGGCGTACGTACCCGGAGGCGCCGGCGGCGAACGCGGCGGCGATCCCGCGCGGGTTCGGCACCGGTCCGAGCACCAGGACCGCCACCTGCGGACGCTCCCGCTTGATCCGCACCACCGGATCGAAGATCCCCGGCTCGGCGGGTGTCGCCGTGCCGATCAGGCACACCTCGGGTGCCCGTGTGATCACCAGCTCCGCCGCCCCCGCGGCGGGCGCCGCCGCGGCGAGCACCCGGTGCCCGCGCAGCTTCAGAGCCGAGGCCAACGCCTCGGCGAGCAGTCGGTGGTCGTCGACCACCATGAGCCGGACTCCCATCAGGCAACCCCCCAGTCCCCCCGAGCATCCCCACTGGTTCCCCGTGGCTTAGGAGCCCCCCGGCTCTCCATCCCCCGGAAGCTACACGCTTGTTCGACGTTGCGCTTCCCCTACTGGAGAGAAGTGCCCCGGAATATCGAAATCCCAACCAATAGGAAGTGATGCGGGGTACGCGTGCGGCCCCGTCCCTGACCAGGGACGGGGCCGCACGCGGTGTTTCGGCCCGGACAAATCAATCCGGGGAAACGATCACCGCGTTCTTTCGAAGATGATCACTTTGCTTCACTCGAAAGGTGACGGTTACTTCGTTCCGAAGGCGATCGCCAGGTACGCCTTGTCCGTCGCGGAGGTCGGCTTGTCCGCGTAGACCTGGGACATGTACAGCCGGCCGTCGGCGTAGAGGATCTCGGCGTAGTCCGGGAGCATGCTCGACTCCGCGTCACGCGTCGACTGGGTAGCCGGGTTCTCCATCAGCGTCGTCTCCTTGAAGGAGGTTCCGTCGATGCTGACGATCTGCCCGCCCTTGTCGTACGGCGGCCGCTTGTACGCGAGGAGGCTGGTGCCGTCCATGCGCAGCGGGGTGATGCTGTAGCCGTCGCCCGCGTCCGCGCGCTGACCCGTCTGCTTCCCGGTGGCCAGGTCGAAGGCGACGATCTCGTTGGTCCGGCTGTATTCACCGGAGCCGTCGTGCTCCTCGGTCGGGATGTACAGCTTGTCGTTGCCGACGGCGAGCGACTTGCAGAACTCGATCTTGGTGATGCCGTCGCACTTGGCCGCGTACGTCTTGCCCGGGGCCGAGATCTTCGCCCGCAGCTTGCCGGTCTTGTTGTCGATGGAGAAGAAGTCCGAGATGCCGCTGCCGTCACCGGCGGAGTCGCCGACGTCGGCCGCGACGACCAGCGGGTCGGTCGAAACGACGCTGGCGTACTCGATGCCGGGCGACATCTTGTACTCGGAGATCACCTTCCCGGACTTCGGGTCGATGGTCTGGATGTGGAGCTGGCGCGTGCTGCCGTACTCGCCGCACTTACGGACCGCGACCAGCTTCGCGCCGCCGCCGTAACCGGAGTCGTAGCAGCTGTCGCCCGTCTTGGGCGCCCACAGCGCCTTGCCGGTGGAGATGTCGAACGCTCCGCCGCCACCCGTGCTGCCCGCGGCGACCGTACTCCCGCTGATCGTCACGTTGTCGAGGTTGATCTCCTGGTCACCGGACTTGATCGTCCGGGTCCAGAGCTTGGCGCCCGCGTCGAGATCGATCGCGGCGAGCTGGGTGCATCCGTGCGAGGGCTGCGTCTTGGTGGGCATGGCCGGCTCGTAGATGATCGCCGAGCGGTTGGCGTCCGTGCTGTGCAGGCTGGCCTGGCACACCGGGCCGGGGAGCTTGATCGTCCAGGTCTTGGCACCGGTCTTCGGGTCGTAACCGTTGATCTCGGCGTTGCCGGTCTTGGCGTACACCTTGTCGGTGAGCCAGGAGCCGGACGTGGCCACGCTGGTGATGCCCTTCGGCACGGCCGGAGCGGGGATCTGGAAGAGCAGGTTGGAGTTGGTGTTCGCCGGCGCCTTCTCCCCGCCGCCGGTGCCCTTCTTGTCACCGCCCTTGTCGTCCCCGTCGCCGCCGGTGACGCCGCCCGACTTCCCGACGTCGTGCTTGTTGCCCCCGTCGGAGCGCTGCGAGTACAGGAAGCCGCCGCCGACGATCAGGGCGACGACCACGACGGCCGCCACGATGATGAGGAGCTGGGCGTTGATCTTCCCGCCGCCGCTCGCCTGCGGGGCCTGCGGCTGCATCGGCATGGTCTGCGGCTGCGGGTAGCCGTACGGGCTGGGCTGTCCGGCGGCGCCGTACGGAGCCTGCGGCTGGCCGGGAGCGCCGTACGGAGCCTGCGGCTGGCCCGGGTAGCCGTAGCCCGGCTGGCCCGGGGGCGGCGTCTGCGGGTAGCCGTACGGCTGCTGCGGGGACGCCGGCGGGGGCGTCTGGGGATAGCCGTAGCCGGGGCCCGCGGCGGCGGGCGGAGGAGTCGGCGGGCCGAAACCGCCGGCGGGCGGGTCCTGCGGAGCGCCGAAGCCCTGCGCGGGCGGGTCCTGCGGGGCGCCGAAACCGCCGGGCTCGGGGTCTGCCCCGCCCGGATTCTGCTGAGAGCCCGGGGAGGGTTCCTGCGGTGCGCCGAAGCCCTTCGGGGGCTCGTTGGGCGGCGGGGGCGGCTGACTCATGACGTGAATACCTCGGGATAAGAAGGGACGGCGGGCCTGTGCGCGTGCGGGACGCGACGGAACGGGGCGGAGGCGTCGGTCACTTGCCGTAGGCCAGCATCAGCTTCTCCTTCGCCTCGTCGTTGCCCGTCAGCCGGGTCGTGGAGATGTAGAAGCGTCCGTCCACGAAGTCGACGGCCTTGGAGTAGAAGCCGGCCTCGATGGCCGCGGTGCCCTGCGGGTTCTGGAGGAGGTTCGTGGGCGTGTGACTCGTCCCGCCCGTCGGGATCGACACGACGCGGCCGCCCCCGTCGTACGACGCCTCGACGTAGGCGACGAGCGCGCCGCCGTCCGTCTTCATCGGCATCATCGTCGCGTCCGTCGGGGACTTGACGCGCCACTTCTCCTTGCCGGTCGCGAGGTTGAACGCGACGATCTCGTTGGGGCCGGTCTTCGCCTCGGTCGGCAGATAGAGCGTGTCCGCGTCGGCGACGGCGCCGAAGCAGCCCGCCAGGTCGCGGTCGAGGATCGCGAAGCCGCACTCGGGCGCGAAGCCGTCGTCGCTGCTGAGCTCGGAGCGCGGGTCGCCGTTGTCCTTCAGGACGGTGATGTTGAACTTCTTCTTCGCGTCGTTCGTCAGGTAGAGCACGACCGGGTCCACGGAGTAGGCACGCCCGACCCGCCAGCCCTTGGGGAACTTCTTCGTCCAACGGGCCTTGCCGGTGGCCGGGTCCAGTTCCTGCACCTCGTCGTGCTCGGTGCTGCTGCCGGCCCCGCAGGACGAGACGGCCAGCAGCTTGGCGCCGCCCGCGAATCCCGCCGGATAGCAGCCGGCGCCGTACTTCTTCTTGTCCCACAGCTTCTTGCCGCCGGTGACGTCGTACGCCGTTCCCGACATCGAACGGCCGACCGTCAGCGTCTTCCCGGTGATCGACAGTTCGAGCGAGAGCGTGCTGTCGAACAGGTCGCCCTCCGCGACCTGCGCGGTCCAGCCCTTGGCTCCGGTGTTCAGGTCGACCTGCTGGAGCTGGTTGCACTTCGCGCTGCTGGCGGAACCGCTCATGTAGGCGATGACGACCTTGTCGTCGGCCGTCTTCTGCGGGGTGACCGCGCAGATCTTCTGCGGGAAGGTCAGCGCGGGCCAGGCGGGCTTGCCGCCGTCCACGTCGAACGCGAAGAGCTGCTTGTACGCCGCCTTCACCGCCGCCTTGCCGGTGATCCACATCCCGGGGGCGTCCGCGCCCGAACCGGGCGCGTCCGGCGCCGACTTGTACCAGAGGACCTTCGCCTCGCCCGCCTTGCGGCCGGCGTTCAGGTCGTCGTTCTCCTCGCCGCCGTCACCGCTGCCGTCGCCGGGGTTGACCGGATCGTCCGAGGCGGGCGCGGACGCGGACGGGCTGTGGCTCGGGCTCTCCTCGGCGACGGGCTTCTTGCCGTCACCACCGCCGGTGACGGCCCACACGGTGCCGCCGACGACGAGCAGGCCCGCCACCGCCGCGGCGACGACGAGCGCGGGCTTCCCCTTGAACGGGTTCTTCGAGCCGCCGGGACCGCCGGGCTGCGGAGTGCCGGGTCCGCCGGGGTAGGGCGCCTGGGGCGGATAGCCGTACCCCTGCTGCTGCCCGTATCCGTACGGCCCGGGCTGTCCGTAGGGGCCCTGCTGCTGCGGCTGTCCGTACGGGCCCGGCTGGGTGTAGGGACCGGGCTGCTGCGGGTATCCGTAGCCGGGCTGCGGGGGTCCGGCGGGCGGGGTGTTCTGGGGCGCGGGCGGCTGCGCGGGAGGAGGGGGCGTGCCCTGCGGCGCGGGAGGCGTGTTCGGGGGCGTGCTCTGCGGTGCGCCGAAACCCCCCTGCGACCGCGGGTCGGGCGATGCGCCGGCACCACCCGTCGGCGGCTGGTCCTGCGGTGCTCCGAAACCGCCCTGCGGCGGCTGACTCGGCGGCTGACTCATCAGCGCGTCCCCCTCTTCACTGATGTGACCCCTCCACCGGCGGCGCCCGATTCGCGCCTCGTCCGGTGGATCTCAGACTGTTCTCAGACGGCTCTTTCTATCACTCCGGGGGGCGCGGGCAGGGGGTCGGTGCGCGCCCTGTTCCCAAGGGAGGACCGGGCTGTGATGCCGCCGTTACGCGTCTTCACGTGCCCTTCACGCCGGGCACGCCGGGCGAGTTCACCGGCCAGGCGGGGGCGCCGCGAGGGGCACTTTCGACAACTCGGGGGCGCCTGGCGGCACTTGCGCGCCCTTTGTGCGGGCCTTGCACGCCGGACGCGCGCGCCGGCTGTGCGGTGCCTCCGCGCCGGGGAGCCACCGCACGTCGCACGAGGGGCGGTCACCCCTGGGCCGGACACGACCCAGGGGCTGCCAGACAGGCCCCAGGCCTCACGCGTCTTCCGCCAGCTCCAGCCAGCGCATTTCCAGTTCCTCCCGCTCGCCCGCCAACTCGCGCAGTTCGGCGTCGAGTTGGGCGACCTTGCCGAAGTCGGTGGCGTTGTCGGCGATCTGGGCGTGCAGCTTCGTCTCCTTCTCGGAGATCTTGTCGAGCTGCCGCTCGATCTTCTGGAGCTCCTTCTTCGCGGCGCGGGCGTCGGCGGCCGACGCGGCCTTCGCCGGGGCGGGAGCGGCGGCGAGCACGGTGGCCGCGGCCGCCTCCTCCATCTTCTTGCGCCGCTCCAGGTACTCGTCGATACCGCGCGGAAGCATCCGCAGGGTGGCGTCGCCGAGGAGCGCGAACACGTTGTCCGTGGTGCGCTCGATGAAGAAGCGGTCGTGGGAGATCACGATCATGGAGCCGGGCCAGCCGTCGAGGAGGTCCTCGAGCTGGGTGAGGGTCTCGATGTCGAGGTCGTTCGTCGGCTCGTCGAGGAAGAGGACGTTGGGCTCGTCCATCAGCAGGCGCAGGATCTGCAGCCGACGGCGCTCACCACCGCTGAGGTCCCCGACCGGCGTCCACTGCTTCTCCTTGTTGAAGCCGAACGTCTCGCAGAGCTGCCCCGCGGTCATCTCGCGGCCCTTGCCGAGGTCGACGCGGTCGCGGACGGCCTGGACCGCCTGGAGGACCCGCCAGGTGGGGTCGAGTTCGCCGACCTCCTGGGAGAGGTAGGCGAGCTTGACGGTCTTGCCGGTGACGATACGGCCGGCGGCGGGCTGCTTCTCGCCCTCGGTGCGGGCGGCCTCGGCGAGGGCCCGCAGCAGGGAGGTCTTGCCCGCGCCGTTCACGCCCACCAGGCCGACACGGTCGCCGGGGCCGAGCTGCCAGGTCAGGTGCTTGAGCAGCACCTTGGGCCCGGCCTGCACGGTCACGTCCTCCAGCTCGAAGACGGTCTTGCCGAGCCGGGAGTTGGCGAACCGCATCAGCTCGCTCTTGTCGCGGGGCGGCGGCACGTCGGCGATCAGCTCGTTGGCGGCCTCGACGCGGAAGCGCGGCTTGGAGGTACGGGCCGGGGCGCCGCGGCGCAGCCAGGCCAGCTCCTTGCGGACCAGGTTCTGCCGCTTGACCTCCTCGGTCGCGGCGATGCGCTCACGCTCGGCGCGGGCGAACACGTAGTCGGAGTAGCCGCCCTCGTACTCGTAGACCGCACCCTTCTGCACGTCCCACATCCGGGTGCAGACCTGGTCGAGGAACCACCGGTCGTGGGTCACGCAGACCAGGGCGGAGCGGCGCTCGCGCAGGTGCCCGGCGAGCCAGGCGATGCCCTCGACGTCCAGGTGGTTCGTGGGCTCGTCGAGGACGATCAGGTCCTGCTCGTCGATGAGCAGCTTCGCGAGTGCGATACGGCGGCGCTCGCCACCGGAGAGCGGGCCGATCACGGTGTCGAGACCCTGCGGGAAGCCGGGCAGGTCGAGACCGCCGAAGAGGCCCGTCAGTACGTCCCTGATCTTGGCGTTGCCCGCCCACTCGTGGTCGGCCATGTCCCGGATGACCTCGTGGCGCACGGTGGCCGCGGGGTCGAGCGAGTCGTGCTGGGTGAGCACGCCGACGTTCAGGCCGCCGGAGTGCGTGACACGGCCGGTGTCGGGCTCCTCCAGCCGGGCGAGCATGCGGATCAGGGTGGTCTTGCCGTCACCGTTCCGGCCGACCACGCCGATGCGGTCGCCCTCGCTGACGCCGAGCGAGACTCCGTCGAGCAGCGCACGCGTGCCGTACACCTTGCTGACGGACTCGACATTGACCAGGTTGACGGCCATTTCTCTCCTGAACAACGGGGACGATCGACCGGACGATCGACCCTCAAGGGTAGTCCGCGCGGCGGGCGTCCCCCGCCGCGCGTTCCGCGCCCCCTCAGTCGAGCACGGTCGCTCCGGGCGCCGGGGACCGCGTGACGCGCACCGCGCGGCAGGTGCCCGAGGCGTGGAGGGCCTCGCCGATGGCCCGCGCGGACTCCGCGTCCGGCGCGAGGAACGCCGTGGTCGGGCCCGACCCGGAGACGAGCGCGGCGAGCGCGCCGGCCGCGCGGCCCGCCGCGAGGGTGTCGGCGAGGGCCGGGAAGAGGGAGAGCGCGGCGGGCTGGAGGTCATTGGAGACGGTGCGCGCGAGGGCTCCGGCGTCGCCCTTCGCCAGCGCGTCCAGCAGGTCCTGCGAGGCGACCGGCTCCGGTACGCGGACGCCCTCGTTCATCCGGTCGAACTCCCGGAAGACAGCCGGGGTGGACAGCCCGCGCTCGGCCATCGCGAACACCCAGTGGAAGGTCCCGCCGACGTCCAGGAGGCGCAGCTTCTCGCCGCGGCCGGTACCGAGCGCCGCCCCGCCCACCAGGGAGAACGGCACATCGCTGCCCAACTCGGCGCAGATGTCGAGGAGTTCCTCGCGCGAGCTGTTCGTGCCCCACAGGGTGTCGCAGGCGAGCAGCGCGCCCGCCCCGTCAGCGCTGCCTCCGGCCATGCCGCCGGCGACGGGGATGTCCTTGGCGATGTGGATGTGGACGGCGGGGTCGATGCCGTGGCGGCGGGCGAGTTCCAGGGCGGCGCGGGCCGCGAGGTTGGTGCGGTCGAGGGGCACTTGGCCGGCGTCCGGGCCCGCGCAGGTGACGCGCAGCTCGTCCGCCGGGGTGACCGTCACCTCGTCGTACAGGCCGACCGCGAGAAAGACGTTGGCCAGGTCGTGGAAGCCGTCGGGGCGTGCGCCGCCGACCGCGAGCTGGACGTTGACCTTGGCAGGGACGCGTACCGTCACCGTCTCCGTCACGGCTGGTTCGACTCCTCGTTCTCGGCGCCGTTGTCGCCGGCGTTCTCGGCGGGGTACTGGCGGGCGCCCTTGGTGTCCCCGCCGTTCGCCCTGCCGCGGTTCTCCGCGATGCGGACGAACTCCTCGACCGTCAGCGACTCCCCGCGTGCCTGCGGCGAGATCCCGGCGGCGACGAGCGCGGCCTCGGCGGCGGGCGCGGAACCGGCCCACCCGGCGAGGGCGGCGCGCAGCGTCTTGCGGCGCTGGGCGAAGGCGGCGTCCACCGCGGCGAACACCTCGCGCTTCGTGGCGGTCGTGCTGATCGGCTCGGCGCGCCGGGTGAGGGCCACGAGACCGCTGTCGACGTTGGGCGCCGGCCAGAAGACGTTGCGCCCGATGGAGCCGGCCCGCTTCACGTCCGCGTACCAGTTCGCCTTCACCGACGGCACGCCGTACACCTTCGAGCCGGGCGGGGCGGCGAGCCGGTCGGCGACCTCCGCCTGGACCATCACGAGGGTGCGCTCGATGGTCGGGAAGGTGTCGAGCATGTGCAGCAGCACGGGTACGGCGACGTTGTACGGGAGGTTCGCGACCAGCGCGGTGGGCGGCGGGCCCGGCAGTTCCTGGACCTGCATGGCGTCGGAGTGCACCAGCGCGAACCGGTCGGCGCGCTGCGGCATACGAGCCTGGACCGTCGCCGGGAGCGCGCTCGCGAGGACGTCGTCGATCTCGACGGCGACGACCCGGTCGGCCGTCTCCAGCAGGCCGAGCGTCAGCGAGCCGAGGCCGGGGCCCACCTCCACGACGACGTCGTCGGGCCGCACCTCAGCGGTCCGCACGATGCGGCGCACGGTGTTCGCGTCGATCACAAAGTTCTGGCCGCGCTGCTTGGTGGGCCGTACGCCGAGGACGGCCGCGAGTTCGCGGATCTCGGCGGGGCCCAGGAGGGCGTCGGAGGTGGGGCTGGTCACGAGCCAAGGGTACGGGGGGCCGGACCCGGGCCGCGCGGCCCCGGCCCGGCGCCACGGGTGTCAGCGGTGCAGGCGCGGTCCGCAGTGCGGCCAGGGGGTCGCCCCGCGGCGCATGTACAGCTTCTTGGCCCTGCGTGTCTGTTCCTCGGCCGAGGCGTCCTGGGGGCGGCCGCTGCCGCCGAGGGTGTGCCAGGTTCGGGTGTCGAACTGGTAGAGGCCGCCGTAGGTGCCGGACGGATCCACGGCGCCGGGCCGGCCGCCGGACTCGCAGGCGGCGAGGCTCGCCCAGTTCAGGTGGTCGGCGCCGCCGCGGGACTGAGGATGCGGCTTCGTGCCGACCCTGACCATCCGGGGCTGCGGCTCCCGCACCACCTCGGAGTCATCGAGCCGGGGCCGTTGCCTGACGCCGTTGACGGTGCGCAGCGTGTAGGTGAGGCGCCGCGCCCCGTATCTGCCGGGGTGGTCGACGACCTCGACGCCCTTGAACAGCGAGTCGTCGTCCGCCCGCCGCACCTCGAACGGAATCCGTTCCTCGCGGACCTCCCTGGCCCCGGTGACGCGCAGGACGGTGACCGTCTGCCCGTCCCGCGGGAAGCTCCCGGCCGGTACGGAGGTCATGTCCTGTCCGTGCAGGGTGATCCCGGCCTCCCGCACGGCCTCCGCGACGCTCGCCGCGTTGGTGCGGATCGTCCGTGCCCGGCCGTCGGCCATGACCGTGACCGCGCGTTCGGTCCGTACGGCGAGCTCCAGCCCTTCGCGCCCGATGCGCCGGGAGCGCGAGGCCGACAGATGGGCGCCCTCGGCACGCACCCCCAGTTGGCCGAGCGCTCCGTCCACGGTGTGCGCCGTCGTCCACACCCTGCGCCGTTCCCCGTCGATGGTGAGGTGCACCGGACGCCCGTAGCGCACGGCGACCTCGTCCCCGCCGGCGAGGGCGGTGCCGGGGGGCGGCGCGACCATGTCGTGCGGGCCCACCGTGACTCCCTCGTCGGCGAGCAGTTCCGTCACGTCGTCCGCGAAGGTGTGCAGGGTGCGCGGTCTGCCGTCGACGCTGAGCTCGATCGCCTTGTCGTTGGCGACGAACGCCGAGGTGCCGCCGGCCAGGAAGGCCACGACCAGGGCCTGCGGGAGCAGCCGGCGCAGGGCCTGGGCCTCGGGGCGCCCGGGACCCCGCCTGCGCCGGGCCGCACGCCGTGCCTCGGCCCGGCCGCCCGTACCGCGCCCGCCTTCCCGCCCGCCGTCGGTGCCGGCGACCGGGGTGTCCGCCAGAGTGCGCGGCAGGCGGGGCTCGGTCGGCGCGTCGGGCGCGACCGGCACGCTGCGTCCACCCCGTGCGCCGGGCACGTCCTGTACGGCGTACAGGACGGCGGGGGGCGCCTCCGGCACCGCGGGCCCGGCGGCACGCGGCGCGTAGGCGGGACCCCAGGACTCCGGGGAGACGGTGCCGTACGGCTGGTGGGTCCCCCGGTACGCCGGGGAGCCGGGGTACCGGTCGTACGCGACGGAGGGGGCCTCGTGGCCGGGGTGGCCGGGGTGGCCCTCATGACCGGGGCGGTCGAGGTGGCCCTCGTGGCTGAAGTGGCCGGGGTGGCCCTGATGGCCGGAGTGGCCTTCGCGGCTGGGGTGGCCCTCGTAGCCGAGGTGGCCAGCACGGGCGAGGTGGCCGGAGTGGTCGTAGCCCTCATGGCCGGGGTGAGACCCATGGCCGGTGCAGCCGGGGTAGGGCTGGCCGGGAGGGCCGGGGTACGCCTCATGGCCGGTGTACGCCTGGTGGCCGGTGTCCGTCCCCGCCTCGTACCCCCGGTACTCCGCGTGACCGCTACACCCCTCCCGGTCGGCCCGCGTCGCACCGGCCGCCCCGGGTCCGGCGGACGCGTCGGCCGTGCCGAACGCTCCGGGCGGCCCGAACACTCCGGGCCCGCCGGGTGGGCCGGCCATGCCGAGCGGGGCCGCCACGGTGGGCGCACCGGCCACGGCGGCGGCACCGGTGACGACAGTGGTGGCCTCGGGGCCACCGTTCGGTCCGTACGTCTTGTACGACTCGTACCGCGAGCTGCTCACGACGACACGCTCCTGGGTCCGGATCGGGCGACCAGAACCTAGCGGAGCGATCGTCACTCTCCCAAGCGACGCGGCTACGCTGTGTCGCGACACTTCTCCGCCGAGGACCCCGGCGCGGCCGGGAAGAACCCCCGAAACCGTTATGGATCAGTAATCGAACGCGCGCGCGGTGTTGGCGGAGATCGAGGTCGCCAGCGCGTCCTCGTCGATCCCCCGCACCGCGGCCATGGCGCGCACCGTGACCGGAATGAGATACGGGGCGTTGGGCCGTCCGCGGTACGGCGCGGGGGTCAGGAAGGGCGCGTCCGTCTCGACGAGGACGAGTTCGAGCGGGGCCACGGCCAGCGCGTCGCGCAGCGGCTGGGCGTTCTTGAAGGTCATGTTGCCGGCGAAGGACATGAAGTATCCGGCGCGGGCGCAGACCTCGGCCATCTCGGCGTCGCCGGAGTAGCAGTGGAAGACGGTCCGCTCGGGGGCGCCCTCCTCCGCGAGGACGCGCAGGACGTCGGCGTGGGCGTCGCGGTCGTGGATGACCAGGGCCTTGCCGTGCCGCTTGGCGATCTCGATGTGGGCGCGGAAGGAGCGCTCCTGCGCCTCCTTGCCCTCGGGCCCGGTGCGGAAGTGGTCGAGGCCCGTCTCGCCGACGCCCTTCACGTGCGGCAGCGCGGCGAGCCGGTCGATCTCGGCGAGCGCCTCGTCCAGGGCCGCGTCACCGCCGGGTACCCGCGCGCCCTGCCTCGACCAGCCGTCCGGGTCGCCCAGCACGATGCGGGGTGCCTCGTTCGGGTGCAGGGCGACGGTGGCGTGGACGGCGTCGTGCGTGGCCGCCGTCTCGGCCGCCCAGCGGGAGCCCTTCACGTCGCAGCCGACCTGGACGACCGTCGTCACACCGACGGAGGCGGCCTTGGCGAGGGCGTCCTCGACCGTGCCGGACTGCATGTCGAGGTGGGTGTGCGAGTCGGCCACGGGAACGCTCAGGGGCTCGGGGAGCGGCGGTGCGGCGTTCTTGTCGGAGGCGGAGGAGGCGGAAGGCATGCCCCGATCCTACGAAGGGGGCATGCCCGGCCCCACCTCGCGGGGAGCGGGCAGGCCGTCCTGGGTCTCCGCCCGGGAGCGGGCCGGCCGTTCCCGGAGGTCCCGCCCGCCGGGGGGTCAGCCCGCCCGGCGGTGCTGGAACGGGTGCAGCAGGTCCGACAGGTGCCAGTGGCGCGGCTCCTGCGGGGTGTCGGAGGAGGTCGTCGCGGGCTGGGTCTCCCCCTCCGCGCCGTCCTCGGACCGTCGCGGCGGCACGGGCTTGCGCGCGCGGTGTGTCGCGGAGCGCATCGAGTCGAGGGCGAAGGACACCTGACCGGCGCGCATGATGCGCACCACGTGGCTGTCGCAGTTCAGGCAGGTGGGCCGGCTGAGCGGCGAGGGCACGACCTCGCCGTCCGCCACGTACACGACGTACTCGGAGCCTTCCGTGTCGCGGTGGTGCTCGATCTCGTACGACTGCTCCCAGCCGTGCCCGCAGCGCATGCAGGCGAAGGAATACGATTCGTGGACGACGGCCGTCGCCGTGCCGCGATGCCTGGTCTGTTCGGTGACCTGACCGGCGGTGCCGCCGCCGGTCCGTCCTGTGGTCTCACTCATGCCAGCCGCTCCTCTTGTCCGCTGGACAAGCACCCCCGTCGGCGAATTCCCCCGGAATTCCACCGGTTCGCCGGAGGCGAGGGACGGGTACGTCCCTCCGTCCAGTGGACGCCTCTCCCGGCCCGAACGCATCCGGCCTGCCGAGTGTTGGAGCCGTCTTGGCCTTTCCTTGTCGGAAGGCTCCTGTCACACGGCCTGATCTTTGCTTTTCACGATAGTCCTTTGCCCTTCTATGGGCCGCTTCGTTCGGCGTTCTTTGCCGCCACGACCGCATCGAAGACGTCCCGCTTGGGAATGCCCGCTTCGGCGGCGACGGCGGCGATGGCCTCCTTGCGCCGCTCCCCCGCCTCCTCGCGCACCCGCACCCTGCGCACCAGCTCGGCGGCGTCCAGTTCCTCGGCGCCCTTCTCGGGGGCGCCCTCGACGACGACGGTGATCTCGCCGCGGACCCCCTCGGCGGCCCAGGCGGCCAGCTCGCCCAGCGGGCCGCGCTTGATCTCCTCGTACGTCTTGGTCAGTTCGCGGCAGACGGCGGCGCGCCGCTGGGTGCCGAAGACCTCCGCCATGGCGGCCAGGGTGTCGTCGAGCCGGTGGGGCGCCTCGAAGTAGACGAGCGTGCGGCGCTCCTCGGCGACCTCCCGCAGCCGGGACAGCCGCTCGCCGGCCTTCCTCGGCAGGAAGCCCTCGAAGCAGAAGCGGTCGACGGGCAGGCCGGACAGCGCGAGCGCGGTGAGCACGGCGGAGGGGCCGGGGACGGCGGTGACCTTGATGTCCTTCTCGACCGCGGCCGCGACCAGCCGGTAGCCGGGGTCCGACACGGACGGCATCCCGGCGTCGGTCACGAGCAGGACCCGCGCCCCGCCGACGAGCGCCTCGACGAGTTCCGGGGTCCGGGCGGCCTCGTTCCCCTCGAAGTACGACACGATCCGCCCGGTCGGCTGGACGCCGAGGGCCTGGGTGAGCCGGCGCAGCCTGCGGGTGTCCTCGGCGGCGACGACATCGGCCCCGGTCAGTTCCGCGGCGAGCCGTGGCGGCGCGTCCGAGATGTCGCCGATGGGAGTGCCTGCCAACACAAGGATTCCTGTCACGGTCCCATCCTCGCAGGGGCGCGGCCCGACAAGCTCATCCGACCGGAAGGGGCCCATGCACGGGACTCCCACAGACCTGTTCCCTACGATGGCGCGGTGACCAGTACCGCGTCCTCCACGGACACCCGGCAGGGGCAGGGCCAGGCCGCCGACGCTCGGCGGCCGTCGTGGCAGCAGCGGCTGCGCCGATTCGGCTACACGGCGCCGCCCCGAAGTGATGTGCGCGACCGGCTCGTACCGCCGTATGCCCAGCCAGGCCCGGGGATCTGGGCCGCGCTCGGGCTGCGCCAGGGGGCCGCCGACCGTTTCAACCGCTGGTCGGGCTGGGTGGGCCCGCTCCTGGTGACCCTGCTCGCCGGGTTGCTGCGGTTCTGGAACCTGGGCAGCCCGAAGGCGGTGATATTCGACGAGACGTACTACGCGAAGGACGCCTGGGCGCTCTTCCACCGCGGCTACGAGGTCAACTGGACGAAGGACGCCAATGACCTGATCCTCCAGAGCAACGGGCATGTGAGGGTCCCGGCCGACGCCGCCTATGTCGTGCACCCGCCGATCGGCAAGTACGTCATCGGGCTCGGCGAGTGGATGTTCGGCTTCAATCCCTTCGGCTGGCGCTTCATGACGGCGCTGCTCGGCACGCTGTCGGTGCTGCTGCTGTGCCGGATCGGCCGTCGGCTGTTCCGTTCGACGTTCCTCGGCTGCCTCGCGGGTCTGCTGATGGCGGTGGACGGTCTGCACTTCGTGATGAGCCGCACCTCGCTGCTCGACGGTGTGCTGATGTTCTTCGTGCTGGCGGCCTTCGGGTGCCTGGTCGTCGACCGCGACAAGGCACGCGCCCGGCTGGCGGCGGCACTGCCCGTCGACGAGTACGGCCGCGCCCGCCCCGACGCCCACATCGCCGAGACGACCCGTCTCGGTTGGCGGCCCTGGCGCTGGACGGCGGGCCTGATGCTGGGCCTGGCGATCGGCACCAAGTGGAACGGGCTGTACATCCTGGCCGCGTTCTTTGTGATGTCGGTCCTGTGGGACGCGGCCTCGCGCCGGGTCGCGGGCGCCCGGCGGCGGCATACGGGTGCCGCTGGAGTGCGCGACACCAGCCTCCTTTTCCTGGCGACGGTCCCGGTCGCCCTGGCGGTGTACCTGGTCTCCTGGACCGGCTGGATCCTCTCGCCGGACAACGGCAAGGGCGGCTACTTCCGCAACTGGGCCGTGACCGACGGCAAGGGCGGCAACTGGACGTTCCTGCCGGACTGGCTGCGCAGCCTGTGGCACTACGAGCACGAGGTCTACAAGTTCCACGTCGGGCTGTCGTCGCCGCACACCTACCAGTCCAACCCGTGGAGCTGGATCGTCGCGGGCCGCCCGGTCTCGTACTTCTACGAGTCCCCGCTGCCCGGCAAGGACGGCTGCCCCGCGGACGCGGGCGACAAGTGCGCCCGCGAGGTGCTGGCGCTCGGCACGCCCCTGCTGTGGTGGGCCGCCTGTTTCGCGGTCCTGTACGTGCTGTGGCGCTGGGCGTTCCGCCGCGACTGGCGGGCGGGCGCCATCGCCTGCGGCATCGCGGCCGGCTATCTCCCCTGGTTCATGTACCAGGAGCGCACGATCTTCTTCTTCTACGCCGTCGTCTTCGTCCCGTTCCTGTGCCTCGCCGTGACGATGATGATCGGCGCGATCCTCGGCCCACCCGGCTCCGGAGAACGCCGCCGGGTGATCGGCGCGGCCGGAGCCGGCGTCCTGGTCCTCCTGATCCTCTGGAACTTCATCTACTTCTGGCCCCTGTACACGGGCACGGCGATCCCGATCGAACAGTGGCGGTCCCGGATGTGGCTGGATACGTGGGTCTAGCTGCACAGACGTACCAATGGGGCACGGCACTCTGCCGGGCCCCATTGGTCGTTGCTGGCCCTCCTCGCACGGCCCGAGGAGGGCCCGGCTCTGGGGCCCGGCAGATTTACAGTCTGATCAGGACCGGTAGGCCGCCCAGCCTCCGACCTGCGGTAATGACCGCGACCTGCGGTCGATGGCGCCTCCCTGTCCACACCTCGTCCGCAGCCGAAGCATTCACTCGGTCATGAAGCGATGCGCTGCGAGACCGAGACTTGCCACGCCCATGAACGCGGCGCCGCTGGCCCCCATCACCGCCGGCAGTGCAACTCCCGCCACGTGGAAGAGCACGCCCACCACAGCGCCTCCCACCAGACTGGCCAGAAGGATGATCGCCAGCCAGATGCCCCTCTGAGAGGGGTTGTTCCCGTTCACCTGATCTCCATCCGCGCAGGCCCGACCGGGCCCGGTCGTACCGCACCCTTGGGACAGCCGGGTGCACTGCAACACGACCGACCCCGACGGCCGTCACATCGTCACCCGATTCGGCAATTCCAGCTTCGGCTGGAACCACTTCACTCACCGTCACAACATCAAAAAGTGCTCTACGCTGGCCACGGCCCTTCACTGCAATGTCGACCGGGATAACCATCACGGCCGCCTGGAGTACGACGGAGTTGCCTTCGAAACCGGTGTTCCGAGGCCGAGGCAGGTCAAGTTCACCGTGATCGTCCAGTACACGCGAAAGACGACGGACGGGTTGTACGACGCCGGCAGGGGGCAGAAGATCGGCGTCATCAACGCTTTCTGCCGCAATCAGCCGAACAACAAGTGCCCCGCATGGATGCATCCGTGACAGACCCTGAAGACCGGGAGCAGCAGGCGGATATCACCCGCCGCCTGCTGTACTTCCTGAACGCTCCGCTTGCCGAGTACTGCCGCCTGCTCGGCGTCCTTCCCTCACCCGGCGCTGTGCGCATCGCCATCCGCGCCGGGGACGACGAGAACGGCCGGGACTTCCTGTACGAGATCCCCAACGACACGGTGACCCCGTACTACATTCCCGGCCTGCTGCGAGCGGTCCTGGCCGGACCTCAGCTCTACAGCAATGACGACGTAGGGGAAGCCATAGGGATGACCCTCATCCGCCTCCGACCGGAGGAGATCACCCCGGACCCGGAGCCCGAGCAGGGCAGGGCACTCACCGTCGTGAATGCCCTGGCGGGCCCCGGCGACAACGAGGACCCCTTCCTGATCGGCTTCCTGATGCACGGCGACCGGCTGTTGCGGCTCTACGTGCAGCGTTCCGATCGGCCCGGCATCATCGGCGTCGACATCCGCCTGACCGAGACTCCGGCCACCGGGCTCATCGGTTCACTGCCATCCCTCGTCGAGGAGAAGCAACACCGCCGACCGGCGCCGGACGACCCACACTGTGATCTGCTCGTCGACCTGACCGACTTGTAGAACCGTCACGCGGCCCGCCCCTCCGATGCCGCACGAGGGCTTCACCGCCAACCAATCAGCGTTCGGTTCTCACGATCACGGCCCAGGGACGGCCCAGAAGGCTCGCAGCGCCACGGGAGGAGCCAAAACGCCCTGCTCGGGGCCCCAAGGCGCCCCATCGCGCCAACTTCATCTACTTCTGGCCCCTGTACACGGGCACGGCGATCCCGATCGAACAGTGGCGGTCCCGGATGTGGCTGGATACGTGGGTCTAGCCGACCGGGCAGCCGCTGAAGACCGCGTACAGCAGGCGGACGTCACCCGCCGCCTGCTGTACTACCTGAACGCCCCGGTCGCCGCGCACTGCCGCCTGCGCGGCGTCCTGCCCGCGCCCGGCGCCGTACGGATCGCCATCCGTGCCGGAGAGGGCGAGCACGTCATGGACCTGCTCTACGAGATCCCCGACGACACGGTGACCCCCTACCGGATTCCCGGCCTGCTGCGTACGGTCCTGACCGGACCCCAGATCTACAGCAGCAGTGATGTCGACGAGGTCATGGGGATGACGCTCATCCGCCTGCGCCCGGAGGAGATCACCCCGGACCCGGAACCCGAACAGGGCCGGGCACTCGCCGTCGTGCGCGCGCTGTCCGACCCCGGCGACGACGAGGACCCCTTCCTGATCGGCTTCCTGATGCACGGCGAGCACCTGTTGCGCCTGTACGTGCGGCGTCCCGACCTGCCCGGCATCGTCGGCGCCGACATCCGCCTGACCGAGACACCGCACACCGCGCTGATCGCCTCCGTGCCCTCCCTCCTCGGGGAGGAGCAGTACCAACGGCCGGCCGCGGACGACCCGCACTGCGATCTGCTGGTCGACCTGACCGACCGGTAGGGCCGCACCGGCCCCGGGCGTCCGATCGGCGTGGTCACGGATGTGGCTGGATACGTGGGGTCGGGGCGAGCCGACTGGCCGAAAAGAAGCAGCGAGCCGCATCCGTGAACGCCGTTCACGGATGCGTCCGTTTTTGTCGCTAACGATTCGGCGAAGGTCTGCACCACCAGCCCCACCCGCGCCTAGAGTGCAAGGTGCACCGACTTTTCTGAACGCGTTCAGAAGTTCGGAGGAGGGGTCACGGGGAGGGGTCGCACGATGCGCAAGGGGGCCAGGGCAGCCGTCATAGGCGGCGTGTTCGCGGTGATGGTGGGCGGCGCCGGGTACGGCGCCTACAACGTGGTGACGGCGATCAGCGGGGACGGCGGTACGGGAGCCGACGGGCCCGCGGCGGTGAAGACCGGGCCGCCGAGCGGCGCCGAGGTCAAGGAGACCAGCCGCGCGTTCTTCGCGGCCTGGGAGAAGGGCGACGCGAGCAAGGCGGCCGCGTTGACGAACTACGCGTCGAACGCCGAGGGACTGCTCGCCGGTTACCACGACGACGCGCATCTGACCGACGTGAAGATCACCCCGCACGCGGCCTCCGGGGCCCGGGTCCCGTTCTCCGTCAAGGCGACGGTGTCGTACGACGGGAAGAGCAAGCCGTTCGCGTACGACTCCGAACTGACCGTCGTACGCGGCGAGACCACCGGGAAGGCCCTGGTCGGCTGGAAGCCCTCCGTCCTCCACCCGGAGCTGAAGGACGGCGACACCCTGGTCACGGGCGAGTCGGCGAGCCCGGCGATCGAGGCCGTGGACCGGAACAACGTTGTCCTGACCAAGGAGAAGTACCCGTCCCTGGGGCCGATCCTGGACGCGCTCCGGGAGAAGTACGGCGACAAGGCGGGCGGCACCCCCGGCATCGAGCTGTCGATCCGGCACGGCGCCGAGGGAACCGGCGGCGACACGACCCTGGTCACGCTCGCCGAGGGACGGGCCGGCAAGGTCCGTACGACACTCAGCGCGAGCGCGCAGGCCGCCGCCGAGAAGGCGGTCACCCAGTACGCCGAGTCGTCCGTGGTGGCGGTGAAGCCCAGCACCGGAGAGGTGCTCGCCGTCGCCAACCACCGCGCGGACGGCTTCAACGCGGCCTTCCTCGGCAAGCTCGCGCCCGGCTCCACGATGAAGATCATCAGCGCGGCGACCCTCATCGACAACGGCATCACGACAGCGAACGGCCCCGCGCCCTGCACGCCCGAAGCGGTCTGGCAGAGCCAGACCTTCCACAACCTCAAGGACATGCAGCCCAACGAGAAGGCCACGCTCTCCGAGAGCTTCGCGCGCTCGTGCAACACGGCCTTCGTGAAGTACGCCGACGAGGTGAAGGTCGACTCCCTCACCAACGAGGCCCAGCAGCGGTTCGGACTGGGACAGAACAACTGGAAGACCGGCATCGAGTCCTTCGACGGCTCGGTGCCCGCCTCCGGCGGCCCGGACACGGCGGCCAACATGATCGGCCAGGGCCAGGTCCAGATGAGCCCGCTGAACATGGCGTCGGTGACCGCCACCGCGATGACGGGCGTCTTCCGCCAGCCGGTCATCGTGCCGCGCTCCCTGGACGACCGTGAACTGGCCACCGCGAAGGGCCTGTCCGCCAGTACGGTCGCCCAGCTCCGCGCGATGATGAACCGCACGGCCGTCAGCGGCACCGCGGCCCAGGTGATGGCGGGCCTCGGCGGCAGCATCGGGGCCAAGACGGGCTCCGCCGAGGTCGACGGCCAGGCCAAGTCCAACAGCTGGTTCACCGGGTACCGCAACGACATCGCGGTCGCCGCCATGACCCAGGAGGGCGGTCACGGCGGACAGGCGGCCGGCCCGATCGTCGCAGCTGTGCTACGAACGGGCGGCTGAAGTCGCCGTGCACAGGGCGGGACCCTAGGGTGGTGCCTCTCGTTGAGGAGCGAGAGGCACGGGGGTATCACCGGGCACCACGGGGCACCAGGGGACGGCGGAGGACACAGGGCAGTGGGCAAGAGAAGGCGCGTCGCCGAGAGACCGAAGACGAAGCAGCCCGCCGTGCTCGGCGGGGTGATCGCCGTCGCCGTCGTCGGCGTGTCCCTGGGTGCCTACAGCCTCTACGGCAGCGGGGCGTCGGCCGACGAGGGGACCACGGCCACCACCCGCAAGGCCGTCAAGACGGGCCCGCTGTCGGCCGCCGAGATCAGCATGGCGTCCACCACCTTCCTGAAGGCCTGGCAGAGCGGCGATGTCACCCGGGCGGCCGCGGCGACCGACGACTCGGCCGCCGCCACCACCACGCTGACCGGCTTCGGCAAGGACGCCCACATCAGCGGCGTGACCCTGACCGCCGGCAAGCGCTCGGGCGCCGAGATCCCCTTCACCGTCAAGGCCACCGTCACCTACAAGGGCATGACCAAGCCGCTGTCGTACACCTCGAAGCTGACGGTCGTACGGCGGGCGAAGGACGGCGTGGCAATGGTCGGCTGGAAGCCGTCCGTGGTCCACCCGGACCTCCAGGACGGCGACCGGCTGGTGACCGGCGACGCCGGCACGCCGCCGGTCACCGCCATCGACCGGCACGGCGGGGAGCTGACCGCCGCCAAGTACCCGTCCCTGGGCACGGTCCTCGACGGACTGCGCGAGAAGTACGGCAAGACGGCCGGCGGCAAGGCCGGCATCGAGCTGCGCGTGGTCCGCAAGGCCGCGGCCAAGGGCGCCCAGAAGACCCCTGACAAGACCCTGCTGGCGCTCAGCGCGGGCACGCCGGGCAAGGTCCAGACGACGCTCAGCCCGACCCTCCAGGCGGAGGCCGAACGTCTGGTGGCCGCCAAGCCGAAGGCGTCGGTGGTCCTGATGCGCCCCTCGACGGGCGAGATCCTCGCCGTCGCGAACAGCGGCCACGGCTTCAACACCGCCTTCCAGGGCTCCCTCGCGCCCGGCTCCACGATGAAGGTCATCACGGCGTCGATGCTGTTCGAGAAGGGTCTCGCCTCCCCCGACAAGCCGCACCCCTGCCCCAAGACGGCGACGTACGGCGGCTGGAAGTTCCACAACGACGACGATTTCGAGATCAAGAACGGCACGTTCAAGGCGAGCTTCGCGCGGTCCTGCAACACGGCCTTCATCACCCAGGCCAAGAAGCTGAAGGACGACGACCTCACCAAGCAGGCCCAGCAGGTCTTCGGTCTGGGCCTGAACAACTGGGCCATCGGGGTGCCCTCGGCGGACGGCTCGGTGCCGGTGCAGAGCGCCGCGCAGATGGCCGCCGAGCTGATGGGCCAGGGCGGGGTCCGCATGAACCCGCTGAACATGGCGTCGGTCGCCTCCACGGTCCAGTCCGGCACCTTCCACCAGCCCTACCTGGTCGCCCCGTCGGTCGACCACCGCACGCTGGCCAAGGCGTCCCGCACGATGTCCGCGACCACGCTGGCCCAGCTCCGCGAGGTCATGCAGTACACGGCCGCCGCCGGCACCGCCGCCGAGGCCATGGCCGGACTCGGCCCCGACTACGGCGCCAAGACCGGCTCCGCCGAGGTCGACAACCAGAAGCAGCCCAACGGCTGGTTCACCGCCTGGAAGGGCGACCTGGCGGGAGCCGGCGTCGTCCAGCAGGGCGGCCACGGCGGCAGCACGGCGGGCCCGATCGTGGCAGCCCTCCTGAAGGCGGGCAGCGGCGGCTGACACCCCTCTCGGGGCCAGGTCGCGTGGGGTGTACACCGACCGCTAGCGTGCCGTACATGAACGTCCCAGACGAGAACGCCGGCGAGGGTCAGCCCTCCGTCGTGAGCGACGCCGACCCCCGTTTCGCCGAGGCCCTGCGCGAGCTGGGCCTCGACGAGGTGATCGGGCGGGTCCGGCGCTTCCCGGACACGGCCCGCACCACCGCCGAGGCCGCCGCGGCGATCGGCTGCGAGCCGAGCCAGATCTGCAAGTCCCTGTTCTTCGCGGCGGACGGGGCTCCGGTGCTGGTCCTGCTGGACGGCTCGGCGCACGTCGGCATGGAGCTCGTACGGCGCGAGCTGGGCGCCGCGAAGCTCACCCGGGCCGGGGCCCTCCTCGTACGGGAGTCGACCGGGTACGGTCCCGGCGCCGTTCCGCCCTTCGGGCACCGCACGAAGATCCGCGTCCTGGTGGACCGTTCACTGTTCGGGCACGACACGGTGTGGACCTCGGCGGGCACTCCGTTGACCGTCTTCCCGATGGACCCGGAGAGCCTGACCGCGCACGCGGGCGGCACGCTGGTGGATGTGCGCGAGCCCTAACTCCCGCTCCGAGCAACTGAGTTGATGCGACGGCGTGCGATGCCGAGCCCTCGTCAGCGGTGCGCCCATACCGTATGCCGAACAGCAAAGCGTCTTTCTGTAGGGCCAGTTGGCGTCAACACCGGGCCCCTCCCTCCATCGAACACGTAGAACCTTCGCGCGGACCATCCCGACGCTACTGCTAGTGTTCGTGCCGTCACGCTAGGCGACTAGCCATCACGTGTAAGCGATGGAGAGCAGAGGGTTCCATGCGTAAGTTTCAGCAGGTCGTGTTCGCAGCAGCCGTGGCGGCCGGTGGCCTGACCGCCGTCGGCGCCGGAACGGCCGTCGCCGACACCCACGACAACGGACCGCGGGTGTTGGACCTCTACCGCCCGTACCAGGAGTGCAGCCCGCAGACGGTGCTGGACAACAACATCCCGATCGGAGTGCTCGGCCTCGGTCAGACCCGGGACACCACCTGCGGCCAGTTCAACCACGCGTTCACCCGCTGAGGTCAGCGACGTCGTCATCGCGACGGTCGGTACGGGATCCCTTCGGGTCGACCCGAAGGGATCGAATGCGGGCAGTCGGCCCCCCTGATCTCGGTCGTACCCCGCACGCGCACCATCACCGGCGGCTTCATCCGTCCGTCGGGCCAACTGTCCAGCCGACGCGGAAAGTTGGCGAAGGCTCAGTTACGCAGACCACTCCTGCGGCGCGGCCGATCGTGGGGGGCGGCGTCCGCGGCGCCCGTACTAAGGACACGCACCATATGTTCAGCAGGAAAACGATCGCGGCCCTCTCGGGGCTCATCGGCGGCCTCGCCGTGGCGTCCACCGGCTTCACGTACGCACACGCCGCGGGAGACCCGGCAGCTTGCACTCGGAACCCCCAGGGGGACGTCATCTGCGTGCAGCACATCGAAGGCCGGAGCGACGGGCGCGGGACCCCTCCCCACCAGGAGACCTGCATGCCGGTGCAGCCCGTGACGCTGCCCGCCGCCATGGGCAACGGCACGACACAGATCGGCCCCGAGGTGACCTGTTCGCCGGTCACGTCCGGAGCGCCTCGGCAGATCGACAAGTAACGCGAACCGCCCGACCTGCCCCTGAAGCGCACGCCGGCCGAACCCCGCCCTACCGGCGCCATCTGGCCCTATACCTCGTACGGGGCTCCGGCGCGACATGGGGTGCAAATCCCCGATCGACTACACGCGGCGTGCAAACGTTTACGCAACGTGGTCATTCCAGGCGGTATGCCTGGATCAGGAAAGGGTCATCTATGCGTAAGTTTCAGCGCGCCATGGTCGTAGCGGCAGCCGTCGCGGGGCTGTCCGCCCTCGGTGCCGGCATCAGCTTCGCGGACGCGAACGACGCCGTGCCTGTACCGGTCCCGGCAGTCGCCAACGCGTCCGCCAGCTCCGTGGCCATCGGGGGCGGCTACTACTTCCTGCCGCAGGAGCAGGGCCAGCCGCAGGACCAGGCGCTGAAGCAGGCGCAGGAGCAGGCTCAGCCCCAGGCGCAGGTCCAGCCGCAGGAGCAGACTCAGCCCCAGGAGCAGGCTCAGCCCCAGGAGCAGGTCCAGCCGCAGGAGCAGGTCCAGCCCCAGGAGCAGGTCCAGCCCCAGGAGCAGGCTCAGCCCCAGGAGCAGGCTCAGCCGCAGGAGCAGGTCCAGCCCCAGGAACAGGCTCAGCCGCAGGACCAGGGTCAGCCCCAGGACCAGGGTCAGCCCCAGGAGCAGGCTCAGCCGCAGGACCAGGGTCAGCCCCAGGACCAGGGTCAGCCGCAAGACCAGGGTCAGCCCCAGGAGCAGGCTCAGCCGCAGGAGCAGGGTCAGCCCCAGGAGCAGGGTGACGCCGACCAGGACCAGGGTGACAACGACTGAGAGCCAGAGGCTCCGAGTCAAGGGCCGCCGCGGCCTCACTCTGCGTCGGGGATACGGACCGAGCGGTGCGCTGAGTGACACCCCGTGGTGCAAGTAGCCCGGACGCCGAGTTTCGCGTCCGGGCTACAACCATCCCGTCGGCGGACGAATACTTAATTCCTTGACTTTCTCGGCGCAGAAATCGCCGATCAATAAAGGACTATCCGATTCTTCACCACAAAGGAATGCAACACATGCTCTTTTCGCAGAAGTCCGCGGCCGTCGCGGCATTCGCCGGAAGCCTCGCCGCCATTTGCCTCGGCGCCACACACGCACACGCCTTGGGAAACTCAGGCGCCTGCCCCACGGCCGAGCAGAAAGACGTCGTGTGCGTTCAGAAGAATGAGACGTACACCGACAAGGACGGCACGCACGTCATCAAGCAGGACCAGCAGTGCTCGACGACGGACCGGCCGCACGTACTCACACAGGAGGACCAACTCCAGGGAAGCGAACCCGTCAAAGTGGGGCCGGTCGTGGACTGCTCCAACACGGCCAAGCTGCCTGAGGGGTTCAAGGCACCGCACTTCAGCCGCTGAGCGCTCACAGAAAATGCTGGTCCGGGGAACGTCCCCGGACCAGCATTTCGTTTGCCTGTCGTCCTCGACGCCGACCACGACGTGACCTGCCCGGTCCTCCCGCTCGCGGACCTGCCCCCGGAGTCACTGGGACGGCTCGGCCGCCGCGGTGCGCCGGCCGCACGACAACGGCCTTCGCCTCGACCCCATGCCTCCGTGGCGGAGCGCGGGATCAGACGAAGGCCGTCGCCAAGTCCGGAACGAGGACTCAGCCGCCAAACGTGTTGTTGCAGCCCTGGGTCGAGCCCAGCGACGTCTTCTGGGCCCCCGGGTTGCCCTCGCCGCCCAGCAGGTTGCCGCCCAGCCCGTTGCCGATGCCGACCTGACCGAGGACATCGAGGTTCAGGTCGTGCGACTGGCAGGCGCTGTGCTGCGAGACCTTGAGGCTGTCGCCCCTGTCCCAGCCCTGATCCGCGTGGGCGACGCTGGCGCCCAGAAGTCCGACGTTTCCGAGGACGGCCAGCAGGACGGCGGCCGTACGGAGCTTGCGCATGTCATCTCCAGAAGAAGTGAGGCGAACGCGATCCGTGAGGGATCGCCTCTAGGTGACGCGAAGGACTCAACGGCGCCAAGAAGCAATGCCCGGAAGGGTCCAGCACCACGCTGTGCCGCCTCGGAAGTGTTTTGGCGCACGTGAAAGGTCCCGGCACTTTGCCTGAGGCCCAGTGCCGGGACCGTTCATGGGTCAGGCGTCTTCAACGCCTGAGGGGACTTCAGAAGGCGCTGTTGTTACAACCCTGCGAGGAGCCGAGGGAGGTGGACTGGGCGCCCGGGTTGCCTTCGCCGTTGAGGGCGTTGCCCAGCAGGCCGTTCAGCACGCCGACCTGGCCGAGGACGTCGAGGTTCAGGTCGTGCGACTTGCAGTTGGAGCTCTGCGTGACGCTGAACTGGTCGCCGCCGCCGCCGTGACCGCCGGCGTAGGCCGTACCGCCTACGAGCCCGATGCTGCCGATGGCAGCGACCAGGACCGCAACGTTGCGAAGCTTGCGCATTTCATCTCCGTGTGGGGGTGAGTTTTTGCGATCTGCGGGCAGATCGCGGTTACAGAGCAGAACAATAGCGGCAAAAGCCTCGGAATGGACAACAACACGCTGGCTTCATTCGTGTCGCCAAGAAAGCACCGAAAGCCGAAAGCCGTATCGCGGGGCGCGTCGATCCCGATCCGTACCCGGAATCGACATGGCCGCCCGTCAGTGCTGGGCGTTGGCGAGGGAATTCATCTGGCTGTTGGCCTGGGTGCACTCGACCCCACGCGTCTGGGCCGCGCCGAGCAGGGCGACCGGGACGTTCGCGTCGAGCAGCGTCTGGGGGCTGCACTCCTGGACCGGACGGAACAGGTTGGCCTGCGTCGCCGAAAGGCTCTGCTGCCTCTGCGGCGCGTCGGACGAGAGCCGGGGGCTGAGCTGCGGATTCAGCTGCGGGTTGAGCTGCGGGGCGACCTGGGTGCCACGCGACGCGACCGGCTGCTGCGGAGCCGGCGAGCCATAGCCCTGCGTGGTCGCCTGAGCGGAGGACGCCGAGGTCGCCTGGGCGTCGGACTGCGAAACCGCGTGCGGGGCAACGCCGTTGGGGGCGGCCGGGGTGACGGCGAAGCTGGCGCCGGCGCCGACGCCGGACAGGCCGCCGGCAGTTGCGGCGACGAGCGCGATCTTGTGAAGCATACGCATGAGATTCCTCGGCTCTTCAATTGACCTGTACACGGAAGCTGATGTGCCGATGGGCAGCGCAGTCTTCGCTGTCCCTCTGCTCCATTCGGCCGCGATGGACCATCCCTATCGCCCCGTGGGGAACGAAATGAGCATGGCCTCGCAACGGGTGCGGGGGTGCGGTCACCCGTTTGATGCGGCGTGCGGGCCGTGACGCCCGGGTCTGCTGACGGCAAATGGGTGACGCCCCGTCGCGTGCCGTGTCCACGGCGCCCGAACCTCGTTCCCCGGAGGTGTGGGCAGCGGCCGCAAACCGTGGACAGGTGGAGGATCCGCTGCCGGCTCCGATACGAAGTCCGCGTGCTCCTCGAGATATCCGTAGCCTCCGGCGCGATGCGAGTGACGCACCAACTGCACGCGTGACCGCATTGAATGCAATGGACGCACATCTCAGGTAACGAAGGGCCGAGGGTTTCATGCGGAAGCTTCACAAGGCCGCGCTCGTCGTGGCAGCGGCCAGCGGTTTGGCCGGCATCGGCGCCGGCGGCAGCTTTGCCGACTCACCGGAGGGGCGCATCGGTACCACCCCGGCGTCGGTTCCGGATCAGCAGGCCGCACCGATCGCGGCTCCCCAACCAGCCCCACAGGCCGCCCCGTCAGGACAGCAGCAGACCGGGTTCGCCTCGGCCTCGGCCTCGTCACAGGGAACGGCGCAGGCCTCCAGCTCGCAGAACCCGCAGCAGTTCGCGCAGTCCGCACCCGGACAGCCGGTGCAGGCCGCACCCGCGCAGTTCACCCAGGCCGCGCCCGCGCAGGCCGCACCGGCACAGGTCGTGCCGCAGGTGATGCCCCAGGTCATGCCCCAGGTGGCCCCACAGGTAGCGGTACCCCCGGTACTCGGCGCGGAGAACCCGATGATGGTCGCCCCCCAGGTGAACCCGCAGCTCAATCCTCAGGTGAACCCGCTCGTCAACCCGACGATCACCCCCACGAGCGCACCGGAGCTGGCTCCGGTCGCCCTCGGGCAGATCGCGGCCCCTCCCGTCGGACAGCTGGGACTTCCCCGACTCGGCTGACAGCCCGCCCCGCACATCCGCAGTACTGACTCATGGGTCAGATACCCGCACTTCCTCCAAGGAGCTTCACATGCGCACGCTGCACAAGGTCGTTCTTCTGAGCGCCATCCTCGGAAGTATCGGCTCCTTGGGTGCCACCAGCGCTTCCGCGTACGGCGATTCGGGCCACGACGGCGACAGCATCGACATCACGCAGGGCGTCGAGTGCCGCTCGCACGACATGAACATCGAGGTGCTCGGCAGCGTCGGCGCCCTCACCGGCGTGGCCGGCAACCTGCTGAACGGGGAAGGGGCCGCGGGCGCGCAGAAGAGCCACCTCGGTTCCGAGATGGGCTGCAACAGCAGGGCGCTCTGACCGACAGGCCCGGCGGCACCTCTGCATGGGACGGTACGGAGGCGGTGTGGACGCGTGAAGCGTTCGCGCCGCCTCCGTGCGTTCGGGCCGCCGCCGACAGCTCGCCCGGCCCCACCGAACACGTCGTTCGATGGGGCCGCACGGGCAGGCAGGTCAGCGAGTCGGACGGAAGCGCCGGTACAGGACCGCACCCGCGAGGACGGACACGGCGCCGCCGGCGAGGGCCGGGCCGGCCAGATCCGCTCCTGTGCGGGCCAGCGTGGACGTCGCCGCGTCCGGGGTGTCCGGAACGGCCTGATGCCGGGGGGCCTGGGGTCGCGACGCCGGGGGCGTCGCGACCGAGGGCTCGGGGGCCGGAGTTGTCCGGTCGACGTGCGGGTGAGCGTGCTCACCGCCGTTGACCGAGTGGTTGCCGATCGCCGGGTTGCCCACGCCGACCGCGTTGACGCTGTTCCCGGAGACGTTCACCGGCAGATCGATCGGGAGCTGCACACCGTTGCCCGAGATCAGCCCGGGCGAGTCCGTGACGCGGCTGTCCGCCGAGGCTCCGCCCGACGTGTCCGATCCGCCGTCGGACTCCGCACGGCCGGCCTCGGCCGTGTCCTTGTTCTCGCACACGTTGCCCACGGCCGGGTTGAGCAGCCCCACGACGTCCACCGTGTTGCCGCACAGGTTCACCGCCGCGGACAACGGAACCTGGAGGGTGTTCCCGGAGAGCACGCCGGGCGAACCGGCCGCCGTGGCATCGGCGTCGGCACCGCCGGCCGCGAAGACGGCGGACGTGGGAAGGGCCACGGCCATCGCGCCGGACGCGGTGGCAACGGCGAGCACACGGTTTCGGGTGGCGCGTCTCATGGATCCATACCTCCTGGGCATCACCGCGGGCACTCACCCGCACATCTGCAAACGCCGAAACGGCAACCGGGTTATGGCGTACCGCCCTTCCAGGTTTCCGCACTGGCCCAAAAGGGATGGGTCGCTTCACCGTTCGACGTGCCACACCTTCTGCTGATTTGCAGGCGAAACGGCAGACGGCGCTCGCACGCGACTCCACGGTGATCAGGCCTGAGTTTTCCGACGAGGAGACGCCACCGTGCGAATTTCTGACATTCAGCGCTGCGAGGTCCGGCCTGGGCGGCTTGTGGAGTGGGGGTTCAGCCCCGCGACCATCGCGGCCGCGACGGTGCTGCCGACGGATCCGCGGCCGCCGGCGTACATCCAGGAGTCCCACATCAGAACGGCGCGGTCGGTGCGCGAGGGGGGCCTGTTCGTGCCGACCTGGCTCGGTGCGGCTTTCGACCTGCCCGGCCAGGTGGACCTCGACATGCTGGAACAGGCCTTGCGCGGCTGGACCCTGCGCCACGAGACGCTGCGCAGCGGGTTCAGGTGGGTGGGCGACGAGATGCACCGGTTCACTCTCGACCCGGACGATGTCACGCTCCATCGCGAAGTGGTGGGCGACTTCACCGACGCGGACCTGCTGGCCGGGCATCTGCAAGACCGTTTCGACGAAGCGGCGGACGCTCTCGACTGGCCCAATCTCCTCTACGCGGCGGTCGTCCGCGAGGACTCCACCAGCGTGTACCTGGCGTTCGACCACACCAACGTCGACGCCTACTCGCTGCAGCGCATCCCGTACGAGGTGCGGGAGTTGTACTCGGCGCAGGTGGCGGGGCAGCCCCTCACCGCCACACCGGTCGCGAGCTATGTGGACTTCTGCGAGCAGGAACGGGCGAACGCGAACGCCATCGACGACACACACGCGATCGTCGCGCGCTGGCGGGAGTTCATCGGCCGGTGCGACGGAAGGCTTCCGGAGTTCCCCGTCGATCTGGGCCTGCGGCCCGGCGACGCGCTGCCCGTCCAGAAGCTCATGCGTGAGCCGCTCGTCGACGCGGACGCGGCCGCGGCGTTCGAGGCGTACTGCCGGCCCTACGGCGGCAGCCTGGTGGGCGTCCTGGCCGCGACCAGTCTGATCGTCCACGAACTGGGTGGGCGACCGGTCTACCGCACGGTCGTGCCGTTCCACACCCGGCTGAAGTCCGCGTGGTCGGACTCCGTGGGCTGGTACGTCGGCGGCGCGCCGATCGAAGTGCCCGCGGCACGGGACTTCGACGCAGCGCTCGCCTCGGTCCGGGCCCAGTTGCACGCCAATCGGTCACTGGCGCGCATTCCTCTGGCCCGGGTGCTGCGCCTCCTGGGCGAGGACTTCCGCCCCACGTCACCCGACTTGTACTCGATCGTCTCGTACGTGGACGCCCGTCTCATTCCCGGTTCGGCGGGCTGGAGCGAACAGAAGGCGTACGGACTGCTCCGTGTGTCGTACGGCGATCAGGTGTGCGCCTGGGTCAACCGGCTGCCCGAGGGGCTGTGGATCGCGTGCCGCCACCCGGACACCGACATCGCCTCCAAGAACGTACGCCTCTATACCGAGAAGCTCCGAGAGCTGATCGTCTCGGTTCGTCCCGCGGCCCTTGCGACCGCCGGGGCGGTCACGCGGTGATGGCCGTGCGTACCGCCCGTATCAGGGACTGGGCCCGTGGGTCCGCCGTCACGCTCTTGCGGAAGCCGTTGGTGACGTAGCCGAAGGCGATGCCGGACTCGGGGTCGGCGAAGCCGAGGGCGCCGCCGCGGCCGGGGTGGCCGAAGGAGCCCGGGGAGAGCAGCGGCGACGCTCCGCCGTGAAGCATGTAGCCGAGGCCGAAGCGGGTGGTGACGACGAGGACCCGGTCGGGTCCCGCGGACTGTTCCGAGCGCGCGGCCGACAGCGTCTGCGGGGTGAACAGCCGGACGCCGTCCACCTCCCCGATCAGCGCGGCGTAGAAGCGGGCGAGGCCGTCCGCGGTGGCGATGCCGTTCGAGGCGGGCAGGGCGGCGGCGCGGTAGGCGGGATCGTTCTCGTCGGGCATCGGGGTGATCGCGGCGAAGGCGCGGCGGGTGAGACTGCCCGGGTCGGCGTAGGCCTCGGAGACGGCCCGCTTGGGGCGCGTCCTGAGGCCGCCCGGCGTGGCCGGCGCCTCGGTCTGCGCGACCCGGCCCACCCGTCCGGCCACCGCCTCCGGAAGCCCGACCCACAGGTCGAGGTCCAGGGGCCGGGCCAGTTCCTCCGCGATCCAGCGCCCGATCGTGCGCCCGGTGACGCGCCGGACCAGCTCGCCGGTCAGCCAGCCGAAGGTCTGCGCGTGGTACCCGTGCTCGGCCCCGGGATCCCAGGCGGGCGTCTGGGCGGCCACGGCCGCGGCCGTGAGGTCGGGGTCGGCGGCCTCGGCGGGAGTGAGCGGGCGGTCGACGGCGGGGACCCCGGCCCGGTGCGCGAGCAGATGCCGTACGCGCGTGTGCTCCTTGCCCTGTGCCTTGTACTCGGGCCAGTGGGCGGCGACCGGGGCGTCCAGGTCGAGCTGTCCCCGCTGGGCGAGCAGCAGGAGTACGGCGGCGGCGACGCCCTTGGTCGCGGAGCGCACGATCTGCGCGGTGTCCCGCTCCCAGGGCTCGGTGCCGTCGACGTCACGGGTGCCGCCCCACAGGTCGACGACCTTGCGTCCGTCGCGGTACACGGTGACGGCGGCACCCCGGTCCCCCAGCGTCGCGAAGTTGGCCGCGAACGCCTCCCTGACCGGTTCGAAGCCCTCCGCCACTGTGCCGTTCACGTCCACGCCCGCGCTCCCTGTCGCCTCACCTCTGCCGGTAATGAGTGCAACACGCGTCCGCGGCCTTCGATTCCTAGCCCAGCACGATCGTGACCTCGATGTTGCCGCGGGTGGCGTTCGAGTAGGGGCAGACCTCGTGGGCCGCGTCCACGAGCTTCGCCGCCACGTCCTCGTCGAGGACGGGGAGCGAGACGCTCAGGGCGACGGCGAGTCCGTAGCCGCGCTGTTTGTTGGGGCCGATGCCGACCTTGGCCGCGACGGTGGAGCCGGAGAGGTCGAGGCCGGCGCGGCGGCCGACCATGACCAGCGCGTTGTGGAAGCAGGCGCTGAATCCGGCCGCGAAGAGCTGCTCGGGGTTCGTGCCGTTGCCGTCGCCGCCCAGTGCCGGCGGCATCGCCACCTTCAGTTCGAGGTGCCCGTCCTGACTGGTCACATGGCCGTTGCGGCCGCCGTGCGCGGTCGCCTCGGCGACATACATGATCTTCGTCGGACGGGTGTCGACAACGGCGCCGTCGATCACGGCAGGACCTCCCCCGGAGTGGGCAACACAGGCTCACACAGGCGCATCGCGCACAAATGCATCGTGCACAAGGTACCGGTCGGTATGGAGCTCGGGAAGCCTCGGGTGGCAACGAACTGTCAGCGCCCGCGCGCCGCCGCGCCCTCCGCGCGTTCGGCCAGTCGCCGCAGCTCGTCGCGCAGGCGCGCGACGTCGCCCTCGCTCAGCCCGGTCGCCGTGAGCAGCGCCTGCGGCACGTCCTCCGCGCGCTCCCTGAGCAGTTCGCCGCGCCCGGTGAGGGCGACACGCACCGAGCGTTCGTCGTGCGCCGAGCGTTCACGGCGTACGAACCCCGCCGACTCCAGCCGCTTGAGCAGCGGCGACATCGTGCCGTAGTCGAGGTGCAGGGCGGCGCCCAGCTCCTTGACCGTGGTCTCGCCGCGCTCCCACAGGACCAGCAGGACGAGGTACTGCGGGTAGGTGAGGCCGAGCTCGTCCAGCAGCGGGCGGTACGCCGCTGTCACGGCCCGCTGGGCGGCGTACAGGGCGAAGCACAACTGGTCGTCGAGCAGCAGCGACCCGGCCGGCGGCCCGACGTCCTCTTGTTTCGTCACGCCCCCATTGTCACGGAGCGCGGGTCGAACCCGAAGGGAAGCTCCAGACGATGGGTGCGCATGAGCTCGTCGTCGGACAGGACCTCACCGGTCGCGCCGTCGGCGACGATCACGCCGTCGCTGAGGACGAGGGAGCGGGGGCACAGTTCGAGGGCGTACGGCAGGTCGTGGGTGACCATGAGAACCGTGACGTCCAACGAGCGCAGGATGTCGGCGAGTTCACGCCGGGAGGCGGGATCGAGGTTGGAGGAGGGCTCGTCGAGGACGAGGATCTCCGGCTCCATCGCCAGCACCGTCGCGACGGCGACCCGGCGCCGCTGCCCGAAGGACAGGTGGTGCGGCGGGCGGTCGGCGAAGGCCTCCATGCCGACGCTCTCCAGCGCCGTGCGGACGCGTTCCTCCAGCTCGGCGCCCTTCATGCCCGCGGCGGCCGGTCCGAAGGCGACGTCCTCGCGCACGGTCGGCATGAAGAGCTGGTCGTCCGGGTCCTGGAAGACGATGCCGACCCTGCGCCGGATCTCCGCCATGTTCCGCTTGCCGACCGGGAGTCCGGCGACCGTCACCGTTCCGGCGCCGCCGGTCAGGATGCCGTTGAGGTGCAGGACGAGGGTGGTCTTGCCGGCGCCGTTGGGGCCGAGCAGGGCGACGCGCTCGCCGCGTCCGATCCGGAAGTCCACGCCGAACAGGGCCTGGTGCCCGTCCGGGTAGGCGAAGGCGAGGCCGGAGACCTCCAGGGAAGTTGCGGCAGGCGTCACAGGGTCCATCCCAACAGGCATACGACGAGGGCGGCGGACGGAAGGGCGAGGGCGTACGACCACTGCGCCCGGGACGCGGTCACCTCGTCGATGACGGGCATGGAACCGGCGTACCCCCGGCTCACCATGGCCAGGTGCACGCGTTCCCCGCGTTCGTAGGAGCGGATGAACAGCGCGCCCGCCGATTTCGCGAGCACTCCCCAGTGCCGCACTCCGCTCGCCTCGAAGCCGCGCGACTCCCGCGCGATCCGCATGCGCCGCATCTCGTCGGTGATGACGTCGCCGTAGCGGATCATGAAGGAGGCGATCTGCACGAGGAGCGGCGGGAGCTTCAGCCGTTGCAGGCCGAGGAGCAGTTCGCGCAGTCCGGTCGTGGAGGCCAGCAGGACGGAGGCGGCGACGCCGAGGGTGCCCTTGGCGAGGACGTTCCAGGCGCCCCACAGGCCGTTGACGCTCAGGGACAGGCCCAGTACGTCCACCCGGTCGCCCTCCGCAACGAACGGCATGAGCACCGCGAACGCGACGAACGGGATCTCGATCAGCAGCCGCCGCAGCAGGACCCCCGCCGGTACGCGGGCCCGGTGGGCGACGATCGCGAGCAGCACGGCGTACAGCGCGAACGCCCACATCGCCTCGCGCGGGGTGGAGACGACCACGACCACGAAGGCGAGGGTGGCGGCGAGCTTGGTGTGCGGCGGCAGGGCGTGCACGGGCGAGTCCGCGTGCCGGTACAGCTTGTGCGCGTGTCCTGCCCCCACCTCAGACGCCTTCCGGGACGGAGGCGGGCGAGGTGTCGGCCGGGCGCCGCCTGCGGGCCGCCCAGAAGACACCGCTGCCCGCGACGACGGTGACGCCGACGCCGATCACCCCGGCGAGACCGCCGGAGAGGCGGGCGTCGGAGACGTCCTTGACGCCGTATCCGGCGAGCGGCGAGCCGTCCGAGGCATGGGCCTCGGCCTTCGCGTCGATGCCCTTGTCCTTGGCGACCTTCTCCAGGCCGTCGGGGCTCGCGGAGGCGTAGAAGCTGACGAACCCGGCGAGGACGAGGGAGGTGACCAGGCCGGTGATCCACACCTTCCGGTGCGAGGAGCCGGCCGCGACGGGGGCGGTCGAGGGCGTGTCGACGAGTTCCCCGTTCACCCGCAGCTTGAGGCGCCGCTGGAGGCCGCGGGCGCCGTACACGAGGTCGGGCCGCACGGCGATGACGGCGCCGACGGTGAGCGCCGTGATCACCGCCTCGCCGATGCCGATGAGGACGTGGACGCCGACCATGGCCGTGGCGACCTTGGAGAGCGCGATGTCGGTGGTGCCGCCGATCGCGTAGATGAGGGTGAAGGCGACGGCGGCGGCCGGGACGGAGAGCAGCGCGGCGACGAAGGAGGCGACGGTGACCGAGCGCCGCGTGCGGGGCAGCACCTTCACCAGGCCGCGGAAGACGGCGTACGCGACGACCGTGGTGACGATCGCCATGTCGGTGATGTTCACGCCGAGCGCGGTGAGCCCGCCGTCGGCGAAGAGGATGCCCTGCATGAGCAGGACCACGGAGACGCACAGGACGCCCGTGAAGGGTCCGACGAGGATCGCGGCCAGGGCGCCGCCGAGCAGATGTCCGCTGGTCCCGGCGGCGACCGGGAAGTTCAGCATCTGCACGGCGAAGATGAACGCGGCGACGAGGCCGGCGAGCGGCGCGGTCCGTTCGTCGAGTTCACGGCGGGCACCCCGCAGGCTCACGGCGACGGCGCCTGCGGCGACCACGCCGGTGACCGCGGAGACCGGGGCATTGATGAATCCGTCAGGTACGTGCACCGTCCGATGATAGTGCCTTGTTGCGAATGACTTGCAAGAGCGCGGACACGCGAACAACATGCGACAGGCAGGCGTACGGGAGCAGTTCGCCGGCAGGGGGCGGGCGCGCGGGAACGGTTCACCGGCACCGAAAGCCCGGCCGCCCGGGGCGGATGTGGCCCGCGCACACATGTAAGCGCGACGAGTGGGCAGGCGTCCCCTGAGGGAGGGTCACGGACAGCCGGAGAGCGGTTTCCGCGAGATGTGCGACATTGGAAGGGTGACGGAATTCACATCTTCCACATAGGTGACGCAGCGTAAGGAGTCGGTTCATGCACGCCGTCGAACAGTACGCCCGTGCTCATATCGTGACGGACACCGCCGACTCCCTCGATGACGAACACCGGGCCGTCCCGGTGGCCCTGCGGTACGACCCGGAGGCGGATCCCGGCCGGGTGTGCGTCACACTGCCCGGCCCGCACGAGTGGACGTTCGAACGCGACCTCCTGGAGCGGGGTCTGCGTGTCCCCGTCGACAGCGGCGAGGTCCGCATCTGGCCGTGCGGCCGCGTCCAGGCCGTCCTGGAGTTCCACTCGGAGCACGGGGTGGCGGTCGTCCAGCTCGACACGAAGGCGCTCATGCGGTTCCTCCGCCGTACGTACATGGCCGCCACGCCCGTGGCGCACTAGAGGAACGGCCCGTACGGGAGAGACCTCGCCGAGGCGTCGGCGAGGTCTCTCCCGTGAACGGTCCGGCCGCGGGGGCCCCGGGGTCGGACCGCGGGAGCCGAGGGTCAGACGCCGACCAGCTTGCGGTCGTGGTCCCCGTCGCGCGGCTTCTCCTCGAGCGCCCGCAGGCCCTCGCCCTCGACATCGACGTTCGGCAGCACGCGGTCCAGCCACTTCGGCAGCCACCAGGCCCGCTTGCCGAGCAGCGCGAGCACCGCGGGGACGAGTGCCATCCGGACGATGAACGCGTCGAAGAAGACGGCGATGGCGAGACCGAAGCCGATCATCTTGATCATCGACTCGCTGGAGCCGATGAACCCGGAGAACACGGCGATCATGATGACGGCGGCGGCCGTGACGACCCGCGCGCCGTGCTTGAACCCGGTGACGATCGCCTGGCCGGGCTTCTCACCGTGGACGAAGGCCTCCCGCATGCGCGTCACGAGGAACACCTCGTAGTCCATGGCGAGACCGAAGACCACGCCCACCATGAAGATCGGCATCATCGACATGATCGGGCCGGTCTCCTCGACGCCCATCAGGCTGGACAGCCACCCCCACTGGAACACCGCGACGACCGCGCCGAGGGCCGCCATCACGCTGAGCAGGAAGCCGAGGGCCGCCTTCAGCGGAACGAGGATCGAGCGGAACACCACGATCAGCAGCAGGAAGGCGAGACCGACCACGAGCGCGAGATACGGGATCAGCGCGTCGTTCAGCTTCTGCGAGAAGTCGATGTTCATGGCCGTGGAGCCGGTGACGAGCACGGTCGCGTCCGTCTCGGCCTTGATGTCGGCACCCGTGCCGCGAATCTTGTGGACCAGGTCCTCGGTCGTGACGGAGGACGGCTTCGAGTCGGCGATCACCGTGATCATCGCGGTGTCCCCGGCCTTGTTGGGGGCCGCCGGGCTCACGCTCACGACACCCTTGAGGTCCTTGATCTCGTCGTGCACGGTGCTGAACACCGTCTTGGGCGCGTCGCTCGCCTTCGCGTCGACGACGACCATCAGCGGACCGTTGAAGCCGGGCCCGAAGCCCTCGGAGAGCAGGTCGTAGGCGCGGCGCTGGGTGGTGGACACCGGCTGCGAGCCGTCGTCGGGCAGGCCGAGCTGGAGCGAGGCAGCCGGAACCGCGGCGGCGCCGAGGCCGACCACGCCGAGCAGCAGCACCGCGAGCGGGCGGCGGACGACGAAGCTCGCCCAGCGCGTGCCCATGTTGGGCTTGCCCTGCTTCTTGGCGGCACGGCCGCCGCCCAGCAGCTTGCTCTTCTGGCCGGCCGGCTGGACCCTGCGGCCCGCGTAGCCGAGCAGCGCGGGGATCATGGTCAGGGCGATGAGGACGGCGACGGCGACCGTGCCCGCCGCGGCGACACCCATCTTCGTGAGCATCGGGATGTTGACGACCGACAGTCCGACCAGCGCGATCACGACGGTCAGTCCGGCGAAGACCACGGCCGAACCCGCCGTGCCGACGGCCCGTCCGGCCGCTTCCTCGCGTTCGCGGCCCTCGGCCAGTTCGGCCCGGTAGCGGGAGACGATGAAGAGGGCGTAGTCGATGCCGACCGCGAGGCCGATCATCATCGCGAGGGTGGAGGTGGTGGAGCCGAGGTCGAGCGCGCTGGCGAGCGCGGTGATCGTCGAGACGCCGATGCCGACGCCGATCAGCGCGGTCAGCAGCGGCAGTCCTGCGGCGATCAGGGAACCGAAGGTGATGACGAGGACGACCGCGGCGATCGCGATGCCGATGATCTCGCTGGAACCGGTCTCGGGCGTCGCCTGGAGCGCGTCACCGCCCACCTCGACGGTCAGTCCGGAGTGCCGCGCGTCCTCGGCGGCCGCCTTCAGGGCGTCCTTCGAGGCGTCCTTCAGCTCCATGCCGGAGACCTCGTACTTCACCGAGGCGTAGGCGACCGAGCCGTCCTTGCTCACGGCGCTGGTCTTGAACGGGTCGCTGACGGAGGTGACCTCGGAACCGGTGCCGAGCACCTTGACGGCATTCTCGACCGCCGCCTTGTTGTCCTTGTCCGCCATCTTCTCGCCGGCGGGCGCCTTGAAGACGACCCGCGCGGTCGCTCCGTCGGCGCTCATCCCGGGGAAGCGGCTCTCCAGCAGGTCGAAGGCCTTCTGCGCCTCGGTGCCCGGGATCGAGAAGGAGGACGATCCCGCGACGGGCGCGGAGGCGGCGCCGACACCCGCGAGGGTCAGCAGGGCCACCCATATCAGGGCGGCGAAATGCCGACGCCGGAAGGCGAGTCGGCCGAGTTTGTAGAGGAACGTGGCCACGAGGGCGTACTCCCGGTCAGGTCGTGGAAGGGCAGGGGCTGGTGTGATCACCCGTGTGGGGGCAGGGGGGATCAGCCCGACGACGTGAGCGGCGCGTCAGGTGCGACTGCAGTGATCTGCAGAAAGGGGGTGGTGCGGGGTCGGGTGCGGGACGTCAGGCGCCGAGAGCGGGGAGGACTACGGCGTCGACATACGAATGCAGGAAGGCCTGCGTCGGTGGGAGCTCGTCGATCATGGTGCGGGCGGCGAAGGCGCCGATGAGCATGTGCATCACGTACTCGATCGCCGGGTTGTCCGCACGGATCTCACCTCGGTCGACACCGCGCTGGAGGACCAGGCGCAGCTCTTCCATCTCCGGCTCGATCAGCCATTCCCGGAACGCCTTCAGCAGATCCGGATTCGAGTGCGCCGCCATGGCCAGGCCCCGCATCAGCGCGGAGTCCTGCTCCATCTGGCAGTCGTCCTGCCGGAGGGTCAGCGCGTGGAAGTCGCCCCGCAGGCTCCCGGTGTCCAGGTCGGAGAACTTCAGCGGCTTCTGGTGCCGCAGGGCTTTCACGACGAGTTCGGCCTTGCCGCCCCACTGGCGGTAGAGGGTGGCCTTGCTGGAACGGGTGCGGGCCGCGACGGCGTCCATCGTGAGGGCGTCGTAGCCGACCTCCCGAAGCAGGTCGAGCACGGCCCTGTACAGCTCGGCCTCACGCTCGGGCGTGATCCGACTGCGACGCGCCGTTGCGGCTTCAGCCATCCCACTCACCTCTCCCGCTTCGAACGACACGGATTCGTATGTCCCTGAAGATACCCCCCGACACCAGCGAAACGAAACCGTTTCGTACGTGTGCTGGGTCACGCCGGGGCGGGGCGCGTTCGTTCCTGAACGCGCCCCACGCACACCTCCCGTATCCCCGCCCGCGCCCACGTCCCACAACGCGCCCCCGGCGCCACGAGTTGCCGGGGCCACTCCAGCGGAAAAGCATGGGGAGGTGAGCGACGAGTACGAGAACGCGACCACGGACGAGAACTCCTCCGGCTACCTGCGCTTCCCGCACCTGAGCGGCGACCGGCTGTGCTTCGTCACCGAGGACGACCTGTGGCTGGCCCCGCTCGACGGCCGCGGACGCGCCTGGCGGCTCACCGTCGACCGGACGAAGGTCGGCCACCCCCGCTTCTCCCCCGACGGCCGGCGGATCGCGTACACGAGCTGGCGGAGCCTCGTCCCGGAGATCCACCTGGCGGCGGTGGACGGCGGACCCGGCCGCCGGCTCACCTACTGGGGCAGCGCCGACACCCAGGTGTGCGGCTGGTCCCCCGAGGGCGACATCCTCGCCGTCGCCTCGCACGGCCAGCCCTTCTCCTACTTCACCTGGGCCTACTCCGTGCCCACCGACGGCGACCCCGGCCGCAAACAGCCCTGGGGCCCGGTCTCGGACATCGGCGTCGCCGACATCGCGGGTGAGCGGAAGACCCTGCTGCTCACGGGCACCCCGCCGCACGAACCGGCCGCCTGGAAGCGCTACCGGGGCGGGGCCATGGGCCGTATCTGGCTGCACGGCAGACAGCTCGTCGCCGAACTCGGCGGCCATCTCGCCTGCCCGATGTTCGTCGACGGACGGATCGCGTTCCTCTCCGACCACGAGGGCGTCGGCAACCTCTACTCGTGCACGTACGAGGGCTCCGACCTGCGCCGCCACACCGATCACGACGCCTTCTACGCCCGCCACGCCTCCTCGGACGGCACCCGGATCGTCTACCAGTGCGCGGGCGATCTGTGGATCGTCGACAACCTCTCCCCCGAGTCGATGCCCCGCCGCCTCGACGTCCTGCTGGGCGGTCCGCGCGCCGGACGGCGTACGTACCCGGTGCCGGCCGCGCAGCACGTGGACAGCATCTCCGTGGACGAGACGGGCCGGGCCAGCGCCGTCGTCGTACGCGGCAGCCTGTACTGGCTCACCCATCGCGACGGGCCCGCGCGCACCATCACGGACACCCCGGGCGTACGGGTCCGGCTGCCGGAGATGCTCGGCTCGGGCGGCCAGGTCGCCTACGTCACCGACGCGGAGGGCGAGGACGCCGTCGAGATCGCCTACCTGCCGCGCGCGACCGGCGCCCGCGAGCCGCGCCGCCTCGCCTCCGGCCGGCTGGGGCGCGTACAGGAACTGGTGTCGGACCCGCAGGGCGAACGCCTCGCCATCGCCTCGAACGACGGTCGCCTGCTGCTGCTCGACGCCACGGAGGAACCGGGGGAGGGTGCCGAGCTGGGCGGGCTGGGGGAGCTCGACGAGGTCGATGGGACTGAAGGGGCCGAGGGGGTCGAGGAATCCGGGGAGGCTGATGAGGCCAAGGAAGGTGGGGAGGCTGAGGCGGCTGAAGGGTCGGTTGGGTCGAGCGGGGCTGCCGGGTCTGGCAGGTCCAGTGGGTCCGGCGAGTCCGGCGAGTCCGGCGAGTCCGGCGAGTCCGGCGAGTCCGGCGATGGCTCGCGGGCCGAGTCCGAGGACGCGACGGAAGCCGGGGACGGGACCGGGGCCGGAGCAGAGACAGGGGTCGGGGCAGGGGAAGCGACGGAAGCCGGGGACACGGACGGGAACGGGGCCCGGGTGGAATCCGGGGGTGCCCCGGCGAGCGGGGCGGGTGAGGTCACCGAGCTCATCCGGTCCATCAACGGGCCGGTGACGGACCTCGCCTTCTCACCGGACGGCGCCTGGCTGACCTGGTCGCATCCCGGGATCGGACGTTCCCTGCGACAGATCAAGATGGCCCGCATAAAGGACCGGCTCGTCGTCGACGTCACCAACGGCCGCTTCGAGGACGAGAATCCGGTGTTCACGCGCGACGGCCGCTACCTCGCCTTCCTGTCCTGGCGCGGCTTCGACCCTGTGTACGACGTGCACACCGGCGACCTGTCCTTCCCCCTCGGCTGCCGCCCCTACCTCGTCCCCCTGTCCTCCGCCACCCCTTCCCCGTTCGCGCTGAACCCCGACGGGCGGCCCGTCGCCGGGGGGCTCGACCCGGTCGAGGACGGGTCCGGCGACGGCACCGCGACGACCGTCGAGCTCGAAGGCCTGGAGAGCCGGGTGACGCCCTTCCCGGTCACCGCCTCCAAGTACTCGGCGCTGCACCCGGTCGCGGGCGGCGGCCTGGTCTGGCTGCGCTGGCCGATCTCCGGCGCGCTGGGCGAGACGTTCGCCAACCCCGACGACACGACCGGCCGGCCGACCCTGGAGTTCTTCAACATCACCAAGGCGAAGAAGTCCGAACTCGTCGACCACCTGGACTGGTTCGCCGTGAGCGGCGACGGCTCCCGGCTGGTCGTCGTCGACGAGGGAGACCTGCGCGCCGTCCCGTCCACCGAGTCCGGCGACAGCGACTCCACCGTCTGGATCGATCTGCGCCGCATCCTGCACGAGGTGAACCCGTGCGCCGAGTGGCGCCAGGCGTACGCGGAGGCGGGCCGCATCATCCGGGCCTACTACTGGGACCCGGACATGTGCGGCATCGACTGGGCCGCGATCCTGGAGCAGTACCGTCCCCTGGTCGAACGGGTCTCCTCCCCGGACGAGTTCGCGGACCTGCTGCGCGAGGTGCTCGGCGAACTGGGCACCTCACACGCGTACGTGAGTCCGGCGCGCCGCAACGAGGGCCCGCCCCACTACCAGCGCTGGCAGGGCCTGCTGGGCGCCAACTTCGTCTGCCGTGAAGGGAAATGGATGCTCAAGCGCATCCTGCCCGGCGACTCCTCCGACTCCAAGGCGCGTTCACCGCTGGCCGGTGCCGGCATCCGCGAGGGCGCGGTCCTCACCCACGTCGACGGACGCCCGGTGAACCCGGTCACCGGACCGTATCCGCTGCTCGCGGGCGCGGGCGGCACGACGGTGGAGCTGACCTTCACCCCGGCGGAGGGCGAGGGCCGCTCCCGCCGGGTGGCCGTGGTCCCGCTGATCGACGAACGCCCCCTGCGCTACCAGGACTGGGTGGCCAAACGACGCCAGGTGGTACGGGAGTTGAGCGGCGGCCACTGCGGCTATCTGCACATCCCGGACATGGGCGGCTCCGGCTGGGCCCAGTTCAACCGTGACCTGCGGATGGAGGTCTCGCGCCCGGCCCTCATCGTCGACGTGCGGGGCAACGCGGGCGGCCACATCAGCGAACTCGTCGTCGAGAAGCTGACCCGCACGATTCTCGGCTGGGACCTCACCCGTGACGCCCAGCCGGTGTCGTACGCCTCCAACGCCCCGCGCGGCCCGGTGGTGGCGCTGGCCGACGAGGCGACGTCGTCCGACGGCGACATGATCACCGCCGCCTTCAAACTGCTGAAGCTGGGCCCGGTCGTGGGGCAGCGCACCTGGGGCGGCGTCGTCGGCATGACCGGCCGCCACCGCCTCGGCGACGGCACGGTCATCACGGTGCCGATGAACGCCGCCTGGTTCGACGCGTACGGCTGGTCCGTCGAGAACCACGGCGTGGCACCGGACTTGGAGATCCTGCGCACCCCGCTCGACTGGGCGGAGGGCCGTCACGCCCAGTTGGACGACGCCATCCAGCTCTCCCTCGACCTGTTGCGCACCCACCCCGCGGCCTCGCCGCCGGACCACTCGGACGTGCCCGACCGGCGCCGGCCGAAGCTCCCCCCTAGACCGGACTGACCCGACACCGACCCGACACCGACCCGCCCGGGGCGGCGAACCGGCCCCCGGGTCAACCGAGTTGAATCGGTCCAACCCGGTGCAACCCGGTCCAGCCCGGTCCAACCCAGCCCAGCCCGGCCCAACCCGGCCCGTCCGGACACGAAAACCGGACACGAAGACCGGACACGGAATCCGGACCGGGCATGAAAACCGAACATGAAAGCCGGGCACGCGAACAGGGCGCCCTCCAAGAGGAGGGCGCCCCGTTCATTCAGGCCGAGCAGGCCTGGCAGGTGCTTCGATCAGACGTCGTAGTCCTGGTCGAAGCGGTCCTGGGCCTCCCGCTGAGCACGCTCCGGCTCCGGCTTCGCGCCTTCACGGCCGGCCGGGGCACGGCGGCTCGCCTCGTCCTGGCGGCCTTCGGGGTGGCGGCCTTCGGGGCGCGTCTTCGTCTTGGCCTGCTTGCCCTGCTGCTTCATCCGCTCGGCCTTGTCCTTGAACTGGTCCTGCATGCTCATGAGATTCACTCCTGTTGCGGGTGAGGGGTTCGGCCCTCGATCTCCCCCTGGGAGTGGGGGAGGTCCGGGCCTCGACCAGACTGACACGCAGGAACACAGCACGCATTTCGGTCAGTCACTCACCGTGAGACACGCCGGTGGGACGTGTTCCGGAGGCATCCCGGAAGCGCCGTGCGAGCCCTCGGCGGGCCGCCGGAACATCTCCGGAACGCCTCCGGGATGCCTCAGGGAGCCGTCGACTTCCGCTCCTGCTCGTCGGCCGCCCCGCCGGCCCCGACCAGCCCGGTCCGCACCGCGCCGAGGCGCGGTTCGAACCGCCGCATCTCGCGCTGTCCGACCGACCCGATGACACCGGGCAGGTACCCCCGGACGCCCTGCATCCCGCGCAGCCACCACTGCGCGTACACATGGCTGGAGCGGCGCTCGATGCCCGCCACGATCCGGTCGACGGCCGGCCCCAGCGGATAGGTCTTGTTGGACGGCCACGGCAGCCTTTGCCGCAACTCCCGCATCACGTCGTCCTGATCGGCTCCGCGCACCATGTCGGTGTCCGTCCAGGACAGATACCCGACACCGACACGGACGCCCTTGTGGCCGACCTCGGCGCGCAGACTGTGCGCGTACGCCTCCACACCGGACTTGGAGGCGCAGTAGGCCGACATCATGGGGGCTGGGGTCATCGCGGCCAGCGACGCGATCTGGAGCAGATAGCCACGGCTCGCCATCAGCGCCGGCAGGAACGCCCGCGCGGTGACGGCCGATCCGATCAGGTTCACCTCGATCACCCGCCGCCAGGCGACGGGGTCGGAGTCCACGAAGGGCCCGCCGCTCGCGACACCGGCGTTCGCGACGACGATGTCCACCTTCCCGAACCGCTGCTCGACCTCCCGGGCCACCCGCGCCATCGCCTCGTGGTCGGTGACGTCGGCGTACCAGTGGTCGCTCTCGCCGCGCAGCCGCTCGGAGACCGCCTTCAGCTCGTCGGCCTCCAGTCCGACCAGCGCGACCTTCGCCCCGCGCGCGGAGAGTTTGCGGGCGAGGAGTTCGCCGACACCGCGTGCGGCCCCCGTGACGACGGCGACCTGCCCTTCCAGGCTCACCTTGCTCATGCGCCCTCCTTGATCTCTACGGTCTCCGCGATTCCCGTGGTCTCCGCGATTCGCTCGGTCTGTTCGGCTCGCACGGTCTCCACGGCGTACGTGGCGACGAGTTCCCTGATCCGGGCGGTCACCAGTTCCGGCGCCTCCACCGGCGTCATGTGCCCGAGGCCCGGCAGTTCGGTGCTGCCGACACAGTTGGGCAGCGCCGCCACGAGGGCGCGGGCGTGCACGACCGGTGTCATCCGGTCCACGCTGCCCGCGATCACCGCGGTCGGCACCCTCAACTCCCGCACTCCCGCGTCGAGATCGAGGGTGGAGAGCACAGCCGACCAGGCGTGGCGCACACCCCGCGGACAGGCGTGCACGATCCGCGCGCAGGCCTCCACCATCGCGGGCGACGAACCGGGGCCCATGGTCGCGTACTTGAGGATCCGCCGGGCGACGGGCGTGACGGGCCCGAGTGGTGCGCGCGAGCCGAGCACGGCCCCGGTGAGACGCGTCCGGAGCCGCCCGGCGCGCCACGGCAGCACCCGCGACTCCTCCACGAGGCGCGTGCTCCCCGTGCTGCACAGCAGCGCCGCCGCCGCGTGCTCCTGGAACCGCGGCCGCGCCGAGGCCGCCATCAGCGTCATCCCGCCCATGGAGTGGCCCGCGAGCACGGCCTTCTCGCCCGGCGCGAGAGTGGCCGCGAGCACCGCCTCCAGGTCGTCGGCGAGCGCCTCGGTGCTGCACGCGTCACTCGCGGGACTGCGTCCGTGCCCGCGCTGGTCGTACGCGATGACGCGGTGGTCGGCGGCGAGGTCCCGGATCTGGGCCGCCCAGAAGGCGGTCGAGCAGGTCCAGCCGTGCGCGAGGACGACGGCGGGCGCGTCCTCGGGTCCGTGCACCTCGACGTGCAGCCGGGCGCCGTCCGCGGAGTGCGCGATCAGTTCCCGCGCCGGTACGGGGGGCGCGTACGCCCCTTGTGCCTCATGCGTCAGTCGGCTCACGCGCCTGCCTCCACCTTCTTGGTGCGGGTGCTCTTCCCGAGCGGCTCGGGCGTGGCCGCGGGCGTCTCCCCGGGTGCGGGTTCCGCCGCGCGCAGCACGTCGTACTCCCCCAGGTCGACGCGGCGCGTGGCGCCCCGGAACTCGGTCGTCGTGCCGGGCCACACGGTCGTGTTGACGCCATTGGCGTCCAGGTACCAACTCGTGCAGCCGCCCGTGTTCCACACCGTGCGCTTCATGCGTTCCTGGACCCGGTGGTTCCATGCGTCCACGGCGCCGGGGCGGGCGTCGAGCGCCACGCGGCCCCCGAGGACGCCCAGTTGCCGTACGAAGTCCGCCATGTAGTTGAGCTGGGACTCGATCATCAGGATCATCGAGGAGTTCCCGAGCCCGGTGTTCGGTCCGATGATCGTCATCCAGTTGGGGAAGCCGGCCGCGGTGGCGCCGCGCAGCGACTTCATGCCGTCCTTCCACGCCTCGGCCAGCGTCCTTCCGTCCGCCCCGACGACCCGGTCGGCGATCGGCATGTCGGTGACGTGGAAGCCGGTCCCGAACACGATCGCGTCGACGTCCGCCCTGGTGCCGTCGGCGGCGACCAGCGTGGAGCCGTCGATCTCGGCGAGCCCGGACGCCACCACGTCCACGTTGGGCCGGGTGAGCGCCGGATAGTAGGCGTTCGAGAGCAGGATCCGCTTGCAGCCGATCCGGTAGTCGGGCGTCAGCTTCGCGCGCAGCTCCGGGTCCTTGACGGCGCGTGAGATGTTCCGCTTGGCGAGCCGTTCGACCAGGCCGAGTTCGTCGGGCCGCTTGGTGAACGCCTGCACCTGGAGTTCCCGAATGCCCCACAGCAGTCCGCGACGGGCCTGCGCGGTGAAGGGAAGCCGCCGGTGCAGCCACCGCTCGGGGCCGCTGATGGCCCGGTCGACCCGGGGCATCACCCACGGCGGGGTGCGCTGGAACAGCGTCAGCCGGGCGACGTCCGGCTGGATCGCCGGCACGATCTGGATGGCGGAGGCGCCGGTGCCGATCATGGCCACGCGCTTGCCGCGCAGGTCGTAGTCGTGGTCCCAGCGGGCCGAGTGGAACACCTTGCCGGTGAAGGTGTCGATCCCCGGGACCGAGGGGATCTTGGGGTCGGAGAGTGGCCCGGTCGCGGACACCACGACGTCCGCGGTCAGGGTTCCGCTGCTGGTCTCGATGCGCCAGTGGAGCTTGTCCGTGTCCCAGGTCATCATCGTGACCTCGGAGTTGAACCGCAGGTGCGGCCGGAGCCCGAAGACGTCCGCCACGTGCTCCAGGTACGCGCGGATGTGCTCCTGCCCGGAGAAGGTGCGCGGCCATTCGGGGTTGGGCGCGAACGAGAACGAGTACAGGTGCGAGGGGACGTCGCAGGCGCACCCGGGATAGCTGTTGTCGCGCCAGGTGCCGCCGACGCCGCCGGCCCGTTCCAGGACCACGAAGTCGGTGATCCCTTCGCGTCGCAGCCGTACGGCGGCGCCCAGCCCCCCGAACCCGGACCCGATCACCGCCACCCGTACATGCTCGTGCTCGGTCATCCCGACGCCTCCCTGGCCCACGCGACCCTGCCAGTGAACACTGGCACAATCGGGAGGGTAGAGCAGCTTCGTACTCATGGGTAGGGGTCGCGACCGGGAAAGTTACCGGGGGTACGACGTAGGGTGCGGACGTGGCCGAGGGATCAGGAAAGCGCGGCGCGGAGACGCGGACAGGGGGCGCGGCGACGCGGAAGCCCGGCGAACGCCGGCCGGACGCGACGCCCGAAGCCCCGAAACCCGACCCGGGGCAGCCCACCGGCACCGCCCACCCCGCACGGGAACCCGGCACCGCCCGCCCCACACCTTCCGACGGCACCGCCCACCCCGCACCGGAACCCGGCCGCCGCGAGTACCGCATGGAGGAACTGGCCGAGAAGGCCGGCATCACCGTGCGCACGCTGCGCTTCTACCGGGAGCGCAAGCTCATACCGCCGCCCCGGCGCGAGGGCCGCATCGCCTGGTACGACGACACCCACCTGGCCCGGCTGCGCACCATCTCGGCGCTGCTGGAACGCGGTCACACCCTGAACGGCATCGCGGAACTGGCCGAGGCCTTCGACCACGGCCGTGACGTCGGCGAACTGCTCGGGCTCGGCGAGCCCAGCGAGGAGACCCCGGTCCGCCTCTCCCCCGAGGAACTGGCCGACGTGTTCGTGGGCCAGGCGACGGGCGAGAACCTCGCCGCGGCGCTCGACCTCGGCTATCTCGGCACGGACGGCGGCGAGATCGTGCACATCAGCCGCCGCCTCCTCGACGTCTCGGCCGCCCTGGTCCGCGAGGGCATACCGCTCGCGGACGTCCTGACGGCGGCCCGCCGTGTACGCGAGCACACCGAGGCCCTGGCCGAACTGTTCACCACCCTGGTCCTCACCGAGGACCGCACCCCCGACGACCTCCAACGCCTGCGCCCCCTGGCCAAGAGCGTGGTGGAAGCGGAACTGTCGATGGCCATGGACCGCCGGCTACGGAACCCCCGGGGCACGCGGGACCCCCGGCCCGAGGGCCGTGACGACGAGGCCGCTCAGAGGTCGTAGACCGCCGTGACCGGCGCGTGGTCGGACCAGCGCTCCCCGTGTGTCGCCGCGCGCTCCACGAACCCCTTGACCGCCTTGCCCGCGAGCCCCGGCGTGGCGACCTGAAGGTCGATCCTCCAACCTGAATCGTTGTCGAAGGCCCGCCCCCGGTAGGACCACCAGGTGTACGGACCCTCCGTGTCCGGGTGCAGGGCGCGTACGACGTCGACGTAGCCGCCGTCCTCCGCGTCGAGGACCCGGCCGAGCCACTCGCGCTCCTCCGGCAGGAAGCCGGAGTTCTTCCGGTTGGCGCGCCAGTTCTTGAGGTCGGCCTCCTGGTGGGCGATGTTCCAGTCGCCGCAGACGACGACCTCGCGCCCGTCGGCGGCGGCCCGCGCCCGAAGCTCCTTCAGGTGGGCCAGGAACTCGCCCATGAACCGGACCTTCTCGTCCTGCCGGTCGGTCCCGACCTCGCCCGAGGGCAGGTAGAGGCTCGCGACGGTGACACCGGGCAGGTCCGCCTCGACGTAGCGCCCGGTGGAGTCGAACTCCTCGGACCCGAAGCCGATCCGGACGCGGTCGGGCTCCCGGCGTGTGTAGAGGGACACACCCGCCCGGCCCTTGGCGGCGGCGGGGGCGTGCACGACGTGCCAGCCCTCGGGCGCGCGCACCTCCTCGGGAAGCTGCCCGGGCTCCGCCCGTACCTCCTGGAGGCACAGCACGTCCGCGGAGGTCCCCGCGAGCCACTCCACGAAACCCTTCTTCGCGGCGGCCCGGAGCCCGTTCACATTCACAGAGGTCACAGTCAGCACCCCGGCACGATACTTAATCCGTGCGGCCGTCCGGAACTCGATCTTTATCGGCGCGGCCGGCCTCGGGCATCACCCGCCCACCCCTTCACCTATCGCATAGATGTACGGTATTACGCATGAATTTCCGTCCGGTTCCTTTCGACCACCCCGACGCCATGAAGCTCAACGACCAGGTCCAGGCCGAATACGCCGTCCGCTACGGCGACGGCGGCGACGCCACGCATCTGGACCCGCGGATGTTCTCCCCGCCGGCCGGTCTGTATCTGATCGCGTACGACGAGAGGGACCGTCCGGTGGCCACGGGCGGCTGGCGCACCCAGGACGCGAACGACGAGGGCTACGCGGACGGGGACGCCGAGCTCAAGCGCATGTACGTGATCCCCGAGGCCCGCGGTCTCGGCCTCGCCCGGCGCATGCTGGCCGCCCTGGAGGAGGACGCCCGCACGGCGGGCCGCACCCGCATGGTCCTGGAGACCGGATCCAAGCAGCCCGAGGCGGTCGCCCTCTACGCGTCGAGCGGCTACGAGCCGTGCGCCAAGTTCGGCTACTACCGCTTCCACGAACTGAGCCTCTGCTACGCCAAGGCCCTCTAGACACCAGGGCGGTGTCCGTCCGGCGATACCCGGACCGGCCGCCGCCCTGGCATCCGCCCGCCCGCGGGGGCGCCGTCCGAAGGACCGCCAGCCCCGGGGCCACCGGCGGGAGTTGCCGCCGGTTTCCGGGCATGGCAAGAGGCCCGCTCCCACGGATGGGAACGGGCCTCTTTGCTGCGGTGGACCTGTGGGGATTTGAACCCCAGACCCCCTCGATGCGAACTATGGGCACGGCGGTCACTGAGGTCTGCTCGGCCGGTCAGACGGTCATGCGGGACTGCTGGCGGTTGGATCCGGTCGGGATGGTTGCTGTACCTCGCTGCTGTACAGCAACCATTTCGGCGGGGTTCCGACACTCCGCCGTTAGACCGCCGCGTTCAGTCGTCGTTGGCCTTCTCGATCGCGGACCGGAAGTCGTAGTTCGGCCTCGCCGCCTCGGCCATGAGGGACCGCACGTTGTTCCTCGACCGCACGGCCTCCGCCATGACGGACCGGAAGTCGTAGTTCGGCCTCGCCGCCTCGGCCATGAGGGACCGCACGTTGTTCCTCGACCGCACGGCCTCCGCCATGACGGACCGGAAGT
>NZ_JBIWFK010000007.1:0-439031 GCF_044763015.1 Streptomyces sp. NPDC096324 | reverse complement strand
CGCGGACCGGAAGTCGTAGTTCGGCCTCGCCGCCTCCGCGATGAGGGACCGCACGTTGTTCCTCGACCGCACGGCCTCCGCCATGACGGACCGGAAGTCGTAGTTCGGCCTCGCCGCCTCCGCGATGAGGGACCGCACGTTGTTCCTCGACCGCACGGCCTCCGCCATGACGGACCGGAAGCTCATCGGTGCCAGTTGCTCCCTGTCAGCCGTCTCTGAGTGCTTCTGAGGAGCACTCAGGCGAGCGAGAGCTTCGCTGTACGGGATGTTCTCGTACAGCGCGAGATTGCGGGCCTTCCGCTTGAGAGAGTCATGGTTGCCACGCTTCGTCACAGCCGTCTCCGATTCTCGGCGAGCCCCACGTTCCCACCGAACTTGGCCATGGCTGTTTCGGGTGGTGATGAAGCGTGGGCTCCGAGAGCCTTGACCGTCTGTGCTGCTCGCGACGTGGGCGCATGCGGCTGCGGATCGGCGTACACGACTTGCCGTATAAGGGACTGTACACGATCAGAGATTGCTGACGCCAGATCACCTACAGGTCGGCGGAGCGACTTTGGGCGGGAGCTGCCATGGGGCGAGTGATCATGGCCCCGTAAGCTTCCGGCGAGTCGGGCAGTCTCCTGAGCTGCCCGGTAAAGCACGACGTTGGGGCCATGATCTTCGAGGCTCGCCCCATGGTGGCTGCCTAAAGTCGTGGAGCCGACCGCCCCGGCCACGACGGGTTCTGACCTCATGCCGCCGGCCAACCCTCTCTAGGGCGCGCGTCGGCGCAGCCCGCGCGGAGCGGGCCGAAGGCAGGAGCGTCGCGCGGAGCGGAGCCGGGAGCGCGCCCGGCGGAGCGGAGCGCAGCCGGGGCTTGATGAGGTAGAGAAATCCGTAACTCCGGCCTGGCAGAGGGCTGTTCGGGCGTCCACTGTCACTTTTACTGACAGCGTCACGGCTCGGCGTGGGTACCGTCGTAGTGTCGAAGGGAACCCATGATGGCTGAACTGACCACAGGGCAGCGCGTAGCACGGGCGCGGCGCCGTCTCGGCTGGGATCAAGCGCAGTTGGCGGCATCTGTCGATCGCTCCGTGAGCTGGGTCTCGAAGATCGAAACCGGTCGCCTTCCGCTCGATCGCATGAGCGTCCTCGGCCAGATCGCCGAGGTTCTGGGCGTAGAGGTCGTAGAGCTGACTGGACAGCCGTACCGTCACGAGACTGCGGAACTCGACTCCGGCCACGCCGCGATCCCCGGTCTTCGGCTCGCGCTCCAACAGGCGACCATGCCCGGTGGCGCGGCCTTGATCCCCATGACGGACGTCCCGGTTCTTCCCGCAGTCACGGCACGGGTCGAAGCGGCCGAGAGGCTGAGGCAGGATGCGAAGTTCGCCGCCCTGGGCGACGTTCTCCCCCAGATTCTTCGTGACCTGGTCGTCCTGTGCGATGTGGCCGAGGGCGAAGACGTGCCCCGGGCCGAGTCGCTCATGCTGCGGGCGAGCCACATGGCGCGGGTGTCGTCCAACCTCCTCGGTCACCATGACCTCGGATGGAGCGCCGTTCAGCGTGAGTTGGTGGCGGCTGAGCGGGCAGAGTCTCCGATCCTCCGCGCTGCGGCTCGCTGGGATCTCTGCGGTCTCTGGCTGCACGAGGGGGAGCTAGGCGCAGCGCGCGACATGGCACGCAAGGCTCTCGATGACCTCGAACCTCACATGGGGGCGGCTGATCAGACGCTGCGCGCGCTCTGGGGTGCGATGCATCTGCGGGCCGCTGTCGCATGGTCCCGACTCTGGGATCGACCGGAGGCGGAGTCCCATCTGGCTGAAGCTCGACAGGCGGCGGCCGGCGTATCGGAAGACGGCAACGCATTCCAGACTCAGTTCAACGCGGTCAACGCAGAGATCCACTCGGTGGAAGTGAGCTTGGAGCTGGGCCACCCTCGTGATGTGCTCTCGCGTGCCGAACTGGTCAACATTTCCCACATTGCATCGGGCGAGCGGCAGTCGCACTTCTGGGTCTGCACGGCTGTCGGCCAGATGATGAACGGCAAGTCGGCCCTGGCCGCTGACGCGATCCTGCGCGCCGATGCGATTGCCCCTCAGCACGTACGCAACAGGCCGATTGCCCGGAACCTCGTGGACGATCTGAGGTCGACGGACAAGCACGCACACACGGCGGAGATCAGGCGTCTCGCCACGAGTATGAAACTGGGCTGATCACTGACTGGGGGACAGACGCTGTGAGGGTCGCGGACAGGGCGCGATTATTAGTAGAGCTGCACGAGATCCGGAAGAAGCTCGCCGAAGCCGCCGAGCGGGTCGAGCGACTGTCTTCCTCGGTCAAGGACGTTCGCGAACCTGGGTCTCAAGACGGTCGAGCCGCGAGTTGATCATTTCCAGAGCGGCCTTGATCTCGCCGAGTTCATCAGCCATGGTGCTGGCTCCCTCGGCCGAGTCCGCAAATCCCGGATCGCTGGCGACGAAGGTCCCGCGCCCTTGCTGGCTCACGATGAGCTGTTCGCTTCGCAAGATGTCGAGTGCGTGGCGAATGGTCATCGGTGCAACGCCATAGCGTTCGGCCATCTTGGCGTTTCCGTCGAGCCGCTGGCCAGCCTTGAGAGTGCCGGAGGCAATCCTCCGTCGGAGGTCGTCGGCCACCTGCTCGTAGGCACTACGCGGATCGTCCTGGCTCACCGTCACCTCCCCAGGTTACCTAAGTGACCTAAAGAAATCTGCCCCAGACCTTGCGCGGAATCATCCGGCAACTAATCTAGGTAACACAAGAGAAGTTAGACAGGTTGATCCGCCTGTCAAAGCCAGGGGCGGCGCTCCTACCGCCAAGCAGATTCGCCGCCCCTCGTCCCCTAAGGGAGCTTCCATCATGCCTGCAACGTTGGTCGCACCGCATGCATCTGCATCCGCTGCGGTGGTCGAGACCCTTTCCGGAATGGAACGCGCGGTCGCCCTCTACTCGTCGGACATGCCGAACGGCTACCGGCTCCAGAGGTCTTCGGAATCGGCGCTGATCGCCTGGATCCTCCAAGGCGTTGTGCGGCTGGGACGTGAGGAGACTCGTCGGCGCGCGTCGTACCTGGCCGGACACCGCAAGCTCTGGTTGCGGGACATGACCACCCAGGAGATCGACCGTCGGCATGCGGAGCGTTTCCCGTCCGCCCGCCGCCTCGACCGGGCGGAGGAGCTGGCGTCTGCCTCGGTCATGTGGCTGGTCGGCGTCGCCCCGGAAGCTCGGCATCTCCCGGCCGTCATCGACGGCTGCTGCCCGGAGTGTGACAACTCCAGGAAGGTCTGGGGGACTTGGGTCATCGACGCTGGCTCGGACTGGTCCGAAGAGGGCTATCGAGCCTGCTGGGCATGCCAGACCAACGGCGGTGCCGCGTGAGTACCTTCCCGTCCTGCTACGGCCTGCTCGACGTCGTGCCTCCCACCTGCCCCGGCTGCCGGGCGCACGCCCCGTTCTGGCGCTGGGTCCGCATCGACGGTCTACGCGTTCTCACGCACGACGGTGACCTGATCTGCACGAAGGACCGCACCTTCGGCTACACCCCCGTCCCGGCTCCGCTGGCCGTGGTCGAGCCGCTGGGGGTAGCCGCGTGACGGTGTTCCCCGTCCCCCCGGAGGCCGTGGCCGGTGCTGCGGCCTCCATGGGCACCGACCCCCTGACGCTCGCAGATCTGCTGCGGGTCGCCAACGCGCCCGGCTTCGACCGCTGGCAGGAACAGATCCGCCGTACCGGCGGCTGCTCGCACCCGATCCGGCTGATGGGCCAGACGACCACCCGCGACCGGGCCAGCGGTGACGTCCTCTACTCGTACAGCACCGAGAACGAGCCGGGCGGGATGCTGCGGGTGGCGTGCGGCAACCGGCGGGCCTCGCGCTGCCCGGCCTGCGCCTGGACCTACGCGGGGGACACGTACCACCTGATCCGTGCCGGGATCACGGGTGATGTGAACAAGGGCGTCTCGACCGTGGTCCGGGATCACCCCCGGGTCTTCGCCACGCTCACCGCGCCCTCGTTCGGGCCCGTGCACAACCGGCCGGATGCCGGGTGCTGCCGCTGCGGGAGCTCCCACGCGGAGAGTGATCCGGTGCTGGGGACGGCGCTCGATCCGGGCCGCTACGACTACGCGGGGGCGGTGCTGTTCAACAACTTCGCAGGCGACCTGTGGCGCCGCTTCACGATCTACTTGCGCCGGGAGATTGCCGCCCGCGCGGGCCTGTCTCAGACGGCCCTGAAGGAGGTGTGCCGGGTCTCCTTCGGCAAGGTCGCCGAGTTCCAGAAACGCGGCTCGGTGCACTTCCACGCGGTGGTGCGCCTGGACGGTCCCGACGGCCCGGACACGACTCCGCCGGCCTGGGCCACGGTCGCCCTCCTGGACGACGCAATCCGCGCGGCTGCCGGGCGGGTCTCCGTGCCCGTGGCCGCCTCCGGGGACTTCCCGGCCCGCACCCTGCGGTGGGGCTCCCAGGTCGACGTCCAGCCGATCGGCGCCCTGGGCCAAGAGGAGCTGACCGAACAGGCGGTCGCCTCCTACGTGGCCAAGTACGCCACGAAGGCAGCCGAGACGACCGGCACCGTGGACCACCGGATCGGGGAACTCTCCGAACTCGACAGGCTGCCGCTGCCCACGCACACCCGGCGCCTGATCGAAGCCTGCTGGGACCTGGACGACGCCTACCCGGAACGGATGCTGGCGCGCTGGGCCCACATGCTCGGCTTCCGCGGCCACTTCTCCACCAAGTCCCGCCGCTACTCGACCACCCTCGGCGCGCTGCGCCAGGTCCGCGCCGACTACCGGGCCCGGCAGGAACGCCGCGAACGCGGACTCTCCGAGGACCTCGACGACTCGGAGGGCTCCACGCTCGTGCTCGCCCACTGGACCTACGCCGGACAAGGCCACACCCCCGGTGAGTCCTGGCTCGCCGAATCGATCGCAAAGGACATCCGACTGAACCGAGAGACCGCACGCGAAGCCCTGCAAGACCAACTCGACTGGGAGGAAGCCGCAGCATGACCACGGCTGTGATCACCCGCAAGTGGCACACCACGGCAGAGGTGGCCGAGATGCTCGGCTTCGGCCTGTCCAAGACCAAGATGCTCGTCCTCACCGGAGAGATCCGGTCCGTCAAGATCGGGCGCAACCGGCGCATCCTCCCGGCCTGGGTGGACGAGTACATCCAGCACGTCACCGCCGAGGCTGAGAGGGCGTCAGCATGAGCGGCAAGCGCGCCAACGGCGAAGGCTCCATCTACCCGTACAAGAACGGCTTCGCCGCGTACGTCTGGGTCGACACCCCGGAGGGCAAACGCAAGCGGAAGTACGTCTACGGCAAGACCCGCGAAGAGGTCCACGACAAATGGATCAAGCTCCACACGGAGGCCAAGGAAGGGCCGGTGGCAACGTCCTCGCCGACGCTGGCTCGGTACCTCGCGCGGTGGCTCCGGGAGGTTGTGGAACCGGATCTGAAGCCCAAGACGGCAGAGACCTACGCCATGCACGTTCGGCTCTACATCGCACCGGGACTCGGCTCGAAGCGGCTCGACAAGCTCACCGTGAGGGACGTCCGAACCTGGGTCAATGCTCTGTTGGAGCAGTGCCAGTGCTGCGCCCAGGGCCTGGATAAGAAGCGGGACACGCCGCGCTGCTGCTCCGTTGGCGACTGCTGCGAGCGCATCCCGTCGCGTCGAACGGTGCAGGACGCGCGCACCGTGCTGCGGTCGGCGTTGACCAACGCGATGACGGAAGAGCTGATCTCGAAGAACGTCGCGGGCCTGGTCAAGGTGCGGTCGGCGCGGAAGGTGAAGCGACACCCGTGGTCGGTGGAGGAAGCTCGGCAGTTCCTCGAAGCGGCCAGCACGGGGCATGACCCGCTGTACGCGGCGTACGTGCTCATCCTGGTTCTGGGTTTCCGCCGGGGTGAGGTTCTGGGCCTGACCTGGGAGAGCGTCGACCTGGACGCGGGTGAGGTCACCGTGCAGATGCAGTTACAGCGAATCAGGCGGCGTCTCGTGCACGACGAGACCAAGACCGAGGCGTCGACGGCCACGCTCCCGCTTCCGCAGATCTGCGTGACCGCGCTCCAGCGCCGCAGGAAGGAACAAGAGGTGGCCATGAGGGCGGCCGGCGCAATGTGGGCAGACTCCGACTTCGTGTTCTCCACGCGCTACGGAACGCCGATCGATCCGCGCAACTTCAACCGCGGGTTCGCCAATCGGTCGGCCAGCGCGGGAGTCCGCCGGATTCGGCTGCACGACACCCGGCACACGTGCGGTTCCCTGTTGGCTGCCCTCGACGTGCATCCTCGGGTCGCGATGCAGATCCTCCGGCACAGCAAGATCGCGGTGACGATGGAGGTGTACACACACGTGCCATCGGAGTCGACCCGGCGGGCGCTGCGCAAGCTGGGGAAGCATCTCGGCAAGCAAGATCGAAAGTAGTTGCTGTACTTCGCTGCTGTACGACGCCAAAGAGCCCCAGCCGGATCTCTCCGACTGGGGCTCTGAGCTGCGGTGGACCTGTGGGGATTTGAACCCCAGACCCCCTCGATGCGAACGAGGTGCGCTACCAGACTGCGCCACAGGCCCTTGCAACGAGTGAAACTCTAGCATCCCGATCGAGGTGCTCGGTAATCCGTTCCTGCCTGGTCAGCCGGACCTCCGCGCCCGCCCGTCGCCCCACCCGTCACTCGTTGGCCGCGCGCGGCCGTTCGCCGTCCTCGTACTGGTCGAACAGCGGCGTCCGGCCGCGCTCGCGGGCGCGCCGCGCGGACGCGGCCCGTCGGGCGTCGCTGCGGCTGTCGTCCGCCGCCCCGGCTTCCTCGGAACCGTCGGAGAGGTCCTCGTCGGCCGGCTCGGCCTCGTGCGCGCTCGGCTCCACCGCGCTGGACCGCGCGGAACTCCACGCGTCCGGCGCGCCGAGGTCCACGCTGGACGTCGCCCGGGGCGCGACCGGCGCGGTCACATAGGTCGGCAGGGGAACCGGTACCGGGTCCCAGCTCTCGCCCTGCGACGGCCCGCACTGGCGCTCACGCTGCTGGTCGACCCACTCGGCGTGGTCGGTCTGCTCGACGAGCGCGCGACGGTCGGCGGCGAGGGCCAGGAGACCGGGGTCCGTGTCGGGGGCGGCGTGCTCCTCCGGTTCGTCCGCCACGGGCTCGGTGGACGTCCGCCGGCGGGGCTGCCGCTCGCGGAGCCGCTGCGCCGCGGCCTCGGCCCGGCGGCGGTCCATGGTGTAGGTGAAGCGCCGCCGCTCCTTGGCGCGCAGATGCACGATGTACGAGCTCAGCATCACGGCGGGCACGCCGGGCGCCCACAGGAACGCGAGCCCGCCCACGGCGGCCACGATCGCGCCGAGGCTGAAGGCGAGGAACAGCAGGACCGTCGTTCGCCGGCGGCGTGCGAGGACCTTCACGCGCCGGGCCCGTGCGGCGGCCTCCGCCGAGGCCGCGCGGCGCGCGGCGGGCGCGGCCTGCTGCGGCGCGGACTTGGCCGCGGGTCTCGGGGCGGGCGGGCCCGCCTGGTGCGGTACGGACCGGGCGGTGCCCGAGGTCTCGTACGCGCCGCTCTCCTTGCCGGTCGCGCGTGCGACCGGCTCCTGTTCCGCCTGGGTCGGCGCCGGATCCTGCACGCGTTCCTGTACGTGCGGACGGTGCCGGTCACTCGCCTGGGGCCGGGGCGGGGACACGGCGAAGGCCCGGACGTCCACCGAATCGGTGACGCCGTCCGGGTCGGCGCTGGGCTCCTCCTCCTCGGTGGAGCGTGCGCGCAGGTCCTTGGCGTATCGACGCTCCATGCCCGCCCGTCCGGACAGCAGCCGGATGGCGGTGCTGAAGCGTTCCGTCGGACGGGCTTCGTTCAGCTCGTCCTGCCTACGGAGCCACATCGGCACCAAGTAGGCGGCCCAGGCCCCGACGATGACTGCGTAGATGAGGCCGCTGCTGCTCACGCCTCACACGGTAGAGGGGTTTGTATGAGGCCATCTGCCAATTGCGCCGGTGTGTCGCACGATCCGGCTGATATTTCGACCTTTTTTTGTGACCGATGCGATCAGCAGGCCACCGCGAGCGTGAATTTAATGCCCTGGCGCGATCGCCTGCCGATCATTTTCGAACACCTATTTCATTTTCCGGGGTGTCCGCGCTTGCTCGGGTTCTGTGAACCGGTCTGCTCCGATCCGACCTGATCCGAGCGCCCCGGCGCCGGACGCGTCCGCCTCCAGCGTCCGAGCAGTCCTTCGGGGACTTCCTCCGCGGTGAGCGCGAAGACGAGATGGTCGCGCCAGGCGCCGTCGATGTGGAGATAGCGCGGGCGCAGCCCTTCCTCCCGGAATCCGAGCTTTTCCACGACCCTGCGGCTGGGCCGGTTCTCGGGGCGAATACAGACTTCGATGCGGTGCAGTCCGACGGTGCGGAAACAGTGGTCGCTCACGAGCGCCACGGCCGTCGGCATCACTCCGTGGCCCGCCACCGACTGGTCGACCCAGTAGCCGATGTGTCCGGAGCACATCGAGCCCCAGGTGATCCCGGCGACGGTGAGCTGACCGACCAGGCGCCCCTGGTACTCGATCACGAAGGGCAGCATCCGGCCCGCGTTGGCCTCGGCGCGCAGGTGCCGGACCATCTGCCGGTACGTCGGCCGGTGCGCGATCGGGCCGCTCGGCGTGGGCGGCGGGATCGTCGCCTCCCAGGGGCGCAGCCAGTCGCGGTTGCGCCGGTTCACCTCGCGCCAGACCCGCTGGTCGCGCAGCCTTATCGGCCGGAGGACGACATCGCCGTCCACCAGCTCGACCGGCCAGGATGGGCTGTTCAGCTCGCACCCCCAGTGCCGCTGGGTCTCTGGTGGTCGCCGCCGCGGATCTGGTCGACGGCGTGGATCAGGAGGGGGTCGAGAACGGCCAGTCCGTCCCTGACCCCGCCGGTGGAGCCCGGCAGGTTGACGATCAGTGTCCCCCGGGCGACTCCGGCGAGCCCCCGCGAGAGCGCCGCGGTGGGAACCTTGTCCCTGCCGAACGCCCTGATGGCCTCCGGGATTCCGGGGATCTCGCGGTCGAGCACGCGTGAGGTCGCCTCGGGGGTCCGGTCGGTGGGCGAGATCCCCGTGCCGCCGGTGGTGACGATGACGTCGTAGCCCGCCTCGACCCCGGCGCGCAGCGCCTCCTCCACGGGGTCCCCGTCGGGGACGACCCATGGCCCGTCGACCGCGAAGCCGGATTCCGCGAGGCCCGCTGCGACCAGGGGGCCGCCCTTGTCCTCGTAGACGCCCGCGGCGGCGCGGTTGGAGGCGGTGACGACCAGCGCGCTGTAGCCGGCCGTGAGCGCCTCGCCGATGACGGTGTCGCCGCTCATGCCCGGCTCCAGTCGCCCGACTTCCCGCCGGTCTTCTCTTCCACCCGTACGTCCGTGATGACCGCCCCCTTGTCGACAGCCTTGACCATGTCGATCACGGTGAGGGCCGCCACGCTGACCGCGGTGAGGGCTTCCATCTCGACGCCCGTGCGGTCGGTCGTCCTCACGGTGGCGAGGATCTCGACGGCGTCGTCCGCGACCGACAGATCAATCTTGACACCCGACACCGACAACGGGTGGCACAGCGGGATCAGGTCCGGTGTGCGCTTGGCTCCCATGATCCCGGCGATGCGGGCGGTGGCGAGGGCGTCGCCCTTGGGGACCCCTTCGCCGCGCAGCAGCTCCACGACGCGCGGCGAGACCAGGACCCGGCCGCTCGCGCGCGCGGTGCGGGCGGTCACGTCCTTCCCGGACACGTCGACCATGCGGGCGGCGCCGGCCTCGTCTATGTGCGTCAGCCGGTTCTGCACAGGGGCTCCGGAGGTCTCCCCCCGGGACGGAACAGTCATGCGTGGGCGCTCCCGGTCGGGGCCCGTCGCGGTGCGGCGCGTGGGCCTGGTGTGCGCGACACGTTACCGCCCGCCCGTCCACCGCTCCGCCGTCGTGAGGGACTGTGCGCCCCTGGCCCGACCTGGGCGCCTGCGGTGGGGCCGGGGCGGGGCCCGCTCCGGGCGGCCGGTCAGCCGAGGAGGACGACCTCGACCTCGGTGCCGGGCTCGACCGAGGTGTCCTGCTCGGGGACGACGATCAGCGCGTCGGCGTGCGCGAGGGCGGCGACCAGGTGGGATCCGGCGCCCCCGACAGGGGTCACGGTGCCGTCCGCGTACGTGCCGCGCAGGAACTGCCGGCGGCCCTTCGGCGAGGTCAGCGCCTTGTCCGCGGAGAGCTTCGCCCGGGTCGTGGGCCGGTGGACGTCCGGCAGTCCCATCAGGGTGCGGATCGCGGGGCGCACGAAGAGTTCGAAGGAGACGTACGACGAGACGGGGTTGCCGGGGAGCGCGAGGAGCGGGATGTGGTCGGGGCCGATGGAGCCGAAGCCCTGGGGCTTCCCGGGCTGCATGGCGAGGGTGCGGAAGTCGATGCCGCCGCCCTCCTCGTCCTCGTCGCCGACGGACGACAGCGCTTCCTTGACGACGTCGTAGGCGCCGACGCTCACCCCGCCGGTCGTGACCAGCAGGTCCGCGCGGACGAGTTGGTCCTCGACGGTCGAGCGCAGGGTCTCGGCGTCGTCGGCGACGGCGCCGACGCGGTAGGCGATGGCTCCCGCGTCGCGGGCGGCCGCGCACAGGGCGAAGCTGTTGGAGTCGTAGATCTGTCCGGAGCCCAACTGCTCGTCGGGCTGGACGAGTTCGCTGCCGGTGGACAGGACGACCACGCGCGGGCGGGGGCGCACCCGCACGGTGCCGCGGCCGATCGCGGCGAGCAGACCGATCTGCGGCGGGCCGAGGACGGTGCCCGCTTCGAGGGCGCGGTCGCCCGCCTTCACGTCGCTGCCCTTCGCGCGGACGTGCGCGCGTGCCTCGGCCGGCCGGTGGACCTGGACCTGTCCGTAGGAGCCCTCGGGGGACGCGCTGTGCGCGCGCATGCCGGAGACCGGCCCCTCGCCGAGTCCTCCGTCCGTCCACTCGACGGGGACGACGGCTTCGGCGCCCGACGGGAGCGGGGCGCCGGTCATGATGCGGACGGCCTGGCCGGGGCCCACGTAGGGCTGGTCGGCCTGGCCGGCCGCGACATCACCGACGACCGTCAGGACCGCCGGATACTCCTCGCTCGCGCCCGCCACATCCGCGACCCGGACCGCGTACCCGTCCATCGAGCTGTTGTCGAACGGCGGCAGGGAGACCGGCACCGTGACGTCCTCGAGCAGGACGCAGCCCTGGGCGTCGAGGAGTTGCAGCTCGATGGGTTCGAGGGGGCGGACGGTCGTGAGGATGTCCTCCAGGTGGTCGTCCACCGACCAGAGGTGCTCCTGGCCGGTGGTGCGGGTCGCGGCGCTGCTCAAATCCCTACATCTCCTCGGCTACGTAACGGCGAAGCCAGGTCCGGAAGTCCGGGCCCAGGTCCTCACGTTCGCATGCGAGTCTGACAATGGCACGCAGGTAGTCGCCGCGGTCACCGGTGTCATAGCGGCGGCCCTTGAAGACGACGCCGTGCACGGGGCCGCCGACCTTCTCGTCCGCGGCGAGCTGCTGGAGGGCGTCGGTGAGCTGGATCTCGCCGCCGCGGCCCGGCTCGGTCTTGCGCAGTATGTCGAAGATGTGGGGGTCGAGGACGTAACGTCCGATGACGGCGTAACTGCTGGGCGCGTCCGCCCTGTCCGGCTTCTCGACCAGACCGGTCACCTTGACCAGGTCGCCCTCGTCGGTGGCTTCGACTGCGGCGCATCCGTAGAGGTGGATCTGCTCGGGCGCGACCTCCATGAGCGCGATGACGCTGCCGCCGTGCTGCTCCTGGACCTCGACCATGCGGGCGAGGAGGGGGTCGCGGGGGTCGATCAGGTCGTCGCCGAGGAGGACGGCGAAGGGCTCGCGGCCGACGTGCGGGGCGGCGCACAGGACGGCGTGGCCGAGGCCCTTGGGGTCGCCCTGGCGTACGTAGTGCATGGTCGCGAGGTCGCTGGACTCCTGGACCTTGGCGAGCCGGCTCGCGTCGCCCTTCTTCTGGAGGGCGGATTCCAGCTCGTAGTTGCGGTCGAAGTGGTCTTCGAGAGGGCGCTTGTTGCGTCCGGTGATCATCAGGACGTCGTCAAGACCCGCCGACACGGCCTCTTCGACCACGTACTGGATCGCCGGCTTGTCGACGACCGGCAGCATCTCCTTGGGAGTGGCCTTGGTGGCCGGCAGGAACCGGGTGCCGAGGCCTGCCGCGGGGATGACAGCCTTGGTGATCCTGGGGTGTGACTCAGTCATGTCCGCAACCATAACCGGTCGCTATGTGCAGAATCTGTGGCTCCGGTTAATTCACGTTCATATGAACTGATTAAGAGAGCTACAGGAGTCACCTGTGAGACACGTCGCACGCGAACCAGAGCCTGACAAGCGAATGTTGCGGCGAGGACTCCTGCTGGTGAGAAGTGGGTTGACGGCCGGTGACGTACGGGAGACCGCCGCCGCGCTCGCCGCCCGCGCTCTGGAACTGCCCGAACTGACGCAGGCCCACACCGTCGCCGCCTATGTGTCCGTGGGAAGCGAACCGGGCACCCTCGCCCTCCTGGACGCGCTCCACGCGCGCGGGGTGCGTGTCCTGCTGCCGGTCCTGCTGCCGGACAACGACCTGGACTGGGGCGCGTACACGGGTCCTGACTCCCTCACGGAAGTACGGCACGGCGGGAAGATGGCCCTCCTGGAGCCCGCGGGCGAGCGGCTGGGGCCGGAGGCCGTCCAGGACGCCGACGCCGTCCTGCTGCCCGGCCTCGCCGTCGACGCCCGCGGGATGCGGCTGGGGCGCGGCGGTGGCTCGTACGACCGTGTACTGGCCCGTCTGGAGCGCGCGGGCGCGGACCCGGCGCTGGTGGTGCTCCTGTACGACACCGAGGTCGTCGACCGGGTCCCGGAGGAGGCGCACGACCGGCCCGTCCACGCGGTGGTGACCCCTTCCGGGGTGCGCCGCTTCCGCTGACGGGAGGCGGCCGGGCGGACGAGGGTCCCGGAGCGGCGGACGCGAAGTGGCCCTCCACGCACGCGTGGAGGGCCACTTTCGTCAGGCACCGGCTTCAGGGCACCGAGCACGGCGAGGACGCCGGCGCCGACGGCCGCCGAAGCGTCAGGGCTTCAGGACCAGGGTGTCGGTCGTCTTCTGGTCGACGGCCTTCTTGCTGAAGGCCCACGGCAGGAGTTCCCCCTTGGCCCACAACTCCGTCTGGTCGGTGTAGTGCGCGCTGTAGGCGTGCCCCGAGGCGCCCGTGAGGTTGATCCACTTGGACTTGTCGAGGTCCTGGAGGTTGACGACCATCCGCATCGAGGGCACCCAGACCACCCCGTAGCCGCCCGCCGCGTTCCAGCCGGTCGCGTTGACCGTCGCCTCGCCGCCGCTGAGGTTCCAGGGGCCGCGGTTGAGCATGTACTTCAGGAAGCCGGGGCCTTCGGTACCGAGGGTCTGGTTCTTGAGGAACAGGCGGTGCAGCCGGCCCCAGCTCCAGGTGTCGATGTCCTTGCCGAGCTTGGCGGTCAGCTCCCAGCGCGCGTCCGTCATGGCCCGGCGGAACAGGTCGTCCCGGGTGGCGGTCGCCTCCTCGGTACGCGTCTTGGGCAGCTTCCACCAGTCGTTGTGCTCGTCGTCGATGATCTTCCGGATCACCTCGAACCAGCGGTCGCCGCCGTCCGGCTGCGCCTGGTCCGGCTCACGCTCGCCGCACTCACGCACCGTCTGGTCCTCGTCCGCGGGACCGGTCGTGTCGACCCGCTCGACCCACAGGCACTGGCCCTTGACCCGCAGCTCCTTGGGCAGCTTGTTGCCGAAGGCGAGCTTGAGGATGTTGCGCCAGGTGGCGTTGAAGTACGCGGCCGCCGCGGAGTCTGCGTCCTGGGTGTAGTCCCAGCCCTCCAGGAGCTTCTGCGCCTGGCGGACGTCCTTGTCGGGGACGTCGATCTTGAGCAGCCTGGGCACGATCTTGCTGGCGATCTCGCTGCTGTTGTCGAGCTGCATCTGGCGCATGTCGTCGGTCGAGATCTTGGCGCCGCCCCGGGTCTTCGTCTCGATCAGGCTGGTGATCCGCTGGCTGCGGGTGCCGTAGCCCCAGTCCGTGGTGAGCGTGTACGGGTACTTGTCCGGGTCCACGACCGCCTGGTTGGCGGTGACGATGTAGCCGCGCTTGGGGTTGTACTCGTAAGGCAGGGCGGACGGCTTGATGTAGCCGGTCCAGCGGTACTTCGAGTCCCAGCCGGGCGAGGGCAGCGAGCCGTCGTCGCCCTTCGCGCGCGTGGGGATCTTGCCGGGGAGCTGGTAGCCGATGTTGCCGCTCGCGCCGGCACCGTCGGCGTAGACCAGGTTCTGGGACGGCACCTGGAACGACTCGGCCGCCTTGCGGAACTCGCTCCAGTCGGACGCCTTGTCCATCGCGAAGACGGCGTCCATGGTGTTGCCCGGAGCCAGTGCGGTCCAGCGCAGTGCTATCGCGTAACCGTCGCCCCGGTCGGGCGCCTCCGCGTCGACGGTGGCCTTCTTGCCGACCTGGACGAGTTCGTCGTCACGGTCGGAGAGCAGCGGCATCCCGTCCTGGGCCTGCCGGACGACGATCGTCTTGGCGTCACCGCCCGCGACCTTGATCGTCTCCTTGCGGGTGGTGAAGGGCAGCACCTTGCCGTCGTACTCGTAGCCCTGGCCGGTGATCTTCTCCAGGTAGAGGTCGGTGACGTCGACCCCGGAGTTGGTCATGCCCCAGGCGATGTCCGCGTTGTGGCCGATGATCACGCCGGGCATGCCCGCGAAGGTGTATCCGGAGACGTCGTACTGGCACTTCGCGGAGACCGCGGTGCAGTGCAGGCCCATCTGGTACCAGACCGAGGGCAGCGACGCCGACAGGTGCGGGTCGTTGGCCAGCAGCGGCTTGCCGGTGATCGTGTGGCTTCCGGCGACGACCCAGGAGTTGGAGCCGATGCCGTTGCCGTTCACGCCGACGGCGGTGGGCAGGTCGTCGAGGACGTTGTAGAGACCCGAGAGCTGGCTCTGGAACCCGGAGGGCGTCGCCGTGCCGCCCGCGAGCCCCGTGCCCGCGCTCGACGCCGAGCCGGTGCCCGAGGAGCTGTACGTCCCGGTGGCGCTGTCGTACGCGCCCGTCTGGACGATCGTCTTGTTGCGGCTGTACGGGTACTCCGGGTAGAGGTCCGCGATCTGCTTCGGGCCGAGCCGGCTCGTCATCAGGGAGCGGTCGATCTCCTCCTGCATGTTGCCGCGCAGGTCCCAGGCCATCGCCTTGAGCCAGGCCACCGAGTCGACCGGGGTCCACTCGGTCGGCTTGTAGTCGTTGGTGAAGCCGAGGGCCGCGTACTCCAGGGAGATGTCCTCGGAGCTCCGGCCCTTCAGATAGGCGTTGACCCCCTCGGAGTACGCCTGGAGGTACTTCTTCGTGGAGGACGACAGCTTTTCGTCGTACTCCTTCTTCGCGATCCGGTCCCAGCCCAGCGTGCGCAGGAACTCGTCGTTCTTGACCTGGCCCTCGCCGAACATCTCGGAGAGCCGGCCCGAGGTCATGTGGCGGCGCACGTCCATCTCGTAGAACCGGTCCTGCGCCTGGACGAAGCCCTGGGCCTTGAACAGGTCCTCGTCGGACGAGGCGTAGATCTGCGGGATCCCGTTGCCGTCGCGCTGCACCGTCACGGGCCCGGACAGCCCGTCGATGCGGATGGATCCCTTGGTCTGCGGGAAGGAGGCCCGCACCGTGCTGATGCTCCAGTACGCGCCGAAGGCGATGCCTCCGATGATGGCGAGAACCAGGACAATCAAGAACAGTCGGGCTTTGCGCCCCTTCTTCCTGCCGGACTTGCCGGGCTGCTGGCCGGAAGAGGCGGTGGTGTTGGGGGGCATCGCTGTCCTTGCTGTCCTAACGCGAGCGGCAGGCGGTCCTGGAGTGCTGGGGCAACCATAGGCGCAGGGCCAACCACGCCTTGACGCGGAGTAGGAAACCGGGAAGCACGACTGTTCGATCTTGCCTCCGGGAACGTCAAGAAAACGTCAAGAGTTAGGTAAGGTAACGAAGTACTTGCACTGAAGTGGCCGGCTTCCGGTGCTCGGATCCGGATACCGCCCCCGCGGAGCCGGATCGGCGAGAAAGGAACAGCCCCTGACTGTCCACCACCTCAACCAGCTCCTGCTCGTGTGCTCGCTCGTCCTCCTCATCGCGGTGGCGGCGGTCCGGATCTCCTCGCGCAGCGGGCTTCCCACGCTGCTCGTGTACCTGGGGATCGGCGTCGCGATCGGCCAGGACGGAGTCGGCGACGTCCAGTTCAGCAACGCCGAACTGACCCAGGTCATCGGATACGCGGCCCTGGTCGTGATCCTGGCCGAGGGCGGACTCAGCACGAAGTGGAAGGAGATCAGACCGGCCCTGCCGGCGGCCTCCTCGCTGGCGACGGTGGGCGTCGCGGTCAGCGTCGGCGTCACGGCCGCGGGCGCGCACTATCTGATCGGCCTGGAATGGCACCAGGCGTTCATCATCGGGGCGGTCGTCTCCTCGACGGACGCGGCGGCGGTCTTCTCTGTCCTGCGGAAAATCCCCCTCCCCACGCGCGTGACGGGCATCCTGGAGGCCGAATCGGGCTTCAACGACGCCCCGGTCGTCATCCTGGTCGTCGCGTTCTCCACCGCGGGCCCGGTGGAGCACTGGTACACGCTGCTCGGCGAGATAGCGCTGGAGCTGAGCATCGGCGCCGCCATCGGTGTCGCGGTCGGCTGGCTGGGCGCGTACGGACTGCGGCACGTGGCACTGCCGGCCTCCGGCCTCTACCCGATCGCCGTGATGGCGATCGCCGTCGCGGCCTACGCCGCCGGCGCGCTCGCCCACGGCAGCGGCTTCCTCGCCGTCTACCTCGCCTCCATGCTCCTCGGGAACGCGAAACTGCCGCACTGGCCCGCCACACGCGGCTTCGCCGAGGGGCTCGGATGGATCGCCCAGATCGGCATGTTCGTGCTGCTCGGCCTGCTGGTCACCCCGCACGAGATGGGCGACGACATCGTCCCGGCCCTCGTCATCGGCCTGGTGCTGACGATGGTGGCGCGGCCGCTGAGCGTGGTCGCGGGCCTGCTGCCGTTCCGCATCCCGTGGCAGGAGCAGGTGCTGCTGTCCTGGGCGGGCCTGCGCGGCGCGGTGCCCATCATCCTGGCGACGATCCCGATGGTGAGCGGAGTCGCGGAGAGCAAGCGGATCTTCAACATCGTCTTCGTCCTGGTCGTCGTCTACACCCTCGTCCAGGGCCCGACCCTGCCGTGGCTGGCCCGCAAGCTCCGCCTCGGCGCGTCCTCGGGGGCCTCCGACCTGGGCATCGAATCGGCACCCCTTGAGCGGCTGCGCGGCCATCTGCTGTCCGTCGCGATCCCCGAGGGATCGCGCATGCACGGAGTCGAGGTGGGCGAGCTGCGGCTGCCCCCGGGCGCGGCGGTCACCCTCGTCGTCCGCGAGTCGAAGTCCTTCGTGCCCATGCCCACGACGGTGCTGCGGCTCGGCGACGAACTGCTGGTCGTGGCGACCGACCCGGTCCGCGACGCGACCGAGAGACGCCTCCGCGCGGTGGGCCAGGGCGGCAAGCTCGCCGACTGGCTGGGCGTCGACGACGGCGGCAGGGAACACCGGACCCAGCACAGAACGGGCCTGTGAGGCGACCGCCGCGCCGTCGGCCGGCTTCCCGCGAAACCGCGGCTTCTCAACAGGACTGCCGCTTCTTACGGAACTCGGGACGCGGCTCTTACGCGCCCTCGCCGGGGCTTGCGAGACATCGAACGAAAACGCGAAGACGAAGGGCATTCACAGGCTCACGACCTCGGAGTGCTCTTTTTCACAGGCCCGGCACGACGGCCACCCCCTGTACGATGAACGCACACCTTGATCGAACCAACTCTGCCTGACGCAGAGCTGGCGCGACCGTATGGCGGCCGTGACGTCCTCCCGCAGGGGACGCCGGTATCTACCGCAGATCCGCGCAAGAGGACAGCTCTCGGCGCCCCCGCACGGGCGCGCTACCAGGCGGCAGAAAGGCACGGCCGTGGCATCCACGGTCACCTCCCGTCCTGGATACGGGCAACTGCTGCGCACCCGTGGCGCCTGGACGTTCCTGCTGCCCGGCTTCGCCGCCCGCCAGCCGTTCGCCATGCTGACGATCTCCATCGTGCTGCTCGTGCAGCACACCACCGGCTCGTACGGGGCGGCCGGCGCCGTCGCGGCCGTCACCGGTGTCTCCATGGCGCTGTTCGCGCCCCTGACCGGACGTCTGGCCGACCGGCACGGCCAGCGGGCCGTCCTGCTCCCCGGCGTCCTCGTGCACGCCGTGGCCGGCTTCTCCCTGACCGCGCTCGCGCTGGCGGACGCCCCCCTGTGGGTGCTGTTCGCCGCCGCGGTGCCCACCGGCGCCTCGGTGCCGCAGGTCGGCCCCATGGTGCGGGCACGCTGGGGCGTGAAGCTCCAGGGCTCGCCCCTGATGTCGACCGCCGCCGCCTTCGAGTCCGTCACCGACGAGCTGACCTTCGTCTTCGGCCCGCTGCTCGCCACCGCGCTGTGCACGGCCGTCGCCCCCGCCGCGGGCCTGCTGACCGAGGCGTCGCTGACCCTCGTCGGCGGTCTGCTGTTCGCCGCGCAGAAGAGCACACAGCCCGCGGTCACCGCCGCCGGGCACGCGCGCGTGGAACACGGTTCCGCCCTGCGGATCCCCGGAGTGCGCGTTCTGATCATGACGTTCCTGGGCATCGGCTCCGTCTTCGGCGGCATGCAGGTCTCGCTGGCCGCGTACAGCGAGTCGATCGGCGAGCCCGGCATGAACGGTGTCCTGTACGGCGTCTTCGCAGCCGGCAACATGCTCTCGGGCATCGTCTGCGGCGCCGTCGCCTGGAAGGTGGCCCCGCAGCGGCGGCTCGTCGTCGGGTACGCCGCCCTCGCGCTGGCCGCCTCCGGGCTGTGGGCCGCGAACTCGGTGATCGTGCTCGCCGGCCTCGGCCTCGTGGTCGGCATGTGCATCGCCCCGAGCCTGATCACCGGCTACACCCTGATCGAGAGCCTCGTCCCGCAGGGCGCCCGCACCGAGGCCTTCACCTGGCTGACCGGTGCCGTCGCGCTCGGCCAGGCGGCGGCCGTCACGGTCGCCGGACAGCTCGAGGACAGGCTCTGGGACGGCGCCGGGTTCCTGGTGCCGATGGCCGGTACGGCACTGGCTCTGGCGACCCTGGTGGCACTGCGTTCACGTCTCGTCGCACATGCCCCGAGCCGCGCCGTCGCACGTGGCGTCGGTCACCGCGTGCCGGTGACAGTGGACTGATCTCGCGGAATACGTCAGTATGGACCGTCGTTAGCACTCACTGAGTGAGAGTGCCAGGAGGAAGACAAGTGCCGACCTACCAGTACCAGTGCACCGAGTGCGGCGAGGGCCTCGAGGCGGTGCAGAAGTTCACCGATGACGCCCTGACCGTATGCCCGAGCTGCGACGGCCGCCTGAAGAAGGTGTTCTCGGCCGTCGGCATTGTGTTCAAGGGCTCCGGCTTCTACCGCAACGACAGCCGCGGCTCCTCGTCGAGCAGCTCGCCGGCGTCGAAGCCGTCCACGTCCTCGACCTCGGACGCGAAGTCCTCGTCGTCGGCGTCCGCCTCGTCGTCCTCGGACACGAAGTCGTCGAGCGCGAAGTCGTCGGGCAGCGGCTCCGCCGGCAGCTCGGCCGCGTAAGGACTCCTCGGCCCGCGGCCGGGGCTTCCCGTCCCGGCCCGGCCGCAGCGCCTCACGGCGCGCAGGCCGCACAGGCCCGTTTCCGCGGAAGACCCCTTCGTCCTACGACGACGGGGTCTTCCGCGTTCCTCCGTCGGGACAGCCCGTAGGGTGCCGTTCATGGCGAACACGGAGAACCCACAGAACCCGGCCGGGAAACAGCGGACCGCCTCGGCCGAGATCGGTGTCATCGGCGGCTCGGGCTTCTACTCCTTCCTCGACGACGTGACCGAGCTGCGGGTCGACACCCCTTACGGGCCGCCCAGCGACTCCCTGTTCCTCGGCGAGATCGCCGGCCGGCGGGTCGCCTTCCTGCCCCGCCACGGCCGCGGCCACCATCTGCCGCCGCACCGCATCAACTACCGGGCCAACCTGTGGGCGCTGCGCTCCGTCGGCGCCCGCCAGATCCTCGGCCCCTGTGCCGTGGGCGGACTGCGTCCCGAGTACGGGCCCGGCACCCTGCTCGTTCCCGACCAGTTCGTGGACCGTACGAAGTCACGGGCCCAGTCCTACTTCGACGGGCTGCCGCTGCCCGACGGCACGGTGCCCAACGTGGTGCACGTGTCGCTCGCCGACCCGTACTGCCCCGTCGGACGGAAGGTCGCGCTGGAAGCGGCACGCGGACGTGACTGGGAAGCCGTGGACGGCGGCGCGCTCGTGGTCATAGAGGGCCCGCGGTTCTCCACCCGGGCCGAATCGCTCTGGCACCAGGCGCAGGGCTGGTCGGTGGTCGGCATGACCGGACATCCCGAAGCCGCGCTCGCCCGCGAACTGGAGCTCTGCTACACGTCTCTGACCCTGGTCACCGACCTGGACGCGGGCGCCGAGAGCGGCGAGGGCGTCTCGCACGACGACGTGCTGAAGGTGTTCGCGGCGAACGTGGACCGGCTGCGGGGCGTGCTGTTCGACGCGGTCGCGGGACTGCCGGCGAACGGATCGCGGGACTGCCTGTGCACGAGGGCGCTGGGCGGCATGGACCCCGGCTTCGAGCTGCCGTGACCTGAACCACCGCGGCGCCGACCGCCGTGATCCGGGCGCCTTGATCAAAGTGGCGGGGCCCTCTTGCCGTGACCCGAGCCGGCGGACCGAGCCACCGTGACGCGTGCCCGAGCGGGGCGGAATCTCCCGTTCGGGTGAGGGAGTTGTCCACAGTTCCCGGGTCGTCCACGGGTGCCTGCGGGCTTCGGCGCGAGACCTCATCGTGGGATCGCAAGCCGGTCCCTCGTCACAGGTGGTGGTCACCATGGCACAGCTCTCGCGACACGTCCGCCCGCCGGGCGCGGACACGCCTCCGACGTGCGAGGTGCCGCAGTTCGCGCCCGTCCGGGTGCGGGGCGGACGCTTTCGGCCCCGGCCCCTCGCACGGCACAGGAGGCGGGCGGTCGCCGCGGGCCTGGCCATGACGGCTGCCGCGCTCGTGGCGGCGGGCCCGGGCGATGCCGGGCGGGCGCGCGGACATCCGGCGTCCACGCCCTCCGCGTCCGCCTCCACCACGGCCTCCACCCCCGTACGCGGGCCCGGCCAGGTCGAGACGGTGAGGGCGCCGGTCCGGATCGCGGACGGAGACGCGGCGCGTCTGTTGCGCCCCGGCGACCGGGTCGACGTGGTCGCGGCGGACGACGGCGGCGAGGTGCGGGTGGTCGCGGCCGGGGCGCGGGTCACCGGGGTCCCGGACGTCGGCGCCACCGGCACCGGAGCACTGGTCGTCCTCGCCGTTCCGCGCGCGACGGCCGTGCGGCTGGCCGGCGCGGGCACCACGTCACGGCTGGCGGTGACGCTGCGATGAGCGCCGAAACCGTGTCAAGTCTCTCGATCGAGCTACCCAGTTGGACAGGCTCCGAACACCCTGCCGTAGGTTGCGGAGCTGTTTGTTCCACAACATGCGCGGAGGGGCCTCCTAGTGAGCGACAACAAGCAGCCCGGTGTCTGGGAGGGCTTCAAGGCCTTCCTGATGCGCGGCAACGTCATCGACCTGGCCGTCGCCGTGGTCATCGGCGCGGCCTTCACCAACATCGTCAACGCCGTGGTGAAGGGCATCATCAACCCGATGGTGGGCGCTGTCGGTACGAAGAACCTCGACAACTACAGCTCCTGCCTGGAGAAGCCCTGCACGGGCAGCGGGGCGAACGCCAAGGGCATCGAGATCATGTGGGGCTCGGTGCTGGGCGCCACGCTCAGCTTCGTGATCACCGCCACCGTCGTGTACTTCCTGATGGTGCTGCCGATGGCCAAGTTCCTGGCCCGGCAGGCGGCCCGCCAGAAGGCGAAGGAAGGCACGCGGGAGGTCCTCGAGGTGTCCGAGCTGGAGGTGCTCAAGCAGATCCGCGACGAGCTGGTCGCCCAGCGCGGTCAGGGACGCCGCGAGTACTGACGGCGAGGCTGTGGGCGCGCGCCCGGGACCTCGGCCGGCGGCGCCGGGAGACCGGGGCGCGCCGGTCCTCGGGCGAGGGCGCCCGGAGCCGAGCTCAGATGTGGTGGGGCGGCTTCTCGTCGAGGAAACGCTTCAGGTCGGCGGCGCTGTCACCCGTGCTGTCGGCCCGCTCGCCCCACCCACGGTCCGTATCGTCCGAGGACTGCTGGTTCAACGGATCGTCGAAGACCAGTGCGGGCTTCGGATCGCGCGGTTCGGGGGCGGGGGCGGGACTCATGCCCCCAGCGTACGCCGCGGGGAGGCGGGGCCACTGCGGTCCACCCGGTCGACCCGAGGCCGCTTGTGAAGGCATTCACAAGAATTCCCGGCGCTTTTCTGCTGTGCTTGGCCCTATGACCTCCCGTTCCACTCCGGAATCCGCCTCGACACCACGGTCCGCGGGCCACTGGCCGTTGCGCAGAATGACGGCCCGCGGCCGCGACGAGGCGCACCGGGTCGCGTCGCCGCTGGAGCTCCTGTTCGACCTGTGTTTCGTGGTGGCCATCGCCCAGGCGGGCGCCGAGCTGGTGCACGCCGTGGCGGAGGGGCACGCGGGTCAGGGCATCCTCGACTACGCGATGATCTTCTTCGCCATCTGGTGGGCGTGGATGAACTTCAGTTGGTTCGCGTCGGCCTACGACAACGACGACGTGCTCTACCGGGTGGTCACGCTGGTGCAGATCGCCGGCGTCCTGGTGCTCGCGGCCGGGGTGTCCAAGGCGTTCGAGACCCACGACTTCCTGGTGGTCTGGCTGGGCTACGTGATCATGCGGTTCGCGATGATCGCGCAGTGGCTGCGGGTGGCCCGGTCCACCGAGGGGACCGAGAGAACGGCGGCCCTGCGGTACGCGGGCGGGGTTCTGCTGTGCCAGATCGGCTGGCTCGGCCTGCTCATCGCGCCGGAAGGCGGCCGCGCGTGGGTGTTTCTGGTGGTGGCCCTCGCCGAGCTGTGCGTCCCGCTGTTCGCGGAGAAGGACTTCACCACGTCCTGGCATCCGCACCACATCGCCGAGCGGTACGGACTGTTCACGATCATCGTGCTGGGCGAGACGATCGCCGCCGCGACCGTCGCGGTGAAGTCGGCCGTCGACGAGCACGACGCGCTGGGCGAGTTGCTTCCGATCGCCGCGGGCGGCCTGCTGATCGTTTTCTCCGCCTGGTGGATCTACTTCGTGGTGCCGATCCACGGCCATCTGCGGTCCAGCGGACAGGCCTTCCTGTGGGGGTACGGCCACTACCTGATCTTCGCGTCGGCCGCCGCGATCGGTGCGGGTCTGGAGGTCGCGGTGGAACAGACGGTCGGCACGGCGCACATCTCCAGACTCTCGGCGTCCGCCGCGGTGACGCTGCCGACCGCCCTGTACTTCCTCGCCGTGTGGGTCCTGCACTCCCGCCACTTCAAGGTCGGCATCGCCCAGCAGCTCGTGCTGCCGACCACCGCGCTGCTCGTCATCCTGTGCACTTTCCTGGGCGACTGGGCGGTCCTCGCCGCGGGGATCGTCTCCGCGCTGGCCGTGGCGGTCGGGGTGGCGATGACGACGCGGATGGTGACGCGGGAAACGGCGGCCGAGGCGGCGCGCAGCGCCTAGGCAGTGTCCGCAAGGGCTCGTCTGTCCGGCGGGCGAACGACGCGACTTTGCGGACACGACCTGGCGCCCGTCCGACACTCCTCTTCCGCCCGGCGTGCGCGAACACGCCGCCGGGGTCACGGCCGGGGAAGACTGGGCGCATGACAGTTGACGCTCTGACAGATGTCGTGGGTCTGCGGGTGGGGCACGCGACGCGCAGCGGGGACGGTTGGCTCACGGGGACGACGGTGGTGCTCGCTCCCGAGGGAGGTGTGATCGCCGCCGTGGACGTGCGCGGCGGCGGGCCCGGAACCAAGGAGACGGACGCGCTCGATCCGCGCAACCTCGTGCAGCGGATCGAGGCGGTCGTACTGACCGGGGGCAGCGCCTACGGGCTGGACTCGGCGTCGGGCGTGATGGCGTGGCTGGAGGAACGGGGACGCGGGGTGCGGGTGGGGCCGGACCCGACGCACGTCGTGCCCGTCGTGCCGGCGGCCTGCGTCTTCGATCTGGGGCGCGGCGGCGACTTCCGGTCGCGGCCGGACGCCTCCACCGGACGCGCGGCGGTCGAGGCCGCCGACGCGAGCGCGCTGCGGGCGCCGGTGCGCGAGGGCGCCGTGGGCGCCGGTACCGGCGCGGTGGTCGGAGCGCTCAAGGGCGGGGTCGGGACGGCGAGCGCCGTGCTGGAGTCCGGTGTCACGGTGGCCGCGCTGGTGGTGGCCAACGCGGTGGGCTCGGTGGTGGAGCCGGAAACGGGGGCGTTGTACGGGGAGTTGGCGCGAGGGCGTACGGCGGGCCCGTCGGCCGCGGTGCGCGAGGCGGCCCGGCTGCGGCTCGCGGAGGCCGCCGCGCGGAACGCGCCGCCCCCGCTGAACACCACGCTCGCCGTCGTCGCCACCGACACCGGTCTGACGCGGGCGCAGGCGCAGAAGCTCGCGGGTACGGCGCACGACGGGATCGCGCGCGCCGTGCGGCCGGTGCATCTGCTGAACGACGGCGACACGGTGTTCGCGCTGGCCACGGGCGACAGGGCGCTCGACGCCGGGAACCCCTTGGCGCTCAACGAGATCCTGGCGGCGGGCGCGGACCTGGTGACGCGCGCGATCGTGCGGGCCGTACGCGCGGCGGAGCCGGTGGACGGGCCGGGCGGAGCGTGGCCGTCGTACGAAGAGCTGTACGGGGAGGGAGGGTTGGGGAACCGGACGTCATAGCGCCCGGGAACTGGTGCGGCAAGGGCGCCTTGCAGGACAATGGGCGCGAGGGGCCGGAACCTTTCGCGGACCGCGTGGACCGCTGGAAGTGCCGCCCGACGAGGGCTTTTTGACGAACTGACGAGCCGCCGGGGAACTGACCGCACGGCCCGCCCGTTTTCCGTCCGTACGTTTTCTCGGTTCGCGGACATGATGTCCGACCGAGGGGCTACGGTATGCACCCACAAGGTGACATGCAGCAACGCCGGGAGAAACCTTGAGCGTTCCGTACGAGACAGCAGCGTACGAACCACCCGAGTCGCCCGAGTCTCCGGAGGAGCATCTCGCACGACTTCTGGGCCGCGCCCTGAACTCGTTCGAGCTGCCCGACGAGGCGATACGGCGACTCGACTGCGCGCTGGCGCACGACAGCTCGCTGCACTCCGCGCACCACAGCGCGGGGCTGCACCGGGAGACGTACCGGCACACCTGGCTGCTCGCCGACGGTTCCACCGTCACGCTGTGGGAGCTGGTGCACAACACGGCGGCCGGTCACGACGCCCAGCACGAGGTGTACGTCGACGAGGAGGAGTTGCGCACGGCCACGGCCCGGCTTCCGCTCCCCCCGGACGCGCCGGACTTCGAGCTGCCCGTGTTCGTGCAGTTGTCGTCGATCCCCGAGCCGCGTCACACCTATGTGCCCGACGACTCCGCCGATCACGCGCGCCGGCTCCTGCGGCGTGCGGAGAATCCGGACCGGCCGGGCGCCGACCTCACGTCGCTGCTGCTGCGGGAGGCGTTCGCGCACCAGATCACGCAGGCCTTCGGACGCCCGTGCCGTGCGGGGCAGGCGGGGCTGTGCTTCTCGCTCTACGAGCACGCGTTCCTGCTGCGCGACGGGCAGGAGATCTCCTTGTGGGAGGTCGAGCACACGGCGACACCGGACCGGCAGCACATGTGCGAGGTGTACGCGAGCGAGGACGCGGCCCGGGACGCGATGGAGCGCCGGGCGGCACGACTGGGCTGACACCCGGAAGGGGCCCGGCACCTGAGGTGCCGGGCCCCTTCTCCGTTCGGACCTCCGCGTCGCGCGGGTGGCGGCGGAACCGGGCATCGCCCCCGCGGCGCCGCCCCCGACAGGGGATCAGCCGACGAACTCCGGCTTCAGGTCCTGGTCCGCGCCCTGCTCCCGGCCCTCGTCCTGACTACCGCCCTGGTCCCGGCCCGACTTCTGATTCCCGCCCTGGTCCTGGCCGTCGTCCTTGCTCCGGCCCTGTTCCTGGGCGTCCGTCTCGTCCTGTGCGCCTTCCACGTGCTGGGCCGGCCGCTTCGGCAGGGCGAACATCAGCAGGAAGATGACGGCCAGCACGGCGGCGACCCAGCCCAGCGCGTGCTGGAAGGCGTTCACGAACGCCGGACCCACCTGGGCGGGGGTCAGCCGGTCGCCGATCTCTCCGAAGAAGAGGACCGAGACCAGGCCGAGGCCGAGCGCGTTGCCCATCTGCTGCACGGTGTTGATCAGGCCCGAGGCCGAACCCGAGTGCTCACGCGGGACGTCGGAGAGCACGGCGTCGGTCAGCGGCGCGACGATGAAGCCCATGCCCGCGCCCATGACCACCAGCGGGAGGGCCATCTGCCAGGGGGCGATGTCCATGCCGTAGCGGTCGGACTCCCAGATGTAGAGCAGCACACCCAGCGCCATGATCAGGGCGCCCGCCTGGAGCACCTTGCGCCCGAAGCGCGGGACCAGAAGCTGCACGGACATGCCGGCCGCCGCCGAGACCGCGATCGAGAACGGCACTCCGGTCAGCCCGGCCCGCAGCGGGCGCCAGCCCAGTCCGATCTGCATGTACAGCGTCCAGACCAGGAAGAAGATGCCGAGCGCGACACCGAAGACGGTCTGCACCGCGATGCCCGCCGCGAAGCTCTTCACCTTGAACAGCGACAGCTCGACCAGCGGAGAACCGTCCCGCGCCGTCTTCCGCTTCTCGTACGCCACCAGCGCCGCGAAGACCACCAGGGAGCCGGCCATCGAGACGTACCCCCACAGCGGCCAGCCCAGCTCACGGCCGCGGGTCAGCGGGTAGAGCAGCATCAGCAGGCCCAGCGTGACGAGGGCGACGCCGACGAGGTCGAGCTTGAGGGCCTTCGGGGCCTTGGACTCGCTGATGAAGCGGCGGCCCAGGATGAGCGCGACGACACCGACCGGCAGGTTGATGAGGAAGATCGGCCGCCATTCCAGACCGAACAGGTTCCACTCGGTGAGCAGCGCGCCGAGGAGCGGGCCCGAGACGGCGCCCAGGCCGACGATCGCGCCGAACAGGCCGAAGACCTTGCCTCGCTCGTGCGCCGGGAAGGTGGCGTGCACGATCGACAGGACCTGCGGCACCATCATCGCCGCCATGGCGCCCTGGAGGATGCGCGAGGCGACGAGCATCTCGGGGTTCGCCGCGAAGCCGCACAGCGCGGACGCGACCGTGAAGCCGGCCACGCCGAGGAGGAAGAGCCGCTTGCGGCCGTGGATGTCACCGAGCCGTCCGCCGGTGACGAGTCCCGCGGCGAAGGCGAGCGCGTAGCCCGCGGTGATCCACTGGATCTGGCTGAAGGAGGCGCCCGCGTCCTGCTTGATCGACGGGATCGCGATGTTGACGATCGTGACGTCGACCAGGTCCATGAAGGCCGCGGTCATCACGATGGCGAGGGCGAGCCAGCGCCTTCGGTCGGCCGCGGCGCCGGGTGCCGGGCTGCTGAGAGCTGTCTCAGGGGTCTCGGTGGAGGTCATGCGACAAACCTAGAACCCCATTAGGTCAGATCGTGTCCTAGTTCTCCGGCACCCTGGAAACCATGACGACCGATACTCCGGCCCGGCTCCTCCAGCTCCTCTCCCTCCTCCAGACGCCCCGCGAGTGGCCCGGCGGCGAGCTGTCCGAGCGCCTCGGGGTGTCCCGTCGTACGGTCCGGCGCGACGTCGACCGGCTCCGCGAACTCGGCTATCCGGTGCAGGCGACCAAGGGCGCGGACGGCGGCTACCGGCTGGTGGCGGGCACGGCGATGCCCCCGCTCGTCCTCGACGACGAGGAGGCGGTCGCGATCGCGGTGGGCCTGCGGGCCGGCGCCGGGCACGCCCTCGCGGGCGTGGACGAGGCCTCCGTGCGGGCGCTCGCCAAGCTGGAACAGGTGCTGCCGTCCCGGCTGCGCCGCCGCGTGTCCATGCTCCAGGCCGCGACCACTCCCCTGACCAGCGGGGACGGGGCGAGCATCGCCCCCGAGACACTGACCGTGATGGCGTCGGCCGTCGCGGGCCGGGAACGGCTGCGGTTCGCCTACCGCTCCGGGGACGGAACACCGTCGCGGCGGCTGACCGAGCCGTACCGGCTGGTCTCGACCGGCCGCCGCTGGTATCTCGTCGCGTTCGACCTCGACCGCGACGACTGGCGGACGTTCCGGGTCGACCGGGTGAGCGAACCCTTCGCGACGGGAGCCCGGTTCACGCCCCGCGAACTGCCGACGGGGGACGCCGCCGAGTTCCTGCGGCAGTCGATGTACCGGCGTCAGGAGACCTACACGTACGACATCACCTTCGCGGCCCCGGCCGAGTTCGTCGCGGCGCGCGTGCCCGCGTGGGTCGGCGCGCCCGAGCCGATCGACGAGCGGAGCTGCCGGCTGCGGGCCACCTCCAGTGACTCGGTGGAATGGCTCGCGGTGCGGATCGCGATGGTCAACTGCGACTTCACCGTACGAGAACCGAGAGAACTTGTGGATTACGTAAGGGAGTTGGGTGCACGACTGAGCCGGGCGGGGGAAGTGCCGCAGACTGGCGGCGCTTGACGGTCGGCCGCACTCCACGGGGGTGGTGACACCCGGTGGACCGTCGGCGACGGCAGGTTATGTCGCTGTGGCAGAATCTGCCATCCGGGTCACCCCGGGGTTCAGGTTCGGGGTGGCCCGCCCCCGTGCTGCCCGGAACCCCCCGCACCCGTCCCGCACCGCGCCAGGCCTGCTCCTCCGCAGGCCCCGCGCGCCGGAACCCGGCCACCTCCAGCCCTTGCCCCTCCGCCTCGCCGACCCCTGAAACAAAAGGGAGCCGAGCTTCGGCGCCAGGGGGGGAGGCGCCGAAGCTCGACTCTGGAAGAGTCCCGGCGCGGGGGGGGTGAGCGTCGGGACTCGGTTCTCGGGAGCGGCGTGGCTCCGTCGCGGTGACTTCCGCTCGGGGCTGCCGCTCGGCACTTCTGTTCGCTTCTTCCGCTCGGACGGGGCCCGAAGCGTGGGCCCTGAAGTCTTGTTCCCAGGGCCCGGCGGATTGAAGCGGCCTTACATGGCCATGTCTGGTCGACTTGTGGCCAACGTGGCGGGGGTGCCCGTGCGCGGACTGGGCGGAGCGGGTCCGGCGCCCGCTCGACGAGTCAACCCGTACGGCCCACTCACCTCGCTCGCCCGGACCGCACCCTGCGCTCCGCGTGTCCCGTCGCCGTTACGCCGCCGCGTCGAATCCGGTGTCGCGCGCCAGCTTCTTCAGTTCGAGCAGGGCGTGCTTCTCGATCTGACGAATGCGTTCGCGCGTCAGTCCGTGCTCCTTGCCGACCTCCGTGAGCGTCCGCTCCCGGCCGTCGTCGATGCCGTACCGCATCTTGATGATGGAGGCGGTGCGCTGGTCGAGGTGGCCGATCAGATCGTCCAGCTCCTCGCTGCGCAGCAGGGTGAGCACCGACTGCTCGGGCGACACGGCCGAGGTGTCCTCCAGCAGGTCGCCGAACTGGGTCTCGCCCTCGTCGTCCACCGCCATGTTCAGGGAGACCGGGTCGCGGGCCCAGTCGAGCACGTCGCCGACACGCTCCGGCGTCGTGCCGAGCTCGGCGGCTATCTCCGCGTGCTCGGGCTCCCGCCCGTTCTCACGGTTGAACTCGCGCTGCACGCGGCGGATCCTGCCCAGTTCCTCGACCAGGTGGACGGGGAGGCGGATCGTGCGCGACTGGTCGGCGATGGAGCGGGTGATGGCCTGACGGATCCACCAGGTGGCGTACGTCGAGAACTTGAAGCCCTTGCGGTAATCGAACTTCTCGACCGCGCGCACCAGGCCGGCGTTCCCCTCCTGGATCAGGTCGAGCAGGGGCAGGCCACTGCGCGGATAACGGCGCGCCACGGCGACGACCAGCCGCAGGTTCGAGCGGATGAAGACGTCCTTGGCGCGCTCACTGTCGGCGACCAGCGCCTCCAGCTCTTCGCGGGACGCGTCGGCCTTGGCCTCCGCCTCACCGTCGAGGATCTGCCGCGCGAACACACCCGCCTCGATGACCTGGGACAACTCGACTTCCTTGGCGGCGTCGAGCAGCGGTGTTCGGGCGATCTCGTCGAGGTACATGCCGACCAGGTCGCGATCGGCGATTTCGCCGCCTCCGGCGCGAACACTGCGTGCCGCGTCGGATGTCCCGCCAGTGGCGGACTTACGACGGGCGACGGCACGGGTTGCCATGCGTGCTCCCTTGCGTGGTGGGCTTGCGGGTGGTCCCGGACATCCGGTTTCACCCTCCCGGGTGCCCGGCATCCGATGGAAACAACGACTGGAATCAGGACAGAATTCCCAACCCGCCCCTTGATTTTTCTGATCATGCAGTACCCTGTCGCACCACTCGGGAGGGTCAATGCGGTCAGAACGTACAGATGTGCAGGTCAGGCCGGGAGCCGCGGCCGACCTCGGCGCGCTCACGGAGGTGTACAACCACTACGTGCGTGAGACGCCCATCACGTTCGACACCATCGTCTTCACGCCGGAGGAACGTCGTCCGTGGCTGCTCTCCCACCCTGAAGACGGACCGCACCGCCTGATGGTTGCCACAGAAGCCGATTCACAGGCGATTCTGGGGTACGCCACATCCAGCGCCTTTCGCGTGAAACCCGCCTACGCGACCTCGGTGGAGGTGACGGTCTACGTCGCCCCGGGCGCCGCGCGCAGAGGCGTCGGCACCCTCCTCTACGAAGCGCTCTTCTCGGCGCTCGCCGGCGAGGACCTGCACCGGGCCTACGCCGGCATCGCGCTGCCCAACGAGGCGTCCGTTCGCCTGCACGAACGCTTCGGGTTCCGGCACGTCGGCACCTACGGGGAGGTCGGCCGCAAGTTCGGCCGCTACTGGGACGTCGCCTGGTACGAGAAGGAGCTCGCCCACTAGGGCCCGCCCGGGACGCCCGGGGACGAGCCCGCCGACGGGCGGCGCCGCCCTCCGTCCGCCCGGTTGGCCGCCCTCCGCCCGCCCCGGAGCCGAGCCGACCGCGGCCCCGGGGCCGTCCGCACACGCTCAGCCGAACTGCACCGACCGCTTGGCCATTCCCAGCCAGAATCCATCGATCACGGACCGCTGCCCGTCGAGTCCTCCGACGGCGTCCGCCGCGCCCATGGTCACGAAGAGCGGGGCGAAGTGCTCGGTGCGCGGGTGGGCGAGACGGCCCGCCGGGGACTTGCGCTCGAAGTCGAGCAGCGCGTCCACGTCACCGGCCTCCAGCGCGCGGTGCCCCCAGTCGTCGAACTCGCTCGACCAGGTGGGCACTCCCCCGCCGGTGTGCCTGAGGGCCGCGAGATTGTGGGTGAAGAAGCCGGAGCCGACGATCAGCACGCCCTCGTCGCGCAGCGGCGCCAGCTTCCGGCCGATCTCGAAGAGCCGGACCGGGTCGAGCGTCGGCATGGAGATCTGGAGCACCGGGATGTCGGCCTCGGGGAACATCTCCTTGAGGGGGACGTACGCGCCGTGGTCGAGCCCCCGGTCCGGGATGTCCTGCACCGGCGTACCCGGCGCGCGCAGCAGCTTCCGTACGGACTCGGCGAGTTCCGGGGCGCCGGGAGCCGCGTACGTCACCTGGTAGTAGTGCTCGGGGAAGCCCCAGAAGTCGTAGACGAGAGGGATCGTCTCGATCGCGCCGAGGGCGAGCGGGGCCTCCTCCCAGTGGGCGGAGACCATGAGGATCGCCTTGGGGCGGGGCAGGTCGGCGGACCAGGCGGCGAGCTGGCCGGGCCACACCGGGTCGTCGGCGAGCGGCGGGGCACCATGGCTGAGGTAGAGGGCGGGCATGCGCTCCGGCGCGGGGCGCTCCTCGGTGGCGGCGGTCATGGCTGCTCCCTCCAGAGAGTTACATCGTACGGCGGCAGTGCTTGATCTTTGAAGCAGTTGCTTAAAGTCTCAAGTTCTCAGTCGAGACTACGGGTGCTTTGTTTAAGTTTCAAGAAGAGGCTCGTACAGTGGAGTACATGAACACGGCACCCGCTCCCGCTGAAGAGCCGCGCTGGCTCACCGACGAGGAACAGCGCATCTGGCGTGCGTACATGCACGCCACGACCCTCCTGGAGGACCACCTCGACCGTCAGCTCCAGCGCGACGCGGGCATGCCGCACATCTACTACGGCCTGCTCGTCCAGCTCGGCGAGGCCCCGGACCGCCGGCTGCGGATGACGGAGCTGGCCATGAACGCGAAGATCACCCGCTCACGGCTCTCGCACGCCGTCGCACGGCTGGAGAAGAACGGCTGGGTACGCCGCGAGGACTGCCCGTCCGACAAGCGGGGCCAGTTCGCCGTCCTGACCGACGAGGGCTACGAGGTGCTGAAGCGCACCGCGCCCGGCCATGTCGCCGCCGTACGCCAGGCCCTGTTCGACCGCCTCGGCCCGGACCAGCGGAAGGCCCTCGGCGAGGCCATGCGGATCATCGCCGAGGGCCTCCAGCCCAAGGACGCGGGCGCGGACCTGCCCTGGCTGCGTTAGCGCTCGCCGTCCGGATCGATCGGCGGACACGGGACCGGCTGCCCGCCTCCCTGTGGCGGACACGGGACTGCCCCGGCTCCCTGTGGCGGGAGCCGGGGCAGTCCCCGGAGTCGTACGGACGAGGCGTCCCCACCCCGCGTCCGTACGCGAAGTACCCGAAGTGAGTCTGTGCCGAGAACGTCAGTGGGCGACGACCGGAACCTTCAGCTCGTCCTCCGCACCCTCGCCCGAGCCGACGACCGCCGAGGTGTCCGGACGGCCCGTGTTGATCAGGGTGAAGGCGAGTCCCGCGGCGACCACGAGGATGCCGACGGCGAACCAGATCGCGTTGCTGTAGCCGTGCACCATGCCCTCCGCCTGGACGAGCTGCTGCTGCGCCTTGGTACCGGCGCCCGCCATGTGGTCCTTGATGTAGGCGGTGGTCGCGGAGGCCGCGATCGTGTTCAGCAGGGCCGTGCCGATCGCACCGCCGACCTGCTGCGAGGTGTTGACCATCGCCGAGGCGACACCGGCGTCACGCGGCTCGATGCCGTGCGTGGCGAGCGACATGGCCGGCATGAACGCCGTACCCATGCCGAGACCGAGCAGAAGCATCGCCGGCATCACCAGGGAGACGTACGACGAACCGATCTCCAGCTGCGCCAGGAACAGCATGCCGACCGCGGCGACCAGGAAGCCGGGGCCCATCAGCAGCCGCGGCGCGACCCGGGTCATCAGCCGGGCACCGATCTGCGTGGAGCCCGTGATCATGCCCGCGATCATCGGCAGGAAGGCGAAGCCGGTGGAGATCGGCGAGTAGCCCTTCACGATCTGCAGGTAGTAGGTGAGGAAGAGGAACGTGCCGAACATCGCGATGATCGCGAGGCCGAGGGAGAGGTAGACGCCGCCGCGGTTGCGGTCGAGGACGACGCGCAGGGGCAGCAGCGGGGCCTTGACCTTGGACTCGGTGAAGACGAACGCGGCCAGCAGCACGGCCGAGGCCACGAACAGGCCGACCGTCAGGGAGTCGCTCCAGCCGTCCGACTCGGCGCGGGTGAACCCGTAGACGAGGGAGACCAGACCGAGGGTGGACAGGACGACGCCCGGGATGTCGAGCGGCGAACGGTTGCGGCCGCCCTTCGGCTCACGGATGACGAAGTACGCGCCGGCCGCGGCGACGATCGCGAACGGGATGTTGACGAAGAAGGTCCAGCGCCAGTTCATGTACTCGGTGAGGACACCGCCGAGGATGAAGCCGACGGCGCCACCGCCACCGGCGATCGCGCCGTAGATGCCGAAGGCCTTGGCGCGCTCCTTGGCGTCGGTGAACATCACGGCGAGCAGCGAGAGCGCCGCGGGCGCCAGCAGCGCGCCGAACACACCCTGAAGGGCACGGGCGCCGAACATCATCGCGCCGCTCTGCGCGGCACCACCGAGCGCGGAGGCCGCGGCGAAGCCGATCAGGCCCACGACGAAGGCGCGCTTACGGCCCCACAGGTCGGCGATCCGGCCGCCGAAGAGGAGCAGACCACCGAAGGCGAGGGCGTAGGCCGTGACGACCCACTGCCGGTTGCCGTCGGTGATACCCAGGTCCTGCTGGGCCGAGGGCAGGGCGATGTTCACGATCGTGGCGTCGAGCACCACCATCAACTGGGCGAGCGCGATGAAGACGAGCGCCTTCCAGCGGTTGCTGTGCGCGTCGGACGCTGGATCCGGAACTGCTTTGGACGTGCCTGTTTCAGACATGGGGGTACCCACTCCGGGACTTCGTAGCGAAAAATGCAGTGAAAGGGGACGGCGCGTCGACGGTGACGGCCGGAAGAGCAGCGTGTGCGGCTCGGGCTGTACGGCTGTGCGAGTTATGAGTGACGCATGGTGCGTCGCGTGTCGTGATGTGCGAACGGTGAACTGTGGGTCACGAGTTGTCGGATGTGAGCTGGGGTCACGAGTTCTGACGGGCGTCCGGTGCCGGACTCATCGGCCGTCGGCCGATCGGTCACGGCGCCCTACGTGTCGGTCACACTCGTCGCAGTCCCTCCACGGTGGCGGCCACTCCCGGCAGTTCGGAACGGGCCGGGGCCCGCATCCCGTCCAGGAAAAGCTGCAGATGACGGTGTACGAAGCGGTCGATGCCCTGGCACCCGGTGCCCGGCAGCGGCCTGGTGAGCTGACTGACGGCGATCATCAGATCGCCCACCTCGACGTCGGGTCGGAGCTGTCCGGCCTCACGGGCACGGGACATCAGCCGCTGGATCAGTTCGGTGATCCGGTCGCGCGCCGCGACCAGGTCGGGATGGTTCTGGTCGAAGTTCGCGGAGAGCATCGGGCACAGGGCGCCGATCCGCTCGTCGGCGGCGAAGTGCACGAAGCCGCTCAGCGCCTCGAACGCGTCGCCGTCCACGGAGAGCGTCTCCTCGATCCACTCCGAGGTGCGGTCCATGACCGAGCACACGACCTCACGGGCGAGGGCGTCGCGGTCGGGGAAGTTGCGGTACACCGTGGCGTTGCCGACACCGGCCCGGCGGGCGATCTCGTCGAACGGCACCTCGGCGCCGAACTCGACGAACATCTCGCGGGCGGCGGAGACGATCCGCTCCCGGTTGCGCAGGGCGTCGGCACGGGGCCGGGCCACTCGGCGCTGCACGGGGGTTGCGGTCTCCACGGCGTACTCCTCGAAGCGTTTCAAAACTTGAGTGCGATCCGGGGATTCGGTCCCCGTTTCGCTCGGACGTATGGCTAAACGGGGAAACGATCCCCGGTTATTTCCCGGACCCGGAAGAGATTGATGTGACCTGCGTCACATCCATTCTTCCTCGCTCGCTCGCGCCCCTCCACCTCGCCGTCCCCTACTTCCTGACCTCGCGCTTCCCGGCTTCTCGACCCCAGTCCCCTTGTTTCTCCACCTCGCCCGCCCCTCCTTCTCCACCTCGCCCGCCTCCCCTTCCCGGCCTCCCGCGGATGAACTTCTCCGCCTCCCGTGGATGAACCCGATCGGGCTCACTCAGCGCGCGCCCGGCGCGTCGGCGACTCAGGGTGATCGAAAGGGTGCAGTCGGAGACCGGTGGCTGCCGTGGAGTGAAGGGCCCCCGCATGCAGCCGTCCAGCCGCCGCATACGCCCGCGCCGTGTGGCCGCGCTGGTCACGGTGACCGTGCTGACGCTGGCGGTCAGCACCTCCGCCGGCACCGGACACCTGACGGCCGGCTCCGCCACGGCGGGCTCCACGGCGCTGGCCCGCTCCACGGCGCTCGGCCCCTGCATGATCAACGGTCCGTCGGACGTCCAGATGGGGGAAGGGATTCCGACCGCACCCGGTTACGCCCGCTCCACCGGCGTCCTGCGGGCCCTGACCCTGATGGTCGACTTCTCCGACGCGCCCGGCAAGGGCAGCGCCCGCGCCCGGTACGACGAGTTCTTCCCGAAGACGCAGGAATGGTTCCGCACCGCCTCCTACGGCCGTCTCGACTATCGTCCCGAGGCCCCCGTCAAGCACTGGCTGCGGATGCCCAAGCCCTTCAAGGAGTACGGGATAGAACGCGGCGCGCCCTTCGACCCCGGGTACCGCGAACTGGTCCAGGACATCGTGGCGACGGCCGATCCCGAGGTCGACTTCCGGTCGTACGACATCCTGAACGTGCTGGTCACACCGAACGCCGGGCCCTCCGCCCTGGACACCGTGCTGTCCGTGACCTTCGCCGGCAACACCGAGGCGCCGGTGGCCGACGGCGTCCCGGTCGCCAACGCGTCCTTCGTCTACAGCCGCCAGGACGACGGCTCGGGCTCCTACGCCGACACCGGCTACCGCGTCCTGCCGCACGAGAACGGTCACACCTTCGGCCTGCCCGACCTCTACACCCAGGACGGCGGTGGCGCGGTCGGGCACTGGGACATCATGAGCGAGGACTGGGGGGCCGACAACGACCTGCTCGGCTGGCACAAGTGGAAACTCGGCTGGCTCGACGCCTCCCAGGTCGACTGCGCGACGGCCCCCGGCACCAGCGCGTACACGCTCACCCCGCTGGCCAGGAAGGGGGGCGTCAAGCTCGTCGTCATACCCTTCGGCACCCGCAGCGGGTACGTCCTCGAACTGCGCACCCGCGCGGGCAACGACTCCGCCGTCTGCCGTCCGGGGATCCTCATCTACAAGGTCGCCGCCGACGTGGACACCGGGAACGGGCCCGTCACGGTGTACGACTCCCACCGCGACAGCGGCGGGTGCACCCGCTCGCCGAACGTCCAGGCGGAACTCTCCGACGCTCCCTTCTCCCCCGGCGAGACCTTCAAGGTCCCCCACACGGGGCTCACCGTCCAGGTCGCGTCGGCGGACAGGGCGGGGAGGTATCGGGTGTACGTGACGCGCCGCTGACCAGCGGTTGAGCTGCCCTGCGGCCCGGACGGGAAGCCTGCGGGGCTGTACGGAGACCCTCTCCACCCGGCTTGCCCCGAGAGCGGCCGTACCGCTCCCCTCAGGGGTGTGTTCGACGGGCGGAGAGCGGTGTGCGGCGGCAGGAGAGGGGTGCGCTCGGCGGCCGGCGGCCGTGCCCATGCCTGCGCCCGTACCACCACCCGTACCCGTACCCGTACCCGTACCCGTACTCGTGCTCGTGCTCGTGCTCGTGCCGGGAAGCGGCCGACCTGCTTCGACGGGCCGACAAGCACTACCGTGGCTTTTCTGAGATCCACCACACGGTGGCTCATCCAAGATCCGCCGTGCGGTGACTCCTCTGAGCCCCACCGGAGAACCCATGCCATCAAGTTCCCCGCCATCGAGCCCCACGCCGCGGCGGCCGCATGCCACTCCTTCGCCTGTCACGCCGTCGCACGTCACGCCCCCGGGCCGGGCATCGGCCGGGCTGGGCGCTGGGTCCGGGTCCGGGGTGTCCGGGTCCGGGGTGTCCGGGTCCGGGGTGTCCGGGTCCGGGGTGTCCGGCTCCGGCTCCGGCTCCGGACGAGCCGCTGTCGGAGCGGAAGCGCCGGAGGAGGCGGTCACGCCGCTCATCCGCGGGATCGCCGTCCTGCGGAGGCTGACCGAGGCGGACGGTTCGGCCAGTTTGAGCGGACTCGAACGGGCCACCGGGCTCGCACGGTCCACCGTCGACCGGATCACGGCGACCCTGGCACGCATGGGCTACGTACGCCTCGACGGCCGGGACGCCGTACTGGCCCCACGGCTGACGGAACTCGGCAACGCCTATCTCGCCGCGCTCCGGCTGCCCCGCGTCCTGGACGCACACGCCGACGCGCTCGCCGACGAACTCGACGAGTCCGTGTCCCTCGCCGTCCGCGACCGGGACGGCATCCGCTTCGTCCATCAGACGACCCGGCGCCGCGCGATGTCGCTCAGATTCCGCATCGGCGACCTGCTGCCCGCCGAACGCACCGCTCCGGGACCGCTGTTCGCGTCCGAGTGGAGCGAGGAGGACTGGACGCACTGGCGGGAGCGCCGCGCGGCCGATCCGGAGGACCGAGGCTTCCCGGCCGTACCCGCGCGGAGCAGACCCTACGACGGAGGGGCGGCCATCTCCGCGCTGCCCGCCTCCCAACGCCCCACCCTCGGCGACGACTTCGAGCAGCGGACGGCCGAAGCGGGCCGGACCGGCTGGGCGTTGGACGACCAGCTGATCGAACCGGGCCTCGTAGCGCTCTCGATGCCGGTACGGGAGGCGGGACGGATCGCCTGCGTGGTGAACGTCGTGAGCCATACGAGCCGGCACAGCGCCGCCGAACTGCGGGACGCGCTGCTGCCGCGGCTACGGACGGCGGTGGCCGAGATGGAACGGGCGCTGGCGCTCGACGAGGCGGGGGGCATGGAAGGCGCGAGCGGCACGGAAGGGGCGGGAGGCCCCGGAACCGCCGAGGGCCCGGGCTCCACGGAAAGCCCCGACCCCGCAGGAACCCCCGACACAGCCCGGAGTCCCGACACCGCAGGAAACACGGAGCCCGTAGGAAACACGGAACCCGTTGGGAAGGCCACCGCCACCCCACCCACCCCACCCACCACAACCGACGCCGTCACGGCGGCCCCTCCCGGGCTCGCCGACTGGACCGGCGCCTCCAAGCAGGAACTGGGGCGGGAGTTCATCGAGTCGCTGGCGCGTGGTCTGACCGTGATCACCGCCTTCGGTGAGGGCCGGAGCGAACTGACCCTCACCGCGGTCGCCCAGGCGACCGGACTCGCCCGCGCGACCGCTCGCCGCGCCCTGATCACCCTGGAACACCTCGGCTACGTCACCACGCACGACCGGGTCTTCCGCCTCACCCCGCGTGTCCTGGGGCTCGGCTTCCCGCCACTCTCACGGACCACGTTCCCCGAGATCGCGGCCCCGCATCTGACCGACCTCTCCCAGCGGCTGCACGACTCGGTGTCGCTCGCGGTGCTGACGGGCGACGAGATCCAGTACACCGGGCACGTGTCCACCCGAGGCATCATGAGCGTCCACGTCGCCGTCGGCACACGGCTGCCCGCGTACGCCACCTCGCTGGGGCGAGCGATCCTGGCCGATCTCCCGCCGGCCCAGGCGATGGAGACGATGGCCGGCGCGCCCGAGTCCGCCACCGGGCGGACCATCACGGACCCGGAGCGGTTCAGGGCCGAACTGGACCGGGTTCGTGCGGCTGGATACGCGCTGGTCGAGGAGGAGTTGGAACAGGGACTGCGGTCCGTCGCCGTCCCGGTGCGGGACCGCGAGGGACGGACCGTGGCCGCGGTGAACGTGGCCATGCACAGCAGCCGTCGTACCGCGGAGGCTTGCGTGAGCGAGGTGCTGCCCGAGCTGCGCGCGACAGCGAGACGCGTCGAGGCGGACCTGCACATCGCGGCCCGCTTCCGCCGGGTACCACGGACCTGAACCCAACGGCCCACAGAGAAAGACCCCCTCCCCCTCTCCCTCCTCCACTCTTCAACCAGCGCTTTGTTCAAGGGAGTCAAGGTCTGGCGTGAAGATGATCTGTGCGGGAGAGGCGCCGTTGACAGATCCAAAAGCGGGTTTCTAGCGTCGCTTGCGGCAGGACGAACAGCAGCCGAACGACAAGGAGCGTCCGGGTGGTCGCGTCGTGGTGAAGCAGGAGAGGTCCGAGCGGACCAGGCGCAACCTGATCCGGGCCGCCTCGACCGTGTTCGACCAGTCCGGCTACGAACGGGCCACCCTGTCCGCGATCAGCGAGCGGGCGCAGGTCACCAAGGGCGCGCTGTTCTTCCACTTCGCGGCCAAGTCGGATCTGGCCCGAGCCGTCCAGGCACAGGCCTGCGTGACGTCGGGGGCCGCGCTGGGGAAGCTGGCGCGGCGCGAGACGCCGGCGTTCGAGATCGCCACCGCCATGGCGCACACGCTGGTCGACCTCCTCGAAACCGACACGACCATCCGCGCGGGGGCACGTCTCACCCAGGAGATCAGGACTCCCGACGACCCCTCCCTGCACTGTCACATCAACTGGCTCGGCGCCCTGCACGGGATCCTGGCCCGGGCCCGGAAGGACGGCTCGCTGCTCCCGGACGTCGATGTCCGCGCGGCGGCCGTGTTGATGCTGTCCATGATCACCGGCACGACGGCCCTCCCCCGCCTCCCCGCGGACCCCGTCGCCTCCGGCACCGCGCGGCCCCCTCGTCCGCGGCCCACCCCGACCGCCGGCTCCGCTCCCCGCACCCCTCAGGAGACAGGCACCCTGTGGCTGACCCGCATGCTCCACCTGACCCGCCCGGCCCTCTCGGACCTCCCGGCCAACTGACCCGACCCCACCCCGCCCCACCTGCACGAACGGGAACCTTCCCAGCCCCCACCCGGTATCCGCTACGCTAGCTACCGGATCGCACACGATCCGCACGCCTTCGTAGCTCAGGGGATAGAGCACCGCTCTCCTAAAGCGGGTGTCGCAGGTTCGAATCCTGCCGGGGGCACATGGGAAAAGGGCACCTACGGATCTCCGTAGGTGCCCTTTGACATCCACTTCTGACATCAACGAGCACGGTCACTCACGACCGGGGCGCTTCCTGAGCAGCCGGTCCATGTGGCTCATGGCCTCGCGCTGGGTGTCCTGCACGACGTGCGTGTACACGTCCATGGTGATGCTGATCTGCGAGTGCCCCAGGATTTCCATCACAACGCGAGGCGCGACTCCGGCCGCAGTCAGCAGGGTGGCCGTGCCGTGCCGAGCGTCATGCAGCCGGATCACGCGAAGGCCGGCGGACTCAGCGACGCGAGTGAAGGAGCGGTAGACGTTCCGCGGCTCGACCTGGCGGCCGGTGCGAGTCGTGAAGACGTAGCCCGACTCGTGCCACTGCTCCCCCGCCTTGGCGCGCGCGGCGGACTGACGCATCCGGTGCCAGCGCAGCGGGGCGATGCACAGCGCGGGCAGAGGGACAACCCGGCGACGACGGCTCTTGGGATCGTCGTCGTACAGGACGCCGCGGCGGCGCTGAGTCTGCTGACGGACGTAGAGGACCCGGTTGTCGAGATCGAGGTCCGACCACCGGAGGCCGATGATCTCGCCCCGCCGGAGCCCCATGGCGATGGCGAGCACGAAGGCCGCGTAGAGCGGATCTCTGCGGGAGGCCGCGAGGAAGTCGAGTGTCTCGTCTAGCGTCCAGGGCGTCAGCTGGGTCTACCTCGAGCACGGTCAGGCGCCGGGCAAGCAGGCGGCATAGCGGTGGCGGGGGCCCCGGCGCTGGGGAGACTGATCTCGCGCTGCTCTAAGCTCGGTTCACCCTGAAGGGCCTTCCAGCGGGTCGGGGCGCGCGATCTATGGTCTCGTCTCAACTATGCCCAAGATCTCCAAAATCACCGCATCCCGGGTACAGGAGTTCGGTCCGGTGACCGACCGGCGCGAGGACATGGACGGTTACACGGTCGAGTTCGTATCTTTCGCCGCGGACACCGACCTCGATGGCCCGCTCAAAGCCCTGCCCGGGAGTCAGTGCCCCTGCCCTCACTGGGGCTACGTCTTTGCCGGACACGTGCGCTTCGTCTTCGACGACCACGAGGAGGTGTACGAGACCGGTGATGCGTTCTACACCCCGCCTGGTCACCGACCCTACGTCGACGCCGGCACCGAACTCCTGCAATTCAGCCCGACCGAACAGCTCGCCGAACTTGAGCAAGCCATCGCGGAGTGGATGAGCAAGCAACAAGGCGGCTGAGAATCGGCGGGGGCGACCAGCACGGTTGAACGCCGAATCCAGGGATAGAACTTTCCCTACTTCATCAAGTGCCCGCGCGAGCGCGGGCTGGCCCATGGGGCCCGGCCCCTCTGCGCCTTCGGCGCCGGGGCCGGGACCCTGGGGCCGCAGCAAGCGACGGCCCATGAGTAGAGACCCGGACATGGAGTCTCTCGGTCAGAACGTGCCTCCGGCGGGGGCGCTCAGGCTCCGAGATGGCGGGGGCGCCGTTCGCGAGTGCCAGCCGAGTGTGGCGTGCGCGGGGTGCTCCCATCCCGTCCGCCATCGACCCAGGCAGAGCCGAGCAGACGCGGCCCAGGGCGTCCAGGTCGTTCGTCCGGCAGGGCGCTCCACCTGGACGCCCTGAACCACGCCCGCTCCACGGTGTGTGGGTCGACGGCAGACGGGATGGGAGCCGGGGTGAGTGGTGGGTTGCGGTAGCTGAGCGGCGTGAGTCCAGCGGACCCGGGATCAAAGCAGCAGCTCGGGCGGGGTAGCCTGGCATTCCATGGCAATAAGCACCGCCCTGTGGTCCTTCGCCCTGGTTGTAGGGCTTCTCACTCTGACTCCCGGACTCGACACCGCGCTGATCTTGCGCACCTCCGCCCTCGGTCGGCGCAGGAGAGCCTGGGGAGTCGTCCTCGGAATCCAGACCGGCACCCTGCTATGGGGTGCGTTCACATCCCTCGGAGTGACCGCACTTCTCACGGCCTCCCACCTCGCCTACACCGCGTTGCGCTGGATCGGCGCCGCCTACCTCGTCTGGATGGGGGCCCGCATGCTCCGGGACACCTTCCGGGCTCTGCCCGCGGCAGACACGACCGATGCAGTCCTGAACGCCGGCGCGGACTCGGTCACCGGCGGCTGGCGACAGGGAACACTCACCAACCTCCTCAACCCGAAGATGGGCGCCTTCTACGTCGCCGTCCTGCCCCAGTTCATCCCTACAGGCACGGATCACTTCACCATGGGCCTTCTGCTCACCACGGTGCACGTCCTCATCGGCCTGCTCTGGTCTGCCGTCCTCATCGGCTTCGCTCGTATCCTGCACGGCTGGCTCCGCAAGCCCCAGGCCCGCCGCCTGCTCGACCGGATCACCGGCACGGTCATCGGCATCTTCGGCATCAGACTGGCGCTCAGTAACTGACCATCCGACTGTCAGAAATCAGCAGGCAGAGCAGCGCCGAATCGGGATCAAGTCTCGTTGGAACTGCGGATCAGAAGGCATCGTGCCCCAAACGTGCCCGATCGAGCGGGGAACGACGGTGAACCGCGGGCACCCACGGGCACCCACGGGCAGCATGCAGCGCAACGGCCCCTAGAAAGCGCCGTACCTGGTCAGGGGCCGTTCACCTGCGGTGGGCGTGGGATTTGAACCCACGGTGACTCGCGCCACGACGGTTTTCAAGACTGTCCGCCAGGCCTCACCGCGGCAGGTCGAGGTGTGCAAGGAGGCGCAGCACACCAGCGAGGTGATCGAGATCGTGCCAGAGGGGGATCACGTCCTCAGGATCGCGTCGCACGAGCGCCGTAATCTCGGCGACATCGTCGCTGACCTGTCCGCAGCCAAGCGGTGCTGCTGGCGTCTCGCTCATGTCGAACGCAGTCGCAAGGTCGAGAGTCCAGTAGTAGTCCGTGGACACCCTGGAGAGGTCCACCTCGAGGCCGAACCGGCGTTCCGTCTCGTCTAGGAGTACAGAACAGGCCCGCCGGAGGTCGGCCATCCTCAGCACGTATTCGCTCTGCGTCATGCGAGCGATGATCCCGGGTGCTGACATCAGTGGCTGACACCAACAAGCGCGAACAGTGACGGCCAGCACCAGATCTCAGCGGACGCTCGACCGAAGCGCCTAGCTGGTCGACCGGTGTCGACAGCTTCCCGTGATTGACCTGATAAGGATGAGGCCACAGCTTCAAAAGCTCGCGACTATCCCGGCGTAGGCTGCCCGACTTGCCGACCTCCTGCCGTCGCCGGACGGACGTATGGCCCTTGATACCGTCCCGCCTGTGAAGAATGCGCACTGGTGGCCGAAGACGAGACACCTGCTCGTGGCCTGGCTCATCACGACGCCAACCCTGTGGGCGGTGGGCAGGCTCACTGGAGAGCGTGAGGGCATCGTTTCTTGCGCTGTTCTTGCCGTCTGGGTGACCGCGGGCGGTGAGCTCGCGCCCAAGTGGCATCGGTACCGTCGATCAAGGAAGCAGGCTCGGAACGCCGCCGCATGATCAAGGTCGCGTCGTGTGCCACGGCCGTGCCAGAACGGGCGGGGAGCACCGGGAAGCCACGGACAGTGGCGTGATCCGGGAACGAGAACGACCCCTGACCAAACTTGCTGGTCAAGGGCCGATTCCCATTAGGGTGGCGGCGCCAGGATTCGAACATGGGAAGGCGAAGCCGGCAGATTTACCGACTCCATCCGCCCGCTTGATCGAAAGACGGCAAGCACAGAGCCCCCGCCCAGAGTTCTGAGCGGAGGCTCCGTACAGCGACCGCGAGATCGCTAGGTCAGCCTGTGATGGGGCTTGTAGCGCATGCGGCGTAGGCAGGGCCGAGGTCGAAACCCTGGTTCCACGGAGCAGGGCAGGGAACGTTGACGTTGACCAGGGAGGCGCCGACGGTACCCACGAGCTGGTCCGCCGCCCCGATCAAGTTGACTGGCGCAGCAGCGGTTTGGCCGAAGCCGCTAGGTGTCGGGTCTGCGTTGGCTGTCGTACCGCTACCGAGGATTACGGCGCCGACGAGCAACGCGACCGCACTCATCCTTCTTCCACGCATCAGGATTGCTCCGTTCTTTCATGTCAGCACGGGAGTGGTGCTGCTCGCCAGAACGACTGCAGCCTGATCTTGGTCACTCCATGGGGAGTACAGCAGCGAAATACCGCAACCTTCGCGACCAGCCCCGACCGCCATCGGCCCTGGGTGACCTTCTGACGTGCCCGGCAGGCCTCAGCGACCATCGTGCCCATAGTTCGCATCGAGGGGTGTCGATCGGGCGGCGGGTTACCTCTGCCATTGAGACTGCGGCATTCGAGCGGTAGCGGGCAGCCGGGTAGTACGATTCCGCTCCCATGACCCAACTCACGGGGGAGTTCCGCATGGCCAGCTACGAAGTACACGCCCAAGCCGCGAGCGATCTCTTGGCACCGATCAAGATCGGAAAGCTGGCCTCATATGAAGTCCGTGCCCAGGTTGCACAGGTCGAAGCCCTGCTGGCACTCGCCGCAGCCGTCGCCGGTCGTCAGACGGGATCGTCATTGCAGCCGCCGCAGTCGGAGCGGTAGCCGGGCCGTCACGGGGGCGTCCGGAGCGGACCAAGGTTGACAGATGTCGACAGCTACGGCGGCAATCGCTGTCTTGGCCTTGTGCACTGACCGACCTCTTTAGAGCTACGGATCAGAAGGCTTCTGACATCCACGTCTGACATCAACAACGCCGGACGGGGCCGCACGCCAGCAACTCTGTCCGGCCGTCGCACCAGTCGACGACAGCAGCGTGAGCCGTCGCGGATCGAACTCCTAAAGCAGGTGTCGCAGGTTCGAATCCTGCCGGGGGCACAGCATGAAGGGCCAGCTCAGGAGGGGTTTCCCCCTGGGCTGGCCCTTTGCCGTGATCACGGCCGTGCCACACGCTCGGTGGCTCAAGCCGTCAAGCCGACTGATCCTCGTGGCCCCACCGCGCCCAGAGAACGTGTTGCCAGTCGTTGTCCATGGCGTCCGGACCGGGTTTGGAAACGGCAGGTACCGGTCTGGGCCCTGTCTCGATGAGATGGAGGAGAGTCCAGGCGACGCCGTAGCAGTCGTCCGGGCCGAAGCAGGCAGCCAACGCCGCCGCCTCCTCGGCCGTGACGGGCCGGGGGATCTCCTCCAGTTGTTGCCACCGCCTGTCGATCTCCTCTTCGCTGCCATCCCAGCCAGGAAGAGGTCCGTCTGCGACAAAAAGCTGAACCTCGGGTCTCACCCCCGAATGCTCACCTGTTCCGTCCACAGTGAGCAAGACACAGTTCAGGCTCCTTCCGGTCTCCGCGCGAGTAGGCGCCATTGGGCCGGCAGCCTCACAGCACCTCCGAGGGGCGCCGGGACGCTTGCACCAGTAGCAAGAGCTCGTGTCACGTACATCGCAGGCGACTGACATCAGCGGCAAAGAAAAGGCGGGGGGTTCCACTTCTCGAGGGGTCTGGCGGAGAACGGAGGTGTCGGCGTCCGCCCCTGGGCGAGGGTGGCCTCGTCGACAGTTCGCCGTCGGTTTCTATTGCACGCGGCGGCGGCCCTTGGAGCGGCCGGGGTAGGGGAACAGGCGTGGGCGGCGTTTGGCGGCGACGTCCTCTATCCAGCCGAAGAGCAGGATCGCCAGGCAGATCAGCGGGACGGCTGTGATCAGCGGGGTCCATTTGCTCGACAGCAGCCACTGCGCGTGGTCGTAGAGGAAGGGGTTGCTCCACAGCGGGTCGATCAGCGGTTCGGTGATGACCAGCACGAAGGAGTGCCAGAGGTAGACCGTGACCGCGCGGGAGTTGAGCAGGGTGATCACGCCGTTGAACCGCTCCAGCGGCTTGGGCCACTGTTCCCAGGACGGGCTCAGGTGGAGCAGCAGCATCACCGCGCCGAACGACCAGATCGCCTGGGCGACCGGCACCGCTTCCAGGTCGTGCCCGAGCCGGGGGTCGTCCACCGGCGCCCGCATCAGCCACCAGAAACCGAACATGAGCACCAGCGGTGCGATGGACGGCACGACGTACTGCGGGATCTTGCGGAGCAGCCCCTCCTGGTGGGCCATGCCGAGCAGCCAGCAGGAGCCGAAGGTGGTGAAGTCGGTGGCGGCTTCCATCAGCCGGCCGGACTGGTCGATCAGGCCGGAGTTGATGACGAACGCGAGCGCCAGCGGCACGAGCAGGGTGACCCAGGGCAGCTTGCGCATCGCCTTGAGCAGGAGCGGCGACAGCAGGACGTACCAGAGGTAGGCGCGCAGGTACCACAGCGGCACACAGATCTGTTCGGCCCAGGACGCCGGCAGGTGTCCGCCGAAGGTGTCCAGCGAGGCCCCGAACGGCGGCTCGCTGAACGGCAGGATCCAGTAGGCGAGGTCGCCCCACCACCAGTTGGGGTGGTGGAGGTCGGGGCGCCAGCCTTCCAGGAGCATCAGCGGCACCACGACCGCGCCGAACAGCCACATCGGCGGCAGCAGACGGCGCAGCCGGCCGCGGATCACGCTCAGCGCGGGCCGGTTGAGGGAGCGCGCCATCAGCGACCCGGCCAGCGCGAACATGACGCCCATGGAGGGGAAGACGATCGGCAGCCAGGTCCAGCTGAAGTTGTGGTAGATCACCACGCGGACCAGGGCGAGCGCCCGCAGCAGGTCGAGGTAGCGGTCACGGCCGGGCTTCCGCGCCGGCGCCGGGGCGGTCTCCTCGGGCCCCGGGCCGCGCTGCGTGGGAATCCCGGCGGGGTCCACCCGCAGGGCGACGGTGTCGTAGGACTCCTGGATGCCGAAGGCACCTGGTTCCGCGGTGTTCATGAAGAGCTCGCCCCCGTTGTGACATCAAGTCCGACCTCGCCGGTGCGCCGCAGCTTCTGCCAGCGCAGCCGGCCCCCGGTCAGCGCGGTGATGGCGGACTGCAGCAGCACCATGTACATGAGCACCCGGTAGACCACCTGCTGGGCCGGCAGCGTGATCAGATGCCACGCCTTCTCCTTGTCCAGGTGGAAGGACCACCAGGCGCAGACGGCCTGAAGGGCCATCACGGCGAACCAGGCGGCCAGGGTCCTGTACGCGTCGACGAAGACCACGCCGTAGATCATGCCGATGTCGATGGCGGGCGCGAGCAGCGGTGTGATCACCATGAACAGGGCGACGAACGGCAGGCCCACGCGGCCGAAGTGGCCGGCCGCGCCGCGCTCCAGCACCGAGTGCCGGTGCTTCCACATCGCCTGCATGGTGCCGTAGCTCCAGCGGTACCGCTGCGACCACAACTGCTTCATGCTGACGGGCGCCTCGGTCCAGGCCCGGGCGTCCTCGGCGTAGACGACCCTCCAGCCGGCCCGGTGCAGGGCCATCGTCACGTCGGTGTCCTCGGCGAGCGTGTCGTCGCTCATGCCGCCCGCCTCCTCCAGCGCCGAACGGCGGAAGCCGCCCACGGCGCCGGGAATGGTCGGCATGCAGTTGAGCACGTCGTACATCCGGCGGTCGAGGTTGAAGCCCATCACGTACTCGATGTGCTGCCAGGCCCCGATGAGCGTGTCGCGGTTGCCGACCTTGGCGTTGCCGGCCACGGCGCCGACGCGCGGGTCGGCGAAGGGCTGGACGAGCTCGCGGACGGTGGACGGCTCGAAGACCGTGTCGCCGTCCATCATCACGATCAGGTCGTACGAGGCGGCGGCCACACCGGTGTTGAGCGCGGCCGGCTTGCCGCTGTTCGGCTGCCGGATCAGCCGGACCATCGGCAGGTCGAGCTCCTCCACGATGGCGGAGGTGTCGTCGCTGGATCCGTCGTCGACCACGATCACTTCGATCGGGTAGTCGCTTCTGGTCAGGGACAGCAGGGTGTTGGTGATGCACTCCTGCTCGTTGTACGCGGGCACCACCACGGTGACCGGTTCGGTGACCGGGTCGCCCCAGGAGAAGCCCTTCTTCCGGGTGCGCCGCACGTGGACGGCGGAGAGCACCAGCATGAGCGCGAACCGCAGCATGACGAGGACACCGACGACCGCGAGGAGGCCGACGAGCCACGGCAGCAGGTGCACCGAGAAGGTGGTGCACCACAGGAACGCCTTGCCGAGCCACAGGTTGTAGCTGGAGACCTCGGTGTTGGCGGAGCCGGTGCCGAGCGCCTCGCCGATGGTCTTGAAGGTGTAGCCCCTGGCCTTCAGCTTCTCGATGATGACCGGCAGCGCGTCCAGCGTCTGGGACCGGTTGCCGCCCGCGTCGTGCAGCAGGATCATCTCGCCCTGGCCGGGGAGGTCGGGCATGGCGGACTTGACGATGGCGTCGACGCCGGGGCGTTTCCAGTCGTCGGTGTCCTTGTCGATGAAGGCGGTCAGATACCCCTCGGACCCGGCCTGCTTGGTCACCGGCCACGACCAGTCGTCCAGCGCGTCCACGGTGGAGGAGTAGGGCGGGCGGAACAGGCTGGTGTGGATGCCGGCGACACCGGCCAGCGCGAGCTGGGTCTCGCCCAGCTCCCAGGTGAGCCGGGTGCCGGAGTGCAGCGCGAGGTCGGGGTGGGTGAAGGTGTGCAGTCCGATCTCGTGGCCGCCGGCCACGATCTGGCGGATCAGCGACGGGTTGCGGGTGACCATCGAGCCGGTGACGAAGAAGTCGGCGCTGATGTTCTCCTTCTTCAGCACCTTGAGGATCTTCGGCGTCCACTGGGCGGACGGTCCGTCGTCGAAGCTGAGGACGACCGTCTTGTCCGGGATCGAGTAGTTGACCGGCTTGTTCTTCTTGTCGCCGCGCGCGTCGACGATCGGGCCGCCCTCCAGCACGCTGGTCGGGACGGTGGCCTTGTCCACCGAGGTGGCGATCTTCTCGTCGTGGAAGACCTCGTTGTTCGCCATGCCCCGCAGCACCATCAGTGCCAGCAGGGTCGCCAGCACGGTCACCGGCAGGAAGAAGCGCAGGGGAGGCGCGGCGAGTCGGCGCGGGCGCGCTATGGACTGCCGGGGGCGTTGGTGACGGGAGCGGGACATGGACTTCCTGGTCGTTCGCGTCTGGCTGCTGCGCGGTGTCGGGCACGGAGTCCGACGCCGTCGTACAGGCCGTCGTCGTCGCGACGACCGACGCGGTGGTGTCGGGTGTGTTGGCTTCTGGCTACTGCGCGGTGTCGGGAACGGAGTCCGACGCCGCCGTACCGGCCGTCGTCGTCGCGGCGACCGACGCGGTGGTGTCGGGTGTGCCGGCTTGCCCGGGGCCGTTCACGGAGCTCGACCGTGTGGGGTCGGTCACCGGGCTCGACGCCGTCGTACCGGCGTCCGCCGTACCCGTGTCCGCCGTCGCGGTGGCCGACGCGGTGGCGTCGGGCGTGGTCACCGTGGGGGTGGCGGTGACCTCGGTCGCTGTGGCGGTGGTGCTCGTTCCGGGCTCGACGCCGGGAGCCGCGGGCAGCGGCGCGTTCAGGTACTGGCTGGGCGGCGTGGTGTTCGCCGTGCCCGGGATGGTCAGGGCGGGCGCCTGCGACTGGGTTCCGACGAGGCCGGAGATCATCGCCACGACGCACCCGGCGCAGAGGATGCCCACCAGCCAGCCGAGACCGCGCAGACGGCGGCCGCGCTGACCGGTCTGGTCGACGAAGACAGGAGCCGGCTCGACCTCCGTGGAGGTACTGGTCATCGACAGCTCCGGGCCTTCCTTCGTGCGTGGCATGACGACCGCCGGTCCGGCGGTGCCGAACTGGCGGTGAGTAGTGCGGAAAAGTGATCCATGTGCGAGGAAAGAGAGATTATTCGACCCGCTCCTGTTTCCGTACCAAGATTATTATGAAGATTCGATGAAGGTCACGCGGGTCTCGTAGAGTTCGGTGTGTCGTCGGCAAGTCTCGTAGAGTTCGCTCCGTCGCCTGCCCACCGCCTGATCGGACCTTCCCGCATGGCCATACCTCGCAGCCGCCGCGGCCGCCGTCTGACGGCCGCGGTGATCGTCGTGGTCGCGCTCTCGTTCCTGGTGGACGCCTGCGCAGGCGCGGGCGGCGGGGGCGACGCCAAGCCGGGTACGGCCTCCGCCCCGGGCGCGCGCTTCGACGTCTCGTCGCTGATCGAGCCGTCCGGCCGCGCGCTGGGCGTCGTCGACGACAAGACGCCCTGGCAGTACGACATCGTCGACACCTTCGCCGAGGAGGCCGGGCGGGCCCCCGACATCCGCGAGTACTACAGCTCCTGGGGCGACGACTTCGACACGGAGGGCAACGCCTTCCTGTGGCAGCACGGCCAGTTGCCCATGATGGCGCTGGTGCCCTCCGACACCTCGCTCGCCGACATCGCCCAGGGCCAGGACGACGCCTACATCCGCCGGCTGGCGGGCCAGGTCGCCGCCTACGACGGCCCGCTGGCCCTGTCCTTCGCCGGCGAGATGAACGGCCCCTGGAACTCCTGGGGCCCCAAGGAGACCAAGCCCGCCGACTTCGTCGCGGCCTGGAAGCACCTGCACGACCTGTTCGCCGACCGGGGCGTCACCAATGTGATCTGGGTGTGGACCCCGCACGTGGTCGACTCGGGCACCACCGCCAAACTGCGCCCGTACTACCCGGGCGACGCCTACGTCGACTGGGTCGGTCTCATCGGCTACTACGGGCCGATCGACGGCGTCGCCTTCTCCAGCCTCTTCACGCCCACCATGCGTCAGATCTCGGGCTTCTCCGGCAAACCGGTACTGATCGCGGAGACCGGGGTGGCGGAGAGCAGCCGCAAGGAGTCGGACATCCGCGACCTGTTCCAGGGTGCCGCGAAGGCCGGCGTCATCGGGCTCGTCTGGTACGACCAGCGCAAGGACTGGCCGGGCGGCAAGCAGCTCATGGACTGGCGGATCAGCACCTCGGTGGGTGCGCGGGCCGCGTTCCAGGTGGAGAGGGCGCGGGCCGGCTTCGGTCATTCGTTCACCAAGGGCTGATCCACGGACAGCCGGGGGAAGTCGGGCGCGAGCCCTCGAAGAAACGATCTTTATCGTGGCGCATCACTGCGGCAGGCGCATGCGGATGCCCGACCAGGGGAGAGCACGGAGATGACGACGGATTCGTCGCCGGGGCAGGGGGCTTCGCCGGAGGACGAGGGCTGGGCCTTCCGGCCCCGCAGGGCGTCCGCCGAATCACAGCCGTACCGGGAAGAGCAGCCGTACCGGGAAGAGCAGCCGTACCGGGAAGAGCGGTCGTACCGGGCACAGCGGTCGTACCCGGAACAGCAAGCGGCGTACCCGGAACAGCGGTCGGCATACCCGGAGGAGCAGTCGTACCCGGAACGGCAGTCCGCGTACCCGGAGCAGCAGTCGTCGTACCAGGAGCAGCGGTCCTACGGGACACAGCAGTCGTACCCGGAACAGCGGCCCCACCAGGGACAGCGGTCGTACCGGGCGCAGCAGTCGTACCCGCAACAGCAGCCTCACCGGGAGCAGCAGTCCCACCAGGCACGGCAGCCGCACCGGGAACAGCAGCGGACGGAGCCGGCCGTGCCGTGGGACGGCCGGTCGCCCGCCGAGCCGTACGACGACAGCTCCTCCGGTACCCGGTGGGACGGCACCATGGCGCTGCGGGTCTCCGAGCCCCCCGCCTCGGAGCCGCGGCCGGACTCGGGCGCGGACGGCAAGCGGGCCGGGAAGCCCCGGCGGGTGGGCAGGATCGTGCTCACCCTCGCCCTCCTCGCCGCCGGGGGGACCGCCGCCGTCCTGTTCAAGCAGGAGGAGGCCGCCGCCGTCGCCTCGGAGAACCTGACGCGGGCGTGGCAGACGCCGGCGCCCGCCGCCGACGACGCGCTGATCGGCAGCTGGCTCACCGACAAGCTGCTCGTCCGGGCGGGCAGCCGGGGCGGACTGCGGGCGTACGACCTCACGGACGGCAAGCAGGTGTGGCGCGCCACGCCCTCCGCCGGCGCGGCCGAGCGCGGCACCGTCCCCTGCGCGATGTCGCCGACGCTCAACGCCCAGGGCATCGGCACGGTCGCCTTCGGCACGGACGGCAGCACCTGCACCTGGCTGGCCGGTGTCAAGGCGTCCACGGGCAAGATCCTCTGGTCCATGCCGCTGACCGGCGCCAAGCACCGCAGTCCGGCGACCGCCGCGACCTATCTGCAGGGCGATGTCGCCACCATCGTCAGCGAGAACTTCCTCGGCGGTGTGGACGTCCGCACCGGCAGCCGCGTCTGGGGCTACAAGGCCCGCGGTCACTACTGCAACGCCTACGACTGGGGCACCGACGGCACCGTGCTGGTGGACGACTTCTGCCTCGACAAGAAGACCCGGTTCACCCTCACCGCGTACGACGGGAAGACGGGGAAGGTGATCTGGAGGAAGCCCGAGAAGGCCCACTCGGACGTGACGCACGTCCTGTCCGGCTCGCCGCTGATCGCCTCCGTCCACACGGCGCGCCAGGACGCCGTACGGGTCTTCGACACCGCCGGGAACGGCCGCAAGCTGGCCGTCGGCAACGACGAACTCACCTCCGGCAACGACACCGGCGCCGACCACTCCGCCCGGCTCTACGGCAAGGTCCTGGTCACCCCTGCCCTGGCCGCCGGCCACCCGGTGATCGACGGCTTCGACACGAGGACCGGCGCCAAGCTGTGGACGTACCGCTCCGCCGCGCTCGCGATCCCCGCGTCCGGGACGGACGGCAAGGCGTACGCCGTCACCACGTCCGGCCCCCCGCAGCTCGTGAGCATCGACCCGCGCACCGGTCGCAGCACCCCGGTCGCGGGCCTGCCGAAGGGCACCGGCAAGTGGAACTTCACCTCGGGCACGGTGTACGTCACGGCGGACGGCGGCGTGCTGGAGCTCAACGCCCTGGGCTCGAACGGCGGTGTACGGCTCTACCGGTAGACCGGGCCGTCACGCCGCTGTATCAGAATTTCGCGATCGCGAAGGCCCCGGCCGGTCATGGCCGGGGCCTTCGAGCCGGTCGTCCGGATCAGGCGGCGCCGGTGACGCCGGGGGCGATGAAGCGGCGGTGGAGGGGGTTGAAGGAGGTGTCGGGGGCGCCGGTCATGCCGGCCTTCTGGATCGCGGGGGCGAGGCGTTCGGCGAAGAAGGCCTCGAACGCCGCCTGGGACTCCCAGACGTCGGTGACGTGCAGCCCCCGCGCGTCGAACCAGGCCACGTGCATCTGACCGCCGGCCCCCGGGATCTCCTCCCACTGCACCGCGTCCCGCACGGTGTCGTACTGCTCCGGCGTGGCTTCCGCCCAGTGCATCGACATCACGATTGCCATGTCCGGCCCCTTGCTGCTCGTAGTGGTCACACCGTTTCCCGGTATCAGCAGACACCCGTCCGCCGCCGCTCACACCTCCACGGCGGCCAAAGGCGTTCCCCCCGCCGGGACCGGGCACCGGGATCGTTCCATCCGGCGGGCCGCGCCGGGCAGAGCGTGCGGAGGCACACCGGCGCCCGCGGACACGCCCGTACGCTCGTCCCGACTCCCCCGCTCCGGCGACGTCGTGGTTCCCGGCGGATCTCTCAGTCCTGGAAGCTCCGCGCGCCCGGACGTCCGTGCCCAGGCATCCCGTTCGGCACCGGCCACACATGGGGAGTTGTCACCGCCGCCGTACAACCTCTGCCGGTTCAGGGAGAGTTCGCCTCGGATTGCCGCACCCCTGGTCCGGACGGCTCCGGGCGTCGGCCCTCCGGAGGCGCGGCGCGGTGGCGGAGCAGCGCGGGGGCCAGGGCCAGCGTCACGGCGATCGACGCGGCGGCCATCACCGTCATCGCCGTCGCGGGCGAGGCGAGTTGGGCGATCCCGCCCGCCAGTGCCGCGCTCACGCCCTGCAGGGTGAGCATGCCCGCGGTGTGGAGCCCGAGGGCGTGGCCGCTGAGCTCGTCGGGGATGAGCGCCACCAGGCGTTCCTGCTGGATCAGGCTCGACCCGAAGCCGATCGAGGCGAGGGCGGCGAGGGCGGCCGCCACGGCCACGCCCGGGCGCAGCACGAAGAAGAGGTAGGGCGTCGCGAGGAGCAGCAGGAACGGTATGCCGAGGCGGGCGCGGACGCGGGGCGGCAGCAGCCGTCCGGTCGTCACGTCCCCGATGAACATGCCGAGGGCCGCGAAGGCGAACAGCGCGCCGGCCCGGCTCGGCGCGTACGACACGTACAGCGATTCGCAGCCGCCGACCAGGCCGTTCGGCACCCAGAGCAGGAGATAGAGGGTGCGGCGCTCCGGTGAGGAGAAGAGGCGGGCGTTCGTGCTCCAGGTCCGGGCGACGGACGGGCGGCCCAGGGCGCGCGGCGCCCGGGGTGTCAGGCCGAGCCGGGCGGTCAGGGCCGCCGTCAGATACAGCCCGGCTGCCAGGAGGAGCGTGACGCGCGGGGACAGCAGGGCCACCAGGACGCCACCGGTCGCGTATCCGGTGATCTGGGCGATCCCGCTCATCATGTTGAACACCGAACGCCCCAGCAGATAGCCCTCCTTGGCGAGGATCTCGGTCAGCAGGCCCCACAGGACCCCGCCGCCGAAGGACTGGATCAGACCGAGGAGCAGGAGGAGGGCGAAGATCGTCCAGATCGGCAGACCGGGGACGGCCATCGCCGCCGTGCCGAGCCCGAAGAGGAGCGCGATGCCCGCCACGGTCGCGCGCGGCGGCAGCCGGTCGGCGGCCGAGAGCAGGGTGGCAGCGCCGACCATCTGGGCGAGCGAGGGCCCGAACATGCTCAGCGCGCTGAGCAGCGGCGAGCCGGTGGCCCGGTACACGAGGGTGCCGAGGGCCAGACCGCTCACCGTCGAGGCGGCGGTCCGGAAACAGGAGGACAGGAAGAGCGGGGTGAACTCCCGCGTGCGGAAGAGCTCGGAGTAGCTGCGCATGCGCGGAGTCTGCGGGGACGCCCGGACGGTCGATATTCTTTCGCGCGGGCGCGAAACGTCAGGAGCGGGGAGGAGACCGGCATGGGCTGGTGGCAGGTGAACGCCGACACCCTCGCCGGGAGCCGCTTCGTGCTGTCGCCGCTCGCCGAGACGTTCGCCGCCCTGAAGCTGCTGCACTCGGGGGCGGCGACCCACCCCGGTGAACGCGCCTGGCTGGACGCCCATCTGCCTGCGTACCGCGGGCGGCTGGCCGCCGACCCCGTCACCGCGCTGCTCGTGCGCTGCGGGCTCGGGCAGGCGTGGATCGCCGACTTCCTCACCCCGACCCCGTACGGCGACGAGACCTTCGAGACCGAGGTCGCCCGGGTGCGGGACGTCTCGCCCCGCGACGCACGCGGCCATCTGGTGCGCTCGGTGGGCGGCCCGCTGCCCGCCGCCCTCGCGGACCGTGACGATCTGCCCGAGCGGGCCGCCGCCCTGCTCACCGCCGTGTGGGAGGAGTCCGTACGCCCCGACTGGGAACGGCGGCGGCGCGTCCTGGAGGCCGATGTGGTGGCGCGGACGGCGCGTCTCGGCCAGGGGGGCTGGGCGGCGGCGCTGGACGGGCTGCGGCCCGGGACGCGCTGGCTCGGCGGCAACAGGCTCCAGGTCAACCTCCACGAGTACCCGCCGCGCGAGATCTCCGGCGCCCAGCTCGTCTTCGTCCCCGTCACGCCGAAGGCCGGCTGGGTCTGCTGGGAGGGGCGGGACCGCTACGCGCTGGTCTACCCGTGCACGGGGGCGCTGACCGACGTGGGTGCCGCGGTGGTGCCGGAGAGTCTGGGGGCGCTGCTCGGGACGGCCCGGGCCGGTGTCCTGGTCCGCCTCGACTCCCCCCTGTCCACCAGCCAGCTCGTCGCCGTGACCGGGCAGGGGCTGGGGTCGGTCGGCCGCCATCTGCGGGTGCTGCTGGACGCGCGGCTCGTGCGGCGGCGGCGGGCGGGACGGTCGGTGCTGTACTCGCGCACGGCCGCCGGTGAGGTGCTCGTCACAGCGCAGCGCCAGGACCTGTCCGGCAGAGGGGAATTGCCGGGCGGGCCCGGGGAGCGGAGCGGCGGGACCGGCCGGACCGTCACCTACCGGAGTTAGCATCCGCTTATGACTACTGACAACACCGGTACCTCCGTGCTCGACATCGAGATCGGCGCCCTCCAGGGCGGCTCCGCCGACCTGTCCCAGTACGCGGGCAAGGCCGTCCTCATCGTGAACGTGGCCTCCAAGTGCGGGCTGACCCCGCAGTACGCCGGTCTGGAGCGGCTGCACGAGCGCTACGCCGGCCAGGACTTCACCGTCCTCGGCGTGCCCTGCAACCAGTTCCTCGGCCAGGAGCCCGGCACCTCCGAGGAGATCGCCGAGTTCTGCTCCGCGACCTACGGCGTGACCTTCCCGCTGACCGAGAAGGTCGAGGTGAACGGTGACGCGCGGCACGCGCTGTACGAGCGTCTGGTGGGCACCGCCGACGCCGAGGGGCACTCCGGCGACATCCGCTGGAACTTCGAGAAGTTCCTGATCGGGCGCGACGGCACGGTCGTCGGCCGCTTCTCGCCGCAGACCGAGCCGGAGGCGGCCGAGCTGGTCTCCGCCGTCGAGAAGGCCATCGGCTGAACCCTCCCCCGCGGTTGACCTTGCCCCTGGGGCAAGGGAGAGCGTCCCTGTCACCGGGCGGAAGGCGCCCGGTGACGGAGGATGACAGGGTGGACAAGGACCTGCTCACCATCGGCGCGTTCGCCTCGCGGGCGCGGCTCTCGGCGAAGGCTCTGCGGCTGTACGACCGGCTGGGCCTGCTGGCCCCGGCGTACGTCGACGAGGTCAGCGGCTACCGCTACTACCGGGCCGGGCAGACCGAACGGGCCCGGCTCGTCGCGCTGCTGCGCCAGCTCGACATGCCGCTGGCGCGGATCGCGGACGTGGTGGAGGCGCGCGGCACGGAAGCCGCCGAGCTGCTCGCCGCGTACTGGGACGGTGCCGAGGTCCGGTTCGCCTCGCAGCGGGCGCTCGCCGACTACCTCCGTGGACGTCTTTCCGGGAGGAGTTCCGAGATGTACGAGAAGTTCGTCGTCGAGACCAGTGAGGTGCCCGAGCAGGTCGTGCTGACCGAGAAGCGGCACGTCCTGGCGCCCGAGCTGCCGGTGTGGATCCCCGGCTCGCTGGGGCGGCTGGAGGAGGGCGCCCGGGAGGCCGGGGGCGTCACCGGGCCTCCGTTCGTCGTGTACCACGCGGAGGTGAGCGTGGAGAGCGACGGCCCGGCCGAGACGTGCGTGCCGGTCGCCGACGAGGCCGCCGCACGGGCCTGGGCCGAGAAGCAGGGACGGGCCACCGGGGCCGGGGTGCGGGTCGAACCGGCCCGCCGCGTCGCGTTCGTCCGCATCAGCAAGGCGCAGGTCGCCCACCCGCAGATCCTGGCCACCTTCGAGGCGGTCGAGAGCTGGGTCGGCGAGCGCGGGCTGACCGTCGACGGCCCCTGCCGGGAGATCTACTTCGCCGACTGGGACGCGGCGGGACCGCAGGACCCGGTCTGCGATGTGGCGTTCCCGGTGAAATGACCTGACGGGACGTGCCGGGGTGGCGTGGCGCCGCGCGGCGGCCGCGCCACGTCCACCTGCACGCGGTGCAGCGCCCACCTTCGTGTGACATTGCGGGCACGGCACGCGGGAGCCATGTACGAGTGGGGAGTTTCGGTGGTCTCGTCCCCTCCCGGGAGTTCGCTGTGCCTTCTGTCGCTTCCTCGGTCCCTGTTCCCGCCCCCGCGCAGGGAGGCGAGACGTCCACGGAAGTGGCGGAGTACCGGTTCTCGTGGGAGGGCTACGGGTACACCGCGCGGGTCGCCCGGCACGGCTCCCCCGTCACGGAGCCGCTGCTCGTGCTCGGCGGGTCGGATCAGACGCGGTACTCGTGGGTGCGCCACGAGCGGTGGCTCGGTGAGCTCGGGACCCTCGTCACCGTGGATCTGCCCGGATTCGGCGACGCGGACTTCCTGCCCGCCGAGCACGGGATCGACTTCCTGGCCGAGTGCGCGGGCCACATGCTGCGCGGGCTCGGGCTCGGTCCGGTCAACCTGTACGCGGGGTGCTACGGCGGGGCGGTCGGACTCCGGCTCGCCCAGCGGTATCCGGAACTGCTGCGCCGGATCGCGGTGCAGGGGATGTCGGACCACGTTCCGGACTGGTTCGCCGAGGCGCTCGTGGGCTGGGTCCGGCTCCTGGAGCAGGGGCGCGTCCAGGAGACCGCCGAGGAGTTCGTACGGTGCTTCGTCCCGCCGCCCGGCAACCGCACCGTACGCAAGCACGCCGCGCTGGCCCGGCTGATGTACCAGCAGTTCGCGGCGCAGACCCCGCGCGATGTCGCCGTGACGGTCGAGCGGAACCGGCGGCTGCTGGCCCACGAGTGGTACCGGCGGGCGCCCGTGCCCGCCGTCCCGTACCTCGTCTTCACCGGCGAGCACGACACGCTGACCACCCCCGACATGGTCCGCTCGGTGGCGGCGGACCTGCCGGGCGCGTCGTTCACCACGATCGCGGAGTGCGGCCATCTGGCCCATCTCCAGCGGCCCCAGGACTTCTGCGATCTGCTCGTCCGCTTCTTCCGCGACGGACGGCCGGAGGAGGCCGGCCTGTCGTACTGCGGGCCGTTCGAACGGTTCTAGGGCCTGTCCGGCGGTTCGGGGCCGGACGGGCCCCGGCCCGGTCGCGGAGGGGTCAGCGCAGTTCCTCCGGGCACGGTGTCCCGCGAGGAAGCTGGTACGGCGCCGCGAGCCGGTAGGTGCCCGGCTTCGGGGCGAGCAGCTCCGTCCACGTGTCGCCCGCCGCCGTCTCCTCCATCGGCGTCAGACAGCCGTTGAGGTTCTCGTACGTCTTCGGGGTGCCGTCCGTGCGGCGCTTCGACGCCCGCGTCTCCTGGGGCGCCTTCAGGCTCTTGCCGTCCGCGTCGACGATGCTCAGCCACGGCGAGTACGGGATGCGGATGAGGACGCGGCCCGCCTTCGTCACCTCGATGGTCATCTCGCCCTGCTCGGCCAGGTCGACGACGGCGTGCGGCTCGGCGAGCGGGGTGGGGTCGGTGACGGTGAAGAGCTGCCAGTTGGCGTCGCCCCAGATCTGCTTCAGATAGGGCATGCCCCGCTGGACGAGCTCCCGCTCGCGCTGGCCGCCGTCGCCGTCCGGTTCGCCCTTGGGCAGCACGACGTAGTGGATGGCCCAGCGCTGGAGCCACTCGTGGTAGTTCGCGGAGTTGAGCGTGTCGTCGTAGAAGAGGGGGTTGCGCTCCATGTCGGCCTGCCGGTTCCAGCCGCGGGCCAGGTTCACGTAGGGGGCGAGGGCGGAGGCCTCGCGGTGCGAGCGGGCCGGGACCACCTCGACACGGCCCTTCTCGGCGTCCACGAGCTGGAGCTGGTTGACGAGCGGGGCCAGCTCGCGCGCCCAGGACGCCGCCGGGGTCGTGTGCACGATGTCGTCGACCGTCTTGAAGCCGATCCAGCCGGTGAACACGCTGAGGGCGATGACGGTGGTGTACCACTTCCGCGACTTCGGCACGGTGAAGGGCAGCGCGGCGACCAGGGCGACTCCCGCGAACAGCATCGACAGGCGCGTGATGTTCGAGCCGATCTGGGAGCTGATCAGCCAGACGAGGAGCACCGCGAGGCCGTACACCGCCGCCGTGATCCGTACCGTCGTCCACTCCTTGGGCACCACGTAGTAGACGGCGGCGGCGGAAGCGAACGGCAGGATGACCGAGAAGAACGTCATCGGCTGGGTGCCGGAGAAGGGGAACAGCAGGGCCGAGAGCCCGACCACGACCGTCGGGGCGATACCGAGGGCGTAGGCACCGGGGCGGCGCCTCTGGAGGAACATGGCCGCGGCCAGCAGGCCCACGAACAGTCCCGCGACCGGTGAGGCGGCCGTCGCGAGCGCGGCAAGCGGCGCCGCGCACAGGGCCTTCGCCCAGCGCTTGTAGCGCCAGCGGTGGGGCCAGCAGAAGACGACGGCGACCGCGGCGAGCGAGAACGCCGTGCCGAGGCCGTACGTCACCCGGCCGGAGATCGCGTTGCAGACCAGCGCGAAGATGCCCGCGAACGAGGTCGCGATCGGGTTCCGGACGACCCGGCTGCGCACGAGGATCAGCGTCAGCAGGCCGGCCGAGAGCGTTCCGGCGATCATCATCGTCGTACGGACGCCGAGCACCGACATCAGATACGGCGACACCACGCTGTACGAGACCGGGTGCATCCCGCCGTACCAGGCGAGGTTGTACGCCGAGTCCGGGTGCCGACCGACGAACTCCGCCCACGCGTCCTGCGCCGCGAGGTCACCGCCACTGTTCGCGAACGTGAAGAACCACACGATGTGGAGCACGCCGGCGAAGGCGGTGAGGACGAGGACGGGGTAACGGTGGAGAAGGCCGAGCGGCGCGAAGCCGGCCGACGCGACCGGCTCGGTCACGGCGGGCTCGGAGTCGGCGAGATCTCCGGTGGGCTCGGACTCGGTGGCTTCGGACTCGGTGGCTTCGGACCCGGTGGACTCGGACCCGGTGGGCTTCCCGTCCGGCTTCTTGGCGGCGCCACCGCCCGTTGCCGCGGCCGAGTCCGCGTTCCTGTCCGTACCTGGGCTCGTGTCCGCGCCCGTGTCCGCGGCCGGGCGCGCGTTCGCGCCCGCGTCCGTGACTACGTCCCGGACCGCTTCCTGGATGCCGACGCGCGGTATTCGCGGGCCCGTTCCGTGGCCCGCGTCGGCGTCGTCGGCGTGTGTCGGCTCCGCTGTCGCCACTGCAAGGTTCTCCCGCTGTCCCGTTGGTCCGTACTGGGCCGGGACCCGCGGCTCGCGAGCAGCCCCGATGAGCGCGACGCTAGCACGCACTCCGCCGGACAGCCCCCGAGTGGGGCGCCGTCCGACGGAGTGCGGTGCGGGTACCGCTCCCCGCCGTACGTCACCGATGCGTGCGCGCGTACGCCATCGGTGCGCGTGTCGGCTCAGCCGACCCGGGTCACCTTCGCGCCGAAGCCGGGCTCGGCCAGGTCCGACTGGAGCGCGACGGGGATCCGTACGGCCTCGCTGGAACCGTCGCCGACCCTCAGCTCGCCGACGACCGTGCCGGCCTTGCCGGTGTGCGGGACGGCCGACTTGCCCTGGCCGATGCTCAGCTTCGTCTTCAGGCCGGGCCAGCCGATCGCGGTCATGTTCTTGGTGGCGACGACCGGGGTCCGGCCGCCGAGCTGGTCGTCCACGTAGCCGACGACCTGGCCCTTCTTCACCACCGTGGCGGTGACCAGGCTCTGCTGAACCTTGTCGATCAGCTTCTGGCTGTTGGCGAGCGCGAGCTGGAGGCTGTCCCAGACCTTGCCGGTACCGGCGTTCTGGTTCATGACCGCGCCGTAGATCGTCTGGGTCTTGCCGTCGACCACCTTGGTCGCGGCCCACACCAGGTTGCCGCCCGCGGGCGTCGACGAACCGGTCTTCAGACCGATCACGCCCACCTGCTTGACCAGCAGATCGTTGTTGTTGTAGATCGTGTTGGCCAGCCCCGGGATGTCCGCCTTGGCCATCCCGACGATGCTGCGGAACACGTCGTTCTTCATGACCTGCTTGGCCAGCTTGATCTGGTCGGTGGCCGTGCTGACCGTCGTCTTCTGCAGACCGCTCGGGTCCGTGTACGTGGTGTTCGTCATGCCGAGGTCCTTGGCCGCAGCGTTCATCTTGGTGACGAAGCTCTTGCTGTCGGAGTCCCAGCGGGCCAGCAGCCGCGCCACGTTGTTACCCGAGGGGATCATCAGCATCTGGAGCATCTGACGCTCGGTGAACTGCTGACCCTTCGACAGCGCCGCCGTCGACTCGTCCGGCAGCTTCGACTCGTCCTCGGCCTGCTGGTCGACGGTGATCTTCTCGCCGTCCTCGTTCCCCTTCAGCGGGTGCTCCTGAAGGATCACGTACGCCGTCATGATCTTGGCGACGCTCGCCGTGGGCGCGGGGGTCTGCTTGCCGTCGGTGCCGAGGACGCCCACACCGTCCACCTCGATCGCGGACTGTCCCTGACCGGGCCAGGGCAGGTCGAGGGTGCCGCCGCCGAAGGTGTACGTGCTGTCGGCGCTGAGCGTGAGAGTCGGGGCCGGCAGCGGGCGGAAGGCCTGCGCGACTGCAAAGATCACCACGAGCAGCAGAACCAGCGGCGTCCAGATCTTGACCCGCCGCACGAGGGTGCGGACCGGGGTCTGCGGCGGCGGCGGGGTGTTCGTCAGCTCGGCGAGCAGGTCCAGCGGGGGCTTCGGCGGAAGCGGGAGCTGGGTGGTGCGCTCGGGGCCGACCTGCGGAATGGCCGCGGTGGCCGCCGCGGGCCTGTCGGCCGGCTTGGGGGTGGAGGCCGGAGCGGCGGTCCGCTCGGGCTTCGCGGTCCGCTCCGGCTTCGCGGAGGGCTGGGGCGCGGGCTTCGGGCGCGTCGGCGGCGGGAAGTCGTCGAGGCGGTTGAGGGGGACGAACTTGCTGGTGCGTGCGGGGGTGCCGGCGGGCTTGGCGCCGGGCTCGCCGACAGGCTGCTCGGCGGGCTTGCCGGAGGGCTTGTCCGCGGGGGCGTCCGTCGGCCCGGCGGCGGGCTTGCCGTCGGCCGGCTTCGGGGTGGCGTCGCCCAGCTTGAGCATGGTGGTGGGCTGGTCCACGGCCGGGCGCCGGGGGGTCTTGAAGACGGCGGTGGGCTGATCGACGGGAGGCGCGGCGGCGGACCCCTTGCCGGCCTCCGCGTCCGAGTCCTCGCGGGTCGCCGGGTCCGCGTCCTCGCGGGTCGCCGGGTCCGCGTCCTCGCCGGTTTCCGGGTCCGTGCTCGTGTCCGGCACCGCGTCCGAGGGCTCGTCGGACACCGTGTCCGACGAGTCCTCGCGGGTCTCCGGGTCCGCGTCCTCGCCGGCCTCCGGGTCCGTGCTCGTGTCCGGCACCGCGTCCGAGGGCTCGTCGGACACCGTGTCCGGGATCGCGTCGGCCGGGGCGTCCGAGGGCTCGTCGGAGGAGTCGTCGTCGCCGTCGTCGTGCCGGTCCTCGGGCGCGGTGTCGCGCTCGTCCTCGGGTTCGGCGTCGCGCTCGTCGTCGGACGCGGAGGCGGGCTCGTCCTCGGCGGCGGACGCGGAGGCGGGCTCGTCCTCATCGTCGGCGGAGGCCTCGTCGGAGGCGGCTTCCGGCCCGGCTTCCGGCTTCCGGCCGGACTCGGGCTCCTCGTCGGTGGCTCCGTCGATGTCACGGTCGGGGCCGGCGGTGGGTTCGGCGGCCTCCTCGTCCGTGCCGGACGCCGCGTCGGACGCCTCGGACGCCTCGGACGTGTTCGCGGCCCTCGCGGGGTCCACGGGCTCGCCCGGCTCATCGGCGGGCTCCGCCTCGGCGTCGTCACCCTCGGCATCGCCGGCCGGCTCCGCGTGGTCCGCGTCCGCGACCGCGCCGTCCGTGTCCGTCTCGTCGCCGTCACCGTCGGAGGCCGTGGCCTCGTCGGGGCCGTCGTCGTCCCCGGAGCCGGTCGTGTCCGCCGGGGCGGGCTCGTCCCCTCCGGCGACCCACGCGGCCACCGCCGCGCGCAGCCGGGTGTCGCCCTCGGCGTTCTTGCCCCCGTCCACGGCTTCGCCGTCGGCGGAGTCGGAGACCCGTTCCGGCTCCGTCGTGACGGGAGCGTCCGCCGTGCGGGCGGTCTCACCCGAGAGCGCCTTCGTCGAGAACACGGCCGTCGCCTGATCCACCCGTACCGTGGCGGCCCGCTCACGGGCCATCGCCATCCGGGGGTCGGCCGGAGCCGAGCTCTGGGTCGACGTCGACGCCGGCGCGCCCGCCCGCGCCGGACTCGGAACCGGCGCCGGGCTCACCGGCGTCGCTTCTGCCGACGACGCCGACGACTCGTGCTGCTTCGACCTGTCGGGGGACTCGCCCGCCACCGATGCCTCCTCCATGCGGCGCGCGCCCTCCGCGCGCCGAAAACGAACCGTCAAACCCTTGAACCGCCGCCCGGACACCGCTGCCCGAACCAAGTATCAGTGTCCTGTGCCAGGGCTCGACCCTTGCGGTAGACGAGAACGACATACCTGCCGGTTCCCTCATATTCCGGTCACGTGCTCTCGACAGACCAATGTGAGAGGGGTCACCCTGTCATTCATCCACGCGGGGAGGCATGGATGGGCAAGAGCCGCAGAACAATTCCGGAGGAGCTTCTGCTGCTGGCGTTGGACCCGGCCACGGGTACCACCGCGCAGCCGCAGTCGCTCGACCTCGGTCTGGCCGGAGCACAGCTAGTGGAGCTGGCGCTGGCCGGACGGATAGCCCCAGACGGGGATCGTATCGCCGTGGTGGTGCCACGGCCGACCGGAGATCCAACACTGGACTGTGCGTTGGAACTCCTTCGCCGACGCGGAGCACCCGTACGCGCGGTCAACTGGATCGGCGGACCCCGCCTGGGGCTCCGCCAGACCTACCTCTCGCATCTGGAGAGGTGCGGCATGGTCCATGCCGTGGCCGGCCAGATGTGCGGGGTCCTTCCGACGACTCGCTACCAAGCGACGGACACGGAGATCAGCCGGGAGATCCGAACCCGGCTGGACAACGCGATCCGCACCGGCGTACCGCCGGACCCGCGGACCGCGGCGCTCGCCGCGCTGGCCCACGCGGTCGGTCTCGGCAAGCACCTGTATCCGGGGAACGAGGGACGCTCGTCCCGCTCCCGGCTGCGGGATCTGATCAGGCACGACCCCATGGGCGGCCTCGTGGCGCACGCCGTGATGGACGTTCAGAGCGGTGTGGCCGCACAGCCTCGCCGCAACCCGGCACCGGTCGGCCGTCCGGCCACCGCCGGTGTCAGGTCCGCACCGGAGCCCGCACGCGGGGTTCCGATGCAACCGCGCCATGGTTCGATGGCGCGCGCCGTGGCGCACTGAGCCGCGGGCCCACGACGGCCCGCGTCCCGCACCGCCGGCACCATCGGCGGCACACAGCACCCGCACCGCCCGCACCGCCGCAAGACACCAGCGCCGCACCGCAGTCCCCATGATCCGGTTCGGGAGCCGCCGGCTCGCGCGGGGTGGCTGGGACCGTACGTCCGGACGACGACACGGTCCCAGCGCCCCGCGCGACCGCATCCGAGGGGAAGCCCGCCTCCGGGGTCAGGCGCGATCTCGCCGTCCCGTCAGTGGAGTTCGGCAGGGCTGCCGGCCATGGCGCGGGGACGCGTATACACGCCGAATCTGCGAACTTGCGCCCACCAGGCGCATATACGCCGTTTCCCAGCGGTAGAAAGCACCTTGGTGGCAATCTGCTCAACAGCAGATACGCAAAGTACAGGCCCGCAGCCGGAGGTGCACGTCCCGTGGCGTCAAGTGTGAATCCCACCGTCCGGCGGCGCCGGCTGGGCCAGGAGCTTCGGCGGCTCCGCGAACTCAAGGGCATGACGGCCGAAGAGGTCGCCGAGCGCCTGCTGGTGTCCCAGTCGAAGATCAGCCGGCTGGAGAACGGCAGGCGCAGTATCAGCCAGCGCGACGTCCGCGATCTGTGCGGAGTCTACGAGGTCGAGGACCACCGGATCGTCGACTCGCTGATGCAGATGGCCAAGGACTCGCGCCAGCAGGGCTGGTGGCACTCCTTCGGCGACATCCCGTACAGCGTCTACATCGGTCTGGAGACCGACGCCGCGAGCCTGCGCGTGTACGACCCGCAGGTCGTCCCGGGCCTGTTGCAGACCCGGCAGTACGCCGAGGCCCTGATCGCGGGGGCCCTGCCGGAGACCGCGCCGGCCGACATCGACAAGCGCGTCCAGGTGCGGATGAAGCGGCAGGAACGAATCTCCGCCCCCGACAACCCGCTGCGCCTGTGGACCGTCCTCGACGAGTCGGCCCTGCGCCGCGCCGTCGGCAACCGCTCGCTCATGCGCGAGCAGCTCGAATACCTCGTGGAGCAGTCCCAACTGCCGCACGTCACCGTCCAGGTGATCCCCTTCGACATGGGCGCGCACCCGGGCCTGAACGGCCAGTACGCGATCCTGGAGTTCCCCGACGCGGCCGACTCCAGCGTCGTCTACATCGAGGGCGTGACCAGCGACCTGTACCTGGAGAAGGCGAACGACGTCCAGAAGTACAGCGTGATGTACGAGCACCTGCGGGCCCAGGCCCTGAACGTGGAGCAGTCACGGCAGTTCATCGCCGACCTCGCGAAGGACTACGCGCGCTGATCGGCGCGGGGGCGGCCTCCGAGGGCGCCCCCGCCGATGAGCGGCCGGACTCTACACTGTCGCCGCCCGGATGCGGAAGACCCCCATGGAATATGCCATCCAGTCGAGTGAATAGTCGCTTCGTCAGCCGATGTTGGCGAGTAGCGTCGATCACGCCATCGAGCAACAACGTTGGCGCAATCCGGACCGCTGGACTCCTGACGGATCCGCGGTCCGGTGACAGCGCGCCGACGGCTTCGTGGCGGCAACTCATCGACGAACGACAGCTTTCTGGAGCGATCATGGCAATTCAGCAGGGCGCCCTCGACACCTGGACCAAGTCTTCCTACTCCACCGGCAACGGCGCCTGCGTCGAGGTCAAGTCCCCGGTTCTCTCGGCCATGGCGGTCCGGGACTCCAAGGTCATCGCCGGCCCCACGCTCGCCTTTCCCGCGGACGCCTGGAACGCCTTCGTCACCGAGGTGAGCCGCGGAGCGTCCGGCCTCGTCTGACCCCTGTGGCCGGGACAACCTCACACGCTCCACCGCAGAGCCCTCTCGTCCGGCCCGCCGTCCTGGCCGAGAGGGCAGGTGCGCGTCAGCGAAGCCGGTCCACGTAGGTGTCCGTTCCCGGGATCGTGGGGATGAACGGTGCCACCAGCTCCACGCGGCCCAGACCTGATTCGGCCACGGCCTCGTCCAGGCCCGTGAAGTGCGCCTCCCAGCAGTCGCGTGGGTCCTCCTGAAGGAACCACAGCAGGGTCAGCCGGGTGTCCACGCCCTCGACCTGCTTGACATAGGTCATCCGGTCGCCCGGGAGCGGAGTCGGCCGGAAGACGGTGACGAGGGCCGCGGGTGAGCCCGCCAGCCGCCGGGGCAGATGGCGGGAGCGCAGCCACTCCAGCAGCTCCGCCCGCTGCCCGGCGGATTCGGCGTCGACGACCTCGACCACGAGGCCCGCGTAGGGGTGGTCGAGGGCGTGGAAGTCGCGGGGGCCCGCGGCGCCGTCGCGGTAGACGGTGGCCTCGTGGTCCTGGAAGGCCGTGAAGACGTGTGTGCGGTCCTGGTAGACGCGCCCGTCGCGGTTCAGCCGCTTGTTGATGCCGACGGTCCACTTCATGTGGTCGTCGTAGCGGCCCTCGGTGACCCAGTAGGTGGAGATGTAGCAGCCCGCGGTGACCGGCTGGGCGACCGCCGACTTCTCGGGGTAGCGCAGGAGCTGGAGGTCGCGGGTGGCCACCCAGCGGCGTCCCGCGTACATCCAGGGCATGGCCATCGCGCCCGCGTAGTAGTGGTCGTCCTCGTACCAGCGGTTGTAGGCGTACTCGTGGCCCTGGTGCGGTTCGACCAGGGTGATCAGGGCGTGGCCCGGACGGACGCCGTACGGGCCGAGGGCGGCCAGTTCCGCGTAGGTCTCGCTGCGGGTCTCCTCCGGCATGACGAACCCCTTCCTCGGTGGAACGTGCGCGGGACTTCCTTCCTCCGCCGGACGCCCATACTCTGACGCCCCGTCAGACAATGCGCCAGAGCCGAGGAGGCCCCGGATGTCTTTGCTCACCGGCAGGACCGTCGTGGTGTCGGGCGTCGGGGCCGGGCTCGGCCATCAGGTCGCGGCGGCCGTGGTCCGCGACGGGGGCAACGCCGTGCTCGGGGCCCGCACCGAGGCCAATCTCGCCAAGTCGGCGGCCGAACTGGACCCGGACGGCACGCACACGGCGTTCCGCGCGACGGACATCACCGACGAGGGGCAGTGCGACGCGCTCGCGGCACTCGCGGCCGAGCGCTTCGGGCGGATCGACGCGGTGGTCCATGTCGCCGCCTGGGACAGCTACTTCGGCGGTCTGGAGGACGCCGACTTCACGACCTGGCAGTCGGTCATCGACGTGAACCTGCTCGGCACGCTGCGGATGACCCGCGCCTGCCTGCCCGCGCTGAAGGAGCGCGGCGGTTCGGTCGTCGTCATCGGGACGCAGTCGTCGGTCGCCGCGCCGAGCCAGGTGCGGCAGGCGGCGTACGCGGCCTCGAAGGGCGCGCTGACGAGCGCGATGTACTCCCTGGCGCGCGAGCTCGGCCCGCACCGGATACGGGTCAACACCGTGCTGCCCGGCTGGATGTGGGGCCCGCCGGTCGAGGCGTACGTGCAGTTCACGGCCTACACCGAGCAGGTGCCCGAGGCGGACGTCCTGAAGCGGCTCACCGAGCGGATGGCCCTGCCCGAGCTGGCCACGGACGGGGACGTCGCGGACGCCGCGGTGTTCCTGGCCTCCGACCGGGCGCGGGCGATCACGGGGCAGTCGCTGCTCGTGAACGCGGGCGAACTCATGCGGTGACCGATACGGCCGGCGACCCCTCTCCCAGGCGCACGGGACCCGCATCCCGTACGGCTGTCGACTTGTCATCACTGTTGCTGTTGCTGTTGCTGTTGTGGGTCCGACGAAGTGCCCGCTCATGGTGTGGCCCCCGTCACGAACACGACAACAGCCCGGTGGGTAAAGTGGAGGCAAAATCGTTCTGCTTTCTGATCTGCGTTCATATCTGTGACCGTGAAGGGTCTTGACCGCTCCCTCCGAACGGCGGTTCAATCCCCGAAGTCCCCGCTCCCGCACGGGGCGCCCGCCCATGCACCTACCGGCGAAGTGCCGTCCGGTATCTGCAAGTTCACAAGGCGGACCCCTGGAGGGGGCACATGAACGGTCTCGACTGGGCCGTCCTGGTCGCGTACTTCGGCGTGATGACCGCGATCGGCGTCTGGTCCCACAAGCGTGTGGACGATGTCAGCGACTTCTTCACCGCGGGCGGCAAGATGCCGTGGTGGCTGTCCGGCATCTCGCACCACATGTCGGGCTACAGCGCGGTGATGTTCACCGGCTACGCCGGCATCGCGTACACCTACGGCATCACCTCGTACGTCACCTGGGCGCTGCCCATCGCCATCGGCGTCGCCATCGGAGCCAAGGCCTTCGCGCCCCGGCTCAACCGGCTGCGCTCACGACTGCACGTCGCCTCACCCCTCGAATACCTCAAGGACCGTTACAACGTGCAGACCCAGCAGGCGCTGGCGTGGTCCGGCATCCTGCTGAAGATCGTGGACGTCGGCGCGAAGTGGGCGGCCATCGCCACCCTGCTCAGCGTCTTCACCGGCGTCTCGCTCACCCAGGGCATCATCATCACCGGCGGCATCACGGCCGTGTACTGCACGATCGGCGGTCTGTGGGCGGACGCGCTGACCGAACTCGGCCAGTTCGTCATCCAGTTGCTGGCCGGTCTGTCGATGCTGGTCATCGTGCTGAACAAGATCTCCGACCGGGGCGGGCTCTCCAAGGCGCTGGACTCGCCGAAGCTGCACGGCCACGGGGACGGGTTCGCGGGCCCGTACCTGACGGTGTTCTTCATCGCGTACCTGTTCATCAAGCTCTTCGAGTACAACGGCGGCATGTGGAACCAGGCCCAGCGCTACATGGCCACCGGCGACGCCAAGCAGGCCACGCGGTCCGCGTTCCTGTCCGCCGGTCTGTGGTTCGTGTGGCCGGTGATCCTGTTCATCCCGATGTGGCTCTCGCCGCTCCTGGTCACCGCGCAGAAGCCGGACGGCTCGGACGCGTACGGTCTGATGACCGAACAGCTCCTGCCGCACGGGCTGCTGGGCCTGGTCGTCGTCGGGTTCTTCTCGCACACGATGGCCATGTGCTCCTCGGACGCGAACGCCATCTCGGCCGTCTTCACCCGGGACGTCATGCCGGTGTTCTCCCGGGCCGCGCGCGCCTGGGACACCCGGGCGGGGCTCATCGCGGGCCGCGTGACCACCGTCGCCTTCCTCGGTCTGTCCATGGCCGTGGCGACCCAGGTCAACTCCCCCGCGTTCAAGGACATCATCACCGTCGTCATCAAGTGGGTGGCGGGTCTGATGGGGCCGATCGCGATCCCGTTCATCCTCGGTCTGCTGCGGCCGTTCCGCAGGTCGGGACCGACGGCGGCCCTGACGAGCTGGGCGTGCGGTCTGCTCGCCTTCTTCCTCGTCAACTACCACCTGGACTTCTCGCAGCGCACGGACGTGAAGCTGGAGTACCAGGTCGCCCTCCCGATGGCCATCTCCCTCGTCCTGTACATCCTCATCGGCTTCCTGCGGCCCGAGGACACCCCGGAGCGGGACGCCGTCATCGAGCTGATCAACACGGACGACGACGGCTCGGCCGCGGCGGCGATCCCGGCACCGGCGGGTGCGGGCGCGGCGGACGGCGCGGTCGCCACGCCGGCGAAGGAGTAGACCGCTCAGGCTCGGGGGTAGCGGGCGAGCCAGCCCGGGGACGATCCGGCGGGGCCGTGCAGCGCGGGCCCCTGGGTCATCTCCATCGCGAAGTCGTCCGCGAGGACCAGCACCGTGGGACGGCCCTCCAGTTCGGCCAGCCAGGCCGGCGGGAGGGCCGTCTCGCCGTGCAGGGCGCCCAGCAGACCCCCCGTGAGGGCGCCGGTGACGGCGGAGGGCCCGCCGTGGTTCACCGAGAGGCACAGGCCGTGCCGGACGTCCTCGCCGACCAGCACGCAGTACACCGCGGCGGCGAGCGGCCCCTCGGAGATGCCGCTCACGGCGAGCTCCTGGACCCGCTCGGGAGAGGGCATGCCCTGCCGTACGGCGCCCAGCGCGTGCTGGAGCGCGGCGGCGACCGGCTGGTGCCCGGGCCGGGCCGCGAGCAGCGCGAGGGCCTGCTGCACGGCCGCGTCGAGGTTCTCGCCGCGGGCGAGCGCGTGCACGATCACGGCGTACGCCCCCGCCGTCAGGTACGCCGAGGGGTGGCCGTGGGTGTGCGCGGAGCACTCGACGGCGAGCTGCATCACGAGCTGCGGCTCCCAGCCGACGAGCAGCCCGAACGGCGCGGAACGGCCGGCGGCCTCGGGACCCTGCTCGCCGGGGTTCTTGGGGGCGTCCAGCGTCCCCATGATCTCGTCGGCGAGGCCGAGGAGACAGGCCTTGGAGGGGTCGCGGCGGGCATAGAGCCACTCCTCGCGGGCCAGCCAGCCGTCGTCCTTGCGGCGTTCGTCGGGCCCCCAGTCGGTCTGGGTGGCCGCCCAGCGGCGGTAGGCGCGGTGCAGGTCGGAGGGCGGATGCCAGGCGCCGGTGTCACGGCGCACCTGGGCGCGGACGAGTCCGTCGACGCCGAACAGGGTGAGCTGGGTGAGGTGGGTGACGGCTCCGCGCCGCCCGTACGCGGGAGCGGGACCGATGAGGCCCTCCGCCCCGTACGTCTCCAGGATCGCCTCCAGCGAGAGCCGGTCGACCGGGGCGCCCAGCGCGTCGCCGACGGCGGCGCCCAGCAGTGTCCCGCGGACCCGGCTCCGGAAGTCCTGCTGCTCCCCACGGCCCCAGACGGCACCGGCTGTCGTACCCACCGAGACCTCCTGAGGCACCGTCCCTACGTCCGACAGCAAAGCACTGTAATCGAACGTGAACGGTCGGTTGAGGCCACGGATCCATAAAGGCCCGGTCGGATCCACGACGGGCGTGATCAGCCGGTGTGGCGCTCCCGGACGGCGTCCCGGGCCGCGGTGACCGCCGTGAGGCGTGGGGTCAGCTCGGCGGTCTCGGCGTCGGGGCAGCGCAGGAGTTCGGCGAGGGCGTCCACGAGGTTCGCCAGCTCGTCCCAGCCGGGTTCCAGGGCCAGGAGACCGGTCAGTTCCCGGTCGGCGGCGGCCCAGTCCGCGAGGGCCCAGCCGACGATGCACCGGCCCGACGCGCGGAGCCCGTCCTCCGCCTCCGTGTCCAGCAGCCGTGCCAGCTCCCGCCACCAGGGCTCCGCGGCCGCCCGGCCCCGGAAGCGCCGCTCCGTCATCGCCAGCTCGTAGGTGCCCGACAGCGGGGCCTCCCCGCGCAGCCGCTCGGCGAGGTCCCTGGCCTCCTCCCACCGGCCCGTGTGCCGGAAGACCTCGACGTGGAGCTGGTCGCGGTCCGGGACGAGGTCGTCGTCCGGGCCCGGCGCCGGGTCCTCGGCCAGCCGGGCCGCCGCCTCCTCCCACCGGCCGGAGTGGATCAGCAGCTCCACGATCTCGTGGCGTGCCGTGGCCGCGTCCCCGCCCAGGGCGATCAGCCGCTCCCAGTCGGCCAGCGCCCGCTCCGTCCGGCCGGTCGCCCGGAAGACGCAGGCCCGCTGCTTGCGGGCGTAGACGTAGTCCGGGTCGGCCGCGAGGGCCCGGTCCAGCCAGACCAACGCCTCCGCGTGCTCTCCGAGATCGCGGTGGACCGCCCCCAGGCAGCCCATCGCCGAGGCGTTGCGCGGGTCCCGTTCCAGGAGGTCCCGGAAGACGGCCATCGCCTCCTGGTGCCGGTCCTCCAGGTAGTGGGTGTTGCCGAGCTCGATCTCGATCCAGTCGGCGTCCGGGTCCGCCGCGAGCGCGCGCCGCAGGTCCTCGTACGCGCCGGGCAGGTCCCCGAGGCGGCGCCTCGCCCGCGCCCGCATCACCAGCGCCCAGGAGTACTCCGGGGCCAGTTCGACGGCGCGGTCGAGGTCGGCCAGTGCCTCCGCTCCGTGGCCCAGTTCGTGGTGCGACACCCCGCGGCCCGCCAGGGCCGAGGCATGGTCGGGCTCCAGGGTGACGGCTCGGCCGAGTTCGGCGACGGCCTCCTCGAAGCGGCCCGCGAGCCGGTAGGTGTCGCCCCGTTCCGACGCGACCCAGGCGTTCTCGGGTTCCAGGCGGGCCGCCCGGTCCAGATCGGCGAACGCCTTCTCCCAGTCGTCCGTGTCCCGGCGCAGCCGGGCTCTGCGCACGAGCGGCCACAGGAAGTCCCCGTCGATGCTCAGCGCCCGGTCGAAGTCCGCGGCGGCCTCCTCGAACCGGCCGAGGGCGTGCCGGCACACCGCCCTGGTGGCCACCGCGTCGGCGTTCGTCGGGTCCAGGGCGACGGCCCGGTCGAAGTCGGCCGCCGCTTCCTCCGCGCGGCCGGCCATGCGGTGGGTCTCCGCGCGCTCGGCGATGATCCAGGCCGTGCCGGGCCGCAGTTCGTCCGCGCGGTCGAAGGCCGCGAGCGCCGCGGGGTAGTCGCCCAGCGACTGGTGGGTGAGGCCGTGGCCGTAGTGCACCCGTGCCTCGTCCGGATCGAGTTCCAGCGCCCTGTCGTACTCGGTCAGGGCCCGTGCGTACTCCCCGGCGATCCGCAGTTCCCTGGCCCGCACCCCGTGGGCCAGGGCCCGTGCCGGACCCTGGAGTTCGGGGCGGGCGAGCAGCAGTTCCATCGCCCGGCCGACCCCGTCCTCGTCGTCGGCGAGGGCCTCGGTCAGCGACCTGCCCAGCTCGCCCGGGACCGGGGCCCCGGCCGCGTCGCCGGCCTCCTGGAGCATCCTGGCCCAGGTGCGCCCGGCGACCTGGTCGGCGCGGCAGGCCTCGACCATGGTGTGCAGCGCGTCGCCCAGCGCGGCGACGGGGCGGGCGCACAGCCGGTGGTAGGACTCCTCGACACGAAGCCGCAGCCACGGTTCGTGCCGCCACACCTCGTCGGGATCCGCCAGCCCCCTCCCCGCCTCGTCGCGCCACCGGCGGAAGAACTCCGCGAGCCGCCCGTGGCGCTCGGTCCAGCCGCGCGGGGAGTGGCGGCGCTGGAGGCGGAGCATCGCCTCGCGGACGAGGTCGTGATAGCGGACCCGGTCGCCGCGGCCGTCCACGAAGGGCAGCGCGCGCAGCCAGTCGAACAGCGCGCCGCTCCCCTCGTCCACGTGCTCCTCGTCCGTGTGCTCGACGGCCGCCCGGAACACGTCCAGGTCCAGGCTCCGGGGCAGGGCGCCCGCGAGCGCCACCGCCCGGCGCAGCGGATCCGGTTCCCACTTCAGGAAGCGTTCGACGGCCGTGGCCGAGGGATCTCCGACGTCCTCGGGATCCGCGGGGCGCTGCTCGGCCAGGGTCGAGACCAGCAGGGGAAGTCCGCCGGTGAGCCGCAGGACCTCGGCGACCACCGGCTCCGAGACGACGCCCTTGCCGGCGAGGAGCCCCCGTGCCTCGGTCTCCGTGAACGGTCCGAGGGGCAGGTCGGTGACGAAGTCGCCGAAGCCGCCCCAGCGGGCGGTGTCGAGGGGACGCTGTCCGGCGGTCACCACGACGACCGTGGCGGGCAGGGCGCCGTACTCACGGGTGGTCATCATCGTGTGGAGCCAGCCGTCGAGGAAGGGGCCGGTCCGCTCGTACGTGTCGAGGAACAGGACGATCCACGGCACGGCCGGGGCCGCCTCGGAGAGCTCCGCGACGAGGACCGGGGTGAGCACGGCCTGCGGCGCGAGGACCAGCCGTACGTCCTCCTGGCTGCGCAGCCGGGCGCTGACCCTGGCGTGCAGCCGGTCGGCGCCCTGGGCCAGTTGGGCGGGGTCCATGATCCCGGCGAGGGCGCCGACGCCCGGCACCATCCCGAGCCCCAGCAGTCCGGCCCGCGCCACTGTCAGGCCGGCCGCCGAGGGGCCGGGCCGCTCCGCCTCCTGCGGGGCGAGGACGGCGCTCTGCGCCTCGTGACGCCGCTCGTGGTAAGCCGTCAGCAGGCGGTCGAGCTCCTTGAACCGGTGCCCCTGTGCGGCGAACTGACGGCTCATCGCCTCCATCGCCTCGGGCAGCCCGGTGACGTTCTCGTCGACGTAGGCCGTCAACGCCCCGTGCTCAGCGGCCAATTGCTCCATCTCACGGACGAGGAACGACTTCCCGACGCCCGCGTCGCCGTGCACATGGAACAGGAACCGGTGCCGCTCGTCCTCCGGGGGCAGCTCGAAGTTGGCGCGGAAAAGGGCGCGTTCGGTGCCTCGTCCGACGAACCCGTGCCGTCGTCGCCCCTCGATCAGCTCCTGCATCGACGGCCGCGCCCGCGCCATCGCCCCGCCCCCTCAGTCCAGCACCGGCAGCAGTTCCGGCAGGTGTCCGTCCGAGGCGGCCGCCGCGCGCTGCCGCTCCTGGGGGACCTCGCCGTAAAGGGTGGTGCGGGGCCTGGCGGGGCGGCCCGCCGCCTCGGCCACCGCGATCAGTTCCTTGACCGACTTGTAGGAGCCGTAACTGGAGCCCGCCATGCGGGAGATGGTCTCCTCCATCAGGGTGCCGCCGAGGTCGTTGGCGCCGGAGCGGAGCATCTCCGCCGCACCCTCGGTGCCCAGTTTGACCCAGCTCGTCTGGATGTTGGGGATGTGCGGGTGGAGCAGGAGGCGGGCCATCGCCATGACCGCGCGGTTGTCGCGGGTCGTCGGGCCGGGGCGGGCGATGCCGGCCAGGTAGACGGGGGCGTTGGTGTGGATGAAGGGCAGGGTCACGAACTCCGTGAAGCCGCCCGTCCGCTGCTGGATGCGGGAGAGCGTGCGGAAGTGGCCGAGCCAGTGCCGGGGCTGGTCCACATGGCCGTACATCATGGTGGAGGAGGAGCGGATGCCCAGTTCGTGGGCCGTGGTGACGACCTCGATCCAGGTGGCCGCGGGCAGCTTGCCCTTCGTCAGGACCCAGCGCACCTCGTCGTCCAGGATCTCGGCGGCCGTGCCGGGAATGGTGTCCAGGCCCGCCTCCTTGGCCGCGATCAGCCATTCGCGGATGGACAGGCCGGTGCGGGTCGCGCCGTTCACCACCTCCATCGGGGAGAAGGCGTGGACGTGCATGCCGGGGACCCGTTCCTTCACGGCCTTCGCGATGTCGAAGTACGCCGTGCCGGGCAGGTCCGGGTGGATGCCGCCCTGCATGCACACCTCGACCGCGCCGACGTCCCAGGCCTGGGCGGCCCGGTCGGCGACCTGGTCCAGGGACAGCGTGTACGCGTCGGCGTCCGTGCGGCGCTGGGCGAAGGCGCAGAAACGGCAGCCGGTGTAACAGACGTTGGTGAAGTTGATGTTGCGGGTGACGATGTACGTGACGTCGTCGCCGACGGCCGCTCTGCGCACGTCGTCGGCGATCCGGCACAGGGCGTCGAGCGCCGGGCCGTCGGCGTGCAGCAGCGCGAGGGCCTCGTCGTCGGTCAGCTTCGTCGGGTCGTCCGCCGCCGTCGCGAGGGCGGCGCGGACGTCCGTGTCGATCCTGGACGGCACCATCCCGGGGGCCGCGGCCTCCTTCAGGGCCGCCCAGTCGCCGTACACCGTGTCGAAGTCGTCGCGGCGGTCGCCGGTACGGCCCTCGGTGTCGATGGTGTGGTGCAGGTCGGTGCGCCCCGAGGACGTGAAGGCCTCCTCGGGCTCCTGCCAGGGCCGGCCCTCGACCACCGCGTCCGGCAGCGCGAGACCGGTCTCCGGGTCCGCGAGCGCCCGTACGTGGGGCAGCAGCCGCGGGTCCAGCCAGGGCTCTCCCCGCCGCACGAACTCCGGGTAGACGCAGAGGCGTTCGCGCAGTTCGAAGCCCGCCTCGGCCGACCGCTCGCGCAGCAGGTCGATCTGCGGCCAGGGCCGCTCCGGGTTGACGTGGTCGATGGTCAGCGGCGAGACCCCGCCCCAGTCGTCGATCCCGGCGCCGATGAGCCGCCCGTACTCACTGTCGACCAGGTTGGGCGGCGCCTGGAGGCAGGCGGCCGGGCCCATGATGTGCCGGGCGACGGCGACGGTGGCGATCAACTCGTCCAACTCCGCGTCCGGCATCCCGCGCATCGCGGTGTCCGGCTTGGCGCGGAAGTTCTGGATGATCAGTTCCTGGATGCCGTGCTGGGCCCGGGAGATCCGGCGCAGCGCGAACAGCGAGTCGGCGCGCTCCTCGTACGTCTCGCCGATGCCGATCAGCAGCCCGCTGGTGAAGGGGACGGAGGAGCGTCCGGCGTCCTCCAGGACCCGCAGCCGCACGGCGGGCTCCTTGTCGGGGGAGCCGAAGTGGGGGCCGCCGGGCTCGGACCACAGACGGGTCGCGGTGGTCTCCAGCATCATGCCCATCGACGGGGCGACCGGCTTCAGCCGCTGGAAGTCGGTCCACGACATCACACCCGGGTTCAGGTGCGGCAGCAGGCCCGTCTCCTCCAGGATGCGGATCGAGACGGCCCGTACGTAGGCGATCGTGTCGTCGTAGCCGTGCGCGTCCAGCCATTCGCGGGCCTCGGGCCAGCGGTCCTCCGGCTTGTCGCCGAGGGTGATCAGGGCTTCCTTGCAGCCGAGTTCGGCCCCCCGGCGGGCGATGTCGAGGACCTCGTCCGGGGACATGAACATCCCGTGGCCGGCCCGGCGCAGCTTGCCGGGGACGGTGACGAAGGTGCAGTAGTGGCACTTGTCCCGGCACAGCCGGGTCAGCGGGATGAAGACGCTCTTGGAGTACGTGATGACGCCGGGCCGGCCGGCCGCGTCCAGGCCCGCGTCCCGCACCCGCGCGGCGGAGGCGGCCAGGTCGTCCAGGTCCGCGCCGCGCGCCTGGAGCAGCACCGCGGCCTCGGTCACGTCGAGCGCGACGCCGTCCCGCGCGCGCCGCAGCGCTCGCCGCATGGAGTTCGCCGTCGGCCCGGATCCGGGAGTCGCGCCCGTCGCGGAGGTCGTCATCCTTCGAGCATACGGTCGAGGTCACCGGGGACAGCGGGACGCGAGGCATTCCGGCCGCACGGCATCTGTCGGTCTCCCCGCAAGCCGTCGATTCCCCTGGTGTGCACTCTCGTTCACTGCCCGCTCGCACAGTGGTCCGTGGCACTTCGCATCACTCATGTCACTGTCACGCCCGACTCCAGGGGAGCAGCAGTATGTGCGAGGACGACCACGGCATCGGCAGACGCGCGCTGTTCGTGACGGGAGCGGCGGCCGCGCTTACGTTGGGGAGCGTGACCTTCCCCAGCGGTGCGCACGCGGAAGCGGCGGACGACCAGGAGACGCGGACGGTACGGGGCACCCTCCCCACCGGCTCCCCCGACTTCGTGTATCTCCCGGTCGAGGTACCGGCCGGGGTCGCGGAGATCAAGGTCTCCTACAGCTACGAGCGGCCCACCGTCCCGGCCGGCACCGCGGGCAACGCCCTGGACATCGGCATCTTCGACGAGCACGGCACGGAGCTGGGCGGCCGGGGCTTCCGGGGCTGGTCGGGCGGCGCGCGCACGGAGTTCTTCATCCGCTCGGACGACGCGACCCCCGGATACGTCCCCGGGCCCATCCGCCCCGGCACCTGGCACATCGCGCTCGGCCCGTACACGGTGGCGCCGCAGGGTCTGGCGTACGAGGTCACGATCACCCTGACGTACGGGAAGCCGGCTCCGGCGCCGGAGCCGGTGTACCCGCCCTCGCGCGCCAGGGGCCGCGGCCGTGCCTGGTACCGCGGCGACTGCCATCTGCACTCCTGGTACTCGGACGGCCGCCGCACGCCCGCGGAGATCGCGGCGCTGGCGCGGGCGGCGGGCCTGGACTTCATCAACTCCTCGGACCACAACACGCATGCCGCGCATCCGCACTGGGCGGACCAGGCCGGCGACGATCTGCTGATCATGCTCGGCGAGGAGGTCACCACCCGCAACGGGCACGTGCTGGCGCTCGGCACGGACCCCGGCACCTTCGTCGACTGGCGCTACCGGGCCCGCGACAACCGCTTCGGCCGGTTCGCGCGCCGGATCCGCGGGGCCGGCGGGCTCGTGGTGCCCGCGCACCCGCACGCCACGTGTGTCGGCTGCGGCTGGAAGTTCGGCTTCGGCGAGGCGGACGCGGTCGAGGTGTGGAACGGCCCGTACACCCCCGACGACGAGGTCGCCCTCGCGGACTGGGACAACATGCTGGTCGCCTCCGTGCGCGGGGGCCACGACTGGCTCCCGGCGATGGGCAACAGCGACGCGCACCGCGACCCCGACCGGGTCGGCTCCCCGCAGACGGTCGTCCTCGCCGACGACCTGACCCGCGAGGCGGTCCAGGAGGGCATCCGCGCGGGCCGCTCCTACGTCGCCGAGTCGAAGCTGGTCTCCCTCTCCTTCTCGGCGTCCGGGGCGAAGGGCGAACACGCGGGCATCGGGGAGCGGTTGAGGGTCGCCCCCGACACCCCGGTCACCGTCCGCCTGGAGGTCACCGGCGCCCCGCGCTGCACGGTCCGCCTCGTCACCGACCAGGGCACCCTGTTCACCAGCGACCCGCTGCCGGTCGCGGGCTCCGGAACGGTCGAGTGGCGTACGACGGCGTCCTACGCGGCGTACGTACGCGCGGAGCTGCGCCACGAGACGGCGGCGGGCCCGGTCCCGGGGGCTTTGGCGGCGTTCACGAACCCGATCTTCCTGGGGGCGTAGCCGAAGGGGAGCGTGAGGGAGACCGTGCTCCCTCACGCCCACCCCTGGCACGCTGAGTTCTCCGGCTCCGCCTCTAGTTCTGGTAGACCTTGTCGGTGCCCGCGCCGCCGGACAGCCTGTCCGTGCCCGCGCCGCCGTGCAGCAGGTCGTTGCCGGTGTTGCCGTAGATCGTGTCGTTGCCGCTGTCGCCGTACAGTTTGTCGTCGCCCCTGCCGCCGTGGACGAAGTCGGCACCGGCGCCGGCGTGGATGACGTCGTTGCCGTCGTCACCGTACAAGTCGTTCTGGTGCCCGGTGGAGGTGCCGGTGAGACTGTCGTTGCCGGGCCCTCCCTGGCACCTGGAGTCGCAGTTGGTGAGCGTGTCGTTGCCCGCGCCGCCGTCCGCGCCCTCGCCGTAGACGCCCCCGCCGCCGTCGAGGCGGTCGTTGCCGTCGCCCCCGAACAAAATGGTGCCGCCGTCGCCCTTGATGACGTCGTTGCCCTTGCCGCCGGAAATCGTGGCCAGCGCGCCGGTGGCGGTCACGGTGTCATTGCCGTCACCGAGGTCGGCGTTGTACTGGTCCATGTCGCCGGTGCCGCCCACGCCGATCACCGCCGTGCACTCGACGACCTTGTGATCGGTCGCCGACGGGTAGGTGCACTTGTCCGTGGAGAAGGTGATGTCGTAATTGTCGCGGAAGGTGATACGGAGGTAGTAGTAATCCTCGGAGCCGGCGTCGGCCTTCTTCGTGGTGACTCTCAGGTTGTTGGTCTGTCCGGCGGCGGCTTTGTACGAGAATGTGCCGTAGGTGGCGCGGGTGAGCGTGGCTGAACTCGCCGTGGCCGCCTGGGCGGTGGTCACCGAGAACAGGCCTCCGCCGAAGGCGAGAGCGAGAGCGGCAGTGGCGGACATTGCCCTTAACGTGCGCATGCGGAAATAACCCTTCGCGGAATCAGTGATGTTCAGGCCCGACGAAGAAGAGCGCCGGTGAATTCGCCGTCATCGCTGCCACCGTCGTCACGGCGGTCAGCGAGCAGGGATCGGTGATCGAGTCGTGCGCCCGCACCTATGTGCGGGGCTGTTGTTGTTCCTGGTCCACACGTTTGGACACCGCACCCCGGACGGGGGTTGTAGCGGAATTCCACTCAGTTCTCGCAGGCGACCTTGATTTCCCTGCCATTAACCGGCCGGACACCGGCCTGCCGCCTTCTCTTCGGTTTATCGGAGATCTGACGAACGGTCGGCGGGACCGGCGCGGTCACCGGGCACCCGTCCCGCCCCCGCACTCCGCCCACAGCAGTTTCCCGCCTCTCGACGCGCCCATCTCGCGCAGGACGGACACGCCCCAGGCGTCGGCGCAGGCGCGTACGAGGTGCAGGCCGCGTCCGTGTTCGGCGTCCGCCGGGGGTACGGAGGTGTGGGGCTGCCCGTACCCGGGCGGGACTCTCGGGTCGGTGTCCCAGACGGCGACCGTCAGCCGGTGCGGCTCCGTCGAGAGGACCTGGAGGGCGTACGGGCCCCGGGTGTGCAGATGGGCGTTGGTGAGCAGTTCGGAGGCCAGGAGCTCGGCGGTGGGGGCGAGTTCGGTGAGGTCGTGCGCGGCGAGGACGGTACGGAGGGTGGCCCGGGCGATACCGGGGGCGCGGGGATCGTGCGGGAGTTGGAGGGTGTAGGCCCACGGCGGCGATACGGTGGCCATCGGAAGTCTCCGATCACGAGAGGGGGGTTGATCTCTTCGTCTCCGGTGCCCAGTGACCTGGCCGCTCCGTCGAGCGGGGTGCTTCTGGGCGAGGGCGCCTGCATACGAAGATACGGCTCCCGCAAATGAAATTTGCGCGAGTTCGAGATGATCCCGCCCGACTTCCCTCGTGTGGGTGACGACTCAACTGGACTTGCACGCCTGAGGAGTTCGAATGACCGCACGGCCTGCCCCTACGGCCCGGCGAATTCGCCTGGCCGTAGAGCTGCGCAAGATGCGCGAGCGCGCGGGCATGACGTCAACCGAGGCGGCGCGCGCCCTCGGGACGAGCCAAGGGCAGCTCTCCAACGTCGAAGTGGCACGGTTCGGTGTGAGCCCGGACCGCATCAGGTCCCTGGCCCGCTTGTACTCGTGCCCCGATCAGGCCTTCGTCGAAGCCTTGACCAAGATGGCGACGGACAAGACGCGAGGCTGGTGGGAGGCGTTCCGCGAGACCCTGCCTTCAGGGCTGCTCGACCTCGCCGAACTGGAATATCACGCCACCGCCGTACGCACCGCGTACACCACGCACATCTCGGGGCTGCTCCAGACCCGCGAGCACGCGCGGGAGATCTTCCGCCATGTGATCCCCGCCCCCACTCCCCCGGAGATCGAACACCGTGTCGCGCACCGCATCATGCGGCAGGACGTCATCTACCGTCCAGACCCGATTTCGTACCGGACCGTCATCCACGAAGCGGCCCTGCGCATCCGTGTAGGCGGACGGGAGGTGACTCGCGCCCAGCTACAGCATCTGCTCTACATGAGCGAGCGGGAGCACATCACCGTGCGGGTGCTTCCCTTCGAGGTCGGAGCGTTTCCGGGGTCGGGCCAGTCCATCAACTACCTGCACGGGCCTGTCCCCCAGCTCGACACAGCACAACTCGACCAGTTCCACGGTCCCGTGCTGCTGGACGCCGAGGCACTCTTGGAGAAGTACCGGAACCTGCTCGACGTCGTCGAGGACGCCTCCCTGAGCCCCGAGAAGTCCCGGGACCTCATACACGCCATCGCCAAGAACCTGTAGAGGAGCCCCCCATGCCCAATCACGACTGGCAGAAGTCGACCTACTGCGCCGAGGGCGAGGCCTGCCTCCATGTCTCCGATACCTGGCAGAAGTCCTCACACTGCCAAGAAGGCGACGCCTGTCTCCATGTTGCCGCCTCCGGCGTTGCAGAAACGGTCCACCTGACCGAGAGCGCCGACCCCGCCCACTCCACACTCTCGACCACCCCGGCCGCCTTCGGTGCCCTTCTCCGCGTGCTCAGGGGTGACGACCGCCGCTGAACCACCGAGGCTTCAGGGCGTGTCCCGGCCACCCGGCGGAAGGGACAGGTCGGCCACGACCGCCGCGTGGTCCGAGGGCCACACCCCGCCGACCGGGGCGTCCCCGGCCCGTCGTACGGACCGGACGTGCCCGAGGCCGCTGGGGCCGGGCGGGCCGACGTGGACGTAGTCGATGCGTGCGGCGGGGCTGTGCGGGCCGACGTGGGCGTTCGCCGGGTCCCAGGTGGCCCGGGGCGCCGTCGGGTCGGCGTACTCCCAGGCGTCGAGGAAGACCTGTCCGGGCACCACGGGGGACGTCTTGTATCCCCCGAACAGCCGGATCTCGTCGGAGTCCGGCCAGGCGTTGAAGTCACCCGTGACGACCGGGGGGAAGTCGGTGCCGCCCCGGTGCGCGGCGACGAACTCCGCGAGGGCGGTGACCTGTTCGCGGCGTACGCCCGAGGCGTGGATGGCCGAGGTGAGGTGGGTGGTGAAGAAGGGCACCTCGTGGGTGGGCGTGGCCAGGCGGGCGTGCAGGGCGAGCCGTCCGTCGTACAGCTCCTCGGGGGCGGGCAGCCGCAGCACCTCCTGCGCCACCACCGGCCAGCGGCTCAGCACGGCGTTGCCGACGTCGACGGTGGGATCCCCGATCCGCCGCTGCCAGCGGTCCGAGGCGTCGGAGGCGGCCCAGGTCCAGTGCATCCCGAGCTCGTCCGCCAGCCATCCGGCGAGATTCTGCCCGCCGCACTCCCACACCTCCTGCAACCCGACCACGTCGGGCCGCAGTTCGCGCAACACGGCCAGAATGGCCTTCTGCCGCTCCTCCCATGGCCCGAACCGCCACCAGAGGTTCCAGGTCACGACCCGCATCCTCAGCCACCTGCTCCCGTCGCGCGACATCGGGGACCATTGAAACAACTCCCTTGTGCCACACACCAGCCCGGACAGGAGACCCACCCACCATGGCCCGCCTCAGCGACCTCAGGTTCCGCACCACGACCGCCTTCCAGCGGCACCTCGTCAACCCGCTCGCGCGCCGGATGCCGTTCCAGACGCTCCTGGAGACCACCGGCCGTGTCTCCGGCCTGCCCCGGCGCACCCCGCTCGGTGGCCGCCGCGTCGGTGACACCTTCTGGCTGGTCTCGGAGTTCGGGGAACGGTCGCAGTACATACGCAACATCCAGGCGGACCCGAGCGTGCGGGTGCGGCTCCGCGGCCGCTGGCACGAGGGCACGGCGCACGTCCTCCCGGACGACGACCCGGTGGCCCGGCTGCGCACCCTGCCCCGGGGCAACAGCGCGGCGGTACGGCTCATCGGCACGGGGCTGCTGACGGTGCGGGTGGATCTGCGGGGGTGAGGTCGCCGGGGGGCGGGCCGAGGGTGAGCCGGCCGGGAGGTGAGCCGGCCGAGGAGTGAGTGCCCGGGGTGAGCCGGCCGGGGTCCCCGCATCCCTGTCGGGCATCCCAGGCTTCCGCGTTTCCGCAGGTCATCATGGGTGGGATGGTTCCACCGTCTCAGGTTGACGGGCTTCTGTTGTCCCGGGCCCCCGAGGAATCCCATGCTGTGGCTGTCGCACCGGCCGAGCAGGTCGTCCGCTCGGCGGCGCCACGACCATCCGGCCCGCCCGTCCACCGGGGACACCCATGTCCGTCGGTCCGGAGTGCCGGCCTCCGGCGCGTGCGACCTCCATACGGATCGGAAGAGGAAACGGGGACACCATGAACACGCCTGCCCGCAGGAACCACATGAGCTCCATGCGCTGGAAGTCCTACGCCCTCGGGGCCGCGGCGGCCGCGGCACTGCTCGCGACCACGGCGTGCGACCCGGGCGCGGCCGAGGGGTCGGGCGGCTCCCAGTCCTCGGCCCAGCCGAGTGCGACGGCTTCGGCGAAGCCGGGCGGCTCTTCGGGCGACGCGAGTGGTGACGGGGCCGGGAGTGGTGGCGGCAGCGCGGGAAGCGGTGGCAGCAGCGCCGGGAGCAGCGCGGGGACCGGAGGCGGCAAGGGCGGCGGCACGGGCAGTGGTGGGGGCAAGAGCAGCGCCGGCGGCACGGGCGGCACGACCACCGGCAGCAGTGGTGGCAGTGGTGGCAGCACCGGCGGTGGCGGCAAGGAGACGATCGCCGCGTGCTCCCAGACGGAGCTCGGGGTGTCCGCCGTGACGGAGCGGGACGCCCGGCACCTCGTCCTCACCGTCCAGAACGCGAGCGACAAGAAGTGCAACCTGTACGGCTACCCGCTCGTGCGGCTCGGCGACGGCCGGACCACGGCCCCCGTGATCAAGGACAGCGACCCGGACCCGGGAAAGCCCGTCACTCTCGACCCGGGCCGGGAGGGGTACGCGGCGCTGCTCGTCAGCGGCCCCATGGACGAGTACGAGGCGAAGAGCATCACCCTCACGCTCCAGGGCAGCAAGGCCGGCAGCACCGTGGGCGGCCCGATCGACGTCCCCATGCCCGTCAAGACGCTGTACGCCAACGACTATCAGCGTGTCACCTACTGGACGACCGCTTCCGGCTACGCCCTGGACTTCATCATGTCGAAGTAGCGAAGCGACGGACCCCGGACGGGACGTCAGTCCGCGTTGGACAGGCGGTCCAGCCACTCGCCGAACAGGGCCGTCTCGGCGGGGGTGAAGGCGGGGCTCGGGTTCCGGCGGAGCTGTGCGCCGAGGCGGGTCGCGGTGGCCGGGACGGCGGAGGCCTCGGACCCGGCCGTCCGCGGCTCGGGGGCGGTCACGTCCGGGGTGAAGACGGAGACGTGCACCGCGTCCCGTACCCGGCGCGACAGGGTCTCGTCCGTGAAGGTCGCCGGCCGGGAGACCAGCATCAGGCAGACGCCGACATTGGCGGACATGATCATCTGCGCGGCGAGTTCGGGGGCGAGCCGCAGCTTGCCCTGTTCGGCGGCGCGGCGCAGGTCGCCGGTGAGGATCCGGTGGGCCTCAAGGGCCGCGGCGGGCGGGGTGCGCATCGCCGGGGAGTGCATCAGCCGGTAGAGGTTCGGGTTCCGCAGGGCGAAGTCGGTGTGACCGTCCCAGCCGTCGCGCAGGTCCTGGACCGGGTCCGTGCCGGGGTGCCGTTCCCGTTTGGCCGCGAGGTAGCGCTCCCAGCCGTGGTCGACGACGGCCGACAGCAGGCCCTCCTTGTCGCCGAAGTGGCGGTAGAGCGCGGGTGCGCCGACTCCGGCGGCCTCGCACACGGCCCGGGTCGAGACGTCGCCGTCCGGGGACCTCGCGACGAGATCGGCGGCCACGGCGAGGATGCGCGCCCGGGTGGTCACCGGGGCCGCGCCGGGGTTCGTGCTGTCGCTCATGGCGGTGATCCTGACATCCTCGGCGCTGCGGGCGGAACGGACGGTGTCAGGCGATGCCGCCGTTGGCGCGCAGGACCTGGCCGTTGACCCAGCGGCCGGAGGGGCCCGCGAGGAAGGCGACGACGGAGGCGATGTCCTCGGGGGTGCCGAGCCGCTCCAGGGGCGGCTGGGCGGCCATCCGCGCGATGGTCTCCTCGTCCTTGCCGTCCAGGAAGAGGGCGGTGGCGGTCGGGCCGGGGGCCACGGCGTTGACGGTGATGTCCCGGCCGCGCATCTCGCGGGCGAGGATCAGGGTCATGGCCTCGACGGCGCCCTTGGTGGCGGCGTACGCGGTGTAGCCGGGGATCGCGAGGGCCAGTACGGAGCTGGAGAAGTTGATGATCGCGCCGCCCGTGCGCAGCCGGCGGGCGGCCTGCTGGTCCACGACGAACGTGCCGCGGATGTTGGTGCGGTGCATGCGGTCCAGGGCGTCGAGGTCGAGGTCGACGAGCGGGGCCAGGGTCATGACACCGGCGGCGTGGACGACGACGTCGACGCCGCCGAAGGTCTTCTCGGCCGTGTCGAAGAGGGCGGCGACCTCCGCCTCCTCGGCGACGTCGGCGCGGAAGGCGACGGCCTGCCCGCCCGCCTCGGCGATCGCCGCGGCCGCCTTGTCGGCCTCGGCGGCGTTGCCCGCGTAGTTCACGACGACGGCGTATCCCTCACGGGCCAGCCGCTCGGCGCACTCACGGCCGATGCCGCGGGACCCCCCGGTGACGACCGCGACGCGCGGGGAGGTGCTCGGCTGCTCACTCATGGCGTTGCTCCTTGTCTCGGCCGGGGTAGCGGCGTTCACCATCCCGATGAGAGCAACGCTAACACTCACACCGTAGCGTCGCTACCCGAGCCGGCCGCCTCCCTCCGTAGCGCCGCTGTCGGAGCCCACCCCTCTCGCCGTAGCGCCGCTACGGGCACCCGCCGCCTCACCCCGGCCACACGATCGCCTGGGTCTCGCTGTACGCGTGCAGGGCGTACGAGCCCACGTCGCGGCCCACTCCGCTCTTCTTGAAGCCGCCGAAGGGGGCCTCCATGTTGCGGCCGACGGTGTTGACGCCGACGCCGCCCGCGCGCAGCCGGCGGGCGACGCGGAAGGCGCGGGCCACGTCCCCGGACCAGACGTAGTCGATCAGGCCGTAGTCGGAGTCGTTGGCCAGGGCGATCGCCTCCTCCTCGTCGTCGAAGGGCAGGACGACGACGACCGGGCCGAAGATCTCCTCACGGACGACCCTCATGTCCGGTGTGCAGTCGGCGAGAAGGGTGGGGGCGACGTAGAAACCGCTGGGGAGGGAGGGGCGTTCGCCGCCCGACACGACCCGTGCGCCCTCCTTGCGGCCGAGTTCGACGTAGGACTCGACGCGGTCGCGGTGGGCCGCCGAGATGACCGGGCCGACCACCGTGCCCCGCTCGCGCGGATCACCCACCTTCAAATGGCCCGCATAGGTGGCCAGTTGACGGACGAGGGCATCGTGCGCGCCGCGCTGCACCAGCACCCGCGTCGGCGCCGTGCAGATCTGCCCGCTGTAGAACGAGAAGGTCGTGCCGATGCCCGACACCGCCGAACCCAGGTCCGCGTCGTCGAAGACGATCGCCGCGCCCTTGCCGCCCAGTTCCATGAGCTGGCGCTTCATGCCGCGCCCGCACACCTCGGCGATCCGCTGCCCGACCGCCGTCGAGCCGGTGAAGCTGACCATGTCGACGTCCTCGGAGTCGACCGCCGCCTCGCCGGACTCCGCCGTCGAACCGCTGACCACGTTGACCACGCCCGGCGGCACACCCGCCGCCTCCAGCGCCTCGGCCATCCGGTACACCGACAGCGGGTCCTGCGGGGCCGGCTTCACCACCACGGTGTTGCCCATCGCCAGCGCGGGGGCGATCTTGCCCGCCGGGTTGGCCCACGGATTGTTGTACGAGGTGATGCAGGTGACCACGCCGACGGGCTGGCGCACGGCCAGCGCGCCCATCACGGCGGCCCCGCCGAACGGGCCCGCCTCGTTGATCTGCGGCGGCAGCGCGCTCTCGACCGGCTCGGGCCGCGCGTAGCGCCGGAACCGGGCCACTCCGACCCCGACCTGCATGCCGCGCGCCGTCCCGGTGGTGGCACCGCTCTCCGCCTGCGCGAGATCGGCGTACGGCACGAAGTTGCGCTGGACGACGTCCGCCGCCCGCGCGAGAACGCCGGCCCGCTCCTCGGCGGGCGTGCGCGACCAGGGCCCGAACGCCTCGCGGGCGGCGGCCGCCGCCGCATGCACCTGGGCCCGGGAGGCCTCGGGCGCGAGCCCGACCACCTGCTCGGTCGCCGGGTCCAGGACCTCGTAGAAGCCGTGCTCGGGCGGCACCCACGCTCCGCCGATGAACAGCCGCTGCCCGGTGCTCCCGGAGGCCGTCACCGGGTGCCCACCGTCCGGGTGTCGCGGCCCGACCGCAGCACCTTGCCCGGCACCGCGCCCGTCACCACGTCGTCCCGGATCGCCTCGACCCCGTTGACCCACACGGCCCGCACCCCGATCGCCCGGGAGTCGAGACGCGGACTGTCACCCGGCAGGTCGTGCACCAGGGTGGCCTTGCCGGCGTCGATCCGCTCCGGGTCGAAGAGCACCAGGTCGGCATGGAATCCCACCTCGACACGTCCGCGTCCGCGCAGCCCGAACAACCGCGCCGGATCGTCCGTCAGCATCTTCACGGCCTGTTCCAAGGAGGCGAGCCCGCGGCCGCGCAGACAGTCGCCGAGGAACCGGGTGGTGTACGGGGCCCCGCACATGCGGTCCAGATGGGCGCCCGCGTCGGAGCCGCCGAGCAGGACGTCCTCGTGCCGCCAGGTCTCGGCGCGCAGCGCCCAGGAGTCCGGGTCGTTGTCGGTGGGCATGGGCCACAGGACCGTACGCAGTTCGTCGGCAGCGCAGATCTCCACCAGGCACGCGAAAGGCTCCTGGCCGCGCTCCGCGGCGATGTCCCGCACCACGCGCCCGGTCAGGCCCTCGTTCGCGGCGCTGTAGGTGTCGCCGATGACGTACCGGCCGAAGTCGGCGAGCCGCCGGAAGACGCCCGCCTCCTTGCTCTTGGCGCGCCGGAGCAGCTCGGCGCGGACCCCGGGGTCGCGGAGCTTCGCGACGCGTTCGGGCACGGGCAGCGCGAGGACCGGTCCCCAGCCGGGGATCAGGTTCAGGGCGCAGAAGGTGCCGAGCGACATGTTCATCGGGGTGAGGATCGGCATGGTGAGCGCGACGACCCGGCCGCCGGACTTGCGGGCGCGTTCGCTCGCCTCCAGCTGGCGCGGGACGCGCTCGGGGACGGCGGCGTCGATCGTCAGGACGTTCCAGTTGAGCGGGCGGCCCGCGGCCGCGCTCATCTCCACGAACAGATCGATCTCGGCGTCGCTGAACTGGTCGAGGCAGCCGGCCGTGATCGCCTCGATCTGGGTGCCCTCGTGCTCGCCCACGGCCCGCGCGAGGGCGAGCAGTTCGGCGGGCCGGGCGTGCCGGGAGGCGACCGGAGCGCCGTCGCCGTCGGAGTGGGTGGAGGACTGGGTGGTGGACAGACCCCAGGCCCCGGCGTCCATGGCCTCGTGGAACAGCCGGAGCATGGCGTCGAGTTGTTCCCCCGTCGGCTGTCCGCCCACCGCGTCGGCGCCCATCACGTACCGGCGCAGCGCGCAGTGGCCCACCATGAAGCCCGCGTTGACCGCGATCCGGCCCTCCAGGGCGTCGAGGTAGTCCCCGAAGGTGTGCCAGTTCCAGGGCGCGCCCTCCTCCAGGGCGACCAGGGACATGCCCTCGACCCTGGACAGCATGCGGCGCGTGTAGTCGGCGTCCTCGGGGCGGTCCGGGTTCAGCGGGGCGAGGGTGAACCCGCAGTTGCCGCCCGCGACGGTGGTGACGCCGTGATTGAGGGACGGGGTCGCGTACGGGTCCCAGAAGAGCTGGGCGTCGTAGTGCGTGTGCGGGTCCACGAAGCCGGGGGCGAGGACGAGCCCGTGCGCGTCCTCGCTGGCCCGGGCCGGCTCGGTGACCGTGCCGATCACGGCGATCCGGCCGCCGCGCAGGCCCACGTCCGCGGTGCGGGCGGGCGCTCCCGTCCCGTCCACGACGGTCGCGCCCTTGATCAGATGGTCGAGCATCGCGGAGGTACCCCCTAGGCGGCTTGGCGGAACCGGGTCGTGCGGTGCACCGGGTCCGTGTCGATCTTCGGAATGACGTGCTCGCCGATCAGCCGGATCGTCTGGAGGGTCTCCTCCTTGGGAACGCCGACGGGCAGCCCGAAGCTGAGCTGGTCGGCACCCGCCTGCTCCCACCGCTTGCACTGGGTGAGCACCTCGTCGGGGTCGCCGCAGATCAGCAGTTCCTCCTCGATGAGGAGCTCGACGAACTCGGGGGTGTACTCGGGGAGGGTCTCGGGCCAGACGGGGAAGCCCTCGGGACGCGGGAAGGTGTCGTGGTAGCGGAAGACGAGGGAGGGCAGGTAGTGCAGCCCGCCGGCGACCGCGATCCGGATCGCCTCGTCGTGGGTGGGCGCGCAGATGGCGGTGGTGGTCACCATCACGTTGTCGTTGACGAAGTCACCGATGGGCTCGGCGTTCACGACGGCCGTCTTGTACTGCTCCAGGACCCACTCCATGTCGGCGACCTTCTGGACGCTGAAGCCGAGCACGCCGAGCCCCTTGCGGGCGGCCATGGCGTACGAGGGCGGCGACCCGGCGGCGTACCACATGGCGGGGTGGGACTTCCCGTACGGCTTGGGCAGGATCTTGCGCGGCGGCAGCGACCAGTGCTTGCCCTGGAAGCCGACGTACTCGTCCTGGAGCCACATCTTCGGGAACTCGGCGATGGTCTCTTCCCAGATCTCCTTCGTGAAGTTCATGTCGGTGATGCCGGGGAGGAAGCCGAGGATCTCGTGCGAGCCGGCGCCACGGCCGGACCCGAACTCGAATCGGTTGCCGCTGAGATGGTCGAGCATGGCGACCTTCTCGGCGACCTTGACCGGGTGGTTGACCTGGGCGAGCGGGTTGAAGATGCCGGAGCCGAGGTGGATGCGGTCGGTGGCGTGCGCGAGGTAGCCGAGGTAGACGTCGTTGGCCGAGAGGTGCGAGTACTCCTCCAGGAAGTGGTGCTCGGAGGCCCAGGCGTACTTGAAGCCGGACTTGTCCGCCTGGATGACGTACTCGGTCTCCTCCATCAGCGCCTTGTGCTCCGCGAGCGGGTCGGTCTCGGCCCGCTTGCCCACGTATCCCTGTACAAAGAGCCCGAATTCCAAGGAGGTTCACCGTCCCCATCCAGTTATCTGACATACCGTCAGATTCATTGAGCCGACTGTTCCACCGCGCGCGGGGACCGTCAATAGCTGACGCGTCGTCAGAGAACGCTCACGCCCGCGAGCCAGCCGCCGTCGATCACGAAGGGCTGCCCGGTGATGTACGAGGAGTCCTCGCCGGTCAGGAACAGGGCCAGCCTGGCCACGTCCTCGGGGCGGCCGATCCGGCCGAGCGGCACGAGCTTGCCGTAGAACGCGTCGAGCGCCTGCGAGGCCTCCTGGCCGTCCGCGCCGCCGGAGAGCTGCGCCGGGTTGCTCATGGCCGTGTCGACCGCGCCCGGGCAGACCGCGTTGACACGGATCCCCTTGTCCGCGAGTTCGAGCGCCGCCACGCGGGTGAGGCCGACGATGGCGTGCTTGGTCGCCGCGTACGCGCCCACGTACGCCATCCCCGTGAGCCCGGTGAAGGAGGACGTGTTCACGATCGTGCCGCCGCCGGCCTCGGCGATCTCGGGCGCGAGCGCCTTGATCCCGAGGAACACCCCGACCTGGTTGACCTGCACGATCTGCATGAACTCGGCCAGCGGGGTGTCGACGAGCGCGTTGAAGCGCAGGATGCCGGCGTTGTTGACCAGCCCGTCGATCCGCCCGTACGCGGCCTTCGCGGAGGCGACCGCCGCCGTCCAGTCCTCCTCCCGGCCCACGTCCAGGTGCACGTAGTGCGCGCCGATCTCCTCGGCGAGTTCCCGGCCCTGGTCGTCGAGCACGTCCGCGACGACCACGCGCGCGCCCTCCGCGGCGAAGATCCGGGCCTCCTGTTCGCCCTGCCCGCGCGCCGCGCCGGTGATGAGGACGACCCGCCCGTCCAGCTTGCCCATGCCATGACTCCCTAGCCGAGGTGGGGTGCGACGTCCGCTCCGAACGCCGCTATCTGGTCCGTGAGTTCGGCGCGGCTCCGGCTGCGGAACCGCACCTGGATCTGGTGCACGCCCATCGCGCCGTACTCCCGCAGCGACGCGGCCAGCTCCTCGGGCGATCCGCTCAGCGTCCGCCGCCCGGTCTCCCAGCCGGGCTCGCCGACGTACAGCGGCTCGGTGATGGCGCCGATCGTCAGGGGCTCCCCGACCCCCGCCTCGGCACGCAGTTCCCGCAACCGGGCGATCTGCCCCGGCAGCCGGTCGCGCGGATCGCCCTGCGGCAGCCAGCCGTCGCCGCGCAGCGCGGCCCGGCGCACGGCGGCGGGCGAGGAGCCGCCCACCCACACGGGCACCCGCTGCTGGGCGGGCCTGGGCCGCTGGCCGAGGCCCTCGAAGTCGTACGTCTTGCCGTGGTGGACGGGGAACTCCTCCGGCCCGAGCGCGGCGCGCAGGGCGTCGATCGTCTCGTCGAGGACGGCTCCCCGGCGCTCGAAGTCGGCCCCGACCGCCTCGAACTCCTCCCGTACGTGCCCGGCGCCGACCCCGAGGACCAGCCGGCCACCCGAGAGGTGGTCGAGGGTCGCGTACTGCTTGGCCGTGACGAGCGGGTGCCGGAGCCCGACCACCGCGACATGGCTCAGCAGCCGGACGCGCTCGGTCACGGCCGCGAGGAAGGCGAGCGTGGCGACGGGGTCGTACCAGATGGTGCTCATGGCGTCCGCGAGCCGGCGCGGTACGGCCACGTGGTCGCAGCTCGCGATGTAGGCGAACCCCGCGCGGTCGGCGGCACGGGCGATCTCGACGAGGTCGTCGGGCCCGGCGGCGGCTTCCCAGGGTTCCGCGTAGATCGTGCTCTGGGACTGGACGGGGAGCTGGATACCGTACGCCAGCCGCCCTTCGGGCAGGATCTGCATGGGCCCGCACCTCTTATCTGACGGTCCGTCATTTCTCGTACAGCGCTGCCATGTTCATCGCCGACGCAGCGTCGGGCAAGGGGCGGGCGGATATCCGGGCACGGTCCCTCAGGGGTCCCGGGCGTCCGCGGGCCGCGTGGTCCCCCACCCTTCCGCCCCCCTCAGCCCGCCCAGAGACCCTCCGCCGTCAGTCCCAGCAGGTCGATCGCGTTCCCCCGCACGATCCGCTCGACGACGTCCGGGGCCAGGTGCCCCATCTGGGCCTCGCCGACCTCCTTCGACTTCGGCCAGGTGGAGTCGGAGTGCGGGTAGTCGGTCTCGTAGAGGACGTTGCCGACGCCGATCGCGTCGAGGTTGCGCAGCCCGAAGGCGTCGTCGAAGAAGCAGCCGTACACGTGGTCGGCGAAGAGCTCGGACGGCGGCCGGTGGACCTTGTCGGCCACCCCGCCCCAGGCGCGGTTCTCCTCCCACACCACGTCGGCGCGCTCCAGGATGTACGGGATCCAGCCGATCTGCCCCTCCGCGTACATCACCTTCAGGTTCGGGAAGCGCTCGAACTTGCCGCTCATCAGCCAGTCGACCATCGAGAAGCAGCAGTTGGCGAAGGTGATCGTGGAGCCGACCGCGGGCGGCGCGTCGGCGGACGTCGACGGCATACGGCTGCTGGAGCCGATGTGCATGGCGATGACGGTGCCCGTCTCGTCGCACGCGGCGAGGAAGGGGTCCCAGTCGTCGGTGTGCACGGACGGGAGCCCGAGGTGCGGCGGGATCTCGGAGAAGGCCACCGCGCGCACCCCGCGGGCCGCGTTGCGCCGCACCTCGTCCGCCGCGAGACGGGCGTCCCACAGCGGTACGAGCGTCAGCGGTATCAGACGCCCGCGGGCGTCCGGCCCGCACCACTCCTCCACCATCCAGTCGTTGTAGGCCCGCACCGAGAGGAGGGCGAGTTCCCGGTCGGCCGCCTCGGTGAACGTCTGCCCGCAGAACCGGGGGAAGGTGGGGAAGCAGAGGGCGGACTGGACGTGGTTGACGTCCATGTCGGCCAGCCGCCGCGGCACGTCGTACGAGCCGGGGCGCATCTGCTCGTACGTGATGACTTCGAGCCGGATCTCGTCACGGTCGTAGCCCACGGCCGTGTCGAGGCGGGTGAGAGGCCTGTGCAGGTCTTCGTAGACCCACCAGTCCCCGATGGGACCCTCGCCGCCCGGTGCGCCCATCACGGGGGCGAACTTCCCGCCCAGGAAGGTCATCTCCTTCAGGGGCGCGCGGACGATGCGGGGCCCGGTGTCCTGGTACTTCGCGGGCAGCCGGTCCCGCCAGACGTCGGGCGGTTCGACCGTGTGGTCGTCCACCGAGATGATCCTCGGGAAGGCGGCCCCAGCGTCCGCCGAGGGGCTCTGCGCGGTTTCCGTGGTCTCCATACCGGCCACGGTAGCGCTGATCTGACGACCCGTCAGCTCCCTGGCGGCGACCTGTCGGCTCACCGACGGACACCGTGGGACCACCGCCGCCGGTCCGTCCGCCGCCCGCCGAAGGGCGCGGCCGGGAGCGGCGCGGAGATGAATGGGCGCGGAAGCGTGGGGAGCCCCTGTGGGGAGCCTGTGTGGGGACGGTGTGGGCTGCCGCACCACACCTTGTGATCGCTGTCTCGCACGGCTGACGCATCCGCCATGAACAAGGCAAACTGGCCTCGTTGTACTGACAGTTCGGCAGGGGGACAGCGATGGACGGTGTGCCGCGCGTACCGAAGCAGTGGCATCCGGGCCCCGAGGAGCCCGCGGCGTTGCGCTTCAGCGTGCTCGGCCCGGTGCGCGCCTGGCTCGGGGACGAACCGCTGCCGGCCGGGTCCCCGCAGCAACGCGCACTGCTGGCCGCGCTGCTGCTGCGCGACGGCCGCACGGCCACGGCCTCCGAGCTCATCGACGCCCTGTGGGGCGACGAGCCCCCCTCCCAGGCGCTGGCCGCCCTGCGGACGTACGCCTCCCGCCTGCGCAAGACGCTCGGCGCCGAGGTGCTGGTGAGCGAGTCCGGCGGCTACGCCATCCGCTCCCTGCGCGAGGGCGCGCTCGACCACGTGAACGCCCAGGAACTCGCCGCCGACGCCGAGAAGGCGCGCGCGGCGGGCGACCTCTCCCGCGCCCGCGACCTGCTCAGGGACGCCCTCGACCTGTGGGACGGCGAACCGCTCGCGAGCATCCCCGGCCCCCACGCGGAGACCCAGCGGGCCCGCCTGGAGGAGTGGCGCCTGCAACTCCTCGAATCCTGCCTCGACATGGACCTGGAACAGGGCTTCCACGCGGAGGCGGTCTCCGAACTCACCGCGCTCACCGCGGCCCACCCGCTGCGCGAACGCCTGCGGGAACTGCTGATGCTGGCGCTGTACCGCTCCGGCCGCCAGGCGGAGGCCCTCGCCGTGTTCGCGGACACCCGGCGGCTGCTCGCCGACGAGCTGGGGGTGGACCCGCGGCAGGGGCTGAAGGAACTCCAGCAGCGCATACTCCAGGCGGACCCGGGCCTCGCGGAACCCTCCGCCCCGAAGGCGGAACCCGTCGTCGCCCTCGTCCGCCCGGCCCAGCTCCCGGCGACCGTCACCGACTTCACCGGCCGGGCGTCCTTCGTGCAGGAACTGAGCGACGTCCTCGCCGCGGCCTCCTCCGAGGAGGGCCGCGTCATGGCCGTCTCGGCGCTCGCGGGCATCGGCGGCGTCGGCAAGACCACCCTCGCGGTGCACGTGGCCCACCAGGCCCGCGGGGCCTTCCCCGACGGACAGCTCTACGTCGACCTCCAGGGCGCCGGATCACGGGCGGCCGAACCCGAGACGGTCCTCGGCGCCTTCCTGCGGGCCCTCGGAACGGCGGACTCCGCGATCCCGGAGTCGCTGGAGGAACGCTCGGCCCTCTACCGCTCAACCCTCGACGGCCGCCGCGTCCTGGTCCTGCTGGACAACGCCCGCGACGCCGCCCAGGTGCGGCCGCTGCTGCCCGGCACCGAGGGCTGCGCCGCCCTGGTCACCTCGCGCATCCGGATGGTGGACCTGGCCGGCGCCCATCTCGTGGACCTCGACGTGATGTCCCCCGAGGAGGCGCTGCAACTCTTCACGAAGATCGTGGGCGAGGAGCGGGTCGCCTCCGAGCGGGAGGCCGCCCTCGACGTGGTCGCGGCCTGCGGCTTCCTGCCCCTGGCCATCCGCATCGCCGCGTCCCGGCTCGCCGCCCGCCGCACGTGGACCGTTTCGGTGCTCGCGGCCAAGCTCGGCGACGAGCGCCGCCGGCTCGACGAGCTCCAGGCCGGCGACCTGGCCGTCAAGGCCACCTTCGAACTTGGTTACGGCCAGCTCGAACCGGCCCAGGCGCGCGCCTTCCGGCTGCTGGGCCTCGCCGACGGCCCGGACATCTCGCTCGCGGCCGCGGCGGCGGTGCTCGACCTCCCGGCCGAGGCCACCGAGGACCTCCTGGAGTCCCTCGTCGACACCTCCCTCCTGGAGTCGGCCGCGCCCGGCCGCTACCGCTACCACGACCTGGTCCGCCTCTACGCCCGCGCGTGCGCCGAACGCGACGAACAGCCACCGAGCGAGCGGGCCGCGGCCCTGTCGCGGTTGCTGGACTTCTACCTGAGCACGGCGGCGGGGGTGTACGCGATCGAACGCCCCGGAGACCGTCTGGTGGACCACCTGGAGCCGACGGCGTACACGGGCCTGTCGTTCGGGGACCGGCACCGGGCGCAGGACTGGCTGTACTCGGAGGCGATCTCCCTGCTGGCGTGTGTCCGCCAGTCCACCCAGGACGGATTCCTCCGGCGCTCCGTCGACGCGCTGTGGGCCTCCGTGGACCTCGCGGAGTCCGGCACCAACTCCAAGGCGTACGAGGGCGTCGCCGCCGCGCTGCGGGAAGCGGCCCAGGAGGCCGCCGACGCGCACGCCGAGGCGCGGGCCCTGGTCACCCTGGCCTACGTCCACTACTACACCGGACGCTTCGAACCCGCCCGCGAGGCCGCCGCGGGGGCCCTCGAACTGGCCGCCGAGACGGACCACCTGACGAGCTGCTGGGCCTCCAACACCCTGGGTGTGATCGCCCTCCTGCAGAACCAGTACGAGGACGGCGAGGCGCATCTGGCCCGGGCGATCGAGAGCTTCGGGGCCTGCCACGACCGGGCCGGCGAGGCCAGTGCGCTGTGCAACCTCTCACGCATCCACCTCGCCACCGGACGCACCGGCAGCGCCGTGTCGCTGGCCCAGCAGGGCACCGACATGTACGACGACATGGGGCACGCCCTGAAGGGCGCCAACGGCCGTTACGCACTGGGCCTCGCCCTCACCCAGAGCGGCCGGCTGGCGGAGGCGACCGCCGTCCTCGGCGAGGCGCTCGCGGTGTTCCGCAACAGCCGCCAGCGGCTGTGGGAGGGCATGTCGCTGTTCCGTCTCGCGGAGGCCGATCTCGCCGCCCAGCGCCCGGCCGCCGCGGCGACGAACGCCGAGACGGCCCTGACGGTGCTGCGGGGCATCGGCGGCGAGTGGCGCAGGGGCAATGTCCTCATCGTGCTCGGCCAGGCCCTGAACGCGATCGGCCACTCCGGCCGGGCCCAGGTCTGCTGGCGCGAATCCCTCGACATCTTCCAGACGTTGGGCTCCCCGGAGGCCGCCACCGTCAGGGCGCTGCTCAATCCCATGGCGGTTGCCTAGGGCTCATTGGCGTTCACATGCGGAGGCGTTCATCGTTCGTTTATCGCCGCCCGGCAGTCTCTGTGTTGTCGATCCGTCGCGTCGGGGGGCAGTCGGGACGACCTGAGGCCGTAGCACTAAGGTGATCGGCCCCGAGTGCCCGTCCGGCGGCCCACGGGGGAGCTGCCGGACGGGCCGCTCCAAACAACGCACCAAGACTGTCAGGGGGACAGCCACCATGAGCGACACCAACAGCACCGACAACATCCACGCCACGGACGAGCCGACCGGCGGGGCCTCCACGGACAACATCCACGCCACGAGCGAGCCGCTCACCGGCAAGAACCCGATCACCAAGGACGACGGCGCCGGCGACGCCTCGACGGACAACATCCACGCGACGGACGAGCCGGTCTAAGTCCCACCTGGGGGGGCGGACTTACACCACACGGGGATCGACCGCGGCGGCGCGGAGGGGGAGCCGCCGCGGTCGCCGTGTGTCCGGACCCGGGCGCCGGGTTCACCTCCCCCGCAGCTCCCCCTTCACCACCTTCCCGCTCGCGTTGCGCGGCAGTTCGGTGACGAAGGCGACCGTGCGCGGGACCTTGTAGTTGGCCATTTCGCGGCGGGACCAGGTGATCAGGTCCTCGGCCGTGACGGTGGAGTGCGGGCGGCGGACGACGTAGGCCCTGCCGACCTCGCCGAGGCGGCTGTCCGGGACGCCGACGACCGCCACGTCGGCGACGTCGGGGTGCAGGCCGAGGAGCTGCTCGATCTCCGCGGGGTAGGCGTTGAAGCCGCCGACGATGAACATGTCCTTGATCCGGTCGGTGATGCGGAGATTGCCCTCGGGATCGAGGACGCCCACGTCGCCGGTGCGCAGCCAGCCGTCCGGCGTCAGGACCTCCGCCGTGGCGACCGCGTCCTCGAAGTAGCCGCTCATCACGTTGAAGCCGCGGACCAGGACCTCGCCGGGGACTCCGGGGGCCGCCGGGGCTCCCGAGGCGTCCACGACCCGCACCTCGGTGTCCGGGATCGCCCGGCCCGAGGTCGAGGCGATCACCTCCGGCCGGTCCCCCCTGCGGCACATGGTGACGATGCCACTCGCCTCGGAGAGGCCGTACGCCGTCAGGACCGTGTCCACGCCGAGCTCCGTACGCAGGCGCTCGACCAGCCGCAGCGGGACCACGGCGGCCCCGGTCACCACCAGCCGCAGCGCGGAGAGGTCGTACGTGTCGCGGGCGGGGTGGTCGAGGAGGGACTGGTGCAGGGTGGGCGGGCCGGGGAGGACGGATATGCGTTCCGCGGCCACGTTCGCCAGCACGGTGTCCACGTCGAACACCGGCTGCGGCACCATCGTCGCCCCGCGCATCAGACAGGCGATGATCCCCGCCTTGTAGCCGAAGGTGTGGAAGAAGGGGTTCACGATCAGATAGCGGTCGCCCTCGCGCAGACCGGCGAGGTCGCTCCAGATCTCGTAACCGCGCAGGGTCTGCGCGTGTGTGATCAGGGCGCCCTTGGGCCGGCCCGTGGTGCCCGAGGTGAAGACGATGTCCGAGGGGGAGCCGCCCGACACGGCCTCCCCGCGGCGGCGCACCTCGTCCCGGCCGACGCCCTCCCCGTCCGCGAGGAAGTCCTTGAACGTACGGAAGTCGGCGGGGGCGTCGTCCGCGAGGACCACCACCCGCTCCAGGTGCGGAAGGCCGGGGAGCGGGCCGGCGCCGGGTCCGGGGGGCGCTCCCCCGGCCGCTTCCCCGGGCTCCCCCGCCGCCCGGCGCAGCGAGGCCACGTACGACGTGCCGAGGAACGTTCCCGTCACGAAGAGCAGCCTCGCCCGGCTCCTGGCCAGGACGTACGCCGCCTCGGCGCCCTTGAAGCGGGTGTTGAGGGGGACCAGGACCGCCCCCGCGGACACCGCGCCGAGGGCGGCGACGATCCAGTCGAGGGTGTTCGGGGCCCAGATGGCCACGCGGTCGCCCGCGCGGACGCCGCTCGCCACGCAGGCGGCCGCGGAGCGTTCGACCCGCGCCCCCAACTCCGCGTAGGAGACGCGTATCCGGCCGTCGACGACGGCCTCGCGGTCCGCGAAACGGGCCGCCGCCGACCGTACGAGTCCGGGGACGCCGCCCCACTCCAGGTCACCGCGCATCGTGTACCTCCCGCCGGAGCACCACTAGCTGACTGACCGTCAGATTAGCTGTAGCCTGACGGACTGTCAGCAGCCGGGACCGTGTGCGGAGGTCACCCATGCCAGGGCTCAAGGACGCCACAGCCGTCGTAGGAATCGGGCAGACCGCCTTCGCGAAACGACTCCCGGAGTCCGAGAAGACGCTGGCCTGCCGCGCGGTCCTCGCCGCCCTCGACGACGCCGGCATCGCACCCGAGGAGGTCGACGCCCTCGCCTCCTACACCATGGAGGAGACCGACGAGGTGGAGGTCGCCAAGGCCGTCGGGCTCGGTGACCTCACCTTCTTCAGCAAGGTCGGCTACGGCGGCGGCGGTTCCTGCGCCACCGTCGCGCACCTGGCCGCGGCCATCACCGCCGGCCAGGCGACCGTGGGCGTGGCCTGGCGCTCGCGCAAGCGGGGCAGCGGCCCGCGCCCCTGGAAGAACACGGCCGTCCAGCTCCCCACCCCGGCCCAGTGGACCCGGCCCTTCGGACTGCTGCGGCCCGCCGACGAGATCGGCATGCTCGCGCGCCGGTACATGCACGAGTACGGGGCCACCCGCGACCACCTCTTCAACGTGGCCCTCGCCTGCCGCAACCGCGCCAACCAGAACCCGGCCGCGATGATGTACGAACGTCCGCTGACCCGCGAGATGTACATGACCGCCCGCTGGATCAGCGAGCCGCTCTGCCTCTTCGACAACTGTCTGGAGACGGACGGCGCGCTCGCCTGCGTGATCGTGTCCGCCGAGCGGGCCCGCGACTGCCGGCAGCGGCCCGTCTACGTCCACTCCGCCGCGCAGGGCCTGCCCGCCCAGCACCACGGGATGGTCAACTACTGGAACGACGACCCGCTCACCGGGCCCGCCTGGACCGCCGCCCGGCATCTGTGGAAGCACGCCGACCTCACCCCCGAGGACGTGGACGTGGCACAGATCTACGACGCGTTCACGCCCCTGATACCCCTCTCGCTGGAGGGATACGGCTTCTGCGGGCGCGGGGAGGGCGCGGCCTTCACGGAGGGCGGCGCGCTGGAGATCGGCGGACGGCTGCCGGTCAACACCGGGGGCGGCGGGCTCAGCGAGGCCTACGTGCACGGCTTCAACCTCATCAACGAGGGCGTGAAGCAGTTGCGGGGCACGAGCACGGCACAGGTGCCGGGAGCGGCGACCTGTCTGGTCACGGCGGGGGAAGGGGTCCCGACCTCCGCCCTCCTGCTGAGGAGCTGAGGAGCCGGGATGGCCGACATGACAGAGACGACCGGGGCGGACGTGAGCACCCGGGCCGGCACGACCGCGACGGCCGGCGACGGCGTGCGTACCGGGGACGACGGACGGGACGGGAGGGACGGGACCGAGGAGCCTCTGCTGTCCCCCGTCCCCGACGACGACGGGGCGCCCTTCTGGGAGTACGCCGCCCGGGGCGAACTCCGCGTCCAGGCCTGCGCCGACTGCGGTGAACTCCGCTTCCCGCCGCGCCCCTGCTGCCCGCACTGCCACTCCTTCGCCGACGAGTGGCGCAGGATGAGCGGGCGGGGCCGGATCTGGTCGTACGTCGTCCCCCATCCGCCGCTCCTGCCCGCCTACGCCGCGCTGGCCCCGTACAACGCGATCGTGGTGGAGCTGGACGAGGCGCCGCGGATACGGCTGGCGGGGAACCTGGTGAGCGGGCCGGACGCGCCCCTCGGCTCGGTTCCGGCGGGGCGGCTCCGGATCGGGGCCCGGGTGCAGGCGGTGTTCACCGAGGTGAGCGGCGTGACCGTGCCGCGCTGGGTCCTGGAGCGGGCGTGAGCGGGGAGGCGGGAGGCGGCGGGCTCGTGGTGAGCGTCGACAAGGACGCCGGGGTCGCCGTCCTCACGCTCGACCGGCAGGACCGGCTCAACGCCATCGACCTCCCGACGGCCGCCGAACTGGTCGCCGCCTGGCGCGAGTTCCGGTTCGACGACACGGTACGGGCGCTCGTCGTGACCGGCGCGGGACGACGGGCCTTCTGCACCGGGATCGACCGCGGCGCCGAGGTGCCGCAGCCGGGCTCCCCGTACATGGTGGACGATCCGCTCGCCGCGATCGGACCGAAGGCCAACGGGCTGTGGAAGCCGGTGATCGCCGCCGTGAACGGGATCGCTTGCGGCGGCGCCTTCTATCTGCTGGGCGAGGCGGAGTTCGTCGTCGCCGACGAGGAGGCCACCTTCTTCGACCCGCACACGACGTACGGGATGGTCAGCGCGTACGAGTCGGTCTACCTCGCGCAGCGGATGCCGTTCGGGGAGGTGGCGCGGATGGCGCTGATGGGGACCGCGGAGCGGGTCTCCGCGCGCCGGGCGTACGAGGTGGGGCTGGTGTCCGAACTGACGGCGCCGGGCGAGGCGTTGGCGGCGGCCGTCGCCTGCGCGGCGGTCATCGCGTCCTACCCGTCCGAAGCCGTCCAGGGGACGGTGCGGGCCCTGTGGTCGGCGCAGGAGGCGACCCGGGCGGCGGCCCTGGCGCACGCTCCGCAGCTCGTCTCCCTGGGGAACCTGCCCGCCGAGCGGCAGGCGGAACTGTTCTCGGCACGCAGGCCGGGATTCCGGCTGCGCTGAGGGCCCGTGGGACGGCGGCCGGCAGAACGCCGCTCCCGCCGGACCGGAGGAACCCTCGCACCGCACCGGAGCGGACCGGTCCGGCGCTCGCTCCCTGTGGCGGGCCGGTCACGCGGGGCGTAGCCTCGGCAGCCGGAACGGCTTCCGCAGGCCGTCCGCGTGTACGACGGCCGCCGTCCGGAGACCCTTCCGTGCCCGGTACGGCGGCCGTCACAGAGGCTCGGGCGCGATGGCGTCACGGAGTGCGGCCCCGGTCCCGGCGGGCGGTGTCCGCCCGTCCCGACGGCCGTCCCGACGCCCGGGCGTCTCCCGTGGTGCGAGCGCGGCTCACGTGGTGCGAGCGGTCCCGGTGCCCTTCTCCGCGTCCAGCGCGTACACGCAGCGGTCCTTGCTGCACGCGTACACGACACCGTCCTTGACCACGGGTGCCCCGGTGATCTCGCCGCCGGTGGCCAGCTTCCAGCGCAGGCGCCCGTCGTCGGCCTTCAGGGTGTACAGGAGGTGGTCCGTGGAGCCGAAGTGGATACGGCCGTCGGCCACCGCCGGAGCGCCCACCAGGTCGCCCCCGGCCTGGAATCTCCACTTCGGGGTGCCGGTGACGGCGTCCAGCGTGTACAGGCCCTTGCCGCTGCCCACATGGACGTGTCCGGCGGCCACCAGGACCGGCTCGGTGGAGGCGCGGGACTCGGTGGCGATGCGCCAGCGGTCGCGGCCGTCGGTCGCGTCGAGGGCGTACACCGTGCCGAGGTAGTCGGCGAGGTAGACGCCGCCGCCCGTCACCGCCGGGCCCGGGGCGAAGGTGGGCGGGCAGAGGAAGACCGCCGGAGCCTCGAAGTGCCAGCGGACGTGACCGCTGGCCACGTCGATCGCGAGGACGCGGGTGCCCGCGGAGATGTAGACGTAGCCGTCGGGCGCGTGGGTCATGCGGACCGGGACGCCGCTGCAGGACGCCGCGTCGCCGATCGGGTACGACCAGCGCTCCTCGCCCGTACGGGCCTCCAGGGCGCGCAGCCGGGCGTCCTTCCAGACGTACACCGTGCCGTCGTGGATCGACGGACCGGACTCCGGGGACTCGAAGTCCGTCTGGGCGCCGCTGATCTCCCAGAGCTTCTGTCCGTTCGCGGCCTCCCACGCCTGCACGCCGCCGCCGCGGGTGCCTGTGAGAACCGTTCCGCGGTCGGCCTGGAGGGAGTACACCCAGGCGTCCGTGGACAGGCGCCACAGGTCCGCGCCCTCCCTGGCTTCGAGCGCGTACAGCGTCGGCCCGTCGGAGGCGTGGATGCGGCCGTCCGCCACCGCCATCGACCAGGCCACGTCTCGCGTCTTGAAACGGCGCCGCCCGGTCGCCACGTCGAGGGCGTGGACCTCGAAGGAGGTGACGTAGACGAGGTCGTCGGCGACCGAGGGCGTGCCCCATACGTCGTTCGACATGCGGAAGCGCCAGGGGCGCCAGCCCGCCGACGCGTCGGGCGTCGGGGGCGCGACCGTGGGGACGGGCGCCGGTTCGGCGCCGTTCACGCCGATGCGCGGCCGGGACCAGGACGCCGCGAGCCCGGCCTCCGGCGGCGGCGCCTTCACGGCCGCGGCACGGGCGTCGAGGACCCGCGGGCCGGGACCGATGGGCACCTTGCCGCCCGCGAGGCGCACGGGACCGGTGTCGGGCGCCCCCACGGGCACCGGGGCGTGCGAGGGGGGCGGGGGCACGGGACGCCCCCCGCCGCTGCGACCGCTTCCCCCGGCCGGCTGCTTGACCGGCGGACGGCCGCCGCGACGCGTCTCGATCAGGCCCACCGCGCGCTCGGGCAGCCAGGCCGAGGCCGTACCGCTGTCGTCGGAGCCGGAGCCGAAGAGGTGGGGCGCGAGCTGGGCCTGGAGGTCGGCGGGGTTGGGGCGGGCCGTGGCGTCCATCTGCATGCAGGACTCGATGAGCGGGCGCAGCTCGTCGGGCAGGCCTTCGAGGTCCGGACCCTCGCGGAGCAGCATGAAGACCGTCTCGACGGGGTTGGCGCCGTGGAAGGGGGCGTGACCGGTGGCGGCGAAGACGAGCATCGAGCCGAGCGAGAAGACGTCGCTCGCGCCGGTGACGCTGCGCGAGTCCTTCGCCTGCTCGGGAGACATGTAGGCGGGGGTGCCGACGGCGACGTTGGTCATGGTCAGACGGGTGTTCGAGACGCCGGACGCGATGCCGAAGTCGATCACGCGCGGCCCGTCCTCGACCACGAGGACGTTCGACGGCTTCAGGTCGCGGTGGACGAGTCCGGCGCCGTGGATCGACTGCAGCGCCTCCGCGACACCAGCCGCCAGCCAGCGCACGGCCTGGGCCGGGAGCGGCCCGCACTCGTTCACTATCTCCTCGAGCGAGGGCGCGGGCACATAGGCTGTGGCCAGCCACGGCACGGCGGCGCGGGCGTCGGCGTCGACGACGGCGGCCGTGTAGAAGCCCGACACGGCACGGGCCGCCTCGACCTCGCGCGAGAAGCGGACCCGGAACAACTGGTCCTCGGCGAGCTCGGTCCTGACCGTCTTGATCGCCACGCGCCGGCCCGAGGCCGAGCGCGCGAGATAGACCAGCCCCATGCCGCCGGCACCCAGCCGTCCCAGCACCTCGAACGGCCCGATCCGGCGCGGATCGTGCTGCGTCAGCTGATCCACCACTTGCCTGCCACCTCCCCGTACGGGTCACGTCATCCACGTATGAACGCGGCCCAGTGCAGCGTCTCACCACCGCACCGCCATGGCGGCACGCACCCCGATTCTTCCTGGCCGAGCCGCCGGTTGCGAACCCGGGGCCGGATCGGGGTGTCTTGTGACAAAACAACCGCCCCGGCAGGAGTACGGCCGCCAGGGCGCCATGGTTCAGGGCCGAAATGCGCCCCTCACCCCAGAAGTACCCCGCTCAGGGCCCCGGAAGTGCCGTCCCTCACGTCGAAAAGCCGTGCCCCTCCCCGCAGAAGCGTTTCGGCCTTCGCGGGCGAAGTACCCCCGGAATCCTTCAACGTTGAAGGACCCTCAGCGCCGACGCGGCGTCACGGCTGGTCGAGGCACCTTCAGCGTTCGAGCACCGCGAACGACGCACCCTGATTGTCGCTGACGACGGCCACCCGCCCGTACGACGTGTCGAAGGGTGTCACCTGGACACGGCCGCCGAGCCTGTTCACCGTCCCGAGTGTCCGCTCGCAGTCCTCGACTCCGAAATGGACGAGGAAATGGGGCGGCATCTCGGCCGGAAAGACGCCCGTCACGGGAACGCGGCCGAAATCGGGGGTCGCGTCGGGCCCGAACAGCGCGTCGTGGAACAGGGCGCCGTAGAAGCGGTCGACCGTCGCGGTGTCGCGGGCGTACAGCTCGGCCCAGCAGAACGTGCGGCGCTCGTGCCGCTTGGCGAAGCCGGCGTGCGTGCCGGGCTGCCAGAGGCCGAAGACGGCGCCCTCGGGGTCGGTGGCGAGGGCGGCGGTGCCCAGCTCGCCGGACAGGCCCACCGCCGTGGGCACGGCGATGATCCGGCCGTCCGCCGCCACGATCCGCCGGGCGAGCGCCTCCGCGTCCGGCGTCGCGAAGTACACCGTCCACACGGTGGGCATCCGCCCGTCGAGCTTGGGCGTGAGGGCCGCGACCGGCTCACCGTCCAGCTCCGCCCAGCCCTCCGGGCCGGACTCCTCGGGGAACGTCCAGCCGAAGAGCTCGCCGTAGAAGCGCTTGCCCGCCTCCACGTCGGGGAGCTGGGCGTCGACCCAGCAGGGCACACCCTCGGAGAACCCTGCGACAGCGGCTGATTCGGCCATGCGGCCAAGCTAACGGCCCTTCCGGCATCCCGCAGAGCGTGCGCACCTGCCCCGGTGACGCCCCGTCCCTGCTCAGGGGCCCCGCGCGGGGATCCGTGGGGCTGCCCGGCGGCGTTCCCGGCAGCCTGCCCGGTGGTGTTCCCGGGGCGTTCCCGACGGCCTGCCCGGGGCCTTCCCGGCGGGCCTGCCCGGTGGTGTTCCCAGGGCGTTCCCGACGGCCTGCCCGGAGGCGATCCCGGCGTGCTCCCGGCGGTGATTCCGGCGTGGTTCCGGCGGCGTTCCCGGCGGCGTTCCCGGCGGCCTGTGCGGCGGGCTTGTCCGGGTGTTCCCGGGCGCCTTCGGTGAAGGTGTCCGGGAACCCGCGGAAGCCCTGCCGCGCCCCTCGTCGAAACCGCTCCGAAGCCTCGCCGAACCCGCTCCGAACCCCGGCGATGCGCGGCCGCACCCCATTTGCAGTCGGCCGAATCGCGCTCCGATCACCCCTCGGTAAGCTGACGGCATGACAGGACAAGTGCGTACCGTCGACGGCCGCGTGGCCGGACGACGTGGGCAGGCGACCCGGCAGAAGCTGCTCGACTGCCTCAGCGAGATGCTCAGCTCATCGCCCTACCGGGATGTCAAAGTCATTGACGTCGCCCGGAAGGCAGGCACTTCACCCGCGACCTTCTACCAGTACTTCCCGGACGTCGAAGGCGCCGTCCTGGAGATCGCGGAGCAAATGGCCGCCGAGGGCGCCGCGTTGACCCAGTTGCTCGAAGGCCGTTCCTGGGTCGGCAAGGCCGGCTGGCAGACCGCGCAGGAACTCGTCGACGGCTTCCTGGAGTTCTGGCGGAAGAACGACGCGATTCTGCGCGTCGTCGATCTGGGCGCCGCCGAGGGCGACAAGCGGTTCTACAAGATCCGCATGAAGATCCTGAACTCCGTCAACAACTCCCTGACGGATTCGGTCACCGAGCTCCAGGCCAAGGGCAAGGTCGACAAGGACGTGAACCCGGCCGCGATGGCCGGTTCCCTCGTCGCCATGCTCGCGGCGGTCGCCTCGCACCAGAAGGGTTTCCAGACCTGGGGCGTCAAGCAGGCCGAACTCAAGCCGAATCTCGCGCTGTTGGTGTACCTGGGCGTGACCGGGAAGAAGCCGACGAAGTAGTTTCCCGCGCCTGAGCGCCCCAGCTCCTGTCATGCGGGCGGCAGTTCGTTCCGGAGGAACCTTCCGGTGGACCGCCGCCCGCTGCGCTGCGCGGACGCAGAGGGACCCCGGACACCGAGGAACCGCCGACCCCGCGCCCCCACCGGACCGCCCTCTCAGCCCGGCTGGCCTCTCAGCCCGGCCGCCCCCTCAACCCGGCCCGCCTCTCATCCCGACCGGCCTTCGCCCTCCGCCGGTTCGGCCGGCACAGCGCGGCGCACGATCCTGAAGAGCCGTATCTCCCGGTCCACCCGGGCCTGATAGGTGGCGTACGGCGGCCAGAACGCCAGCACCGTCCTCCAGACCGCGTCCCTCTCCGCGCCCGTGAGGAGCCGGGCGGTCACGGGAATGTCCTCGCCCTTCCAGTTGATGACGGCGTCGGGCCGGGCGAGCAGGTTCGCCGTCCAGGCGGGATGGTCAGTGCGGCCGAAGTTGGACCCGACGAGAATCCACCCGGTCCCACCCGCACCGCCCACCGAACCCGAACCCGACGCCCCAGCCTCCGACTCCGCCCCCGCCTCCGGCATGCAGGCCAGTGGGGTACGACGCTCCAGACCGCTCTTGGCACCGCGCGCGGTGAGGACGACCCCCGGCAGCATCTGGGCGCTGAGCAGCACCTTCCCCCGTGTGAGCCGGTGCACGGCACGGTCGAGGGCCGGGATGAGGTGCGGGGCGGCCTTGGCGAACATCCGGGTGGAGGACACCCTCTGCACCAGCCGCACACCGGGCATCCGTCTCGCCCCGGTCCCCGTCCCCGCCCTCTTGCCCGCTCCGCCTTCCGCGCCACCGCCCGTACGCGAACGCCCGGCCGCCGCCATCACACCGTCACCTCTCCGCCGTCGAAGAGCCGCGCCGCGTCGGCCGCGTGCGCGCGCAGCCGGTGGACGGGGCCGAAGAGCAGTTCGTCGCCCGAGGCGCGCTTGAAGTAGAGATGGACGTCGTGCTCCCAGGTGAAGCCGATGCCGCCATGGAGCTGGACGCCCTCGGAGGCGGCGGTGCGCAGCGCCTCCAGCGCCTGGGCCAGCGCGAGCCCGCCCACCCGCTCGCCGCCCGTCCCGGCGGCCCACGCCGCGTAGTAGGCCGCCGAACGGGCCGACTGCACGCCCACGTACACGTCCGCGAGCCGGTGCTTGACCGCCTGGAAGGAGCCGATCGCCCGACCGAACTGCTCACGCCTGCCCACGTGTTCGACGGTGCGTTCCAGTACGCGGTCGGCGGCGCCCACGGCCTCCACGGCGAGGACGGCGGCGGCGGTGTCCCCGACGGCGGCCAGCGCCCCGGGCACGTCGGCGTGGTCGTCACCCAGCAATGCGGCCTCGACGTCGCGGAGTTCGAGCCTGGCCTGCGGCCGGGTCGCGTCCAGGGAGGTCTGCCGCGTGCGTACGAGCCCGTCGGCGTCGTCCCTCACCAGGAACAGCAGCGTCCGTGACCGCGCGAACCCGCCGGTGTGCGCGGCGACCAGCAACAGCCCGGCACTGTGCCCGTCGAGCACCTGCGCCGCCTGCCCGTAGAGCCGCCACACTCCGTCCGCCCGGCGCGCCTGGACACCCCCGGCACGGCCGCCGCCGGCCCAGTCGCCCTGGTTGTCGCCGGTCAGGGCGAGGGCGGTGGCCAGGCCCGTGCCGGGGACGGCGAGGGCGGCGGTCAGCGCACCCGAGGCCAGCGAGGGCAGCAGGGCGGTGCGCTGCGCCTCGGTGCCGAGGGCCAGGATCAGCGGGGCGGCGAGGACGGCCGAGGACAGCAGGGGCGAGGGGGCGAGAACGCGCCCCGACTCCTCGCAGGCCAGGGCGAGTTCGGTCGCCGAGCAGCCGACACCGCCGTACGCCTCGGGGAGGGCGAGCCCGGGCAGCCCGAGCTCGCGCGCGAGGCTCTCCCAGAGAGCCCGGTCGTAGCCGGAGGGGGTCTGTTCGGCGGCCCTCAGCTCCTGCGCTCCGCACCGCTTCGCCAGCACCTCCCGCAGCGTGCGGCGGATCTCCTCCTGCTCCGCGGTGAGACGGACGTCCATGGGCGGGCTCCTCCCTCGTCGGGGGGCTGATCCGGACAAGCTGATCTGACGGGCCGTCATGTTAGGGCGGAGGGTCCCAGAAGCACAGGGGTGCGACGGCCTCCCGGCAGGCCACTTATCTGATGTACCGTCAGATTCATGACGCATGCCACCCCTGGCCACAGCCGTCGGAAGGTCGCCGTCGTCGGCATATCCCTGTCCGACTGCGGCCGCGTGGACGAGGCGACCCCGTACGCGCTGCACGCGCAGGCCGCGCGCCGCGCACTGGCCGACTCCGGCCTGGACCGCTCGGTGATCGACGGTTTCGCCTCGGCGGGCCTCGGCACCCTCGCTCCCGCCGAAGTGGCGGAATACCTGGGACTGCGCCCCACGTGGGTCGACTCGACCTCCGTCGGAGGGTCCACCTGGGAGGTCATGGCGGCCCACGCGGCCGACGCCGTCGCGGCGGGCCACGCGAACGCCGTCCTGCTCGTCTACGGCTCCACCGCCCGCGCCGACATCAGGGCGGGCCGCCGCACCGGCAACCTGTCGTTCGGTGCGCGGGGCCCCCTCCAGTTCGAGGTCCCGTACGGCCACACCCTCATCGCCAAGTACGCGATGGCCGCGCGCCGCCACATGCACACGTACGGCACCACGCTCGAACAGCTCGCCTCGGTGGCCGTCCAGGCCCGCGCGAACGCGGCCCGCAACCCGGAGGCCATGTTCCGCGACCCGGTCACCGTCGACGACGTCCTGTCCGGGCCGATGATCGCGGACCCGTTCACCAAGCTGCACTGCTGCATCCGCTCCGACGGCGGCGCGGCGGTGCTGCTGGCTGCCGAGGAGTACGTGCGCGACTGCCGTACGGCCCCGGTGTGGGTGCTCGGGACCGGCGAACACGTCTCCCACACCACCATGTCCGAGTGGGCCGACTTCACCGTCTCCCCGGCGGCGGTGAGCGGCCGGCTCGCCTTCGAGCGCGCCGGAGTCCGCCCGGCCGAGATCGACTTCGCCGAGATCTACGACGCCTTCACCTACATGACCCTCGTGACCCTGGAGGACCTCGGCTTCTGCGCCAAGGGCGAGGGCGGCGCCTTCGTGGACGCGGCGAAGGGGCGACTGCTGGTGGACGGGGACCTGCCGGTGAACACGGACGGGGGCGGACTGTCGGCCCAGCATCCGGGCATGCGCGGCCTGTTCCTGCTCGTGGAGGCCGTACGGCAGTTGCGCGGTGACCTCCCGCAGGAGCGCCAGGTGCGGCGCCCGGACGGCACCCTGCCCGAGCTGGCGGTGGCGTCCGGGACGGGAGGCTGGTTCTGCTCGTCGGGGACGGTGGTGCTGGGGCGGGGGTGAGGAGCCCGGGGTGAAGGCCCCGGGATGCGCGCCCTGGGATGCGTGCCCACCCGCCGCGCGCCCTGGGGCTGCGGGTACTGCCGTGGGATCGCGGGTGCTGCCGTGCGGTCGCGGGTACTGCCGTGGAATCGCGGATGCTGCCGTGGGGCGTCGGCGCGCCCCGGGTGATACTCGGAGCCATGGAACCGGACCTTCATGAGCTGCTGAGATCGCTGCGGGTGTGGGACACGGAGCTGCCCGGCTTCGCCCCGGAGGACGCTCCGGCGGACCCGCTGACCCTGTTCACCCGGTGGTTCGCGGAAGCGGTGGCGGCCGGTCAGGCCGAACCGCACACGATGACCCTCGCGACGGCCGACGAGGACGGTTCGCCCGACGTCCGGACGGTGATGCTGCACGGCGCGGACGACGACGGCTGGGCGTTCGCCTCGCACGTGACGAGCCGCAAGGGACGCCAGCTCGCCGCGCGGCCGTACGCGGCCCTCGGCTTCTACTGGCCCGCGCGGGGCCGCCAGATCCGGCTCCGCGGCCCGGTCACGGCCGCCTCGCCCGAGGAGAGCCAGGCGGACCTGCACGCCCGCTCCACGGGGGCGCTGGCCGCGGCCCTGGTGGGCCGACAGAGCGAAGTCCTGCCCTCACGCGCCGAGTTGGACCGGGCCTCGGACGCGGCCTGGGAGCGGGCCGAGAGCACCCCGGACTCCCCCGCCCCCACCTGGACGCTCTACCGCCTCCGTCCGGACGAGGTCGAGTTCTTCCAGGGTGACGCCCGCCGGCGCCACGGCCGGCTCGTCTACCGCCGTACGGAGACCGGCTGGGCCACCGAGCTGCTGTGGCCGTGAGCCGCCCGGCCCCGCACACCCGGCCGGGCCACCCGGACCCGCACACCCGCCCTACCCCTGGTACCCCTCGCACCCCTCGTACGTGAAGTCGTACGCCGCGAAGTCGGAGACGGGGCGGTAGCCGATGCGCTGGTACAGGCCGTTGCTGGTCGGGTTGGCGAGGTCGGTGAAGAGCAGCACCTCCCGGACCCCGGAGGCGACCGCGGCGCGGCTCACCTCGGCGGTGACGGCACCGGCGTACCCCCGGCCGCGCAGATGCGCCGGGGTGTAGACGGGGGCGACCCGGAGCTGTCCGGCGACGGGCGGTGTCACGCCCGCCATGGCGACGGGAGTGCCCTCGGGGTCCTCCCAGAGGGTGATGCCGCCGTACGAGATCCGGTCGTCGGCCCAGGCGCCGCCGTCGCGGTGGGCACCCTCGCCGATGGCCTCGGCGAACTCCGTGTACCAGCGGGCGAGCAGGTCCCGGTCGCCCGCGTCCGCGATCCTGGGACGGCCGGGCGGTGCGGGCTCGGGCACCGCCAGGTCGCCCAGCCGGTAGAGCCGCTCGCTCCGGAGCGGCACCGTCCTCGCCCCGGTCCGCCGCTCCCATGCCCCGGCGAAAGCCGCGACGGTGTCCGTGTCGGCGTTGACCCCGGGCACCTCGATCTCCGCGTCCGCCAGCAGCGCGGCGAGGGTCTCGGCGCCCCGCTCGTCCAGCGGGGTGAGGTTCAGCCGGTACGGCGGCGTACGGAAGAAGGCCGCCTGGACCGCCCCGTCCCGCTCCAGGGCTCCGAAGACGGGCGCCTCCTTCCCGTACGGGTTCACCCCCCGCCTGCGCAGCGCTTCCGTCACGGTCAGCGCGACGGTGTGCCGCGCGGGCCGCGACCGGAGGAAGTCTCCGGCCCGGGCGAGAAACGCGTCGAGGTCGTGGGTGAGCTGCCAGGCGTACGTCACGGAGGTCATGTCGGATGATCCCTCGCGGCCACGGAGCCGTGCCTCCGAATTTCCTCCAGGGAGTGACCCGTGGGACCGGAGCGGCTTGAATGGCTGGATGACCGACGCGCATGTGCAGTTCTCCGTGCAGCCCGCCCCCGAGCTGACGGGCCTCGGTCTGCGGCTGCGCCCCTGGGACCCGGAGTCCGACGCCGACGTGTCGGCGTATCTGCGCGGGCTGTCCGATCCCGAACTCCAGCGCTGGAACACCCCGCTCAGATTCGTCCGGGACATCGGCACCGCCCGTGAGTCGCTGCGGACCCGTGTGGCGGCGGCGGTCGGCGGCACCGGGATCTCCTTCTGCGTCACCGAGGCCGAGACCGGCGAGACGCTGGGCCACATCGGCGTCAACGAGATCGACCACGTCATGAGCTGCGCCCGCGTCGGCTACTGGGTCCTCCCGGAAGCTCGCGGCGGCCGGGTCGCCACCCGTGCCCTCACCCTCGCGACCCGCTACGGCTTCACCGACCTCGCCCTGCACCGCCTCGAACTGGGGCACGCCGTGGGCCACGAGGTGTCCTGCCGGGTCGCCGAGCGCTGCGGATTCCGGCACGAGGGGACTCTGCGCGGCGCGATGTTCGAGGCGGGCCGCCATGACGCGTTCCGCGACGTGCACCTCCACGGCCGCCTCGCGACGGACCCCGAGCCGGCACCCGACCGAAAGCCGTCACCCACCGGCACGTGAGCCGGCACCCACCGGCACGCGAGGCCGCACCCGACCGGAAGCCGTCACCCACCGACACACGAGACGGGCCCCGACCGGAAGCCGTCACCCACCGGCACGTGAGGCGGGCCGGAACACGGGAATCCCCGCCCGGAAGGCGACCTCCAGGTCCATCCCGATCCGCAGCGCCGCCTCCTCGCAACCGATCACCTCGGTCATCATCCGGGGCCCCTCGGCCAGGTCGACGACGGCGGCCGCGTACGGCACGCGCTCGCCGAACGGGGGCAGGTCGTTGCGGTGGACGACGGACCAGGTGTAGAGCGTGGCGCGTCCGCTCGCGGGGCGCCAGCTCACGTCCTCGGACCAGCAGTGCGGGCAGAACTCCCTGGGGTAGTGGTGAACGCGGTCGCAGGCCGCGCAGTACCGGATCAGCAGCCGCCCCTCAGCCGCCGCGTCCCAGTACGGCCGGGTGAACGCGTCCACCTCGGGAACGTCGGCCCCGGCCTCGGAGCCCCCCGCTCCCGACGGCCCCCGCGATGTCCCGCTCACCGGAAGAGTCCCAGGGCGTCGTCCAGGGACCACGTCTGCCAGGACATGGCGAACAGGCCGACGGCCGAGACCAGCGCCATCATCGCGTTCTGCCCCTGCTCCGCCCAGTCGTGGATCATGAGGGTGAAGTAGAGGAGGTTGAGGAGCAGCCCCGCGACCAGCGCGACCGGGGTCAGCAGCCCGACCACGAGCCCGAGACCGAGAGCCAGCTCCGCGTACACCACGACGTACGCCATCGTCCGGGGACGCGGCGCGACGATCGTGTCGAACCCCGAGCGCACGGCGTTCCACCGGTGCTTGGAGGCGACATCCGCCGCCCACGCGATGCCGGTGCCGCGCTCGAACCAGCCCTTCTTGTCCTTGTGCCGCCAGCTCTCGAGCCACCAGAGGCCGAGCCCGATACGGAGCACGGCCAGCCACTCCGCCCCGTCGAGCCAGATCGTGTCCATGGCCGAACCTCCCGCGAAGGCACCATATCTGACGGAACGTCAGTTTCAATGCCTCGGAACGCCCACGCAAGAGCCCGGCACCGGCCAGCGGCGAAGTGCGCGACCACCCCGCCACCGCCCCCTCCCGCTCCACCCCTCACAGGGGGCGCGCGAAGCCGAACCCGCGCTCCGGCGAAAGACGTACGCCCCACCGCCCACCTGCGACAACAGCGCACTTTTCACACACGCCCACCCCATCGAAGTGACCTACGCCACCGGGCCCACCCACCCCTCCCACAGTCGTGACCACTTCGCAACCGATTCCGGTCTTGACCGAGACCTATCAAGCTGAACCGTGATTACGCTCGCGCTATGGCCGACTCGACTGCTTCCACGACCCCCCACACGGTGCCCTCCCACGAGGACCGCCCCGTGTACGTGATCGGGGGCGGCCCCGGGGGTCTCGCGGCGGCGTACGCGCTGCGCGCCCGGGGCGTACGAGCTGTCGTACTGGAGAGGTCGGACGAGGTCGGCGCGTCCTGGCGGGGCCACTACGACCGGCTGCACCTTCACACCACCCGACGACTGTCCGCGCTGCCGGGGCTGTCGATGCCGCGCTCGTTCGGCCGCTGGGTCTCGCGGGACAACGTGGTGCGCTACCTGGAGAAGTACGCCGAGCACCACGGCCTGGAGATCGTCACGGGCGTCGAGGTCTCCCGCGTCGAGCCCGCCCCCGGCGGCGACGGCTGGCTGCTGCACGCCACCGGCGGACGTGAGCTGACGGGCAGCGCGGTGGTCGTCGCGACCGGCTACAACCACACCCCGCGCGTCCCCGACTGGCCCGGCCGCGACACCTACACCGGCGAGCTCCTGCACGCCGGCGAGTACCGCAACCCCGCCCCCTACGCGGGCCGCGACGTCCTCGTCGTCGGCATCGGCAACACCGGCGCCGAGATCGCCGTGGACCTGGTCGAGGGCGGCGCCCGGCGCGTACGGCTGTCCGTCCGCACCGCGCCGCACATCGTGCGCCGCTCGACGGCGGGCTGGGCCGCGCAGTTCACGGGCATCGCCGTACGACGGCTGCCGGTGCGGCTCGTGGACGCGCTGGCCGGGCCGATGGCGAAGCTGAGCGTGCCCGACCTGGCGGCCCAGGGCCTGCCCCGCCCCGACACCGGGCTCTACTCCCGCGTCAACGAGGGTTCCATCCCCGTCCAGGACGTCGGGCTCATCGACGCCGTCCGCAAGGGGAAGGTCGAGATCGTGGCCGCGGTGGAGGGGTTCGAGGACGACAAGGCCGTCCTCGCCGACGGGAGCCGGGTCGATCCCGACGTGGTCATCGCCGCGACCGGGTACTCGCGGGCGCTGGAGGGCATGGTCGGGCATCTCGACGTGCTCGACGGGCGTGGGCATCCGGTCGTCCACGGCGGGCACGCTCCGCGCAACGCGCCCGGCCTGTACTTCACCGGGTTCACCAACCCCATCAGCGGCATGTTCCGCGAACTCGCCCTGGACGCCGAGAAGATCGCGAAGGCCGTGTCCCACCACACGACGGCCCCCCGGCCCACCCGCTGAGCCACGGACGGTTCTCGCCCCCTCCGGATGCGGGCGGGTGTACCGGCGCGGCCCCGCCCCACCCACCGTCCGGCGCCGCGGGAGGCCGGCATCCCCGCCGGTGAAGGTCCCAACCCGCGGAACCACCTCGGCGCCGCCGAGCCGACGTGAGTACGCCTCGGCCGCTCAGGACGGTGCCCGTCACGGCGACCGGGAGCGGGCGTCAGATGTCCCGGGTGGGCCAGTCCAGCAGCCGCGCGCCGATCACCGCTGTCTGGAGCATGTAACGGTGGGCGGGATCGGCCGGGTTGGCCCCCGTCAGCTTGTGAATGCGTTCCAAGCGGTACGTCAGGGCGCGCACGCTCAGGCTCAGGCGCCTGGCGGCCTCGGCCGCTACGCAACCGCAGTCGAAGTACGCGGTGAGGGTGTCCAGAAGGACCTGGGCGCCACCGCGGGCGGTGGTGAGCGGGCCGAGGGCGTCGAGGACGAGGTCGGCCATGGCCTGCCGGTCACGGGTCAGGACCGGGTAGACGAGCAGGTCGGCAGCGCGCAGCACCGGGTCCTCAAGGCCCAGACGCTCAGCCAGTTCGAGCGCGTTGAGTCCCTCCTCGTAGGACTGGACGACGCCACCGGGGCCGGGCTGGGGCCGGCCGATGGCCACCCGGCCGCCGTCCGTCGCGGCATAGGCCTGCTTGGCGAAGTAGGCGAGGACATCGTCCTGATGGCCAGGAGCGATGCACAGCAGCCGCCCGGCCTTCGTGGTGATGAGGACCTCACGGTCGCCGAACCGGCCGATGACCGCCCGTTCGACCTGCCGCGGCACCGGGTCACCCTCGTCATAGGCGGCCGGCCCCTGCGCGACGGCGACGGCGTGCGCGTGCGAGAGGCGCAGCCCGAAGCGTTCGGCACGCTCGGCGAGGCGGCCCAGGTCGCTGCGGCCGTAGAGGAGGTCGTCGATGAACTCGCGGCGGGCGGCTTCCTCCTGGCGTACGGCGTGGTGCTGGGCGCGTTCGTAGCCGTCGGCGAACGCGTCTATCACCTGCTGCACGGCGGCGAACGCGGTGTCGGTGGAGCCGACCGCCTGGGGCCAGGCGGAGCGTGCGGCGGTAAGGTGCGCGCTGACGAGGGTGCGCAGTCCGTGGCCGGCTTCCGCGGCCTGTTCACCCAGGACGCGCCGGGACTCCATCTCCTCGCGGGTGAGACGTCTGCCGGTGACGGAGACCTCGGCCAGGATCTCGGCATAACCGCGCAGATAGTGCTCGGGATTCTCCCGGTCGGTCACGTCGCCCCTCGAATCTTGACGCGCTGGTGACGGATTCTTAGCGGCTCACCGGCATGCAGACCCTAGTGAAGACTGCCGGGAATCGGCAATGCGTGTACGTGCTTCCGCCGTGCACCATCAGTGCGGGGAGCACTGCGGAAGGTTCTGGTGCCGGACACCGGCAGAAGGGGTCCGGGCCAGAACCGGAGGGGATCTGTGCGCCGCCGAGGTGTGCGACGTACGGGAAGGGGGCCGGCAGGTGCGGACGTTCATGGAGGCGGCCACGGGCCTGCCCGGCATCCTGTTCACCGCGGCCCTCGTCGTGGTCGTCTGCTTCTGGCTCCTGGTCGCCGTCGGTCTCGTGGACGTGGACAGCTTCGACACGGACGTCGACCTCGGCGCCTGGAGCATGGACGGGGTGCCCGTGTCGGTCGCCCTCTCGCTGCTGACCGCATTCGCCTGGTCCCTCAACGTAGGCGTCACGGTTCTGATCGCCGCCCTGGCCACCCCGGGAGCCGCCACCGGCGTTCTGCGCATGGGGACGGCGGCCGGCGCGCTGCCCGCCGCATGGTGGCTCACCTGTCTGTTCCTGCGGCGCCTGCGTCGGCTCGTCCCCCACGAACCCGTGCCACCGAGCCCCTCCGGCACGTCCCGGGGACCAACCCGCCCGTGACGTGCCCGGAGCGCCGAGCCGCGCTGTCCGAGCCGCCTTCCGGTGGTCGTGTCCCACCTCCGCAGCACACGCCTTTTCCCTTACCTCACAAGGACTCATGCCATGGTTGCCATCGGCGCCCTCGCCGCCGTCCTGCTGTTCGTCGCCCTCGTCGTAGTGCTCGCCTTCTCCCGGCTCTTCCGCAAGGTGGAACAGGGCAAGGCGCTGATCGTCTCCCAGGCGCGAACGGTCGACGTGACCTTCACCGGGCAGATCGTGCTGCCGGTGCTGCACAAGGCCGAGGTCATGGACATCTCGGTGAAGACCATAGAGATCACGCGCACCGGCCGTGAGGGACTGATCTGTCGCGACAACATCCGCGCGGACATCCGTATTTCGTTCTTCGTCCGGGTCAACAAGACGGTCGAGGACGTCATCAAGGTCGCGCAGGCCGTCGGTACCGCGCGGGCCAGTGACCGGGACACGCTGCAGGAACTGTTCCACGCGAAGTTCTCCGAGGCCCTGAAGACCGTCGGCAAGCAGATGGACTTCACCGACCTCTACACCAAGCGCGAGGAACTGCGTTACCAGATCATCGAGTTGATCGGCGTCGACCTCAACGGCTACCACCTGGAGGACGCGGCGATCGACTACCTGGAGCAGACGCCTCTGACCCAGCTCGACCCGGCGAACGTCCTGGACGCGCAAGGCATCCGCAAGATCACCGAACTGACGGCGATCGAGCACGTCCGCACCAACGAGGCCCAGCGCAACGAGCAGAAGGAGATCACCCGCCAGGACGTCGACGCACGTGAGGCGATCCTGGAGCTGGAGCGCCGGCAGGCCGACGCCGAGATCAAGCAGAAGAGGGAGATCGACACCGTACGCGCACGCGAGGAGGCGGAGACCGCGCGGGTGGTGGAGGAGGAGCGGCTGCGCGCGCAGGGCGCGTTCCTGCGCACCGAGGAGCAGTTGGGCATCCAGCGGGAGAACCAGGCGCGCGAGGTCGCCGTCGCCGCGAAGAACCGGGAGCGGGTGATCGCCGTCGAGAACGAGCGCATCGAGAAGGACCGGCTCCTCGAAGTCATCGGGCGCGAGCGCGAGACACAGCTGACCCGGATCGCCGCGGAGAAGGAGGTCGAGGCGGAGAAGCGGGACATCGCCGAGGTCATCCGTGAACGGGTCGCCGTGGACCGCACGGTCGCCGAGCAGGAGGAGTCCATCAAGAAGCTCCGCGCCGTGGAGGCGGCCGAGCGGGACCGGCAGGCCGTCATCATCGCCGCCGAGGCCGAGGCGCAGGAGAAACTGGTCAAGGACATCAAGGCCGCGGAAGCCGCCGAGCAGGCCGCCACACACCGCGCCGCCGAACAGATCACCCTCGCGGAAGCCCAGTTGAGGTCCGCGGACCTGGAGGCCAAGGCCAAACTGCGACTGGCCGAGGGCATCCAGGCCGAAGCGGCCGCCGAGGGGCTCGCGGCCGTCCAGGTCCGCGACAAGGAGGCCGAGGTCATCGAGAAGGCCGGCCGCGCCGAGGCCGTGGCCACCGAGGCCCGTCTGCGCGCCGAGGCCGAGGGCTCGCAGGCCAAAGCCCTGGCGGAGGCCATGGCCATCGGAGAGAAGCTCAAGGCGGAGGCGGCCGGTCTCACGGAGAAGGCCACAGCGATGGCCGCTCTCGACGACGCCTCGCGCGGACACGAGGAGTACCGTCTGCGCCTTCAGGCGGAGAAGGAGATCCGGCTCGCCGGTCTTGACGTCCAGCGCCAGGTCGCCGAGGCCCAGGCCACCGTGCTCGCCACCGGACTGGAGAACGCCGACATCGACATCGTCGGCGGCGATTCGGTCTTCTTCGACCGGCTGATGTCCTCCATCGCTCTCGGCAAGGGAATCGACGGCTTCGTCGAGCACTCGCGGACCGCGCAGACACTCGCCAGGCCGTGGCTGGACGGCACGTCGAGCTTCACCGACGACCTGAGCCGGGTACTCGGCTCGGTGTCGACGGCCGACGTGCAGAACCTGACCGTCTCCGCGCTGCTGATGAAGCTCGTGAAGTCGGACGGCGCGCTCGCGGGACCCGCGCAGCGGCTTCTCGACCAGGCAGGGGAACTCGGCATCGCCGAAACCCCGCTCGCCGCGCTCAACGGCACCACGAGGGTCTGACGGCCGCGACCGCCGGAGCTGCCGCACAGGGGACGGCAGCTCCGGCTCGTCCCTCCTGAAAGGAAGCAAGCATCATGGCAACCGGCCCGCAGACGGGGACACCCGGGACCGGGGCGTACGACGCCGTCGACAGGGGCACGTACGAGGTGCTGCGTGAACGGCTCGCCGTCCAGGCCGCCGAACTCGCCGCCCGCGCAGAGGCGCTCAACGCCCGCCGCGTCGAGGAGTTCGGATCGGTGCGGCTGGGGCTCAGCGGCAGCGGGCGGCTGCGCACCGAGCACCCGTGCGTGCCCCGTGACGTCGTCGCCGTCGGGAACTCCTTGCTCTTCGGCTGTGTTCCGCACCTCGCCGTCCAGCCGGAGACGGCGGTGGGTGACGTCTTCGCCCTGTACGACAGGAATCTGAACCGCCTCCCCGAGAACGCGGTCCCGGGGCTGCTCGACGATCCGGCGTTCGTACGGGAGTTCGCCGCGCTGTACCGCTACTTCCGGCAGACCCGACTTCTCCGGCTCCGCCGTGTGGACGGCAGACTGCTGGCCGTCTTCCAGACAGGCGAGAAGGCCGGCGACATCCGGGTGCTGCGCTGGGCGTTGACCGCCGACGGGCAGGCATCCTTCCTGGACGCGCGGGGCGACCGCGACGATGTCCTGCCGCCGTCGCACGACGTCGCCTGGACCACGGCGACGCGCGAGGACCACGTTCCCGGCCGCCACCCGCAAGTCTCCGTCCTGGGTGAGGTCCTCGTCTCGACCGTCGGCGGTTCCCTCACCGTCCGGACGGTGAACGGTACCGAGGCCGGAGAGGTGATCCACGAAGAGCCGGTCGACGAGCCGCTGCAGTCGCCGGCCGACGCGGACATCGCCCACGCCCGCGTGGGCGCCCTCGCCCTGCTCCGGATCCGCCCGTACAAGGAGGACATCCACCGGTATCTGGTGTTCAACACGCTCACCCGTTCCGTGGCCCGCCTCGACGGCATCGGTCAGGCGTGCCGTCGGCTGCCCGAGGACCAGGGCATCGTGTTTCCCGGGGGATACTGCCTGGCCACGGGCGCCCACAAGGCGTACGACCTGGACACGACACACCTGGAGTTCGAGCGTGAGGTGCGCTCACCCAACGGCGAGGACGTGCTGTACGCGTTCCACGCGCGGGCGGAGTGCCGCAGTCTCCTGCTGTCGTACAACATGATCCGCAAGGAGGTCGCCACGCCGCTCTCGTGCCATGGCCCGGCACTCTTCGACGACGGCACCCTCGTGACGCTGCGCGCGGACAGTCATGAGCCGGCGCGTGTCCACCCTCTCCAGCTGTGGCGCTCTCCCTATGTGTCCGACCTCCACGCGGCCACCGTGCCAACCGGTACCGGGCCGCTTGCGCGTGTGGGCAACGCCGACCTCGTCCGCGGCATCGCCGACTGCCTGTCCGTCACACGAGCCGTGGCCGAGACCACGCCGACGGCCGAGATGTACGAGGCGTTGTCCGCCGCCTGTGTCCGCACGGCGGACGCCTTCCACTGGCTCGGCGACGGCGAACTGGGCGATCTGCGCGGCCCGTTGGAGGCGGTCCGAGGCACGGCCGACCAGGTGCTGGCCGAGTTCGAGAACGTCCAGGCCCTGACCCGGCGGGCTTCGGACGCCTTTGACGAGGCGACGGACCGGATCGCCGCGGTGGTACGCCGACTGCGCGGCGAGACCCCGCGCGGGGCGGCAGCCTGGGTGGACGGCCTGACGGAACTGCGCCACGCACAGGGCCACTTGCTGAACCTCAAAGAACTGCGCCACTGCGACACCTCCCGCGTCGACCAACTCGCCGCGGACGTGGCAGCGGACCTCGGGTCCTTCGGGCAGCGCGCCGTCGCCTCCCTGGCCCGCGAGGATGCCTTCGCCACGTACCACGCGGACGTCGAACAGCTCGTCGCGGACGCCGAGTCGATCGCCACCGTCGCCGAGGCGACGCCCCTGGCGGTCCGGCTGGACGAGCTCGCCGGGGGACTGAAGACGGTGACCGAGGTCGTCGCCGGGGTCGACGTCGCCGACGCCACGGTCCGCACGTCCGTGCTGGAGCGCGTGTCCGAGGTACTGGGGGGCGTCAATCGGGCCCGCGCCACCCTCGACAACCGCCGCCGCGCGCTCCTCGGCCACGAGGGGCGCGCGGAGTTCGCCGCCGAGACCACCCTGCTGGGCCAGTCGGTCACCGCCGCGCTCGCGGTGGCCGACAGCCCCGAGGCGTGCGAGGAACAGCTCGCCGGCATTCTGGTCCGCCTGGAGAACCTGGAGTCCCGCTTCGCGGAGTTCGACGGCTTCCTCGGCACGCTGGCGGACAAGCGCACCGAGGTCTACGAGGTGTTCTCCGCCCGCAAGCAGACGCTGGCCGACGCCCGTGCCCGCCGGGCCGAGCAACTGGTCACCTCGGCCGGACGGGTCCTGGAGACGATCCTCCGACGTACGGCGACACTCCCGGACCCCGACGCGGTCCCCACGTTCTTCGTCTCCGACCCCATGGTCGCCAAGGTCCGCCGCACGGCGGACGAGCTGCGCGAGCTCAGCGACACCGTGCGGGCTCAGGAGCTGGAGGACCGCTTGAAGGCCGCCCGGCAGGAGGCGACCCGCGCCCTGCGTGACCGCACCGACCTCTACTCCCACGACGGCCGCACGATCCGCCTCGGCAGCCACGCCTTCGCCGTCAACACCCAGCCCCTCGATCTCACCCTGGTACCGCACGCCGACGGCCTCGCCTTCGCCCTCACCGGCACCGACTACCGCTCACCCGTCACCGACCCGGACTTCGCCACGGCGCGCCCCTACTGGGACCGGCACCTGCCGTCCGAATCCCCCGAGGTCTACCGCGCCGAACACCTCGCCGCCCGCCTATTGAGGGAGCACGGTCCCGCGTCCCTCGCGGCGGCGGACCTGCCCGCCCTGGTCCGGAAGGCCGCGCAGGAGGCGTACGACGAGGGCTACGAGCGCGGCGTGCACGACCACGACACGACCGTGATCCTCACCGCGCTGCTCCCGCTGTACGAGCGGGCCGGCCCCCTGCGCCACGAGCCCGCCGGCCGCGCCACCGCCCAGCTGTTCTGGGCCCATGGCGCCACGGTGCAGTCGCGCGCCACCTGGGCGCGGCGCGCTGTCTCGCTCGCCCGGGCCCGGGACGCCTTCGGCCCCGCCTCCGGCATCGCCGAGCTGGAGGACGAACTGGCGGCAGCGATCACCATCTGGTCCCCGCACGACGAAGCGACCGCGTCCGCCGCCGCCCGGTACCTGTTCGAGGAACTGACAAGCGGCCCCGAGGGCTTCGTGCTCGGCACGGCCGCCCGCACCCTGCTCGACAAGTTCCGCCACACCGTGGGCACTTCGGCGTACGGCGAGGACCTGAGGGAACTCGTCGACCTCGCCGCCCGCCGTCAGCTGATCGAGGCGTGGCTGACCTCGTACGCCTCCTCCACCGGAGCGGACATCGCCCCCGGAGACCTCGCCGAGGCGGTGGCTGCGGAGCTGTCCCCGGACCTGCCCCGCTACACGTCGGATGCTTCCGTGACGGTCCGAGCCGAGGGCCTGCTCGGCACCCACCCGCGCGTGACCCGCCGTTCCCTGCCCCTGCGCCTCGACGAGTTCCTCGCCCGGACGGACAGATTCCGCGAGGTGGACTCCCCCGCCTTCCGTGCCTACCAGCGCCGCCGCACCGCCCTCGTGTCCGCCGAGCGATCCCGTCTGCGCCTCGATGACCACCGGCCGCGCGCCATGGCGTCGTTCGTCCGGGGCCGCCTCATCGACGAGGTCTACCTCCCCCTCATCGGCGACAGCCTGGCCAGGCAATGGGGCACGGCCGACGAGACCGGGCGCACCGGCACGGGCGGCCTCCTGCTGCTCGTCTCCCCTCCGGGCTACGGCAAGACGACCCTCATGGAGTACGTCGCCGACCGTCTCGGTCTCCTGCTCGTCAAGGTCAGCGGCCCGGCGCTGGGACACGGTGTCACCTCCCTGGACCCTGCGCAGGCGCCGAACGCCACGGCCCGGCGGGAGGTGGAGAAGATCAATTTCGCCTTGGCGGCGGGCGGCAACACCCTGCTCCACCTCGACGACATCCAGCACACGTCCCCGGAGCTGCTGCAGAAGTTCATCCCGCTGTGCGACAGCACGCGCCGTATGGAGGGCGTGCGGGACGGCGAACCCCGCACCTACGACCTGCGGGGCAAGCGGTTCGCGGTCTGCATGGCGGGCAACCCCTACACCGAATCCGGCAGCCGCTTCCGGGTGCCCGACATGCTCGCCAACCGCGCCGACGTGTGGAACCTCGGTGACGTACTGACCGGCAGGAAAGATGCCTTCGCCCTCAGCTTCGTGGAGAACGCGCTCACCGCGAGCCCTGAACTTGCCCCGTTGGCGGGCCGCGACCGCGCCGACCTCGACCTGCTGATCCGGCTCGCCACCGCCGACCCCAGCGCACGCGCCGACAGGCTCATCCACCCGTACACGCCGGCCGAGACGGAGCGCATCCTCGCCGTCCTGCGGCACCTGCTCACCGCACGCGAGACGGTCCTCGCGGTCAATGCCGCCTACATGGCCTCCGCCACCCGGGCCGACGGCGCCCGTACCGAGCCGCCTTTCCGGCTCCAGGGCTCCTACCGCAACATGAACAAGATCGTCCAGCGCATCAAGCCGGTCATGAACGCGGCAGAGCTGTCCGCGGTCATCGACGACCACTACACGGCCGAGGCCCAGACCCTCACCACCGGCGCCGAGGCCGGCCTCCTGAAACTCGCCGAACTGCGAGGCACGCTCACCACCGCGCAGGCCGACCGCTGGGCCGAGGTGAAAGCCGCGTACGCGCGGACACAGACGTTCGGCGGCCCCGACGACGACCCCCTGGTCCGCGCCGTCGCGGCCCTCGGCCTGCTCGCCGACCGGATCGCCGCCGTCGAGTCGGCCATCACCGGCGCCGCCGGCTCCCGCCCCGCACTCCGAAGCACCGACCCCCGGCATGCGGCCGTGCAGGAGTCGTGATGACCCCCTTCTTCGTGCCGCTCGCCGCTGCCCTCGTGGTCGTCGCGCTCAGCACGGTCGTTCTCGTCCGCCGGGACCGGCGGACGATGACGCACCGTCCGCTGCACCACGAGCACGAGGAGGACCGAGTTCGTGGAGCGCGGAACCGTCGCCCGCAGGCCCGCACGACCCACGTCGGTCGGTTGTATCGTGCTTCTGCGGCCAGGTGCTTCGGGGCGGACACCGAAGCGGCGTGAAGGCCGCGGCTGTGCCGAGGACCGAGACGGGAGCCGGGTGTGCGCGCACGCGACTTGGCGGAGAAGTACGAGACCGTCGGCCTGGAGAGTGACGCCATGGACGCCGCCCGGCTGATGGCCGAACACCGGCTTCCCGCGCTGCTGGTGGTGGACGACCAGGGCGCGCCGAAGGCGATTCTCCCCGCCTCGCAGATGATCAAAATCCTGGTCCCGGGATACGTCATCGAGGACCCCACCCTCGCCGCGGTGGTCGACGAGCGTCACGCCGACCGGCTGTGCGCCGCGCTGAAGGACCGCAAGGTGCGCGACTGCCTCTCCAAGACCACACCGCCGCCGGTCGTCGCGGCCCCGGACGACACCGCGCTGGAGGTCGCCGCGCAGATGGCACGGGCCCGCAGCCCGCTGGTGGCCGTGGCGGAGAAGGACAAGGCGGGCGTACACCTCCTGGGCGTCATCACCGCCTCCCACCTGTTGGAACGCCTCCTCGCCGCAGGCGCCGCCTGAACGCCCGGAGTCAGGAGTCGCCGGCCTCCGGCAGGCGTTTACGGAGGGTGGCGGCGAAGTCCTCCGCGCGTGACAGCTGGACCCGCAGCTTCTCGACCTGTTCCGTCGCGGCGTGCTCGTAGACGCGCAACCGTTCCAGCAGCGCCTCACCCTCGGCGGAGCCGACGCCGGTACCCGCGTCCAGACGGTCGGTGACGTCGAGCAGGTCACGCATCTGCTCCAGGGTGAAGCCGAGAGGCTTCATACGCCGGATGACCATGAGGCGGGCGACATCGTTCTCGGTGTAGAGGCGGAAGCCCCCCTGGGAACGGGCAGAGGGCACGACCAGGCCGGTCTCCTCGTAATGCCGGATGGTGCGCAGAGACAGCTCGGTCCGCGCGGCCACCTCGCCGATCTGCATGTGCCTGCCGTCCACGCCCGTGATCCTCCGACCTCTCTCGTCCCTGTCGGAGTCGGCCCGGACGGGCACCACCGATCTCTACCCTAACGTTAAGGTAGAGTTGCCGTCGGCCGTCGCGGCGTTCGCCGCCCCGCCCCTGCCGCACCGGGGGCCGACGCCGCCCCCCGGTGAAGATCCGATTCTCGCAGGAGAGAAGCGTGCGCGAGCCCGTGACGCCCGGCGCCGTCTCCCCGCCGTGACGCGTCGCCCCCGTATGTGAGCCCCCGGGCGCCACCGCGTGGGCTCCTTCCGTTTCCTCCCGGCCTTCCGGCTCCGCACTCAGGAGCCGTCCGCGGGGCGCCGACCCGGCCCCTCCGCGTCCTGCCGCACGTCCCCGGCCTGCCATGGGGCCGCGCCCGAGCACGACAGGTTCCCGATCTCTTGTCTTCCGCCGCTACCGCTGTCTCCCCAGCCACTCGGCTGCGGGATCTGAAGCCCGACTGGCTCTCCGACCCTAAGGTCTGGCGCACCGAGGTCCTGGCCGGCCTGGTGGTCGCCCTGGCTCTGATTCCCGAGGCGATCTCGTTCTCCATCATCGCCGGCGTCGATCCGGCGATCGGCCTGTTCGCCTCCTTCACCATGGCCGTCACCATCTCCGTCGTCGGCGGTCGCCGGGCGATGATCTCCGCCGCGACCGGTGCCGTGGCCCTGGTCATCGGCCCGCTCAACCGCGAGCACGGCTTCGGTTACCTGGTCGCCGCCGTCATCCTGGCCGGTGTCATCCAGATCGCGCTCGGCGCGCTCGGCGTCGCGAAGCTGATGCGGTTCGTCCCCCGCAGCGTGATGGTCGGCTTCGTCAACGCTCTCGCCGTCCTGATCTTCATGGCCCAGGTCCCCGAGATGCACGACGTCCCGTGGCCGGTCTACCCGCTGATCATCGGCGGCCTGGCGTTGATGGTGTTCTTCCCGAAGATCACCAAGGTGATTCCCGCCCCGCTCGTCTCCATCGTGATCCTCACCGTCATCACCCTCGCCGCGGGAATCGCGGTGCCGACCGTCGGGGACAAGGGCGCGCTGCCGTCCTCGCTGCCCGTGCCCGGCCTGCCAGACGTGCCGTTCACCATGGACACGCTGACCACGATCGCCCCCTACGCGCTCGCGATGGCACTGGTCGGCCTGATGGAGTCGCTGATGACGGCCAAGCTGGTCGACGACATCACCGAAACCCATTCCTCCAAGACCCGCGAGTCCATCGGCCAAGGCATCGCCAACATCGTCACCGGTTTCCTCGGCGGCATGGGCGGCTGCGCCATGATCGGCCAGACGATGATCAACGTGAAGGTGTCGGGCGCCCGCACCCGCCTCTCGACCTTCCTCGCGGGGTCGTTCCTCATGGTGCTCTGCGTCGTCTTCGGCCCGGTCGTCTCCGACATCCCGATGGCCGCCTTGGTCGCCGTCATGGTCATGGTGTCCTTCGCGACCTTCGACTGGCACTCCATCGCGCCCAGGACCCTCAGGCGGATGCCCGCCGGCGAGATCGCCGTCATGGTCATCACCGTCGCCTGTGTCGTCGCCACCAGCAACCTGGCCATCGGCGTCGTGGTGGGCTCCGTCACCGCCATGGTCATCTTCGCCAGGCGCGTCGCCCGCCTCGCCGATGTCACGGCCGTCACCGACCCCGACGGCACCACGGTCGTCTACTCCGTCACCGGCGAACTCTTCTTCGCCTCCTCCAACGAGCTCGTCGGCCGGTTCGACTACTCCGGCGCCCCGGACAGGGTCGTCATCGACCTGACCGCGGCCCACGTCTGGGACGCCTCCTCGGTCGCCGCGCTCGACGCCGTCGAGACCAGATACCAGCAACGGGGCAAGACCGTCGAGATCATCGGGCTCAACGCCCCCAGCGCTCTCCTGCACCGCAGGCTCACCGGCGAACTCGCGGCCGGTCACTGATCCTCACCCCGTGCGGCCGATGGTGCTCCCGGGCACTGTCGGCCGGGGTTCCGGTGCTGGGGCCCGCTTCCTGCCGGGGACCGGCAATCCCACCGCTCGTGGGGTGCCCGCCGGCAACCTGTCAAAGGCGTGTCAAGGAAAGGTAAGGTTCCCCGTGGTGTGCCGGGAAGCCTGGTCGGCGAGCAGGGGATGACTCTCTCTTCCGATCGGGGTGGCGGCATGGCGCTGGTGGTGGTGTTCGGTGTCGCGCTGCTGGTGTCGGCGCTGTTGTCGGGTCTCGCGGCGCGTACGGTGCTGTCGACCTCGCTCCTCTTCCTCGTCGGCGGTGCCCTCGTCGGCAACGGTTTCCTCGGCCTGATCCACATCACCCCGGACAGCGCGATCGTCTCCGTGACGGCGGACCTCGCCCTCTCAGCGGTGCTCCTCACCGACGGCATGCACGTCTCCCTGCGCGCCAACCGGCGCAACCCGGCGCGAGCCCTGGGCCTCGGCATGCCGCCGGCCTTCGCCTTCATCTCACCCGAGGCCAAGGCTTCCTTCGAGTCCCGGACGGAACGTCCGGTCGCCGCCTGGTTCGGTCCGAAGGGTTTCGCCTCCGTGGTGTACGGGCTGCTGGTGCTGCCGTCCGGCATCCCCTGGGCGGACAAGGCGTTCACGCTCGTCGCGGTGTGCGTCGCCTTCTCGATCATCGCGCACGGTTCCACCGACGTGCCGATCGCGCGGGCCTTCGACGTCGACGACCCGGTGGGGATCCCGGACGGGGACGACAGCGGAAACAGCGGGGTCCCTCACCCTCTCGCAGGAACTGGAGCAACGTGAACGACTGGCACAGCTGGGCGGCGATCGTCGTGTTCGTCGGCGCGTACGCCCTGATCATCAGCGAGAAGATCCACCGCGTCGCCGTGGCCCTCGGCGGCGCGGGTCTGATGCTGGCGATCGGGGCGACCGACGACGTCTCGGCGTTCTACTCGCAGGACTCCGGCATCGACTGGAACGTCATCTTCCTGCTCATGGGCATGATGATGATCGTCGGCGTGCTGAAGAAGACCGGCATGTTCGAGTACCTGGCCATCTGGTCCGTGAAGAAGGCGAAGGCCAGACCCTTCCGGGTCATGGCGATGCTCGTCGTCATCACGGCGGTCGCTTCCGCACTCCTGGACAACGTCACCACGGTCCTTCTGATCGCCCCGGTGACGCTGCTGGTCTGCGAGCGCCTCGCCCTGCCGGCCGCGCCCTTCCTCATCGCCGAGGTGTTCGCCTCCAACATCGGCGGAACCGCGACCCTCGTCGGCGACCCGCCGAACATCATCATCGCCAGCCGGGCCGGCCTGACCTTCAACGACTTCCTGGTCCATCTCGCCCCGCTGGCCGCACTGCTGGTCGTCGTCCTCGTCGCGCTGTGCCGGGTGATGTTCCGCAGGTCGTTCGTCTACGACGAGGACCGCGCCGCCGAGATCATGGCCCTGGAGGAGCGCGAGGCCATCAAGGACCCCCGACTGCTGGTCCAGGGACTGATCGTCCTCGCCCTCGTCGTGGCCGGGTTCGTCCTGCACCCGGTGCTCCACTACGAACCCAGCATCGTCGCCCTGCTCGGTGCCGGCCTCCTCGTCGCCGTCTCGACGGCCGAGACGAGCGAGGTCCTGTCCGAGGTCGAGTGGCCCACCCTCGCGTTCTTCGCGGGCCTGTTCATCATGATCGGCGGGCTGATCGACACCGGCGTGATCGACCAGGTCTCCAAGGCGCTGGCCGACGCCATCGGCACCAACGAACTCGTCGGCTCCCTCACCCTGCTGGGCGCCTCGGCCGTGCTGTCCGGAGTCGTCGACAACATTCCCTACGTCGCCACGATGGCCCCCATCACCAGCGACCTGGTTCACAACATGGGCGGCGGCGGCGACCACGTCATGTGGTGGGCCCTCGCCCTCGGTGCCGACCTGGGCGGCAACGCCACCGCCATCGGAGCCTCGGCGAACGTGGTCGTCCTCGGCATCGCCGAACGCAACCGCCAGCCCATCACCTTCTGGCAGTTCACCAAGTACGGCCTGATCGTCACCGCCGTGACGGTGGCGATCTCCCTCGGCTACGTGTGGCTGCGCTACTTCGCCCTCGCCTGAGCGAGGAGCACCCGGGAGAACCCCGTTCCGACGCCGCCGAGAACCTGCGGCCGGGGACCCAACAGAAGCCCACTCCTGCACAACGGTTCCTGACATGACGCCAGTTGCGTAATCTGACAGTGCGTCAGTTAACAATTGGCTGTCACACAGGAGCGGGCGGACCGATGCTTGGATCAACCCACGGCACCCTCACCACCGACTCCCGCCGGGCCAGGGTCATCGCCTGCGGCGAGCAGCCCTCCCCGGTCGTGCACGGACGCCCGGCCGAAGTCGACGACCTGGACGTCAGCGGACGCCCGCTGTACGCCACCGTCCCCGACCTGGACCGTTTCTTCCGTCCCGAGTGCGTGGCCGTCATCGGCGCCTCGGACGCCGAGGGACGGCCGAACACCGGGATCACCCGCCAGCTCATGGCCTGGGCCGAACGGGTCGGCGCCCGCCTCCACCCGGTGCACCCCACCCGCCGTACCGTCTTCGGCCTCCCGTGCCTCCCTTCCGTATCGGACGTACCGGAGCAGGTGGACCTGGCGGTGCTCCTCGTCGCCGACCCCCTCCCGGTGATCCGCGAACTCACCGAGGCCAAGGTGAGGTTCGCGGTCGCGTTCGCGTCCGGATTCGCCGAGACGGGAGCCGAGGGCGCCGCCGCACAGACCCGCCTCGCCGCCGCCGTGCACGGCTCCGGCCTGAGGCTGCTCGGCCCCAACACCAACCTCAACGCCTTCGAGCACTTCCGCGACGACCTCGACGGCCCCGCGGTCGCCCTCATCACCCAGTCCGGCCACCAGGGCCGGCCGGTGTTCGCGATGCAGCAACTGGGCGTCCGCCTGTCCCACTGGGCACCCACCGGCAACGAGGCCGACCTGGAGACGGCGGACTTCATCTCCTACTTCTCCGAGCGCCCCGAGATCGGCGCCATCGCCTGCTACGTCGAGGGACTCAAGGACGGCCGCTCGTTCCTGCTCGCCGCCGACCGCGCCGCCCGGCGCAAGGTGCCCGTCGTCGCGGTGAAGGTCGGCCGCACCGAGACCGGCGCCCGCACCGCCGCCTCACACACCGGAAAGCTGACCGGCGCGGACGCGGTGGTGGACGCGGCGATGCGACAGTACGGCGTGATCCGGGTGGACGGACTCGACGAACTCCAGGACACCGCCGCCCTGTTGGCGCGGGCCCGGGCACCCCGGGCGGACGGGGTCGTCGTCTATTCGATCTCCGGCGGCACGGGCGCGCACTTCGCGGACCTGGCGAGCGGGGCGGGCCTCAACCTGCCGGTCCTCTCGGAGGCCAAACAGGCCGAGCTGCACACCTGGATACCCAACTACCTGAACGTCGCGAACCCGGTCGACAACGGCGGGCACCCGGTCGGCGACTGGCGCGGCCGGAAGATCATCGACGCGATCCTCGCCGACCCGGCCGTCGGCGTACTGATCTGCCCGATCACCGGCCCCTTCCCCCCGATGAGCGACAAGCTGGCGCAGGACCTGGTGGACGCGGCGGAACAGACGGACAAGCTGGTGTGCGTGGTGTGGGGCTCGCCGGTCGGCACGGAGGCCGCGTACCGGGAGACGCTGCTCGGCTCGTCCCGGGTCGCCACGTTCCGTACGTTCGCCAACTGCATCACCGCCGTCCGCGCCCACCTCGACCACGCGCGGTTCACCGCCGCCTACCGCTCGCCCTTCGACGAGGCCCCGCGCACCCCGTCGCCCTCCTTCCGCAAGGCGCAGGCCCTGATGCGCCCGGGCCAGCAACTGAGCGAGCACGGCGCCAAGCAGTTGCTGCGGGCGTACGGGATCCGTGTGCCGCGCGAGCAGTTGGTGACCAGCGCGGCGGCGGCCGTGCGGGCGGCGAGCCAGGTCGGCTACCCGGTGGTCATGAAGGCCTCCGGCGCTCAGATCGCCCACAAGACCGAACTCGGCCTGGTCAAGATCGGGCTGACCTCCGCCAGCCAGGTCCGCGACGCCTATCGCGAGCTGACCGACATCGCCCGCTACGAGGGCATCTCGCTCGACGGGGTCCTCGTCTGCCAGATGGTCGAGCGGGGCGTCGAGATGGTCGTCGGTGTCACCCACGACCAGCTCTTCGGGCCGACCGTCACCGTCGGGCTCGGCGGAGTTCTCGTCGAGGTGCTGCGGGACTTCGCCGTGCGCGTGCCGCCATTCGGCGACGACCAGGCGCGGGCCATGCTGTCCGAACTTCGCGGGCGGGCGCTGCTCGACGGGGTGCGTGGGGGCCCGCCGGTGGACGTGGACGCGCTGGTCGAGGTCGTGATCCGGGTCCAGCGGATGGCGCTCGAACTCGGGGACGAGATCGCGGAGCTGGACATCAATCCGCTGATGGTGCTGCCCCGCGGACAGGGGGCCGTGGCCCTGGACGCGCTGGTGCTGTGCCGCTGAACCGAGACCGCCCGCCCCCCTGACCCGCGCCCACCATCGTCCCCGTCCCCGTCCCCGCACGAAACGGAGCACGGTCATGACCGACCCCTTCACGACGGACCCCTCCATGACCGACTCCCCCCGTGCGCCCCACGAAGCTCCCGAATCCCCCGCACCAGCCCAAAAGCCCCTCGACTCATTGATACGTCACACCACTGACAACGCCGTCTCATGGATCACCCTCGACCGGCCCGAGGCCATGAACGCGCTCACCTGGGACCAGCGTGAGCGCGTGATCGAGCTGCTCACGGCGGCGTCCGCCGACCCCGACGTACGGGCCGTGGTCATCACCGCCACCGGCCGCGGCTTCTGCGCCGGAGCGGATCTGCGGGCCGGTCCGCCCGCCGGGAAGCGGGTGCCCGGCGACGTCGCCCGCACCATCCGGCTCGGCGCGCAGCGTCTGATCGCCGCCGTCCTCGACTGCGAGAAGCCGGTGATCGCGGCGGTCAACGGCACGGCGGCCGGGATCGGCGCGCACCTCGCCTTCGCGTGCGACCTCGTCCTCGCGGCCGAACCGGCCCGGTTCATCGAGGTGTTCGCGCGACGCGGTCTCGTGCCGGACGGCGGCGGGGCCCATCTGCTGCCCCGCCTCGTCGGCCCGCAGCGGGCCAAGGAGCTGATGTTCTTCGGGGACGCGCTGAGCGCGGCGGACGCCGAGCGGATAGGGCTCGTCAACAGGGTCGTACCGGCTGAGGAGTTGGAGAAGACGGCGCGCGCCTGGGCCGAGCGGCTCGCCGCCGGTCCCACCCGCGCGCTCGCGCTCACCAAGCAACTCGTCAACGCCTCCCTCGACACTGACCGCGCCACCGCCTTCGCCGCGGAGGCCGCGGCGCAGGAGATCAACATGACGACGGCGGACGCCATCGAGGGCGTGACGAGTTTCGTGGAGCGCCGGTCCCCCCACTTCAAGGGCCGCTGACAACCCAGCCCCGGCACACCCGCACGCGGGCCCCCGCTCACCCCCGTCGCAATATGCGCAGATCCCCCGCGTCGGGGTCGCCGAAGAGGACGAAGAGTTCCGGGTGGGTGTCGGTGCCGCCGATGGTCCAGTAGGTGTCGTGGCCGCAGTCGCCGACGCGCACGACGACGCCGTCCCGGCGCTCGGAGTCGGGCCCGTCGGCGTAGGGGTCGTAGCGGCCCGCGGTGTCGAGGAACCACGTGGCGGCGCCGTCGCAGCGCGTGAACTCCTTGGTGGTCACGTCCCCGAACTCGGGCTGGGCGGGCACGGACGAGAGCTCGGCCCCGCCGCCTGCGCGCAGCCGCAGCACCGCCCCGTGATCGCCGCGCCAGACGCCGGTGACCTGGTCGGCGCCGAGCTTCGGGGGCTCGTACTCCTGGATGAGTCCCGTGGCCAGGCCCACCGTGCCCGCCGCCACGACCAGGACGCACGCCCCGAGGGCCAAGAGCGCCGAGCGGAACCAGACGCGCCCGCGGTCCGGCGGGTGTCCGCCGGACCGTTCGCGCCACCGCGCCCCGGCGGCCGCCAGGACGGGCGGGACACCGGACACGGCGAGCGGCAGGGCCCCGGCGCCGGTGGGGTCGAGGCCTAGGAGGAGGACCGCGAGCGCGGTCCAGAAGGTGCCGAGCAGCAGGACGAAGCCCAGGTGCCAGGCGCCCTCGGGGCCGGGTGCGCGGCGGCGCGCCAGACGGGCGAGTGTGGCCGCCGGCATCGTGAACGTCACCGCGTGCAGCAGGCCCAGAGCGGCGAGCAGGGGCGGCCCGAAAACCAGCACGCACAGCAGCCCGACGGCGGCGAACCCGCCGCCGAGGCCCGCGCCGTGGTCGTCGTCGCCGAAGGCGCCGACCCACCGGACGGCGAGCGCGACCGCGCACTGCGCCGCGCAGACCGCGGCGGCGAGATGCACCTCCGCGCCGGTCCATGCCGACCGGGCGCGCGTGAGCCTCCCGGAGTTCGCCGACCTCATGGGGCGAAAGATACGCGGGCGAAACACGGTGCGCCGCGAGGGGGTTGGCTCCGTCCGCCCCGGTCCGCCTCGCCGGGAGGACCGTTCCGGCCCGCCGCCCCGGCCCGCCGTACCGCCGTGCCGCGGGCCTCGCGAACCCCTTCCTATCTGACAGCCCGTCAGCTTCAATGGTGGATGTGATGGGACACGCAGGGATGGCGGCCGCCGCCGTCCGCTACCTCAGGTCGGCCGGGGCCCCCACCGTCGCGGGGCCCGTCGAGGCGTTGCCGCGCCCGGATCTGCGCGCGGTCCGCGAGGACGAGCGGGCGCCGGTCGATCCGGCCCGGTTCCGTCAGGTGCTGGGTCACTTCGCGACCGGCGTGACCGTCGTGACGGCACCCGCCGCGGACGCCGGGGATCCGGCGGGCCCGGCCGGCTTCGCCTGCCAGTCGTTCGCCTCGCTCTCCCTGGACCCCCCGCTGATCTGCTTCATGGTCGGCCGTACGTCCACGACGTGGCCGCGCATAGCCCGCGCCGGCGTCTTCTGCGTCAACGTACTCGGCGCGCACCAGGGCGACCTGTGCCGCGGCTTCGCGGTGAGCGGTGCGGACAAGTTCGCCGGGGTGGTCCACGACGCCGCTCCGGTGTCCGGCTCGCCCCGCCTCGCGGGTGCCGCGGCCTGGATCGACTGCACCGTCCACGCGGTGCACACGGGCGGGGACCACCTCATCGTGGTGGGCCGGGTGGACGCCCTCGGCGCGAGCGACGACGACGTACCGCCCCTGCTCTTCCACAAGGGCCGCTTCCTCACCTGAGCCTGAGGCCCCGTACCCGAGGCCGTACGCCCGAGGACCGTCACGCGGCGGCCGGTCCCACCACCGACGCCGCCGATGCCGCCGATGCCCCCGGGCTGACCGGGCTCCCCGGACGACGCCGACGGATGACCAGGGCCATCAGCGCGGCCGCGGCGCACAGCGCGCCCGAGGCGTACCAGACCACGTCGTACGAGCCGAAGCGGTCGCGGGCGACACCGCCGAGGAAGGCGACGAGCGCGGCGCCGACCTGGTGCGAGGCGAGCACCCAGCCGAAGACGATGGCGCTGTCCTCGCCGTACTGCTCACGGCACAGGGCCAGGGTGGGCGGGACGGTGGCGACCCAGTCGAGGCCGTAGAAGACGATGAAGAAGATCATCGGCGGGTGTACGGCCGGGGCGAGCAGCATCGGGAGGAACAGCAGCGAGATGCCGCGCAGGGCGTAGTACACCGCCAGCAGGCGGCGCGGCTCGAAGCGGTCGGTGAACCAGCCCGAGGCGATGGTGCCGATCACGTCGAAGACGCCGACGACCGCGAGGAGCGAGGCCGCCGCGGTGATGGGCATGCCGTGGTCGTGGGCGGCGGGCACGAAGTGCGTCTGGACCAGGCCGTTCGTCGAGGCGCCGCAGATCGCGAACGTCCCGGCCAGCAGCCAGAAGGGGCCGGTGCGGACGGCGGAGAACAGTACGGCCACCGCGCGCCGGGCGGCACCGCGCACCGGCTCGGGCTTGGGCACGAACTCCGTCGCCCCGTACGGCATCTGACCCACGTCGGCCGGGTGGTCGCGCAGCAGCAGCCAGACGAAGGGGACGACCGCGAGGGCGGCGAGGGAGACGGTCACCGCGGCCGGGCGCCAGTCGTGCTCCGTCACGATCCAGGACAGCAGCGGCAGGAAGATGAGCTGGCCCGAGGCCGAGGCGGCCGTCAGGATGCCGGTGACCAGGCCCTTGCGTCCGGCGAACCAGCGGTTGGTGACCGTGGCCGCGAAGGCGAGGGCCATCGAACCGGACCCCAGGCCCACCAGCAGGCCCCAGCACAGGAGCAGTTGCCAGGCCGCCGTCATCCACACCGTCAGCCCCGAGCCGACCGCGATCACGGTGAGGGCGACCGCCACCACGCGCCGGATGCCGAAGCGGTCCATGAGCGCCGCCGCGAACGGCGCCGTCAGTCCGTACAGCGCGAGGTTGATCGACACGGCCGCGCCGATCGTGCCGCGCGACCAGTGGAACTCCTCGTGCAGCGGGTCGATCAGCAGTCCGGGAAGCGACCGGAAGGCGGCCGCGCCGATGATCGTCACGAAGGTGACGGCGGCGACGAACCAGGCGCGGTGGATGCGGTGGGAGGTGGCGGGGCGGACGGGCCGGGAGTCCTCCGGGGCCTGCGCGGCTTCGGTTGTCTGGGTCACGCCATAGAGCTTCGGGGAACGGGCACCGGTGAACCACTGGCCCGAGAGACAGCATTCGCTAGGATCGGGCCATGGCCCTTCCGGATACGTTGCCTCCGCACCGCGTCGTCGTCCTCGCCCTCGACGGCCTGATCCCCTTCGAACTGGGCATTCCGCAGCGCATCTTCGGCAAGGCACGGGACGCGGAGGGACGGCCGCTGTACGAGGTGGTCACCTGCTCGGTCCGGCCGCCGGGCCCGGTCGAGACGGACGCGGACTTCTCGGTCCTCGTCGGCAACGGGCCCGAGGCGCTGGCCGGCGCCGACACCGTCGTCGTACCGGCCTCGTACGAGCTGGGACCCGTGCAGCGGGAGGGCATCCTGACCCCGGAGCTGGTGGCCGCCCTCGCGCACATCCGCCCCGGCACCCGGCTCGTCTCGATCTGCACCGGCGGCTACGTCCTCGCCGCCGCCGGGTATCTCGACGGCCGCCCCGCCACCACGCACTGGATGCACGCCGAGCACTTCCAGCGGCTCTTCCCGCGGATCGACGTCGACGCCGACGTGCTCTTCGTCGACGACGGAGACGTCCTCACCTCGGCCGGGGTCGCGGCCGGGATCGACCTGTGCCTGCATCTCGTACGCCGCGACCACGGCGCCGCCGTCGCCAACGAGGTGGCGCGCCGGACCGTCGTACCGCCGCACCGCGACGGCGGCCAGGCGCAGTACATCCAGCGCCCGGTCCCGGAGGCGCGCTCGGCCGGCACGACCGCCGCCCGCGCCTGGGCGCTCGGCCGCCTCCACGAGCCGATCCAGCTCCGGGACATGGCCGAGCAGGAGTCCATGTCCGTGCGCACCTTCACCCGGCGCTTCCGCGAGGAGGTCGGCGCCAGCCCCGGCCAATGGCTCACCCGGCAGCGCGTGGAGCACGCCCGCCATCTCCTGGAGTCCAGCGACCTGTCCATCGACCACGTGGCCCGCGACGCCGGCTTCGGCACGGCCCAGTCGATGCGCCAGCACCTCCAGGCGACCCTCGGCGTCACCCCGACCACCTACCGGCGCACCTTCAGATCCGGCACGGTGGCCGACCGATGACCCCCGGACGGCCGGCCCCGGCCCCCTCCGCCCCTCCCCGCGCGAGGGCGTCCTAGAACGTCAGCACCGCCCGCGCCACCTTCCCCGCGTGCGCGTCCTCGGCCGCCCGTTCGAAGTCCTCGACCGGATACGTCGCCGTCACCAACTCGTCGAGGAGCAGGCGGCCTTCGCGGTAGAGCTCGGCGTACAGGGCGATGTCCCGCTGTGGCCGGGACGAGCCGTAGCGGCAGCCGAGGATGGACTTGTCGAGGTACATCGAGGAGACCAGGAAGGACGCCTCGGCCGTCGCCGGGGGGACGCCGAGCAGGACGGCCTGGCCGTGCCGGTCGAGCGCGTCGACGGCCTGGCGGACGAGGTCGACGCGGCCGACGCATTCGAAGGCGTGCTGGGCACCGGTGGGCAGGATGTCCTTCACCCCGTCCACCGAGGTCAGGAAGTGCGTCGCGCCGAACTGCCGGGCCACGGACTCCTTGGCCGGGTTGGAGTCGACGGCGACGATCCGCAGCGCGCCCGCGAGCCGGGCGCCCTGGATGACGTTGAGACCGATGCCGCCCGTGCCGATGACCAGGACGGTGTCGCCGCGGTCGACCCGGGCCCGGTTCAGGACCGCTCCGACCCCTGTCAGGACCCCGCAGCCGATCAGCGCGGCCGAGGCCGGCGGGATGTCCTTCGGGATCCGGACCGCCTGCACCGCCTTCACCACCGTGCGTTCCGCGAAGGCCGAGTTGGCGGCGAACTGGTAGAGCGGCTCGCCCGAGCGGGTGAACGGCCGCTGCGGCATGCCGATCGCCTTGCGGCACATCGTGGGCCGTCCCCGGTCGCACTCGGCGCAGGTCCCGCAGTTGGCGAGGGTGGACAGCGCCACATGGTCGCCGGGCCCGACATGGGTGACGCCCACGCCCACGGACTCCACCACGCCCGCGCCCTCATGGCCGAGCACCACGGGGACGGGGAAAGGGATGGTCCCGTCCACCACGGACAGATCGCTGTGGCAGAGCCCGGCCGCGGAGATCGCCACCCGCACCTCACCGGGTCCTGGATCCCGTACCTCCAGGTCGTCCACGACCCGGGTCCTTCTCCCGTCGAAGATCACGCCTCGCATCGCGCCGGCTCCCCTCTTCCCGGGCCGCCCCGGGCTGTTCCTGGGCTGTTCCTGGGCTGTTGGTTCCGGGGCAGGTCAGGGCCCGCCCCGGGGCTCCTTCGGCAGGCCGAGCGCGCGCTCGGCGATGATCGTGCGCTGGATCTCGTCCGAGCCGCCGTAGATCGTGTCGGCCCGGCTGAAGAGGAACAGGTGCTGGGAGGCGTCCAGTTCGTAGGGCAGCGCGGCCGACCAGTCCCGCGGACCCACCGCCGCCGCGGCCCCCCGAACCTGGACCGCCACCTCGCCGAGCCGCCGGTGCCAGCCGCCCCACAGCAGCTTGGCCGCACTCGGCGCGCCCGGTCCCCCGGCACTGCCCGGACCGCCCAGGGTGCGCAGGGCGTTCCACCGCATCGTGCGCAGCTCGGCCCACAGGCGCACGAGCCGGTCGCGTACGACGGGATCCCGGGCCGCTCCCGTGGCGACGGCCGCGCGCAGCACCCGCCCGAGCTCCTCGGCGAAGCCGATCTGCTGGGCGAGCGTGGAGACTCCGCGCTCGAAGCCGAGCAGGCTCATGGCGACCTTCCAGCCCTCGCCCTCGCCGCCGACCACGTGCCCGGCCCGCGCCACCGCCCCGTCGAAGAAGACCTCGTTGAAGTCGCTCGTGCCCGTGAGCTGGCGGATCGGACGGACCTCGACCCGGCCGGGCTGGTCCATGGCGACGAGGAGGAAGGACAGCCCGCGGTGGCGTACGGACCCCGGTTCGGTGCGGGCGAGCACGAAGCACCAGTCGGCCTCGTGGGCGAGCGAGGTCCAGATCTTCTGCCCCGTGACCCGGTACGCCCCCGGGGACCCGGCCGCCGCGTCCCGTACGGCGGTCGTGCGGACTCCGGCCAGGTCCGAGCCGGCGCCGGGCTCGCTGTACCCCTGGCACCACAGCTCCCGGCCCTCGGCGACCGGCGGCAGGAAGCGGCGCTTCTGTTCCGGTGTCCCGTGCGCGATGAGCGTCGGCGCCAGCAGGTTCTCGCCGATGTGCCCGGAGCGGGCGGGCGCCCCGGAGCGGGCGTACTCCTCGGCCCACACGACCTGCCGGGTCAGGTCCGCGCGCCGGTTGCCGTACCCGTCCTCCGCCCAGCCGAGGCCGATCCAGCCGGCCTTCCCGAGTTCCCGCTCCCAGCCGCGGCGCCCGGGGGTGCCGGCCAGGTGCTCCCCCAGCCAGGCCCGCACCTCGCGCCGGAAGGCCTCGTCCTCGGGACCGAATGCGAAATCCACGCGCTCTCCTCCCCACCGGACCCGGGCACCCGGACCGGGAACGGTCACGCGTTGGGGCGCGCCTTGTCCGCGGCCGCCCTCGCCATCGCCTCGAGTTGCTCCAGCAGCGGCATCGGATCGACGCCGACGGTCCCGGGCAGGAAGTCGGCGATCCGCTCCGGGGTCCAGGCGCCCTCGGCGTATCCGGCGCGCAGTTCGCGCGGCTGGGCCCATACGGCGATCTTGGGTCCGGCGATCGTGTAGACCTGCCCGGTGATGCGTGCCTCGCGGGCCCTCTCCGACAGCAGGTAGACCACGAGCGCGGCCACGTCCTCCGGTTCGCCGATCTCCTTCAGCTCCATCGGTACGTTCGCCGACATGCGCGTACGGGCGACGGGCGCGACGGCGTTCGCGGTGACCCCGTACTTGTGCAGGCCGAGGGCCGCGCTGCGCACCAGCGAGATGATCCCGCCCTTCGCCGCGCTGTAGTTGGCCTGCGCCACCGACCCCTGGTGGTTGCCGCTGGTGAAGCCGATCAGGGTGCCCGAGCCCTGTTTGCGCATCACCGCCGAGGCGGCGCGGAAGAGCGTGAACGTGCCCTTGAGATGGGTGGCGACGACCGGGTCCCACTCCTGCTCGGACATGTTGAACAGCATCCGCTCGCGCAGGATGCCGGCCACGCACACCACTCCGTCGATCCGCCCGTACGAGGCGAGCGCGGTGTCGACGACGCGCTGCCCGCCCGCCATCGTCGAGATGTCGTCGGCGACCGCGACCGCCTCCCCGCCGGCCGCCTCGATCTCCTTGACGACGGTCTCGGCGACCGAACTCGTGGGCTCGCCGCCCTCGACGGACACGCCGTAGTCGTTGACGACGACGCGCGCGCCCTCGGCGGCCGCGGCGAGGGCGACCGCCCGGCCTATCCCCCGGCCCGCGCCCGTGACGGCGACGGCCTTGCCCGCAAGGAAGTTCCCCATGCCCGGCCCCTTCCCGCAGTTTCTGACGGTCCGTTAGATTCAACTCGGATTCTACGACCCGTCGGATGCCTGGAGACAAGACCCCGGGGAGGACTCATGTCGCAGTCGGCGCTTCATCCGGAGTTCCACGAGATCGCCAAGCGCGTCAACAACTGGGGGCGCTGGGGCACCGACGACGAGATCGGGACGCTGAACCTCGTCACGGACGAGGTGGTGCGGGAGGCCGCCGCGACCGTGCGGACGGGACTCCGGGTGCCGCTCGCCCTGCCGCTCCAGCAGGACGGTGTGCAGACCGGGATGATCCCGGGGCGGGTCAATCCGCTGCACGCGATGGTGCAGATCAACCAGGAGATCTTCGGCCCCGGCACGGTGGCGTGCAGCGACGACGCCGTGACCATGGGCCTCCAGGCGGCCACCCACTGGGACGCGCTGCCGCACGTCTCGCACTCCGGCAGGCTCTACAACGGACGCCCCGCCTCCACCGTCACCCCGCACGGCGGCGCCGAGTTCAGCGGGATCGAGAAGCCGCGGCACATCGTCTCGCGGGGCGTCCTGCTCGACGTGGCGCGGGCGCGTGGCGAACACCGGCTGGCCGGCGGGCACGCCGTCACCCCCGAAGACCTGGAGGCGGCGGAGGAGTTGGCGGGCACGCGGGTGCGGGCGGGCGACATCGTGCTCGTACGGACCGGGCAGATCCAGGTGTATCTGGCGGGCGACAAGCACGGGTACGGGTATCCGTCGCCGGGCCTGTCGGTGCGCACCCCCGAGTGGTTCCACGCGCGCGATGTCGCGGCGGTCGCCAACGACACCCTGACCTTCGAGATCTTCCCGCCCGAGATCGAGGACCTGTGGCTGCCAGTGCACGCGCTCGACCTGGTCGAGATGGGGATGCTGCAGGGCCAGAACTGGAACCTCGAAGAGTTGTCCACAGCCTGTGGACAAGAAGGCCGGTACGCCTTCCTGCTGTCGGCGATGCCGGAACCGTTCGTCGGCGGCACCGGCACACCGGTGGCGCCCGTGGCGATCCTCTGACACTCGCCCCCCACGAGACCGGTCCGCACCACGCGACCGGTCCGCACGGCATCGGTCCGCACGCGACCCGTCCACACGAGACCGGCCCAGGGCCTGCCACACGAAGGCATGCCGTACGAGGGCCGACTGGCGGCGCGCTTCCCCCACTCTCGACTGCGCCCGGCCGAAGGTCCCCACCTCACCCCGGGCACGGCATCGCGCGCCGCCATCCGCCTCCGGCGTACCCGCCCTGCCTCCCCTGGCCGTGGGGGAGCTGACGCCGAATCACGACCCACACTCGCCGAGGGCCCCCGTCACCGGAGCCCTCGTCGTCCCCTCGCGGCGAATCGCTGAACACAAGCGTGATCAAACGGACACGTCACGTCAACAGTCGATCGGGGATTTGCAGCGATTCATCCTATTTGAGACAGCGCGTACAGAAGCACGACCCGGCGCATTCGGCCACCACCGCGGCCGTGTACAGCGGTTTCGTGCATACATGCACGAAACGCGAGAGCGCGCGGGGAGGACAGGCCACGTCGCCGAACCCGGCCACGCCACACGGCGACAGCAGGGAAGGGGGCGGGTCGGGACGGACGGACCGGCCCTAGACCGCCTCGTACGCGAAGCCGCCGTAGGCGCCGTAAGGGGAGTCCTGTGCGGCGTCCGAGGCGCAGCGGTCCAGCTCGCACCAGATGCGCTTGCCGGCACCCTCGGGATTCCAGCCCCAGCGGTCCGCGAGGCCGTCGACCAGTTCCAGGCCGCGGCCGTTGGTCTCGTCACCGTCCGCGTGCCGGGGCATCGGCGGCCTGGCGCTGGAGTCGGCCACTTCGAGACGCACGGTGGCGGCTCCGGCACCACCTGGCAGACACAGGCGCAGCACGGCCGGACACCCGGTGTGCACCACGGCGTTGGTGACAAGTTCCGAGACGAGCAGGATCAGCGTCTCGGCCAGTGGTTCATCGGCGTCTATCCCGGACCCGGCGAGCCTCGAACGGGCCCACAGCCGGGCTCGCCCCACCTCTGCGGGGTCGGGCCGGATCTCCAGCTGCACTTGAAGCACCTGCACCGCTCACACCATCCGAACCGGCGGACACATCGCCTCGCGCCTCACAAGGGCCACGATCGTAGCCATTTTCTGCATGGCCAGAACAAGGATCACGGAACGTGATTCCCTTGCGAGACAGCATGGTTGACGTACAGTCACCCCAACAAGCGCTTCGGGCATATTCCAGCGCGAAGGAGTACGCGTGCGGCATACTGTGCGACGCTCGCCACGGGGAGTCGAACAGGCAGGTACGGGGGTCCGCACTGCCTCACGAGCGGCGCGCATCGCCGGGTCCGGCGCGGCCTCGGGGGCAACACCGGGATGGCTCAGCCTCAGAACCACTCGCATCCCACACAAGGTACCGGAGCCCGGCGCCGACTCCAGGCCGTGACAAGTCACGCCTAGGACACAACCCGGTCTCAACACTCCGTGATCCTGGTTTGCCACGATCCGCGACATCCACCCCCGTTCCTCCCGCGACACCCCAGGACAGCGGCCTTCTACGCCTCGGCGGCCACCAGATCGTCCGCCAGCTCCTCCTCACTTTGCGTAGCGCCACCGGCACGATGCGTCCGTGTCCAGGCCCTCTTCAGGTGCAGATGGACGTCGGACTCCCAGGTGAAACCCATGCCGCCGTGCACCTGGAGACAGTCACGGGCGCCGCGCACGGCGGCCTCGTCGGCGAGCACACGGGCGGCCGCGACATCCACCGGGTCCACGGTGACCGAGGCGGCGTAGACGGCCGCGCGGGCCACCTCGACCCGCGCGAGCATGCCCGCGCACAGATGCTGTACCGCCTGGAAGGCGCCGACGGGCTGCCCGAACTGCTCGCGCGTCCGGGCGTGTTGCACGGCGGTCTCGCAGGTTCGGGCGGCGCTGCCGAGCTGTTCGGCGGCGGTGAGGAGCGAGACGAGCAGCCTGTCCGGCGCCGGGGCCGTCCCGGGTGCGCCGCGTCCGGCCGGCCGGACGTCGGTCACGGGCAGCCGGTGCAGGGGCGTCAGTGGGTCCAGCGAGTCCAGCCGCTCGGCCCCGGTGGCGTCGCCCCGTACGACATCGGCCTCGTCCAGCCATTCCACGAGCCCGCGGTCGGCGGACGTCACGACCACCTCCCCGGCGGCCGCTCCGGGCACGGCGCCCGCGGCGAGATGGGTGGCGATCAGCGGTCCCGGCAGCAGGACCCGCCCCGCCTCCTCGAAGGCCAGCACGGCCTCCGGGAGGCCCTGCCCGACGCCGCCCTCGGCCTCGGGAAGGCGCAGCGCGAAGAACCCCGCGGCGCCCAGCTCGCGCCACAGCTCCCGGTCGAGCACGCGCACGCCCTCCGGGCGCCCCTCGCCCACCCCTGGGATCGCGGCCTTCCCCTCTGTCCTGCCCTTCCCTTCCGTCCCACCGGTCTCCCCTGTCCCGCCGGTCTCCCCCGTCCCGCCCTTGCCGTCCGCCCGGTCGACGGCCGCGCGCAGCGCCTCCCGCCCGAACCGACCTTCGAGCAGTTCGCGTACGCCCTGCCGCAGGGCCCGTTGATCATCCGTCAGCCGGAAGTCCACCGGTCGAACTCACCTCCCCCTGGGAAGACCGAGGATCCGCTCGGCCACGATGTTCCGCTGGATCTGCGAGGTACCCGCCGCGATCGTGTACGACAGGGACGAGAGCCGGTCCAGCGTCCACTCCCGTCCCAGGTCCAGGGCCTCGGGGCCGAGTACCTCCGCGGCGGCGTCGAACAGCTCCTGACGGGCGTGCGAGTACCTCAGCTTGAAGACCGAACCGCCGACGCCGGGCACGCCCCCGGTGCTCTGCGCCTCGCTGACGTTCCACTGGGTGAGCCGCCACAGCGCGCGGAACTCGGCGTTCAGCCTGCCGAGACGGCGGCGCAGGACGGCGTCGTCCCAGCGGCCGTTCTTGCGCGCCTCCCGCGCCACCTCGGACAGGACGCGGCGGCAGGCGACCACCTCGCCGACGAAGGCGGTGCCGCGCTCGTAGGAGAGCGTCACCATGGTCACGCGCCAGCCGTCGTTCTCGGCGCCGACCCGGTTGGCGACCGGGACGCGCACCTCGTCGAGGAAGACCTCCGCGAACTCGGTGGAGCCCGCGAGCGTCCGCAGCGGGCGGACGGTGATGCCGGGCGCGTCCATCGGCATCGCGAGCCAGGTGATGCCCCGGTGCTTGCGCGCGGCGGGGTCCGTCCGCACCAGCAGCTCGCACCAGTCGGCCACCTCGGCGTGGGAGGTCCAGATCTTGGAGCCGCTCACCACGTAGTCGTCGCCGTCGCGCCACGCGCGCGTGCGCAGCGACGCGAGGTCGGAGCCGGCGTCCGGTTCGCTGAAGCCCTGGCACCAGACCTCGTCGCCGCGCAGCACGGGCGGCAGCCAGCGCGCCCGCTGCTCCGCGCTCCCCTCGGAGGCGATGGTCGGTCCGGCGTGCAGCAGCCCGACGAAGTTGGCCCCCACATAGGGGGCGCCCGCCTTCTCGGTCTCCTCCAGGTAGATGAGGTGCTGCGTCGGCGTGGCTCCCCGGCCGCCCGCGTCGACGGGCCAGTGCAGGCCCGCGTACCCGGCGTCGTACAGCATGCGCTGCCAGCCGAGGTCGTACGCCCGTCTGGCGGGCCAGTCGCGGGGGGACGGTTTCGGCGGCAGCGCCGGAAGGACCGAGGCGAGCCAGGTCCGCAGGCGCGCGCGGAACTCCTCCTCCTCGGGGGTGTACGTCAGGTCCACTACAGGTCCAGGTCCAGCATGCGGATGGCGTTGCCCCGCATGAGCTTGTGGACGGTCTCGTCGTCGAGGCCCTTCACATGGTCGAGGGCGACCTCCTTGGTGTGCGGGAAGGTCGAGTCGACGTGCGGGTAGTCGGTCTCGAAGGTGGCGTTGTCGCGGCCCACCACGTCGAGGGACGCCACTCCGTGCTTGTCGCGGAAGAAGCAGCAGAAGATCTGGCGGTAGTAGTACGTCGACGGGGGCTCCGGGATCAGGTCCCTGACCCCGCCCCACGCGCGGTGCTCCGACCAGACGTCGTCCGCGCGTTCCAGGGCGTACGGGATCCAGCCCATCTGGCCCTCGGAGTAGGCGAGTTTGAGGCGCGGGAACTTCACCAGGACGCCGCTGAACAGGAAGTCCATCATGGAGGCCATCGCGTTGTTGAAGGACAGCGAGGCCTGGACGGCGGGGGGTGCGTCGGGGGACGCGGCCGGCATCTGCGAGGACGAGCCGATGTGCATGTTCACGACCGTCCCGGTCTCCTGGCAGACCGCGAAGAACGGGTCCCAGTGACCGGAGTGGATGGAGGGCAGCCCCAGATAGGTGGGGATCTCGGAGAAGGTGACGGCCCTGACGCCCCGGGCGGCGTTGCGGCGGATCTCGGCGACCGCGAGGTCGATGTCCCACAGGGGGATGAGGCACAGCGGGATCAGCCGGCCGCCGCTGTCGCCGCACCACTCCTCGACCATCCAGTCGTTGTACGCCCGCACGCAGGCCAGGGCGACCTCCTTGTCGTGGGCCTCGGCGAAGGTCTGGCCGCAGAAGCGCGGGAAGGTGGGGAAGCAGAGGCTGGCCTCGACATGGTTGAGATCCATGTCCTTGAGCCGCTCGACGGGGTCCCAGCAGCCGCGCCGCATCTCCGCCCGGGTGATGCCCTCCAGCGTCATCTCGTCGCGGTCGAAGCCGACGGCGGCGATGTTCCGCTTGTACGGGAACTTGAGGTCCTCGTAGATCCACCAGTCGGTCGGCGGGCCGTCCGGGTCCATGGTGATCTGGTACTTGCCGCCGACGTAGGCGAGTTCGCCGATGCCGGCGGTGAGCGGCCTCGGTCCCCGGTCGCGGTACTTCCGCGGCAGCCAGGTCTCGAAGAGGTGCGCGGGCTCGATCACATGGTCGTCGACGCTGATGATGCGGGGCAGTTCGGTCATGGTCCCCTCCGCCTGGCGTACGTTTCTGATGACCCGTCAGATTCAATTCCACAAGCAGGCTAGCTCCGCGCCTATGGACCGACAAGGCACCGGGCCCTACGCTCTGCCACGATCTGACTGCCCGTCAGTTATCGGTGAAGAGAACGACCACAGGGGGCCGAAGTGAACGACACCGCACACGCCCTGAGTTCCGCGCGCACGCTGTGGGAACTGGTCGACCGCCGGGCCGGCCTCACCCCCGACCGGCCCGTCCTGCTCCAGGGCGACCGCTCCCTGAGCTTCGGTGAGCTGCGCGACCGCGCCGAGCGGGTGGCGGCGGGCCTCCACGACAAGGGCGTACGGCCGGGCACGGTGGTCGCCTGGCAGTTGCCCACCCGGATCGAGACCGCCCTGCTGTCCTTCGCGCTGGCCCGTCTCGGCGCCGTGCAGTCGCCGGTCATCCCCTTCTACCGCGACCGTGAGGTCGGCTTCGCGCTGCGGGAATCGAAGGCCGAGTACGTCGCCGTCCCGGGCGAGTGGCGCGGCTTCGACCACACCGCGATGGCCCACCGGCTCGACGCGAAGAACGTCTTCGAGGCGTACGACACGCTGCCCGACGGCGATCCCGCCGTCCTTCCGCCCCCGCCCGCCGACGGAACCTCCGTCCGCTGGATCTACTGGACCTCGGGCACCACCTCCGACCCCAAGGGCGTGCTGCACACCGACCGTTCACTGATCGCGGGCGGCTCCTGCCTCGCCCACGCGCTGCGGCTGTCCGGGGGCGACGTCGGCTCGATGGCCTTCCCGTACGCGCACATCGCCGGTCCCGACTACACGGTGATGCTGCTGCTGTACGGCTTCCCGGCCGTGATGTTCGAGCACTTCGCGCTGCCCGCCGCCCTGGACGAGTACCGCAGGCACGGCGTGACGGTGGCGGGCGGGTCGACCGCGTTCTACTCGATGTTCCTGGCCGAACAGCGCAAGAGGCCCGGGGAGCCGGTCATTCCCACGCTGCGGCTGCTCGCGGGCGGCGGGGCCCCGAAGCCGCCCGAGGTCTATCACTCGGTCGTCCGGGAGATGGGCGTGCAGCTCACCCACGGGTACGGGATGACCGAGGTCCCGATGATCACGATGGGCGCGCCGGACGACACGGCCGAGAACCTGGCCACCACGGAGGGCCGGCCCCCCGAGGGCATGGAGATACGGATCGTGGACGCGGCGGGCGCCGACCGGCCGTGCGGGGCCGACGGCGACGTGCGGCTGAGGGGGGAGGCCGTGTGCCGGGGATATCTGGACCCGGCGCAGACCGCGGAGGCGTTCGACGGGGACGGGTTCCTGATCACCGGGGACGTGGGGCATCTGACCGGGAGCGGTCACCTCGTCCTGACCGGCCGGGTGAAGGACATCATCATCCGCAAGGGCGAGAACATCTCCGCGAAGGAGATCGAGGACCTGCTGCACCGGCACCCGGCGGTCGGCGACGCCGCCGTGATCGGACTGCCCGACGCCGAGCGCGGGGAGCGCGTGTGCGCGGTGGTGGAGCAGCCGCCGGACGCGCCCGAGCTGACGCTGGCCGAGGTGACGTCGTACCTGCGCGGGGAAGGGCTGTCCGTGCACAAGCTGCCGGAGCAGCTGGAGGTCGTGGACGCCCTTCCGCGCAACGAGGCGCTGCGCAAGGTACTCAAGTACCGGCTCAGGGAGCGCTTCTCGGAGTGAGCCCCCGCGCCGACTCCCACCGGCCACCCCGGGCACCCAGACCCCTCCGACTGCCCCGGCCGCTCCCGGCGGCCCCGGACCTCCGAGCACCCCGGACTCCGACTGCCCCCGGCCGCTCCCGGTTGTCCCGGACCTCCGGTTGCCCCGGGCTCTCCGACTGCCCCCGGCCGCTCCGACTCCCCCGGACTTACCGGTGGCCCCGGGCCATGCGACTTCTCAACGGTTGCTCGGGACCCGCCGGCCACCCCGGCTGCCCTGGATCCGCCGGCCGCTCCGGAGCCTCCGGCTAACCCGGCTACCCCAGCTACCCGGACCGTCCGGTCGGCCCGGGTGCTCCGGCCATCCCAGGTATCCCGGGCCCCGCCGGCCGGCCCGCCTGGCCGGGTTGGTCCGGCCGGTCCGGCTACTCCGGCACCGTGAAGTAGCGGGCGAAGCCGCTCACGATCTCCGTCTCGCCGATCCGTCCGTCGGCGTCCGAGTCCAGAGCGGCGGCCACGCCGACGGCGACGTCCTCGCCCACTCCCAGCGCCTTGAGGACGCGTGTGACCTCCCCGACCGTGGCCGCGCCGGCCCGTTCGGTGTCCGCCACGGCGAGGGCCGCGTGCAGGAAGGGACGGGCGATCTCCGCGAACCGCTCGGGGTTGTCGCGCAGCCGCTTCACGGCGCCGCTCACGAACTCCTCACGCGTGATCCGCTGGTCACCGTCACGGTCCGCTATCCCGGCCATACCCTGCCAGAACGCCTCGGCCCCGATGTAGAGGGCCTGGCCCTTGTCCGACCGGGCGGTCGTGCCGAACTCGGCGAGGACGGACTTGGCCGCGGCGCTGAAGTCCTCCCGGTCGATGTAGCCGTTGCCGTCCTGGTCGAAGCCGGCGAACCGGGCGGCGATCCTGCGCTCGTACTCGGAACTGACCATGGTGTGTTCGGACCGCCTCACTACTCAGCCGGCCTCGGCCGGACTGCGGTTCATCTGGGACGGAGCGTACGACGACCGAACCGTCCGGGGTGCCGGAAAGCGACGGTTGTACCAAGACCGCAAGAATTCCGAGACACGGGAGAGGAACCGGAAACGGACCGGAAAGGGACCCCGACGGGACCGGATCGGGGCGGGCGGAGGGCGTGGAGGGGGCGGGAATCGGCCGTCGGCGGGCCGTCGAACCGAGCGGTCGTGACCGGGCCCTCAGGCCGACAGCGGGCGGGACTCCTCGTCCGTGGCCGCGTCGACGTCCGGGTACACGTCGAAGAGCCGGCGCACGCCGAGGGCCCCGAGGACACGGTTCACATGGGAGCCGTCCACCGCGCCCCGCGCGGGCAGGATCAGGCGCAGACGACCGCGGCAGGAGCGCATGAGACGGCGGACCGCGATCAGGACACCGACACCGCTGGAGTCGCAGAACACCACCTCGGACAGATCCAGGACGATGCTGTGCCGGCCCGCCGCCACCACGTCGTGGACGCTCTGCCGCAGCCCCGGCGACGTCACGAGATCGAGTTCGCCCGACACCCGCAGCACGGCCCACTCGCCGTCGGTCACGTCGGTCACGTGCGTCACTTCGAGCGTCACCGCCACGCCTTTCGCTCGCCTCGCCCAGCAGAAACGGAAGCACTCCGTACGCTTCCTTCCAGCGCGGCTGCCCCGCCGTAGTTCCATGAAACACGGATCCCGCCAGGAAGAAACGCCTGTCTACGGTCGAAAGTGCTTCGCGAGGGTTCACTTTCGGTCGCATACGGCCAGTTACGGTCAGGCACGGAGACGGAAGTGCCCCGCCTTTACCATTCACGGCCCGCCCAGGGGCGCACATTGACGCAAAGGGGCGTGCGCCGCCGGACGTGCCGACTACATTCAGGACAGCGGATGCGCACACGCTGGACGGCAGCACCGCATGGCTGGACAGCGACAGGGGACACGACCGGTACACAGGCCGGACGCAGGGACGAGCGCCGGGCACGACCAGGGGTGAGGGGGCCGTATGGCGACGCAGGACGCACCGCCCCGCTGGGACCGCAAGATGCAGCAGCGGCTCTCTCGCGGGGAGGCCGCCGCACTCGGCGAGCTCTACGACCGGTTCGCCTCGCTCGTGCACGGTCTCGCCCATCGCGTGCTCGGGGACGAGCGCGCCGCCGACGGGATCACCCGCGAGGTCTTCACCCATGTCTGGGAGAACCCCGACGCGTACGACCCGAAGCAGGGTCCGCTGCGCTCCTGGGTCGCCGGCCTGACCCACCGTCTGGCCGTCCAGCGCCTGCGCGCGACCGAGGCCGCCGCACTCGCCCGCGGCGGCGACGGCACCGCCGAGGAGCTGGAGCGCAAGGTGCGCAGCGCGTCCGTCGCCGCCCGCGCGGACTACATCGTCACGTCCATGCCCACCCCGCTGCGGACCGCCCTGGAACTGGCGTACTTCCAGCGCCGCGACTACCGCCAGGCGGCCGCCGATCTCGGCGTCACCGAGGACGAGGCCCGCCGCCGGCTGCGTCTCGGCCTCCAGCTGCTGTCCACCGCCCATGACGCCGGGCCGGCCGGCACACCGCCGGAACCCGGGGGTGCGCGGTGAGCGAGGAACCTGGCCGGTTCCCGTCGCCCGACGACGAGGAGGACCGCGCGGGCGGGTACGAGGACGGTCACAGGAACGGGCACGGGACCACGGACGAGAACGAGGACGGGCACAGCGGCATGCACGAGGACGGGCACGAGGACGCCGACGGCGGTGGCACCGCGCCGCTGCCGGGCGGGCCGCCGCGCATACCGCCGCCCCGCGCCTCCGTGGAGGACACCGGGCTGCCGCTGCCCGAACCGGCCCGCACCGACCGGCCGGGGCCGGTCCTCGAACACCGGGTCCTGAAGTCACTGCTGGGGGCCTGGGCGCTGGCCGCCTGCTCGGCGGACGAGACGACCGCCGTCGAGGACCACCTCGGGCACTGCGGCTCGTGCGCGGAGGAGGCGCTGCGGCTGCGCGAGGCGGTCGGGCTGCTGCACCCGGCGGAGAGCCTCGACCTGGACCCGGCGCTGCGCACCCGCGTCCTGACGAGCTGCCTGGACCGGCGCCCGCCGCGCATCCCGGTACCCGAGTGGGCCGCTCCGTACGACGCGGAGACCGCCCGTCTCGACGCCCTGCTCCAGGACATCGGCGGTTCCGAATGGCACGCGCCCGTGCGGCTGCGCTGGTTCGAGGGCGACGGGCCCCTGAGCCGTCGTACGACCGTCGCCGGGGTCATCGCCCATCTGCTGAGCGTCGACGGACTGGTCGCCGTCGCGCTGGGGCTGGACGACCCGGTCAACACGGCCGGGGAGGAGCGGCCGACACCGCAGGAGCGCACCGAGGCGTACTGGCGTTCCTCGCACGTCCCGCCCACCCGGTCCGTGCGCGGCCCCTGGCGGGAACAGAGCCACCGCATCGTCCGGAGCGTGTCGTTCGTGGAGGAGGGCGCCCCGGCCGCGGGCGGGGTCGCCGGCGGGGAGGCCTCCGGGCGGCTCACCGTGGCGTACGGCGGTTTCGAGCTGCCGCTCAGCGACTCGATGCTGGACCGGGCCTTCGAGTGCTGGGTGCACGCGGGGGACATCGCCGACGCGGTGGACTACCCGTACGAGCCGCCCGCTCCCCGGCATCTGCACCGGATGATCGACCTGGCCGCGCGGATGCTGCCCGTCTCCCTCGCCGAGCGGCGCCGGGCCGGTCTTTCGGCCCGGTCGGTCCGGCATCTCGTCACGGCCGGCGCTCCGGGACGCAGTCTGCGCCTGGAGATCGAGGGCTCCGGAGGCGGTGAGTGGCTCATCCCGCTCGACTCCCCCGGCGCCGTCGGCTCCGCCGACCACGAGGTGGCCCATGTCGCGCTGGACGGGGTCGAGTTCTGCCGCCTGGCCGCGGGCCACGTCTCCCCGGAGGAGGCGGCCGCCGGACAGGACGGCGACCGCGACGTCATCAGGGACGTCCTGTCCGCGGCGGCTTCGCTGAGCCGGATGTAGTCCGGCGTTCCGGAAGCCGGGCGGTCTGGCGGCCCGGAGGTCGGGCGGCCGGGGAGTCGGGGGTCCGGAGGTCGGGCGGCCGGGAAGTCGTGTGGGCAGGCGGCCCGGACGTCAGGCGAAGACGACCGTGCGGCGCCCGTTGAGCAGGATGCGGCGCTCCGCGTGCCACTTCACGGCGCGGGCCAGCGCCTGGCACTCCACGTCACGGCCGATGGCGACGAGCTGGTCGGGGGTGACGTCGTGGCCGACCCGCTCGACCTCCTGCTCGATGATCGGGCCCTCGTCGAGGTCGGCGGTGACGTAGTGCGCCGTGGCGCCGATGAGCTTGACCCCGCGGGCGTGTGCCTGGTGGTACGGCTTGGCGCCCTTGAAGCTCGGCAGGAAGGAGTGATGGATGTTGATGATGCGTCCGCTGAGCTGCTTGCACAGGTCGTCCGAGAGGACCTGCATGTAGCGGGCGAGGACGACCAGCTCGACGCCCTTCTCGCGCACCAGCTCCAGCAGCTGCGCCTCGGCGTCGGCCTTCGTGTCCTTCGTCACCGCGATGTGGTGGAAGGGAACGTCGTACGACCCCACCAGCTCCGCGAAGTCGGTGTGGTTGGAGACCACGGCGGCGATGTCGACGGGCAGCGCGCCGATCCGCGCGCGGAAGAGCAGGTCGTTCAGGCAGTGGCCGAACTTGCTGACCATGAGGACGACCCGCATCCGGTCCTCGGCCCGGTGGATCTGCCACTCCATGTGGAAGGCGTCGCCGATCGCCGTGAAACTCGCCCGCAGTTTCTCCACGGTCACCGGGGACTCGGCGGAGAAGTGGACGCGCATGAAGAACAGACCCGTGTCGTGGTCGCCGAACTGCTGGCTGTCCTCGATGTTGCAGCCGGTCATGAACAAGTAGCTCGACACGGCGTGCACGATGCCCTGCTTGTCGGGGCAGGACAGCGTCAGGACGTACTGCTCGGCGGACGGCACGGTCTCACGGGCGGACGGCTCATTCATGCGGGACAGGCTTTCATACCGGGCGCCCGCGCAGGAGTGCCGTCCCGCCACGCGGACGTCGCGCGGGACCCGGGCCGACGGCGTCGGGACGCCGCGCGGGACCTACGCCGACCGCGTCAGAATGCGCAGGACCTCGAGGGTGCGCGGAGGCGCGTCCGGGTCCTCCCCGTCGCTCGACGCCAGCCGCGTGTGCGCGGCGCGCGCGGCCTGCAGGGCGTCCGGCCAGCCCTGGTGGTCGAGATAGGCGGAGACCGGTGCGTCGGGTCCGACCTGGTGCATGATCCGCAGGACCCGCAGGACGGCACTGTCCACGAGGGCCGCCTCCTGGGAGTCCCGGAAGATCGTGCCGACGTATTTCTCGGCCGACCAGTTGTCCAGCCAGGTGTCCTCGACCAGGCGGTACACGGCGTCGGTGACGTCGCCGTATCCGTCGACGCCGGCGAGCCAGACGTCTCTCTGGAACGCGGGGTCGGAAAGCATGTGCAGCGCGGAGCGCACATTGCAGCGCCAGCGCCACCAGGGCATGTCGTTCAGTGGCATGCCGCCCATGGTGGATGAGCGACGGCCGCGGCGGGAAGAGTTCTCCGAGTCTTGCACGGTCATCGATCGTACGTTCTTCGTGAAAAACAGTTCATCGACCCCTGTAATTCACCTCTGCGTCACCTGGTGTCGACCACGGGTCACATAAATATTTTTGATGTGGCGGAATCGTGCATGCCCATGACCGGTAGGCGACGCACTCGCACCACCTCCCCCACTCCGCCCCGGCCCCGCAAGGCCAAGCTGCTGTACGCGAGCGCTTTACTGGCGTGCGCGTCGGTCGCCGTCGGATGCGGGGTCATCCCTGGTGCCACGGGGGGCTCCGGGGATGGCCCCGTCAAGGTGATGACCTGGGCCCCCGAGAAGACCAACGCGACGAACAAGCCCGGAATGCCGGCCCTGGCGAGGGCCTACGCGCGCTGGGTCAACGCCCACGGCGGCATCAACGGCCGCCGTCTCCAGGTCCTCACCTGCAACGACCACAACGACTCGGTCGCCGCCGCGCACTGCGCCGAGCGGGCCGTCGACGAGGACGTCGTCGCGGTCGTGGGCTCCTACAGCCAGCACAGCCGGGCGTTCCTCGCCCCGCTGGAGAGCGCGGGCATCCCCTACATCGGAGGCTTCGGCGTCACCGACGACGAGTTCACGAGCCCCGTCTCCTACCCCGTCAACGGCGGTCAGGGCGTCCTGCTGGCGGGCCTCGGCGAGCAGCTCGGCAAGAACTGCGGCCCCGTCTCGCTCATACGCCCCGACACCATCGCCGGTGACGAGCTGCCGGTGCTGCTCGACTCCGGTCTGAAGGCGCTGGGCCACTCGCGGGCCGCGGACCAGCGGGCGGCCGAGGACGCCACCGAGTACTCCCAGCCGACCCGGCAGGCGCTCGAACACGCGACGTCCGACCCGAGCAGGCCGGGCTGTGTGGTCCCCGCGCTCGGCGACCGCACGAACACCTTCATGGACTCCTTCCGGCGCGACGCCGAGGACTTCCCGAAGGTGCACACCGGTACGGTCATCGGCAACGTCGACCAGTCGCTCATCGACGCCACCGGCGGCAAGTCGGGCCCCTACGAGGGTTCGTACGTCACCGGCTGGTACCCGACCGCCGATGACTCGCGCTGGAACCCGATGCGCGCGGTGATCAAGGAACAGGCCTTCGGCGACAACCGGATCGACCCCGCCGACGCCGGGGTGCAGACCACCTGGATCGCCTACACCGTGCTGAAGAAGGCCATCGAGTCCCTCGGTGCCGGAGAGGTCTCGCCCCTCACCCTCCGACGCGAACTCGACAACGGCCTCAAGGTGGACACGGGCGGGCTCACCCCGGAGCTGAGCTGGCGCTTCGACGCGGACGCCGCCGCCGCCGACTTCCCGCGCCTGGTCAACGCCGACGTCACGTTCCAGGCCGTCAGCGGCGGTCAGCTCACCTCGCAGCGCAAGGGGTTCGTCGACATGACGAAGACCCTGGACGGGGAGACCGACTAGCCGGCCGGGGCCGGAACACCGCTCACGTCGAAGGCCCGGCCCCCGCACCGTTCGGTGCGGGGGCCGGGCCTTCGTGCGCGGCCGGAGCCGGTGTGCGCGGTCAGAGCTGGGTGCGGGCCCGCTGCGTCAGGCCGTACTGCGACGCGATGGAGTTCCACAGCGTCGCGGCCTTCCCCTTCTGGGCGGAGGCCGTGCCGCTGGCCCGGTCGCCCGCCTGGGTCTGCCCGGTGGTGCGGGCATGGCCCTTGCGGCAGCCCTTCTTGTCGTTCTTGACCTGGTCGGCCCAGGCCGCGTAGTGGTTGTCGGCCGCGGCGGAGGCCTTCCAGCCGCTGTTGAGGGCGGCGCTCAGCTCGTCGTGGTTCGGCAGCTTGTCGACCGAGAGGCCGGCGAGCCGGGTGACCAGCTCGCCGCGCTGCTTGGCGGCGTCCCGCAGATCACTGGCCGCCTGGTCGAGGTCGCCGCACGCCTTCACGTTCGCCACGGCGTTGATCACCGAGTCGCGGCTGCTGGCGCTGTCCGCGAGGAGCTTGTCCAGTTCGACGGCCTGCGCCTTCACCGGATCGGCACCGGCGGGCGCCGACGAGCCCGCCGTCGCGGGCGCGGTCGCGGCCACCGTCGTGCCGGTGTCGTCCTTGCCGTCGTCGCCACCGCCGCCACCGCTGAGCAGGGCACCGGCGCCGACACCGAGCACGATGATGCCGACGCCGACCGCCGCGATCAGCGGGAGGCGTGAGCCGCCGCGGCCACCGCCGCCTCCGTCACCGCCGGACTGACCGGCACGCCGTCCGGCGGCACGTCCACCGCCGGCGCCGGGCACCGGCTGGGCGCCGTACCGGTCACCCGGTCGGTAGGGGTCCTGCGGGCCGTACGGGTCCTGCGGGCCGCCCGCGTCGATACGGGGCAGCATCTGCGTCGACCCGGCCACCTCCGGCTCGCTGCGGAAGAGATTGTCGAACTCCGCCGGGGGCTGCCGCTCCTCGGGCGCGCCGGAGGGCATCCCGTAGGACCCCGAGGGCTGCGTGGGAACGGGCGGGATGTACTGCGTGGCGTCGGCGTCCGAACCGCCCCGAGCGGTCTGCCCCGGGTAGTGCGGGGTGCCGGCCGCGACCTCCGGCGGCAGGGCGCCCGGCCCGACCGGCGGGATGAACTGGGTGGCGCCCTCGTCCGGCCCGGCGGGGACCGGCGGTATGAACTGCGTCGCCCCCTCGTCGGCACCCGGGGCGGCCGGTATGTACGGAATGTACTGGGTGGCGCCGTCCTCGCCGCCGGACGGGAGCTGAGTCCCGTGGCCGGCGTGCCCGCCCTGCTGCTCCTGGGTCCCGTAGGCGCCGTAGCCGTCGTATCCGGCGGCGGCGCCCGAGCCGTGCGCCCCCGGCGCATAGCCGTTCTGGGCGCCGTACGCCGAGGACTGCGCGCTCTCGGGCGGCAGCGGCGCGGAGCCGGATCCGGGCGCGCCGAAGCCGTGCGCCTGCTGTGCGCCGTGCGGATCCGCCGCCGCCGGCCAGCCCTGGGCACCGGGAGGCGTGGGGGCACCCCACGACGGATCGGCGTTCGCGGGCGCGCCCCAGCCGTCGGCGGCCTGTGGGGCGGGGGCGGCCGACTGGTCGGGGCCCCACTGTCCACCCCAGGCCGGACCACTGGCCGGGGTCACACGGTCACCCGTCGTGCCCGGCAGCAGAGGCTCGCTACCGTCGGAGGGCAGCACGATGCCTTCGCGCGCGGGCCGCGCCGAGGGCTCCTCGCCCTGTCCACTCTGCGTCACCGGGACTCCTACGAATGGGGGACCTTCGGAATCATCGGCTCACGCTACCGGGTCCCCACAACCCGGTGCCACGCAGCACCTGCGGTGACCGCGGCGCCCTGTGACGCGGGTAACGAAACCGCCCCCGAATGCGCTGTATCTCACTCCTCTCCCCCACAGCGCCCTCGTTTTCCCGGCGTTCACTCCTCTACGGGCCATATGTTCACGGACCCGAGCCCGGAAGACCGCGAAGCGAAATGATCACACCCGCACCGACGACCGCTGCCGCACGAGGTCTCCGGCGTGCGGTCACGCCGCCGCCTGCAACTCCATGCGCGCCCCGAACTCCCGCACCACGGCCTCGTCCTGGAACGGCGCCAGGCGCTGCTGAAGGTCCTCCAGATACTCGGCGCCGCGGTTGGAGCGGAGTGTGCCGAGGAGTTCGACGGCCCGCAGACCGGTGTGGCAGGCCTGCTCCACCTCGCGCCGCTGGACCTGTGCGGTGGCGAGCAGGACATAGCCGATGGCCCGGCGGCGGGCACGCGACTCGGGAAGGCGGGCCAGGGCCTCCTCGGCGCACCGCGCGGCGGCCTCGGCCTGGCCGAGGTCCCGGTGGCAGTGGGCCAACTCGTCGGCCAGATAGGCCTCGTCGAAGTGGGCGATCCACGTCGGGTCGTCCCCGGAGGCCGCGTCCGCGTTCTCCAGGGCCGTGACGGCCTTCCCGGACGCCACCTGCGCGGCGCGCGCGTCGCCCAGCAGCGCGTGCCCGCGCGCCTCGGCGGCGTGGAACATCGACTCCGCCCGCGGTGTCACCCGGCCGCGCGCCCCTTCCTGGGCCGCGCGCGCCAACTGCGCGATCTCGCGCGGGTTGCCGAGCTGGGCGGCCAGGTGGCTCATGGACGCGGCGAGGACGTAACCGCCGTAGGCGCGGTCGCCGGCCGCCTGCGCGAGCCGCAGTGCCTGGATGTAGTAGCGCTGGGCGAGCCCGGGCTGGCCGGTGTCGATGGCCATGTAGCCGGCGAGTTCCGTCAACCGGGAGACGGCGGCGAACAGTTCACGTCCGACCGCCTCGCGGTAGGAACCGGCGAGCAGCCCGGAGACCACGCTGTTCAGGTAGTGCACGACCACCGGGCGCACATGCCCGCTGCCGTACTGGTGGTCCAGGTCGGTCAGGGCCTGGGTCATCGCGCGGACGGCCGCCACGTCCGAGAGCCCGACGCGCGGGCCCGCCGACCTGGCCACCTGCGAGTCCGGCGACGAGATCAGCCAGTCGCGGCTCGGCTCGACGAGCGCGGAGGCGGCGACGGACGACCCGGACAGGAAGTCCCGCCGTCCCACGTCGCTGCGCCACAGCTCGCAGACCTGCTCGATCGCGCCCAGTATCGTCGGCGAGAACTGGAGCCCCACCCCGGACGCCAGGTTCTTGCCGTTGGCCATGCCGATCTCGTCGATCGTGACCGTCCTGCCGAGCTTGCGGCCGAGCGCCTCGGCGATGATCGCCGGAGCCCGCCCCCGGGGCTGCTGCCCACGCAGCCAGCGCGCGACCGACGTCTTGTCGTAGCGCAGATCGAGTCCGTGCTCCGCTCCGCACATGTTCACTCGGCGGGCCAGCCCGGCGTTCGAGCAGCCCGCTTCCTGGATGAGTGCCTGGAGCCGTTCGTTCGGCTGCCTGGCGATGAGAGGCCTTGCGGCCATGGCGTACCCCCTGTGGCTGCGGTGCCTGCCCACGCACCGAGTTGACGTGTCCTCACCGGCCGGTGCACCGAAGGAGGCCGGCCAGGAAGATCAATGCCCCGCAGACATACCGAAGATGCGAGACATGTGAGGATTGCCGGGGTAAGGGCGGTCGCCCGACCCCACCCCTGATTACCCGCTACCGGCTGCCGCTGCCCCCGCGCGCCCCCACACGTGCATCCATGCGCCCCAGCCGGGAAACCGATGCTCCTCCCCCGCGCGCGTGTCCCCCGTAACCCTGGGGTGACGCGGAAGTTGAGATCGACGTGGAAGAGATCATCACAGGAACCGAGTCCGCACACATTCCCCAGCAGCGTGGCGAATCGCTGCCGGAAACCGCCGTGCGCTATGCCGAGGAACGCCACTGGGACGTGTTTCCCGGCACCTGGCTGGTGACGGCCGGCGGGGTGCAGCTCTGCTCCTGCGGTGACCCCGCCTGCGCCGCGCCCGGCGCTCATCCGGCGCGCGAGGACTGGGCGGCCCAGGCCACGGGCAGCGCGACCGTCGCGCGGCGGTTCTGGTCGGTGCGGCCGGAGGCGTCGATCCTGTTGCCCACGGGGCGTGCGTTCGACGCGATCGACGTGCCCGAGACGGCCGGGTTCCTGGCGCTCGCCCGGATGCGGCGGATGGATCTCGCCCTCGGGCCGGTGACGTGCACCCCGGACCGCCGCATGCAGTTCTTCGTGCTCCCCGGAGCCGCGGCGAAGGTCCCCGCCCTGGTGCGGGCGCTGGGCTGGCCGCCCGCCTCGCTCGATCTGACCGTGCTCGGCGAGGGCGCCTACGTGGCCGCACCGCCGACCCGGGTCGGATCCCGGGGTGCCGTGCAGTGGGCCTGCCGGCCGACGCCCGCGAACCGCTGGCTGCCGGAGGCGGAGGAGCTGATCTCCCCGCTGGCCTACGCCTGCGGACGGGACCGGTAGCGACCGGCGGGGACCGCCGGAGAGGGGCGGGGACGGGCGGTGCCCGGACAGGAACGGGCGGAGCCCGGCCGGCATCCGTAGATCGACCGGACTCGGCGGGGACCGGTACCGGGCGGCCGGGGGCCCTTAGGGTGCCTGTATGAGCGAGGGAGCGAAGGGCGGCGGCGTGCCCGCCGTGCGTGTGCGGGGGCTCTGGAAGCGGTTCGGTGAGCAGGTCGCCGTGGCCGGGATCGATCTGGAGCTTCCCGCGGGACAGTTCATCGGGCTCGTCGGGCCGAACGGCGCCGGCAAGACCACCACCCTGTCGATGGTGACCGGGCTGCTCAGGCCCGATCAGGGCACGGTCGAGGTCGTCGGTCGCGACGTCTGGCGCGACCCCGCGGAGGTGAAGGCCCGGATCGGCGTGCTGCCGGAGGGGCTCCGGCTCTTCGAGCGGCTCTCCGGACGGGAACTGCTCGGCTACACCGGCCGGTTGAGGGGGCTGCCCGGCGCCGAGGTCGACAAGCGCGCCACCCAGCTCCTCGACGTCCTCGACCTCGCGGGCTCCCAGCACAAACTCGTCGTCGACTATTCGACGGGCATGCGCAAGAAGATCGGCCTGGCCTGCGCGCTGCTGCACAACCCCGAAGTCCTCTTCCTGGACGAGCCGTTCGAGGGCGTGGACCCGGTCTCCGCGCAGACCATCCGGGGCGTCCTGGAGCGGTACACCGCGTCCGGCGCCACCGTCGTCTTCTCCTCCCATGTGATGGAGCTGGTCGAGTCGCTGTGCGACTGGGTCGCCGTCATGGCCGCCGGGCGGATCCGCGCGCACGGCCCGCTCGCCGACGTGCGCGGCAGCGCGCCCTCGCTCCAGCAGGCCTTCCTGGAACTGGTCGGCGCGCACGGCCGCGGCACCACGGCCGATCTGGACTGGCTGGGCGGCGGGACGCCCCGATGAGCGCCGGCACCGGCGTCTCCGCCGCGTCGATCACCCCCGTCGTCGTACGGCTGAAGCTGTCGCTCCTGCGCAACGGCCTGCGGCAGTCCGCCGGGCGGCGGGCCGCGTTCATCGCGTCCACGGTGCTCGTGCTGCTCTTCGCCGCGCTCCAGCTGCTCGGCCTGATCGCTCTGCGCGGCAACGAGCACGCCGAGGCCGTCGGCGTCCTGCTCACGGTGATCCTGGCGCTCGGCTGGGCGGTGATGCCGCTGTTCTTCCCCAGCGGCGACGAGACGCTCGATCCGACGCGGCTGGTGATGCTGCCGCTGCGGCCCCGGCCGCTCGTCCGGGCGCTGCTGGCAGCCTCCCTGGTCGGTGTCGGGCCGCTCTTCACGTTCTGCCTGCTGCTCGGTTCGGTGATCGCGGTCGCGCACGGGGCGGCCGCGTACGCGACGGCGGTGGTCGCCCTCGTCCTCGCCCTGCTGGTCTGTGTGGCCCTCGCGCGGGCCGTCGCGGCCGCCAACATCCGGCTGCTGTCCAGCCGCAAGGGCCGCGATCTGGCGGTGCTCAGCGGACTGGTCGTCGCGGTCGGCGCCCAGCTCGTCAACTTCGGCGCGCAGCGGCTCGGTTCGGCGGGCGGGCTGTCGGAGCTGGACCCGGTGACGGACGTGCTGCGCTGGATCCCGCCCGCGTCGGCGGTCGGTGCCGTGGACTCGGTGAGCGACGGGTCGTACGGGGCGGGGACGGTCCAGCTCGCGCTGTGCGCGGCCGCCCTGGCGGGGCTGCTGGCGCTCTGGTCCCGTCATCTGACGCGGCTGATGACCTCACCCGACGGGTCCACGCTCCAGGCCGCGGAACCCGCCGCCAAGGAGCGCGGCCCCTCGGGGCTCGCGCGGCTGCTGCCGGCCGGACGCACCGGCACGGTCATGGAGCGCAGCCTGCGGTACGTGTGGCGCGATCCGAAGACCAAGGCGGCCTGGGTGACCTCGCTGGCCATCGGGCTGATCGTGCCGGTGTTCAACGCCCTCCAGGGCACCGGCTCGGTCTACTTCGCGTGCTTCGCGGCCGGGATGCTCGGGATCCAGATGTACAACCAGTTCGGGCAGGACACGTCCGCGTTCTGGATGGTGGCGCTGACGATCTCCTCGACCCGCGACGCCTATGTCGAGCTGCGCGGGCGGGCGCTGGCCCTGCTGTTGATCACCCTGCCGTACGCGACGCTCGTGACCACCCTGACGACCGGGCTGCTCGGCGCGTGGGGGAAGCTGCCCGAGGTGCTCGGCCTGTCCTTCGCGCTGCTCGGCGCGATGCTGGCGACCGGCGCCTGGTCCTCGGCGCGCTTCCCGTACTCCATCCCGCAGGAGGGCTACAAGAACGTGGCGCCCGGTCAGGCCGGTCTCGCCTGGATCGCGATCTTCGGCGGCCTGATCTCGGCCGCGCTGCTCGCCTCTCCCGTCATCGCCCTGACGATCTGGCTGAACGTGAGCGCCGACGGCGACCGCTGGACCTGGCTGCTGCTGCCCGTGGGCGCCGTCTACGGGGCGCTGATCACGCTGCTGGGGCTCAAGCTCGCGGCACCCCGGACGGCGGGGCGGCTGCCGGAGATCCTGACGGCGGTCAGCAAGGGGTGAGCGCGCGGGCCGTCACCGGTGCTTGCGCGGCGTTGCGGTGCGCGTCCCCCTGAAAGGTGAGCTGAGCGGCCGGGACGGCACACCGCGCCGCAGCACTATTGGGCACCGCACACGAGCGGAATATGAAGATCCGGTGAAGGTTCGTGATCATCTTGTGACGCGTCCGGACGGCGCCGGCGCTAGCCGGTGAGCACTCCGTCCAGGAACGGCTCGATCGCGGCGCGCCACGCCTCGGGCTGGTCGTAGTGCACGAGGTGGCCGGCGTCCGCGACCTCGGCGTACTGGCCGCGCGGCAGGACCCGGACCATCTCCTGGGACTCGGCCCGGCCGAGTTCGCCGTCGAGGCCGCGGACGACCAGGGCGGGGCACCGGACCTGGGCGAGCTCCTCCCAGTGGGCGTCGTACACCCAGGTCTGGCGGGACTTGAGCATCTGCTCGGGCTCGAAGACGGGGCGCCAGCCGTCGGGGGACTCGTGCATCACCTCGGCGTAGAACTCGCCGCGGGAGGGATTCGGGCGTTCCACCCAGGGATCGTCCTCGCCGAACCACTTCCGTACGTCGGCGAGTGTGGCGAAGGGGACGGGCCAGGCCTTGAACCAGTCCTCCCATTCGCGCTGGGAGGCGGAGCCGAGCGCCGAGGCCCGCATGTCGCAGATGATCAGGGCCCGGACGAGATCGGGGCGCTTGGCGGCGAGCTGCCAGCCGGTCAGTGCGCCCATCGCGTGGCCGACGACGACGGCCGGTCCGAGGCCGAGCTGGTCGAGGGCGGCCTCGGCGTCCTCGACGTAGGCCTCGCGGGTGTACTCGGCCTCCGGGGCCTTGCCGCTCTGGCCGTGACCGCGCTGGTCGAGGGCGATGGCGCGATGCCGCTCGGAGAGCCAGCGGGCGGTGGACGCCCAGTGCGAGGCGCGGCCCATGAGGCCGTGCAGTAACAGCACGCCGGGCGCCTCGGACGCCTTCGGCTGGTCACTCTTGGGAGGGTCGGCGTACTCCCATGCGGCAAGGCGTACACCGCCCGCTCCCGTCACGTCGATGCGCCGCACCATCGGTAATGGCACCCCCCTGGCTCGCTCGGACCCGCTCGCTGCCGCTCTTCCCGGCCGGTCCACTCGTACCGCTCTCTGCCGCTGTTCCCGGTGTGCGGGCCGATGCCCTCGCGCACTCCGCCACATCGTCACGTTATCGAATGGGGATTCGAGAATGGCCTTTCCGGCCGCAACACCCCTCGTTCGAGTGACCACCCGCCAGGATTGACCGCCGTCGCCCGGGGGAGATCTTCTGCGGGAGGCGGACCGCTCGGGGAAAACGGTCCGAAGGGAATGACCCTGGGAGCTCGGGGCTCCGGGTCAGCACAGGGGAGGACAGGCCCCGGCGCCGGAAGGCGCCGGGGCCCTCTCCGCGTCTGCGGCACATCCTCACGCCCCTCCCCGACCGTGCACGCTCGCTCCCGGACACGGTCAAGAGCCCTCAGGTCATATGCCTCACGCGACAGCCTCGCACGCAAACGGTCTCGGCGCTGCGATTCGGCACACTGAATCTTGGTTTCGAGATGGTCGCGGAAACATCACAACTGCCCCTCCCGCCACAGCAGTTGACCCGTCAGGGGCGGTACGGACAGGGGTGTCCGGCGTGCTCCCGGGCGCCGACGTGGAGGTCAGCGACTGCCGGCCTCTCGGTCGGCGCCCGGGAACTGCCCCTCGCGGGTACCGGAAGACGTGTCAGCGCTTGGCGACGAACACATGCGAGGCAACGTCCGCCTCCAGCTCCGCGGCCTCACCGCCGCTGCCGACGAGGACCCCGCCGGCCGACTCGGTCACGCTGACCACGGAACCGGGCTGCACGCCCGCCCGCCGCAGCGTGTACATGAGCTGGGCGTCCGTCTGGATCGGCTCTCCGATCCGCCGGACGACCACGGTCTTTCCGTCCAGACCCGGGTCCAGCTCGGACAGCGCCACCATGCCCTCGTCCAGGAACGGGTCCGCGCCGTCCTTCTCGCCCAGCTCCTCCAGGCCCGGGATCGGGTTTCCGTACGGCGACTCGGTCGGGTGGCGCAGCAGTTCCAGCACGCGCCGCTCCACCGCCTCGCTCATCACGTGCTCCCAGCGACAGGCCTCCGCGTGCACCTGCTCCCACTCCAGGCCGATCACGTCGACGAGCAGGCACTCGGCGAGACGGTGCTTGCGCATGACGCGGGTGGCCAGTCGCCGCCCCTCGTCGGTGAGTTCCAGATGCCGGTCGCTCGCCACCGCCACCAGACCGTCGCGCTCCATCCGCGCCACTGTCTGGCTCACCGTCGGGCCGCTCTGGTCGAGCCGCTCCGCGATCCGGGCGCGCATGGGGACAACGCCTTCCTCCTCCAGCTCGAGGATGGTGCGGAGATACATCTCCGTGGTGTCGATCAGTCCGGACATTCGTGCCCCTCGATTAGCTCTGCCGGAGACTCGATGGCCCACCGGCGTGTGCGCTGGCCCTGGACTCAATTCTGACGCATACCACTGACAACCGTGCCTCGCCGTCCGAACCGCTTGGCAACGATCGCCCCGGAATCCACGCGGACGAGGACCCGCCCGGCCCCCGGGCGCCCTCGCCACCGTGCTCGCGGGCGCCCCGGAAGCCGTATTGACAGGGCAGTGGTCCAGACCGCAACGTGATCCGCGACACGACGGGAGTACGGCCGCGCCGGGCGACCGGTTCAGCCGTTCGCCCGCCCCGCGCCGACCCGGCGCCGACGAGATCTCCAAGCCGACGAGACTTCTAAGGGGCTTCGCCGATGAGCGACAGCAAGCTGGCCGGGCAGTTCTTCGACGCCGCGATCGGCCTGCTGCGGCGGGTACGCGACGAGGACACCGGGGAGATCGAGGCGGCCGGGACCCTGATCGCGGACACCGTCGTGGACGGCGGCCGGCTCTTCGCCTTCGGCGCCGGTCACTCCTCGCTCGCCGCGCAGGACATCGTCTACCGCGCGGGCGGCCTCGCCCTGATGAACCTGCTGGCCGTACCGGGCGTGGTGGGCGTCGACGTCATGCCCGCGACCCTGGGCTCCGCCCTGGAGCGGGTCGACGGTCTGGCGAGCGCGGTCCTGGACTCCAGCCCGCTGCGCTCCGGCGACCTGCTGGTGATCATCTCGCTCTCCGGCCGCAACGCGCTCCCGGTGGAGATGGCGATGAACGCCCGCGCCCTGGGCGTGAAGGTCATCGGCGTCACCTCCGTCGCCTACGCCACCGAGACGACGTCACGGCACGTGTCGGGGACCTACCTCAAGGACCACTGCGACGTCGTCCTCGACTCGCGGATCCCGGTCGGCGACGCGGAACTCACCCTGGACTCCATCGAGGCACCCTTCGCCCCCGCTTCGACCGTCGTCACCTCGGCCCTTCTCCAGGCCGTGATGGCCACCGCGGCCGGCGCCCTCGCGGACCGCGGTATCGAGCCGCCCCTGCTCCGCTCGGGCAACGTCGACGGCGGCCACGAATGGAACGGCCGGGTCATGACGGAGTACGGGGACCGGATCTTCTACCGCCGCTAGGGCGCGTCCGGCGGACCGGGCAGGAGGAGCGCGTCCGGCGGACCGGGCCGGAGGAACTCACGGGCCCTGTGGCCTGTCCGCGAGTTCCTCCAGGTCCAGGGCCATCGCGATCCGTACGGCCACGTCCTCCGCGTACATCGCGTCCGAGCGCTCGAACCGGCTGCGGCCCGCGCTCCGCAGGAACGTCACGACGCCGAGCGTCCGGCCGCGGCTGCGCAGCACCGCGCACAGGGCGTACACGGAGTCGCGCGGCCACTGGCGGGCCAGGGCCCATTCCCGCGCCTGCTCGGGATCGGCGGCGGCCGCGTCGGCCCGGACCGAACCGGCGCGGTCCACGCACTGGAGCGCGGGGTGCCCCTCCCCGTAGCGCAGGGGCAGTCCGGCCTTGCCGGTGATGTGGCTCGGTCCGGGCGACCCGGCCGGCGTGGCGACGGTCCGTACGAGCCGGACGGGCCCCTCCCCGTTCGCCGGCCCGCCCGGGGCCACCCGGTCGACCAGGGCGTGGTCGGCGAAGCCCGCGAGGGCGAAGTCGAGGTGGACGGCGGCGGCCTCGCCCGGGTTCTCGCACTCGGCCGCGGCCCGCGCGGCACGGTGCAACTGGTTGGCGCGGAAGCGCAGCAGCGCCGCCTCCTGCTCGGTCTGCTTGGCCTCGGTCACGTCCTGGAAGAGCCAGCCGACACCGAGCGGTACGGGCTCCTCCGCGAGCGGCGAGGCGAGCCGCACGAAGCCGCTGCGCCAGCACCGCCGCTTCTCGCCCTCCGGCGTGCGCAGGCCCACCCACATCTCCGCGGGGGCCGGCGGCGCGCCTTCGGACAGGACGTGGGTGAGGGCGCTCTCCAGCTCCTCGCCGCCGTGGGAGAGCAGGTCCCCCAGCGGCCGGCCGAGGGCGGAGCTGCGGCCGGTGCCGAGGGCCTGCGCGGCGTAGGCGTTGACGACGGCGGGCCGCAGGTCCGCGTCGACGAGCACCACGCCCCAGCCGGCGTCCTCGAAGAGCGCCTCGCTCAGGGCGATCGACCGTTCGAGGTCGATCTGGGTGTGCACCTCGCTGAAGGCGCAGTACACCCCGGCGGGCTTGCCCTCCGGGCCGCGGACGGCGGCGGACTGGGTGCGGACGAGCACCCTTCCGCCGTCCTTGGTGAGGAGCGCGAACTCGTGCACCTGGCGGCCCGGCGCCTCCATGGCGGACATCAGCCGGCCCTCGACCTCCTGGGCGTCCGCGGTGCGCACGGCCCAGCCGGCGAATCCGCGCCGCCCCACCGCCTCGGCCGCCGTCCACCCGAGGATGCGCTCGGCCTCGCGGTTCCAGTGGGTGAGGACACCGTCGGCGTCGAAGGCGCACAGGGCGGCGTCCATGCCGTCCAGCAGCGCGGCAAGCAGATCGGAGCCGTCCGGCTCGGGCTCGTCCGGCCCCAGCTCGTCGGTGGTCCCACTACGCCGGGAAGCACTCACCTGGACCCCCTGCAGGCTGCGTCCGTGTGTACGGCGCGACAGTTCGCTCGCTCATCACCATTCAACTCGAACGTGACCGAGCCCACACCTCGTTCCCCGAAGATGCCCGAAGACGAGGGAAATCCCTGTGTGCCGCGAACAGCGCGAAGACCCCGAATAAATCGCTTGAGCCTTCCGGGACGGGTTCCTAAAGTTCTCCACACGTAGGAGAGGAGGTGGTTCGGCTCATGACGGAAACCCGGACATACGAGGTGGCTGCGGGCTAGCGGCCCGTTGTCGGACTCGGTTCGGCGCCGGACCGGCATGCGACACGCATGCAGCCGGCCCAATCCAACGCAGTCACCCGACCCGTGAGCTCGCCGGTGCGTCCGGCCGGCCCCGTCGCCGCGAGGCGGAGGGACCCGAGCTCACGGGTCGTCCGCGTTCCCGGTCCGCGCCCGCCGCTTCCGGGCGGACCCCTGGTGAACGCGGACCCCGGGCGAACGCGGGCCTCCAAGTGAGCGCGGACCATCGGGTGACCCGGGTCACAGGCGGTTCGCGGGGAGAGCAGTAGGCTGTGGCCATGCTTCCGATGCTCGTCCGACGCCGCCACGTGGATTTCGTGCGCGTCACGAGCATGGGCTGTCGGCGCTCCGCCTGACCGGCCCCCTTCGCACGGCTTCTTCCCTTCCCCGGCACCCGTGGCCCCCGCCCCACCCCCGGCGGCCGCCCGGGCACCCGTAGACCCCGCGGACGCACCTCATGACGACGAACACGTCTTCCACGTATTCCACCGCTGCCCAGGACGAGCGGCCCCCGGCCCCCTACCAGCAGCTTCCGATCATCGACCTCTCGGCCGCCGACCGCGGCCCCCAGGCACGGGCCCTGCTGCACGCGCAGCTCCACAGCGCCGCCCACGACGTGGGGTTCTTCCAGCTCGTCGGGCACGGAGTGACCGAGGCCGAGACCGACGCCCTGCTGCGGGCCATGCGCCGGTTCTTCGCGCTTCCCGAGGCCGACCGGCTGGCCCTCGACAACGTCTTCTCACCGCACTTCCGCGGGTACACGCGGACGGGCGACGAGCGCACCGGCGGCAGCCGCGACTGGCGGGACCAGCTCGACATAGGCGCCGAGCGGCCCGCGCGGGCGCCCGGTCCCGGCGAGCCCGCGTACTGGTGGCTCCAGGGGCCGAACCAGTGGCCGGCCGCGCTGCCGGAGCTGCGGACGGCCGCGCTGGCCTGGATGGAACGGCTGAGCGCGGTCGCGGCCCGGCTGCTGCGCGAGCTGCTGACCGCCATCGGGGCTCCCGCCGGCTTCTACGACCCGATCTTCGGCGAGCGTGCCCACCCGCACCTGAAGCTGGTGCGCTACCCGGGGAGCGCCGGCGACGGGGCCGACCAGGGCGTGGGCGCGCACAAGGACTACGGATTCCTGACGCTGCTGCTCCAGGACCGCATCGGCGGGCTCCAGGTACAGCGCGAGGACGGCCGTTTCCACGACGTGCCGCCGCTGCCGGGTGCCTTCGTGGTCAACCTGGGCGAGCTCCTGGAGGTCGCGACCAACGGCTATCTCGTGGCGACCAACCACCGGGTGGTGAGCCCGGCCGGGGCCACCGAGCGGTTCTCCGTGCCGTTCTTCTACAACCCGCGCCTGGACGCCCGGATCGAGCCGCTGCCGTTCCCGCACGCCTCCGCCGCGCCCGGCGTCACCGACGACCCGTCGAATCCGCTCTTCGCCGAGTACGGCTTCAACGAGCTCAAGGGCAAGCTGCGGGCGCACCCGCTCGTCGCCGCCCGCCACCACGCGGAGCTGCTCGCTCCCGCGTGATGACGGACGGCCCGCGACGCGGCCGGTGCGCCCCGCACAGGGCCGGCGCACCTCGCACGGGTCAGTGGACGATGTCCTCGAAGCCCTCGACCTCCTGGACGCCGCGCGTGCCGGGGCCCACGTAGTGCGCGGAGGGGCGCACCAGGCGGCCGGTGCGCTTCTGCTCCAGGATGTGCGCCGACCAGCCCGCGGTACGGGCGCACGTGAACATGGACGTGAACATGTGCGCCGGGATCTCGGCGAAGTCCAGGACGATGGCCGCCCAGAACTCGACGTTCGTCGCGAGGACGCGGTCCGGGCGGCGGGCGTGGAGCTCGGCGAGGGCGGCCTTCTCCAGGGCTTCGGCGACCTCGAAGCGGGGGGCGCCCAGCTCGCGCGCGGTGCGGCGCAGCACCCGGGCGCGCGGGTCCTCGGCGCGGTAGACGCGGTGGCCGAAGCCCATGAGGCGCTCGCCGTTGTCGAGGGCCTGCCGGACGTAGGCGTCGGCGTCCCCGGTGCGCTCGATCTCCTCGATCATGCCGAGGACGCGGGAGGGGGCGCCGCCGTGCAGCGGGCCCGACATGGCTCCCACGGCCCCGGAGAGCGCCGCGGCGACGTCCGCGCCGGTCGAGGCGATCACACGGGCGGTGAAGGTGGAGGCGTTCATGCCGTGCTCGGCGGCCGAGGTCCAGTAGGCGTCGACGGCGGCGACGTGCTTGGGGTCCGGCTCGCCGCGCCAGCGGATCATGAACCGCTCGACGATGGAGTGGGCCTTGTCGATCTCGTTCTGCGGGACCATGGGCAGGCCCTGCCCGCGGGCGGACTGGGCGACGTACGACAGCGCCATGACGGCGGCGCGGGCGAGGTCCTCGCGGGCCTGCTCGGCGTCGATGTCGAGGAGGGGTTTGAGGCCCCAGACGGGCGCGAGCATCGCGAGCGCGGACTGCACGTCGACGCGGATGTCGCCCGAGTGGACGGGGATCGGGAACGGCTCGGCGGGCGGCAGGCCGGGGTTGAAGGCGCCGTCGACGAGGAGTCCCCAGACGTTGCCGAAGGAGACGTGGCCGACGAGGTCCTCGATGTCGACGCCCCGGTACCGGAGAGCGCCGCCCTCCTTATCGGGTTCGGCGATCTCCGTCTCGAACGCGACGACTCCTTCGAGTCCGGGTACGAAGTCGGACATCAGGCGGCTCCTCGTGATGTGTGCGACGGATGGTGTTGTCGGGGTTGTGGTGACCCTGCGCCCCTGTGGGGGTGACGGTCGACGGTGAGGCGCTTCGCCGGCCGGTTCCGCGGTCGTCCGCGAAGACTCCCGAATGTTCTTCGGTCGGTCTCCGCCGGCTCGCGGTCCGAAAGCGGTCACCCCGGTGATGCCCCGTACGACTGGTCCTCCAACCGGAACGGCACCAGCACGATATCCCCGAGTGCCATCTTCAGGGAGAGAACGCGGCACTGAGTGCCACTGCGTGACGAAGCACACCCGCTCGCGCACCCGGCCCGCGCAGCACCCCGATACGGCAGGATGACGGCGTGAACGATCGTGTCCCGGACGAATCCACGAACGAGCCCCTCATCAAGGCCGCGGCCGAGGCCGCCGAGGCCGCGCACGAGAAGATCGCCGCCGACCCGGCGTCCATGCGGGCGCACTACCGCGCCGAGGGACTCGACGAGGGCGATCTCGCCGCGCACCCGATGGAGCAGTTCTCCCGCTGGTTCGAACAGGCGGCGCAGGCGGCGGTGCACGGTTTCGTGCACGAGCCGAACGCGATGGTCGTCTCCACGGCGGACGCCGAGGGCCGGCCCAGCTCCCGCACGGTGCTGCTCAAGGGGTACGACGACCGGGGCTTCGTCTTCTACACGAACTACGACTCCCGCAAGGCCCGCGAGCTGGCCCACAACCCGTACATCTCGCTGCTCTTCCCGTGGCATCCGCTGGCCCGGCAGGTCATCGTCACCGGGACGGCGCGGCGCACGGGCCGGGAGGAGACCGCCGCGTACTTCCGCACCCGCCCGCACGGCTCCCAGCTCGGCGCCTGGGCGAGCACCCAGTCCACCGTCATCTCCGGGCGCAGCGAGCTGGATGTCGCGTACGCGGAGCTGGACGCCCGCTACCCGGAGGGCGAGCGGGTGCCCGTGCCGCCGCACTGGGGCGGATTCCGGATCGCCCCGCAGACGGTCGAGTTCTGGCAGGGCCGCGAGAACCGTCTCCACGACCGGCTCCGCTACGTGGCCCGGTCCGACGGCGGCTGGCGGATCGAGCGGCTCAGCCCCTGACCGGGGGCCGGGAACGCCGCGGGGCCGCGGCGCGGGCGGGCGCCGGGCCGCGGATCAGCCGAGCGTCTCCTCCACGATCGTCCCCCACTGCGCCACGACCCGCTCCCGGCGCGCGGTGTCGTCGGTGAGCAGGTTCGCGAGGCCGAGCCCGCGCGCCATGTCGAGCAGCCCCTGCACCGTCTCGCGCACCCCGGGCCGGGACTCGTCCGCGCCCAGCAGGTCCACCGCGATGCGGTGGCTCTCGCGGCCGACGCGCCCTTCGAGCTCGGTCACCCGCGCACGGAGCTGATCCTCGTTCGAGGCCGCGACCCAGAGGTGGAGGGCGGCGCGGAACAGCGGCCCGGTGTAGAGGCCGACGAGGGCCTCGACGACGGCACGCCGGTCGGCGGGGCCGTCGGGGAAGAGGTCCCGCAGGGCGCTGGAGCGTTCCTCGGCGACGTACTCGACGGCCGCCGTGAAAAGGTCCTCGCGGGTGGGGAAGTGGTGCTGGGCGGCGCCCCGGGACACCCCGGCGCGCTCGGCGACGACGGAGACCGTGGAGCCCGCCCAGCCGTGTTCGGCGAGGCAGGCCACGGCGGCGGCCAGGAGCCGCTGCCGGGTGACCCGGCTGCGGTCCTGTTTGGGGACGTGCGGAGTACGTGCCGCGTGTTCCGTCGAGCTCACACCACCCATGCGGGATCCCGTCGTTCGAGGAAGGCCGTCATCCCCTCGCGGGCCTGCGCGGAGGAGAACAGCCGGGCCGAGAGTGCGGTGAGGGCCGCCGCGTCCCGGTCGAAGGTCTCCAGCACCTTAGCCGTGAGCAGCGCCTTCGTCTCGGCGAGGGCTTCGGGGGCCGCCCGGCGCAGCCCGTCGAGGACGGGTGCGAGGACGGCGTCCACGTCGTCCCCGGACGCCGTGAGGAGCCCGGTGCGGACGGCCTCGGGCGCGTCGAAGCGTTCGCCGGTGAGGTAGTACCGGGCGAGTGCGCGCGGGTCGGTGCGGGGCAGCAGCGGCAGCGAGATGACGGCGGGGGCGACCCCGATCCGTACCTCGGTGAGGGCGAAGCTCGCCGCCTCGCCCGCGACCGCGATGTCGCAGGCCCCGAGCAGGCCGAGGCCGCCCGCCCGGACGTGTCCCTCCACCCGGGCCACGACGGGCTTGCGCAGCTCGACGATCTGCCGGAGCAGGCCGACGAAGGCCTCCGGTGGCGGGGGGTCGCGCAGGTCGGCGCCCGCGCAGAAGGTGTTCCCGGTGTGGGTCAGGACGACGGCGCGTACGTCGCCGTCCTTGCCGCAGCGGGTGAGCGCGTCGGCGAGCTCGCCCACGAGGACGCCCGACAGCGCGTTGCGGGTGGCGGGCGAGTCCAGGGTGAGCGTGGTGATGCCGCGCTCGTGTTCGGTGCGGACGACGGTCATGACAGGCCTCGCAGTTCGCGGCGCAGGATCTTCCCGGAGACGGCCCTCGGGACGGCGTCGATGAAGGTGACGACGCGGACCCGCTTGTACGGGGAGACGCGCTCGGCGACGTACAGCATGACCTCGTTCGCGGAGAGGTCGGCGGCCGAGGGCTGGCGTACCACGAAGGCGTGCGGGACCTCGTTGTTGTCCTCGTTGTAGGACCCGATGACGGCGGCGTCGGCGATGCCGGGGTGGGTGAGCAGCAGTGCCTCCAGTTCGGCGGGGGCGACCTGGAAGCCCTTGTACTTGATGAGCTCCTTGACGCGGTCCACGACGAACAGCCAGCCGTCCGCGTCGACACGACCGACGTCCCCGGTGTGCAGCCAGCCGTCGGGGTCGATCATCGCGGCGGTCGCGTCGGGCCGGCCCAGATAGCCCTTCATGACCTGGGGTCCCCGGACGACGATCTCACCGCGTTCTCCGACGCCGACGTCCTTGTCCGGGTCGTCGAGGGAGACGATGCGCATCTCGGTGCCCGCGACGAGTTTGCCGACCGTCCCCGGGGGCGGGTTCTCGGCGTCCAGCGGGACGACGTGCGTGCCGGGCGACAGTTCGGTCATGCCGTAGGCCTGACCCACCGGAGGCAGCCCGAGCCTGGCCGAACAGGCGGCCGCGAGCGCGGCGTCCAGGGGCGCGGCCGCCGAGACGATGTACTCCAGGGACGACAGGTCGTACTCCGCGACGGCGGGGTGCTTGGCGAGCGCCAGGACGATCGGCGGCGCCACGTACAGACCGGTGATGCGGTGTTCCTGGATGGCGCCGAGAAAGGTGTCGAGGTCGAAGCGGGGCAGCACGACCACGGTGGCGCCCTGCCGCAGGGGGGCGTTCATCAGGGCCGTCAGTCCGTAGATGTGGAAGAACGGCAGCACGGCGAGGATGCGCTCGCCGGGGCCCATCGGCATGGCCGGCGAGAGCTGGGCGAGGTTGGTGGCTATGGAGCGGTGGGTGAGCATCACGCCCTTGGGGACGCCCGTGGTGCCCGAGGAGTACGGGAGCGCCGCCACGTCCTCGACGGGGTCGATGTCCACCCGCGGTTCGGGCGCGGTGCTGCCCAGCAGGTCGAGCATGGACCGGTGGCCCTCCGCCTGGTCGCAGACGAAGATCTCCCGTACGCCGCCCGCGAGTTCGGCCGCCCGGCGGGCGGTGTCCAGCAGGGGCGAGACGGTCACGATCCAGCGGGCCGAGGAGTCCAGGAGCTGCTTGGCGAACTCCTCCGCCGTGGCGAGCGGGTGCACCGTGGTGACCGACGCCCCCGCGCGCGTGGCCCCGTAGAAGACCACGGGGAAGGCGATGGTGTTGGGGCTGTGCAGGGCGAGCACGTCGCCCTTGCGCAGCCCCGCCTCGGCGAACGCGGCGGCCAGCCGCCGGTGGAACTGGTCGACCTGCGCGTAGCTGAGCGTGGTGCCGTCGACGCCGTCGACGAGCGCGGGCGTCTCGCCGCGCTCGGCTGCGCGGCCCAGGACGGCCTCGTGGATGGGTTCCTCGACGGCCGGTACATCTGCGTACTCGCTGCGGAACACGGTTCCTCCTAGAGCGCTCAGTACGACTTGGGCAGGCCCAGGGTCTGGTGGGAGACGTAGTTGAGAATCATCTCCCGGCTCACCGGCGCGATACGAGACACGCGCGCCGCCGTGATGAGGGAGGCGAGGCCGAACTCCCGGGTGAGGCCGTTGCCCCCGAGGGTGTGCACGGCCTGGTCGACGGCCCGTACACAGGCCTCACCGGCCGCGTACTTGGCCATGTTGGCGGCCTCCCCCGCCCCGATGTCGTCGCCCTCGTCGTACAGGTACGCGGCCTTCTGCATCATCAGCCGGGCCAGTTCGAGCTCGATGTGGGCCTGAGCGAGGGGGTGGGCGATGGCCTGGTGCGCACCGATCGGCGCCTTCCAGACGGTGCGTTCCCGCGCGTACTCCACGGCCCTGGCGAGCGCGAAACGGCCCATGCCGATCGCGAACGCGGCCGTCATCACGCGCTCCGGGTTGAGACCGGCGAACAGTTGCAGCAGTCCCGCGTCCTCGTCGCCGACCAGCGCCTCGGCCGGCAGCCGCACCTCGTCCAGCGTGAGCTCGAACTGCTTCTCCGCGCTGGCCAGTTCCATGTCGATCTGCCGCCGTCCGAAGCCCTCGGCGTCGCGCGGGACGATGAACAGGCAGGGCTTGAGACTGCCGGTGCGGGCGTCCTCGGTGCGGCCCACGATGAGCGTCGCGTCGGCGATGTCGACGCCGGAGATGAACACCTTGCGGCCGGTCAGGACCCAGTCGGTGCCGTCACGGCGGGCCGTGGTGGTGATGCGGTGCGAGTTGGAGCCGGCGTCGGGCTCGGTGATGCCGAACGCCATCGTGCGGGTGCCGTCCGACAGGCCCGGCAGCCAGGTGCGCTTCTGCTCCTCCGTGCCGAAACGGGCGATGACCGTGCCGCAGATGGCGGGCGAGACGACGAGCATCAGCAGCGGACAGCCGGCCGCGCCCAGCTCCTCCAGGACGATGGACAGTTCCGCGATGCCGCCGCCTCCGCCGCCGTACTCCTCCGGGAGGTTCACCCCGAGATAGCCGAGCTTGCCCGCCTCGGCCCACAGCTCGTCGGGGTGACCGCCCTCGGCGACGGCCTTGGTGAGGTACGCGCGGCCGTAGCGCTTGCCGAGAGCGGCGACCGCGGAACGGAGCGCCTTGTGTTCGTCGGTCTCTGTGACAGGGCTCATGAGGGCTCCTCGATAAGGAGAGTACGGAAAATACGGCCTGTGCATAGCGGTCGGGCCCGCGCGGCGGACCCCTCGCGCGGTGGTGCGGCCCGGCGCCCCGGAGCGGGGCGCCGGCTCATCCGGCGCCGGTCTCCGGCGCCCCGCCGGGCGCCGTCTCCTCCGTGACGACGGCCAGCAGCGCGCCCACCTCCACCTGCTGTCCGACCACGGCGTGCAGGGCGGTGAGCGTCCCCGCCGTCGGCGCCGAGATCCTGTGCTCCATCTTCATCGCCTCCAGCCACAGCAGCGGCTCCCCGGCCCGCACGGCGGCGCCCTCGGCGAGCCCCTCGGCCACCCGGACCACGGTGCCGGGCATCGGGGCGAGCAGCGAGCCCGGAGCCCGGTCCGCGGCCGGATCGGGGAAGCGGGGGAGCTCGGTCAGCGCGGTCGCGTTCACGAAGACCCGGCCGCCGCCGTACCGCGCGACCTCGAACGTCCGCCGCACGCCCGCCACTTCGAGGACGACACGGCCGGCGTCGGCGTGCAGCACGCGCACCCCGTCGGCCGCGAGTCCCTGACGCGTGTGCCGGTACGCGGCCTCGTGCTCGGCGCCGTGCATCCGGTAGCGCCTGGTCTGCGGAGCCGACGCCAGGTTGCGCCAGCCGCCGAACCGGGAACGCCCGTGCGCGTCGGCCAGGGCCGCGGCCAGCGGGGCGTACGGGTCCGGGGCGGGCTCCGTCAGCGCGGCGAGGTGACGGTCGTAGAAGCCCGTGTCCATGCGGGCCTCCGTGAACTCCTCGTGGCGCAGCGACCGTACGAGCAGATCGCGGTTGGTGACCGGGCCGTGGAGCGTGGCCCGCTCCAGGGCGCCCGCCAGCCTCCGCACGGCCTCCGCGCGGGTGGCGCCGTGCGCGACGACCTTCGCGAGCATCGGGTCGTAGTGGATGCCGACCGAGTCGCCGTCGGCGAACCCGGTGTCCAGCCGGACGCCGTCCGGGACGGCGATCCTGTGCAGGGTGCCCGTCTGCGGCGCCCAGGCGCCCGCCGGGTCCTCCGCGTACAGCCGGGCCTCGACCGCGTGGCCCCGCGCGGGCGGGGGTTCGCCCTCCAGCCGCTCCCCCTCCGCGACCCGCAGTTGCAGGGCCACCAGGTCGACCCCGAACACCGCCTCCGTCACCGGGTGTTCGACCTGGAGGCGGGTGTTCATCTCCAGGAAGTGCGCGGTGCCGTCGGCGACCAGGAACTCGACCGTGCCGGCACCGACGTAGTCCACGGCGCGGGCGGCGCGCACCGACAACTCGTACAGACTCCGGGTGAGTTCGTCCCCCAGCCCGGGGGCCGGCGCCTCCTCGATCACCTTCTGGTGGCGGCGCTGGAGGGAGCAGTCGCGGGTGCCTAGCGGCCAGACCGTGCCGTGCGCGTCGGCCAGGATCTGCACCTCGACGTGCCGGCCGCCCTCCACGTACGGCTCGACGAACACCTCGCCGTCGCCGAAGGCGCTCAGCGCCTCCGCCCGGGCCGCCTCCAACTCGGCGTCCAGATCCGCCAGTTCACGGACGATCCGCATCCCGCGCCCACCGCCGCCCGCGGCGGCCTTGACCAGCACCGGCAGGTCCCCGGCGGTGACCCGCTCCAGGGGTGCGAGCCCCATCAGCTTCTTGGCCCGCGTCTTGGACGCCATCGCCTCGATCGCCTCGGGGGACGGCCCGACCCACACCAGCCCGGCGTCGATCACCGCCCGCGCGAAATCCGCGTTCTCCGACAGGAACCCGTACCCCGGGTGCACCGCGTCCGCGCCCGCGTCCAGCGCGGCCCGCACGACGAGATCGGCCCGCAGATACGTCTCGGCGGGTGTCGCGCCCGGCAGCCGCACCGCCGCGTCCGCCTCGCGCGTGTGCAGGGCGTTCTCGTCGGCGTCGGAATACACCGCGACGGTGCGCACCCCGGCCGCACGGCAGGTGCGGAAGACCCGGCAGGCGATCTCGCCCCGGTTGGCGACCAGCAGACTCGCAATCAAGTGATCCCTCACATCCGGAAGACGCCGAAGCCACCGCGCGCGCCCTCGAAGGGCGCCGTGTGGATCGCGGACAGGCACAGGCCGAGGACGGTGCGGGTGTCGCGCGGGTCGATGACCCCGTCGTCGTACAGCCGCCCGGACAGGAACATCGGCAGCGACTCGGACTCGATCTGCTGCTCCACCATGGCGCGCAGCGCCGCGTCCGCGTCGTCGTCGTACGGGCGGCCCTTCGCGGCGGCCGACTGCCGGGCGACGATCGACAGGACGCCCGCGAGCTGCTGCGGTCCCATGACGGCCGATTTGGCGCTGGGCCAGGCGAACAGGAACCGCGGGTCGTAGGCCCGCCCGCACATCCCGTAGTGGCCGGCTCCGTAGGAGGCGCCCATGAGCACCGACAGGTGCGGGACCCGCGAGTTGCTCACCGCGTTGATCATCATCGCGCCGTGCTTGATGATGCCGCCCTGCTCGTACTCCTTGCCGACCATGTAGCCGGTGGTGTTGTGCAGGAAGAGCAGCGGGATGTCGCGCTGGTTGGCCAGTTGGATGAACTGGGCGGCCTTCTGGGACTCGGCGCTGAACAGCACGCCCTGCGCGTTGGCGAGGATGCCGACCGGGTAGCCGTGCAGGCTCGCCCAGCCGGTGGTCAGGCTCGTCCCGTACAGCGGCTTGAACTCGTCGAAGTCCGAACCGTCGACGAGCCGGGCGATCACCTCGCGCGGGTCGAAGGGGTGCTTCAGATCGCCGGGGACGATGCCCAGCAGTTCGTCCTCGTCGTACTTGGGGGGCTCGGCCGGGGCCGGATCGCCGTACGCCTTGCGGTGGTTGAGCCGGGCGACGACCCGGCGCGCCTGGCGCAGCGCGTCCCGCTCGTCGACGGCGAAGTAGTCCGCGAGGCCCGAGACGCGCGCGTGCATCTCCGCGCCGCCCAGCGACTCGTCGTCGCTCTCCTCGCCGGTGGCCATCTTCACCAGTGGCGGACCGCCGAGGAAGACCTTCGCCTTCTCCTTGACCATGATCACGTGGTCCGACATGCCGGGGACGTACGCGCCTCCGGCGGTCGAGTTCCCGAAGACCACGGCCACCGTGGGGATCCCGGCCGCCGACAGCCGGGTGAGGTCGCGGAAGATCGCGCCCCCGGGGATGAAGATCTCCTTCTGCGAGGGCAGATCGGCGCCGCCCGACTCGACCAGGCTGATGCAGGGCAGCCGGTTGGCGAGGGCGATGTCGTTGGCCCGCAGTGCCTTCTTCAGGCTCCACGGGTTGCTGGCGCCGCCGCGCACGGTCGGGTCGTTGGCGGTGATCAGGCACTCGACGCCCTCGACCACGCCGATACCGGTGACGAGCGAGGCGCCCACCGTGTAGTCGCTGCCGTAGGCCGCGAGCGGCGACAGCTCCAGGAACGGGGTGTCCGGGTCGAGCAGCAGCTCGATGCGTTCGCGGGCGAGCAGCTTGCCGCGCCCCCGGTGCCGCTCGACGTACTTCTCGCCGCCGCCCGCGAGGGCCTTGGCGTGCTCGGTGTCCAGGTCGGCGAGCTTGGCGAGCATGACCTCGCGGTTCGCCCGGTAGTCCTGGCCGCCCACGTCCAGGGCGGACGAAAGGACCGTCATAGCAGGACCTCCGGGATGTCGAGGTGACGGGAACGGAGCCATTCGCCGAGCGCCTTGGCCTGCGGGTCGAAGCGGGCCTGGGAGGCGACGCCTTCGCCGAGGATGCCCTCGACCACGAAGTTGAGGGCGCGCAGGCCGGGCAGGACGTGCCGGACGACCCGCAGCGGACGGCTCTCCGGGAGCAGCTCGCGGAAGCGGTCGGCCGTCAGTTCATGGGCGAGCCAGCGCCAGGCCTCGTCGGTGCGGACCCAGACGCCGACGTTGGCGTTGCCGCCCTTGTCGCCGCTGCGGGCGCCCGCGACGAGACCGAGGGGGGCCCGGCGGACCGGACCCGCGGGCAACGGCTCGGGCAGGGGCGGTTCTTCGAGTGTCTCCAGTACGAGCGTGTCCTGGGCCGGGATCACCGAGAGGCGGTTCCCGTCGGGCAGGACGGCCCCGTGGTCGACGGCGCCCTGGGGGACGTACACATCCTCGAAGACCCCATAGGGCGCGCCCTTCCCCGGTGGTGCCACCACATGGAATCCGGGGTAACTGGCGAGCGCCAGCTCGATGGCCGCCCCGCTCAGCGCCCGCCCGACGGTGGCCTGGTCGGGATCGCGGACGACGAGCCGCAGCAGGGCGCTGGCCGTCTCCTCGGTGTCCGCGTCGGCCCGGTCGGTGCGCACCAGTTCCCAGCGCACCTCCGCGGGCGGCGTCTTGGCGAGCGCGTCGCCCATCTGCTCCCGCACCAGCGCGGCCTTGGCCTCGACGTCGAGTCCGGTCAGGACGAAGGTCACCTCGTTGCGGAAGCCGCCGAGCCTGTTGCGGCCGACCTTGAGGGTGGGCGGCGGGGCCTCGCCGCGCACGCCCTCGATCCGCACCCGGTCGGGGCCGTCCTGGACGAGCCGTACGGTGTCCAGGCGGGCGGTGACGTCGGGTCCCGCGTACCGGGCGCCCCCGGTCTCGTACAGGAGCTGCGCGGTGACCGTGCCGACGTCGACGAAGCCGCCGGTGCCGGGGTGCTTGGTGATGACGCAGCTCCCGTCCTCGTGGATCTCCGCGAGCGGGAAGCCGGGACGGCGTACGTCGCCGTCGCCGAAGAAGGAGTAGTTGCCGCCGGTGGCCTGGGTCCCGCACTCCAGCACGTGCCCGGCGACGACGGCTCCCGCGAGCCGGTCGTGGTCCGTGGGCCGCCAGCCGAAGTGGGCGGCGGCGGGCCCGGTGACCAGGGCCGCGTCGGTGACCCGTCCGGTGACCACGATGTCCGCGCCCGCCGACAGGCACTCGGCGATGCCGAAGCCGCCGAGGTAGGCGTGGGCGGCGAGACTGCCCGGGTGGCGGGCGGTGAGGTCGTCGCCCTCGACGTGGGCGACGCGCACCGGGATGCCGAGCCGGCCGGCCAGTTCCCGTACGGCGTCGGCGAGCCCCGCCGGGTTGAGGCCCCCGGCGTTCGTCACGATCTTCACGGACCGCTCGTGCGCCAGGCCGAGACAGTCCTCGAGCTGCCGCAGGAAGGTGCGGGCGTATCCGGCGGCGGGGTCCTTCAGCCGGTCCCGGCCCAGGATCAGCATGGTCAGCTCGGCGAGGTAGTCACCGGTGAGGACGTCGAGTTCGCCGCCGGTGAGCATCTCGCGCAGGGCGTCGAAGCGGTCGCCGTAGAAGCCGGAGGCGTTGCCGATGCGCAGGGTCACTCCGCGTCCCCCTTCGGCGGGCGTCCGTCGCCGGGCGGGCCCGCGAAGGCCTGGGCGATGCCGAGCCAGCGGTCGGCGTCGGGCCCCTCGGCGCGCACGTCGACGTCGGCGCGGTTCGCCCGCTGGGTGACCAGCAGACAGAAGTCGAGGGCGGTGCCGGTGACGCGCTGGGGGGCGTCCTCGGGGCCGTAGGTCCAGGTGGCGCCGGAGGGGGCGAGGATCTCCACCCGGAACTCCTCGGCGGGCGCGGCGAGCCCGCGCGCGGCGAAGGCGAAGTCCCGGGTGCGCACCCCGATGCGGACCACATGGCGGAGCCGGTCGGTGGGGGCGCGGACCACACCGAGGGCGTCGGCGACGTCCTGGCCGTGGGCCCAGGTCTCCATGAGCCGGCCGGTGGCCATGGAGGCGCCGGACATGGGCGGGCCGTACCAGGGGAAGCGGGTGCCCGGCACGGCCTCCCGCAGGGCCCGGTCCAGTGCGGCGCGGCCGCCGCGCCAGCGCGCCAGCAGTTCGGCGGACGGCAGCCGGGCCCCGTCGTCGGCGCCGTCGTCCACGAACGTCGTGGGCGCCGCGAGCGCCTTCTCGACGAGGCCGTGGAAGGCGTCGGCGTCCGTGACGGACAGGTGGGCGGAGTGGTCGGTCCAGGCGAGGTGGGCGATCTGATGGGCGACGGTCCAGTGCGGCGCGGGCGTCGGGAGCGCCCACTGCTCCGGACCGAACTCGGCCACGAGCCGGTCGAGTTCTTCGCTTTCGTCACGCAGATCGTCGAACACGGGCGTCGGATCGGACATGGGGGGAGCATCTCAGCGCCCCCAGAAACAATCAAGCATGCTTGCATTAAATTATTTCTCCGCTTCCCGCCCCGGACCCGTCACATCTCCTGTCCCCGCTCCGTCATACCGATGACGACGCGACACGAGGGACGCAGAGGGAGACGTGAGCATGAGCGAGACCAAGAAGATCGCGGTGGCCGGGGCGACCGGGCGACTCGGGCGGCATGTCGTGGACGTGCTGACGGAGCGCGGGCACACGGTCGTAGCGATGTCCCGGGCCACCGGGGTCGACATCGTCACCGGGGCCGGACTGGCCGAGGCGCTGGAGGGTGTGGACGTCGTGATCGACGCGTCCAGCACGCCCTCGCCGGACCGGGAGGTGGCGACGGAGTTCTTCACGGCCGCGGCCCGCAATCTGCACGAGGCCGGGCAGAAGGCCGGGGTCGGCCGGCTGGTCGTCGTGTCGATCATCGGCATCGACGCCTCGGTCGCCGGTTACAACGCGGCCAAGCTGGAGCACGAGCGCGCGGTGCTGGCGGGACCGGTGCCGGTGCGGGTGCTGCGGGCGGCGCAGTTCCACGAGCTCGTGGAGCAGTTCACGCAGTGGGGGCGCCAGGGCGACACCGTGTACGTGCCGAGGATGCGGACCCAGCTCGTCGCGGCGCGGGTCGTCGCGGAGGCGCTGGTGGAGATGGCGGAGGCGGAGGAGGCGCCGGGGGCGCTGGCCCCGTTCCCGGAGGTGGCCGGTCCGCGCGAGGAGAGCCTGGAGGAGGCGGCCCGGCTGCTGCTGTCCCGCCGGGACCCGGCCGCGAAGGTGATCGCCGTGAGCGACCCGGCCAACCCGGAACGGGACCTGTTCGAGGACGGCGGCCTCCTCCCGGGGCCGGACGCCCGGCTGACGGGCCCGGCGTTCGCGGAATGGCTGGACACGACTTCCTGAGCCGGGGCGCCCCGGGGTGCCGGGGGCGTCCGCGCCGGGGGTGCCGGGTGGGCGTGGCACCGGAGACGCCGGGGGACGTGCTGGGTGCAGGCGTCGGGGGTGCAGGGTGGGCGCGGGCGTCGGGGCGTCGCAGCGCGAAGGGGGCGGTTCGCGCAGGGCCGGCCGACCGTGACCGGGCCCGTGCCGGGTGGGCGTCAGGGGGCGTCGAGCGGGAGTGTCGCCTTGCCTCGGCCCACCTGGGTCCGTACCGCTCCGATGCTCGCGCCGATGACCAGGGCGATCGCGGCCGACTGGGTCGCGGACAGGGACTGGTCGAGGATGAGGAAGCCCGCTGTCGCGGCGATGGCGGGCTCGAGGCTCATGAGGACCGCGAAGGTGGAGGCGGGCAGGCGGCGCAGGGCGAGGAGTTCGAGGGTGTAGGGCAGCACCGAAGAGAGGACCGCGACCGCGGAGCCGAGCGCCACCGTGGTCGGGTCCAGGAGCCGGGTGCCGGACTCGGCGATCCCCAGCGGCAGGAACAGCAGCGCCGCCACGGCCATGGCCAGCGCCAGCCCGTCGGCCTGTGGGAAACGGCGGCCCGTACGGGCGCTGAAGACGATGTACGCCGCCCACATCGCGCCCGCCCCGAGCGCGAAGGCCACGCCCACCGGGTCCAGGGAGCCGAACCCTCCGCCGCTCAGCAGGAAGACCCCGCACAGGGCGAGGCCCGCCCAGACCGCGTTGACCGCGCGGCGGGAGGCCATCACCGAGAGGGCGAGGGGGCCGAGCACCTCCAGGGTGACGGCGGCGCCGAGGGGGATGCGGGCGACCGACTCGTAGAAGAGGCCGTTCATCGCGCCCATGGTGATGCCGAAGACGGCGACCGTCCCCCAGTCGGCGCGCGAGTGGCCGCGCAGCCGGGGACGGCAGACCACGAGCAGGATCACCGCGGCGGCGAGCAGCCGCAGGGTCACCACGCCGAGCGCGCCGGCGCGCGGCATGAGGGTCACGGCGAGGGCGCCGCCGAACTGGACCGAGATCCCCCCGGCCAGCACCAGCCCGACGGGCCCGAGGGAACCGAGACGACCGGGCGCGCCGCCCGAGGACACGGTGGCGTGCTCCGTCCCGGGAACGGGTGCGGACGTCGAGGTGGTGGCGCTGGGGGTGCTCACGGGCGGTCCTGGAGGCTGGCTACGGGTCGGGGCGTTCATCACGATGCACTACCGAGTCCAGGGTAGTGGACTTCGTCAGGAGTGTGAACCGCTTATACAGCTGTCCTGGATGCTGAGACCGGGGCCGGTTCGTTCCGCCTCAGCGACGGGACATGTAGACGTCCAGCGCCTTGTGCAGCAGCCGGTTGATGGGCAGGTCCCACTCCCCGAGGTACTCCGCGGCCTCGCCGCCCGCCCCCGCCTTGAAGCGCAGCAGCCCGACGAGGTGGTCGCTCTCGTCGAGGGTGTCGGTGATCCCGCGGAAGTCGTACACGGCGGCGCCCAGCGCGTGCGCGTCGCTCATCATGCGCCACTGGATGGCGTTGTTGGGCTGCACCTCGCGCTTGCGGCCGGTGGAGGCGCCGTAGGAGTACCAGACATGGCTGCCGACGGTCAGCATGGTGGCCGCGGCCAGGACGTCGCCCTCGTGGCGGGCGAGGTACAGCCGCATACGGTCGGGGTCCTCGGCCGTCAGCGAGGTCCACATCCGCTGGAAGTAGGGCAGCGGGCGCGGGATGAAGCGGTCCCGTTCCGCCGTCTCCGCGTAGAGCTCGTAGAAGGCGGGCAGGTCGTCGTAACCGCCCCTGACCACCTCGACGCCGGCCTTCTCGGCCTTCTTGATGTTGCGCCGCCACTGCTGGTTGAGGCCCTTGTGGATCTCCTCCAGGGAGCGTCCGGCGAAGGGGACCTGGAAGACGTAGCGCGGCTGGCCCGCCGCGAAGCCGTCCTCGCCGCCCGGCTCGGTCCGCTGCCAGCCCATGGCCCGCAGCCGCTCGGCGATCTCGGCGGCGCCCGGCTCGTGCGAGGAGGCCGTCACCTCGCCCAGGCGCCGCGCCGCCGGATCGGCGATGGCCGTCTTGACCGTGTCCGCGCTCCAGCGGCGCGCGACGACGGGCGGGCCCATCTTCACGGTGAACGCGCCGCGCGACTTCAGGTGCGCGACCATCGGCCGGAGCCAGCGTTCGGCGAGGTCCGGGTCGTGCCAGTCGATGACGGGACCCTCGGGCAGATACGCGAGATAGCGCTTGACCTTCGGCAGCGGGCGCAGCAGCACGAGACCGGCCCCTCGGAGGCGGCCGTCCGCGTCGAACCAGCCGAGGCTCTCCGCGCGCCAGTCCGGCTTCACGTCCCCCCAGGACGGCACCTGCATATGGCTGGCCGAGGGCCGCGAGCGGACGAACGTCAGATGTTCGTCGCGGGTGATCGACTGCAGGCGGAGGGTCATACGGGTCGCTCCTCGAAGTCCTTCGGCCGGTGCCGTCCCAGCGTACTTACGCGGTTCCCGCGGACCCCTCGTTCCGCGGGCCGTCGTCCAGCGCCTGTGCCAGTACCTCCGCCAGGTGGCGGCCCCGGCGGCCGGAGAGCTGGGCCAACTGGGTGCGGCAGGAGAAGCCGTCGGCGAGGATCACGGCGTTCTCGTCGGCCGCCCGGACCGCCGGCAGGAGCTGTTCCTCCGCGCAGGCCCGGGACACCTCCTCGTGGCCCTTCTCGAAGCCGAAGTTGCCCGCGAGTCCGCAGCAGCCGCCGGCGAGGGCGCCGGTCAGGCCCGCCGCCTCGCGCAGCCGGCGTTCGGGGCCGTCGCCGAGGACCGCGTGCTGGTGGCAGTGCGTCTGCCCGGCCGCCGGGCGGTCCAGGCGGGGCGGGGTCCAGTCCGGCGCGTGCCGCTCCAGTGCCTCCGCGAAGGTCACCACCGCCGTCGCCAGCCGCGCCGCGCGCGGGTCGCCGGGCAGCAGTTCGGGCAGGTCCGTGCGCAGGGCCGCGGCGCAGCTCGGCTCCAGCACGACGACCGGGAGGCCGTCCATGGCGAGGTAGGGCTCCAGGAGGTCGAGGGTGCGGCGCAGGACGGCGCGGGCGCGGTCGAGCTGGCCGGTGGAGACGTACGTCAGTCCGCAGCACACGCGCTGCCGGCGGCGCGGGAGCAGCGTGCCCGGGCGGAGGGGGCCCCTGGTGACCCCGTCACCGACGGGCCCGTGGCGCCACACCGTCCTCGGCGGCAGCAGCACCGCCAGTCCGGCGGCCTCCAGGACCCGTACGGCGGCCCGTCCGACGGAGGGTTCCAAGTGCTCGGTGAAGGTGTCCGGCCACAGGAGGACCGTCCGGCCCTCGAACCCCGGGAACAGCGCGGTCCCGGGCCGCCGCCCCGCCGCGCTCGCTCCACCCCGGCGGCGCTCCCGCACGTACGCCCGTGCCCGGTCCCGGAACCGGGCCGACCACCACTGGCTGAACGTCTCCGGGGCCAGCCGCGGGATGTCCCGTCCGGGTGCGACCCCGGCCAGACGCTTGGCCGCGGCGGCCACCGGGGGCAGGGACACGAGGGCGTTGACGAGCCGGGCCGAGCGGGTGCGGGTCACGGCCGCGAGCCAGAAGGGGAGCCGGCCCAGGGCGTAGTGGGCGGCGGGGCGGCGGCGGCCGGCGTAGTGGTGGTGGAGGAACTCCGCCTTGTACGTGGCCATGTCGACGCCGACCGGGCAGTCGGACCGGCATCCCTTGCACGACAGGCACAGGTCCAGCGCGTCACGGACCTCCGTCGAGCGCCACCCGTCGGTGACGATCTCGCCGGCGAGCATCTCGTGCAGCAGCCTGGCCCGGCCGCGCGTGGAGTGCGCCTCCTCGCCGGTCGCCCGGAAGGAGGGGCACATGACCCCGTCGGGGCCCGGGGCCGGTGCCGTACGGCACTTGGCGACGCCCACGCAGCGGCGCACCGCCGCCGAGAAGTCGCCGCCGTCCGCCGGATAGCCGAACTCCACGTCCACCGGCCGGCGCGGGAGCACCGCGAAGCGCAGGTTCTCGTCCAGCCGGTGCGGGCGTACGAGCATGCCGGGGTTGAGCAGGGCGTCCGGGTCCCAGAGGTCCTTGGCCCGTTCGAAGAGGCGGACCATGTCGGCGCCGTACATGGCCGGCAGCAGTTCGGCGCGGGCCTGCCCGTCGCCGTGCTCGCCGGACAGGGAGCCCCCGTGGGAGACGACGAGGCGGGCGGCCTCCTCCGAGAAGCGCCGGAAGCGGGCGACGCCCGCCGCGGAGATCAGGTCGAAGTCGATCCGGACGTGGACGCAGCCGTCGCCGAAGTGCCCGTACGGGATGCCGTGCAGGTCGTGGGCGGTGAGCAGGGCGCGGAAGTCGCGGAGGTACGCGCCGAGCCGGGCGGGCGGCACCGCGCAGTCCTCCCAGCCGGGCCAGGCCTCGGCGCCGAGCCCGCGCCCCCGGCCGGACAGGGCGTCGTCGCCCGCGTACGGCATCCGGGTCGCCGTGCCGCTCGCGTCCTCCCGCAGCCGCCACAGCGCCCGCTGCCCGGCCGGGTCGGTGACCACCAGGGCGTCCAGCACGTCGGCCGCCCGCACGATCGTGTCCGCACGCGCGCGGGCCTCGGCCGGCGATCCGCCGCCGGTCTCCACGAACAGCCAGGCCCCGCCGCGCGGCAGCCCCGCGTCGGCGGGCACGAGATCGGCGGCCATCCCCTCCACGGTCAGCGGCCCGTACCCGAGCAGGCCGGACGCGGCGTCCGCGGCCGCGCTCTCGTCGGGGTAGGCGAGGACGGCCAGCGCCCGCGCCCGGGGTGCCTCGACCAGTCGTACGACCGCCTCGGTGAGCAGGCCCCAGGTGCCCTCGGAGCCGCAGAACGCGCGGGCCGTGTCCGCGCCGCGCTCGGGCAGGAGCGCGTCGAGGGCGTACCCGGAGATCCGTCGCGGAAGCTCGGGGAAGCCGGTCCGCAGCAGCGCCAACTCGCCTTCGACCAGGGCCCTCAGGCCGTCCGGGGCGCCCTGCCAGGCACGGCCGAGGCGGCGGGCGTCACCGGCCGCGCCGACGACGGTGAGTTCCCGCACGTTGTCCGCGGTGGTTCCCCAGGCGACCGAGTGGGAGCCGCAGGAGTTGTTGCCGATCATCCCGCCGAGGGTGCAGCGGCCGTGCGTGGAGGGGTCGGGGCCGAAACGCAGGCCGTGCGGGGCCGCGGCCTCCTGGAGACGGTCGAGTACGGCACCGGGCTGGACGACGGCCGTACGGGCCTCCGGGTCGACCGCGAGGATCCGGTTCATGTGCCGGGTGAAGTCGAGGACGACGCCGGTGCCCGTGGCCTGCCCGGCGATCGAGGTGCCGCCGCCGCGCGCGACGACCGGCACCGCGTGGGCGCGGCACACGGCGAGCGCGGCGGCCACGTCGTCGGCGTCCCGCGGGGCCACCACACCGAGGGGTACGCGCCGGTAGTTGGAGGCGTCCATGGTGGTCAGCGCCCGCGCCGTCGCGTCGAAGGAGACCTCGCCGCGCACGGCCCGCACGAGCTCGGACCGGAGCTCGTCGGACGGCGCTCGCGACCCCCCGGCGGGGAGCCCGTCCGGCCCGTCCCCGGACGGACCGCCAAGCCGTCCGGTGGCCCGGCCCCGCCCTCGCCGCCGGGGCCGCCCGCCCGGTTCGCCCCCGGCCTGACCGCCGGGGCCCCCGGCCGCCTTCCCCCCGGCCCGTCCGTCGGGCTTCCCCTCGGGCTTTCCTTCCGGCCGACCACCCAGATCCGTCATGTCTCCAGAATGCCGCCGGGCTTCGGCGACGGCCCTCCGGCCGCGCACCCGAAAGGCCCCGATATGCGGGGGCGATCATGAAACCGCTTTTCGAAGCTTCCCAATCGGATCACGAACTCTCATATAGTGACGGCGAGTTGAGCATCATGTGTCGCTTCTCGCCCAGGACCGACCGAGGACACGACCGAGGACACGTTCTCCCCCCAGGAACACGACCGAGGACCCATTGATGACCCCGCCCCAGCCCTCCGGCGAACGACCCGCCCCCCGCGCCACGGCGAAAGCCGCGCTGAGCGCCGCCGTCCCGGCCGCCGCCGCCGTGGTGGCCGCCGTCCTGCTGGCCCCCGAGCCCGCCCGCGTGCCCCTCGCCTGGGGCACCGGCGCCGCCGCGTTACTGCTGTGCGCCGCCGTCGCGGTGGCCGCCCACGCCGTACAGGCCAGACGCATCGCGCTCCGCCGTCTCGACGGCGTGACCAAGGACACCGGCCGGCTCCTCCAGGAACGCGCCCGGCTGGTCGAGGAGTTCGGCCAGGAGCGGGCCCGGCTCGCCGACGAGGCCGCCCGCGAACGCGCCCGCGCCGCCGAGGCCGCCGCCCAGGAACGGATCCGCCTGACCGAGACGGCCGAACGCGAACGAACCCGCCTCACCGAGCAGTTCGCCGAGGAGCGGACGCTGCTCACCGGCGACCGCGCCCGGCTCACCGAGCGCAACGCCGAACTCTCCGAACGCACCCGGCGCGCCGTCGGCGACCGGGCCGCAGCGATCTCCGCGACCGCCAACGCGGCCGCCCGCATGCAGGCGCTCTCCACCGGCATGCTCGCCGACCTGCGGGCCATGGAGGAGCGGCACTCCGACGAGGACGTCCTCGCCGACCTCCTCCATCTCGACCACCGCACCGCGCAGGCGGGCCGCCTCGCCGACTCCGTCGCCGTCCTGACCGGCGCGCGCTCGGGGCGCCGCTGGGCCCGCCCGATCGTCATGGAGTCCATCCTGCGCGGCGCCATGGGCCGCATCGGCGGCTACCAGCGGGTGCGCGTCCACTCCGCCAGCGAGGCCGCCGTCTCCGGCCACGCCGCCGAGGGCGTCATGCACGCGCTCGCCGAACTCCTCGACAACGCCGCCAACTTCTCGCCGCCCACCGCCGAAGTGCACGTGTACGTCGAGGAGGTCCCGGCGGGTGTCATCGTCTCCGTCGAGGACAGCGGCCTGGTCATGGGCGACGTACAACTGCGCCGCGCCGAACGCGCCGTCTCCGGGGAGGCGGTGGGCCCGGCCGGTCTCGGCGGCCTCACCGGCACCCGCCTCGGTCTCGCGGTGGTCGGCCGGCTGGCCCGCAAGCACGGCCTGAAGGTGTCGTTCCGGCCCTCCGCCCGCGGCGGCACCGGCGTCCTGGTCCTGATCCCGCAGGACATCCTCACGCAGCCGAACCTCCCCCTCGGCGCGGCCCCGCTGCCCGTCGGACCCGAACTCGTCGTCCCCGTCGCCCCGACCGCCGTCGACGGCCAGGCGTCCGCGCCGAGGTCCCTGGACGGCCCCGAGTCGCCGGAGCCCGTGCCGTCGCCGGGATCGCGGGAGTCCCGTACGCACCGGGAATCCGCCGAGTCCCCCGAGTTCCCCGTGTCGCCGGCGTCCCCCGTGTCGTACGCCGCCCACGCGTCCGGCGATCTCGACCCGGACCCCGTCCCGACCCACGACTCGCCCCGGCACGAGCAGGGCCTCGCCGACACCGGCGGCCTGCCCAGACGCCGCCGCGGACGCACCCTCGCCCACGCCGAGCGCAGCCGCTCGCACGTCACACCCCCGGCCGCCCCCGAACCCCGTACCGGCGACGACCCCAAGAACCGGTCGGCGGCCCGCTTCGGCACCTTCCGCCAGGCGGTCCGCGGCACGACGCCGGACGCCCCCGGGCCCGTGACGGCCGACGATCCGGCCCCGGCCGAAGCACCGGCACGGGCCGAGGACCACGCATCCGCGTCCACCACCGCCCCCACCCCGACCCCCACCACCCCCACCGCGCACGCGCTCCCGGAAGGCGACACCACTTCATGACCGGCACCATCACCGCCGACGAGAAGCTCACCTGGCTCATCGAGGGCCTCCTCGAGCGCACCCCGGGCGCACGGCACGCGCTCGTGCTCTCCCGCGACGGACTGAAGCTGTGCCGCACCCCGGAGCTGTCGGTCGACCAGGCCGACCAGCTCGCCGCCATCGCCGCCGGCATCCAGTCGCTGTCCCACGGCGCCTCCGTGGAGTTCGGCGACGGCAGCGGCGGCGTCCGCTCGGCGATGGCCGAGTTCTACGGAGGGGTGCTGTTCATCGTGGAGGCCGGCGACGGCGCGCACCTCGCCGTCGTCACCGCCGAGGACGCCGACGCCGGACTGGTGGGACACAACATGAGCGAACTCGTGGAACAACTCGGCGAGCACCTGACCTCGCCGCCCCGGTCGTCATGAGCCGTCCCGGCAGGGACGACGCGCCGGACCGGCTGTACACCCTCACCGGAGGCCGCACCCGGTCCGGCCCGGACACCCCCTTCGACCTCGTGACGCTGGTGGTCGCCGAGTGCGACCCGGCGGTGGGCATGCAGTCCGAGCACGCCGCGATCCTGCGGATGTGCGAGCGGCCGACGGCGGTCGTGGAGATCGCGGCGGAGCTGAAGCTGCCGGTGTCGATCACCCGCGTCCTGCTCTCCGACCTGCTCTCCACCGGCCGGGTCAGCGCCCGTCACCCGCACACGACGGTTCCCTCCGGTCTTCCCGATCCCGACATCCTGGAGCAGGTGCTCGTTGGACTCCGTAACCTCTGACGCTCGTGCGCCCCTGTCCGCGTCGGCCGACAACGGCCTCAAGATCGTGATCGTGGGCGGCTTCGGGGTCGGCAAGACGACCCTCGTCCGCTCGGTCAGCGAGATCCGTCCCCTCAACACCGAGGAGACGATGACGCAGGCCGGCGAGGCCGTCGACGACATCAGCGAGGTGCGCGGCAAGTCCGCGACCACCGTCGCCTTCGACTTCGGCCGCATCACGCTGGACACGCACAACATCCTGTACCTGTTCGGCGCGCCCGGGCAGGAGCGGTTCTGGTTCCTGTGGGACCGGCTGTTCTCCGGGACGCTCGGGGCGATCGTCCTGGTCGACACCCGCCGCATCGACGAGTCCTGGTACGCCATCGACCGGCTGGAGCACCACGGCACGCCCTTCATCGTGGCCTGCAACGACTTCGGCGGCCCCGCGCACACCCCGGCGCAGATCCGCGAGGCCCTCGACCTCGACCCGCACGTACCGCTGCTCGACTGCGACGCCCGCTCCCGGGAGTCCAGCAAGCAGGTGCTGATCACGCTGGTGGAGCACCTCCAGTCCCACTACGCCCGTCACGGCGCCGCGGCCGTGGAAGGCGCCCTTCAATCACCGGAGCCCGCGCTGTGACCCCCGCCTCCACCACCGCGCCCGTCCCCCTCGGCGGACCGCGGTTCCAGACCGAACCCGCCGAGCTGTACCGGGAGATGCGGCGCGACCACGGCTCCGTCGTGCCCGTCGTCCTCGACGGCGACATCCCGGCCTGGCTCGTGCTCGGCTACCGCGAACTGCACCAGGTCACCGGCGACCCCCAGCTCTTCAGCCGGGACTCGGAGCTGTGGAGCCAGTGGGAGCGCATCCCCGACGACTGGCCGCTGCTGCCGATGATCGGCCGCAAGCAGCCCTCCATCCTGTACACCGTCGGCGAGCGCCACCGCGAGCGCGCCGCGATGATCAGCGACGCCCTCGAAGCCGTCGATCCCTTCGAACTGCGCTCCCAGGCCGAGAAGTTCGCCGACGAGCTGATCGACGCGATCTGCCCCGAGGGCGAGACGGACCTCATCGGCGACTACGCGGCCCTGCTCCCCGTACGGGTCCTCGCGACGCTCTACGGCTTCTCGGACGAACAGGGCCCCGGCCTGGTCACCGCCCTGAACGACATGATCAACGGCCGTGAGGGCGCACTGGCCGGACAGCAGCATCTGGCCTCCTCCATGGCCCGGTTGATCGCCGACCGCAAGGAGACGCCCGCCGACGACGTCGTCTCCCGGATGCTCGCCAACACCGCCGGCTTCGACGACATGGAGATCGTCCAGGACCTCATGGTCATGATGGCCGCCGGCCACCAGCCGACGGCCGACTGGATCGGCAACTCGCTGCGCCTGATGCTCACCGACGAGCGGTTCGCGGCCTCCCTGTTCGGCGGCCGGCACAGCGTCGCCGAGGCCATGAACGAGGTCCTGTGGGAGGACACCCCGACCCAGAACGTGGCCGGGCGCTGGGCCTCCCGCGACACCCAGCTCGGCGGCCGCCGGATCCGCTCCGGCGACCTGCTGCTGCTCGGCCTCCAGGGCGCCAACTCCGACCCCCAGGTCCGCACCGACAGTTCCGCGCTCACCGGCGGCAACAACGCCCACTTCTCCTTCGGTCACGGGGAGCACCGCTGCCCGTTCCCGGCACAGGAGGTCGCCGAGGTCATCGCGCGGACCGGCATCGAGGTCGTCCTGGACCGGCTGCCGGACATCGACCTGGCGGTACCCGCCGACACGCTGACCCGGCGCCCCTCCCCGTGGCTGCGGGGACTGAACGAACTGCCCGTGCGCTTCACGCCCGTACCCGTCCTCTGAGACCCCTTCGCCACCCGGCCGGCACACCCCTCGTCCGGCCGGGTTCCGGGGCTGTCCCCATGCCCCGGGGGAAAACGCTTCACCCCCACCCCAGCCCTTGGAGGCACCCCCGCATGACCACCGGTACCGAAGAGACCCGCATAGTCCTGGACCCCTTCGTCGCCGACCTGGACGGCGAGAGCGCCGCGCTGCGCGCCGCGGGGCCGCTCGCCGCCGTCGAACTGCCCGGCGGTGTCCCGGTGTGGGCCGTCACCCACCACGCCGAGGCGCGCGCCCTGCTCACGGACCCCCGCCTGGTGAAGGACATCAACGTCTGGGGCGCCTGGCAGCGCGGCGAGATCGCCGCCGACTGGCCGCTGATCGGCCTCGCCAACCCCGGCCGCTCCATGCTCACCGTGGACGGCGCGGACCACCGGCGGATGCGCACCCTGGTGGCGCAGGCGCTGACCCCGCGCCGGGTGGAGCAGATGCGGGAGCGGATCGCGAAACTGACGGAAAGTCTGCTCGACAACCTCACCGGGGACGTCGTCGACCTGAAGGCCGACTTCGCCTACCCCCTGCCCATGTACGTGATCGCCGACCTCATGGGCATCGAGGAGTCCCGGCTGCCGCGCCTCAAGGAGCTCTTCGAGAAGTTCTTCTCGACGCAGACCCCGCCCGCCGAGGTCATCGCGACGCTCACCGAACTGGCCGGGATCATGGCGGAGACGGTGGCGGCCAAGCGCGCCGAGCCGGGCGACGACCTGACCAGCGCGCTGATCCTGGCCTCCGAGGACGGCGACCACCTCACCGACGCCGAGATCGTCTCCACCCTCCAGCTCATGGTCGCGGCCGGCCACGAGACGACGATCTCCCTCATCGTCAACGCGGTCGTCAACCTGTCCGCCCACCCCGAGCAGCGCGCCCTCGTCCTGTCCGGCGAGGCGGACTGGTCCGCGGTCGTCGAGGAGACCCTGCGCTACGCCACTCCGACCTCCCACGTCCTCATCCGTTTCGCCACGGAGGACGTCCCGGTCGGCGACAAGGTGATCCCGGCGGGCGACGCGCTCATCGTGTCGTACGGCGCGATCGGCCGTGACGAGAACGCCCACGGGCCCACCGCGGGCGAGTTCGACATCAGCCGCACCGGCAAGAACCGGCACATCTCCTTCGGCCACGGGCCCCACGTCTGCCCCGGCGCCGCCCTGTCCCGCCTGGAGGCGGGCGTCGCCCTGCCCGCCCTGTACGAGCGCTTCCCGTCCCTGGACCTGGCCGTCCCGGTGGCGGAACTGCGCAACAAGCCGGTGGTGACGCAGAACGACCTGTTCGAGCTGCCGGTCCGGCTCACCGCCGAGTGAACTGACCAGGCGTGACGGCACGGCCGCCGGAGGAGCCGCCACGGCCCCTCCGGCGGCCGTGCCCTCGGCACGCGCCGTCAACACAAGCCGTCTCAGCCGACGGACGACGTTTCACCGAGGTTTCCCGGAACGGCTAGGCTCCTGGCGTGGCTGATATCCAGATCCCCGCTGACCTCAAGCCCGCCGACGGACGATTCGGCGCCGGCCCCTCCAAGGTGCGGACGGAGGCACTGGACGCGCTGGCCGCGACCGGCGCCTCCCTGCTCGGCACCTCCCACCGCCAGGCCCCGGTCAAGAACCTGGTCGGCAAGGTGCGCGAGGGCGTCCGCGAGCTGTTCTCCCTGCCCGACGGGTACGAGGTCGTCCTCGGCAACGGCGGCTCCACCGCGTTCTGGGACGTCGCGACGCACGGCCTGATCGAGAACAAGTCGCAGCACCTCACGTTCGGCGAGTTCTCCTCCAAGTTCGCGAAGGCGGCCAAGCTCGCCCCGTGGCTCGCCGAGCCGACCGTGGTCTCCTCCGACCCGGGCACGCACCCCGAGCCGGTCGCCGAGGCGGGCGCCGACGTCTACGCCTTCACCCACAACGAGACCTCGACCGGTGTCGCCGCCCCGATCAAGCGGGTCGCGGGCGCCGACGAGGGCGCCCTCGTCCTGGTGGACGCCACCTCCGGCGCCGGCGGCCTGCCCGTCGACATCGCCGAGACGGACGTCTACTACTTCGCCCCGCAGAAGTCCTTCGCCTCCGACGGCGGCCTGTGGATCGGCGTGTTCTCCCCGGCCGCGATCGAGCGCGCCGAGCGCATCCACGCGTCCGGCCGGCACATCCCGGAGTTCTTCTCGCTGCCCACGGCGATCGACAACTCCCGCAAGAACCAGACGTACAACACCCCGGCGCTGGCCACGATCTTCCTGCTCAACGAGCAGCTCGAGTGGATCAACGGCCAGGGCGGCCTCGCCTGGTCCTCGGCCCGCACGAAGGACTCCTCGACCCGCCTGTACCGCTGGGCCGAGGACAGCAAGTACGCCACCCCGTTCGTGACCGACGCCGCCAAGCGCTCGCAGGTCATCGGCACGATCGACTTCGCCGACGAGATCGACGCCGCCGCCGTCGCCAAGGTGCTGCGCGCCAACGGCATCGTCGACACCGAGCCGTACCGCAAGCTCGGCCGCAACCAGCTCCGCGTCGCCATGTTCCCGGCGATCGACCCGGCGGACGTCGAGGCGCTGACGCGCTGCATCGACTACGTGATCGAGAAGCTGTAACCGCGGAACGACCACCGAGGGGCGTCCGGCGCGCGAGCGTGCGGGGCGCCCCTTCGTCGTGTGCGGGGACCGCCGGGCGTCCGTCGCCACGGGCACAGGCCCGCCGGACGCCCCTCGGCCGTCGTACGGGCCGTGACCGCGCGTCAGCGGCGGCGCAGCCGCTTGAAGCCGAACACCACGGCGAAGAGGGCCGCGACCGCGATGGCGCCGACCTTCACCTGACCACTCATCCCGTCCCCGCTCCCGGCAGCCGAACCTCCGCCCTTGGAAGGCGAGTTGGAACCGGAGCCCGAGGCACCCGGCGCGTCCTCCGGCTCCACGGGGCTGTCCGCGCCCTCACTGCCGTACATGAGCTTCGATCCGTCGGGCGTGTAGGTGATCGACTCACCCTGGCCCTGGAGGGGCACGTTCAGGCGCTCCAGGCGTTTGATCCGGCCGCCGTTCCAGGAGTAGGCGATACCGCCGAAGTAGCCGCGCACGGCGAGCTGCCGGCCGTCGGGGGAGAACGCGCCGTCCGTGACCCACAGGTCGATCGTGGCGACCGGCTTGAAGACGTTGGTCGTGGTGGCGGAGAGCTCGGCGGGACCTTCGTAGAGGTGGCCGCCGTCCTCGTCCTTGTCGGCGATGTAGACCCGCCCGGTCTTGGGATGCACCATCAGCGCCTCCGCGTTGCGGGGACCGTCCGCGTACTTCACGACGTACTGGGTGGCACGGATCGTCTGGTCCTTGAGCACCTTCGGCTCGGGGAGCTTGTAGACCCACACGTGGTCCCACGTGCCGCCGAGGTTGTCGCCGATGTCGCCGACGTACAGATCGCCGTCGGGGCCGAGGGAGATCGCCTCGACGTCCCGGGGCGCGCCGACCCCGCTCATGGTGATCCTGGCGACGGTCTCGCCCGTACGACTGTCCACCGCGTACAGGTACGGCCCGTCGTCACTGTCGTTGTGGGTCCAGTAGACGCCCGGGTGGATACGGGAGGCGGCGAGGCCGCTGGACTCCTTGATCCGGGGGTCCTTGACGGTGAATCCCCCGTCCCCTCCGTCGGCGAGGGCGGGCGCCGCCAGAGCGAGGACGAGGGCCGCTCCGGCAAGGGCTCCGGCGGCGGCTCCGGACACGTACGAGTGGGATCGGCGCATGGCCCAAGCCTGCCATCCCACCGGCCCGTTCACGTCGCCGCCGCCCTCCCGGACACGTACCGCCCGGCCACCGCTCCCCACCCGGACCGGTGCACCGCGCCGGACCCCCCGCGGGCGTGTCCAGCCTCACACCGTCCGGGCCCATGGCACCCGGGCCGATCGTCCATGATGATCGGATGCTCAGGTTCATGCCCGTCGGCGACTCCATGACGATCGGTAGCGCGGGCGAACACACGTGGCGCTACCGGATGTGGCAGCACCTGCGCGCGACGTACGGGGGCCCGTTCAAGATCGTCGGCCCGCGCGAGACGCTCCACGACAAGGCGACGGACTCCCCCGACTCGTACGAGTACGCGGACCCGGAGTTCCCCCGCGCCCATCTGGCCGGCTGGGGCGAGGGCTGGCTGCACATGACCCCGCTGATCCGCGAGGCGGTCCGCGCCCAGCGCGCCGACGTCCTGCTGGTCTCGCTCGGCCTCATCGACCTCGGCTTCTACACCAACGCCGTCCAGACCGCCGACAACGTCCGCGCCTTCGTCGCCGAGGCCCGCGCCGCGAACCCGCGCGTCCGCATGGTCCTCCTCGCGGTGATACCGAACGTCCGCGCCCGGGACGACGCACCCTTCGCCACCGAGGTGGCCGCGTTCAACGAACTCCTCGCCAAGACGGTCGCCGACCTCGACGAACCGCGCTCCCCGCTGCTGCTCGCGTCCCCGCCCTCCTCGTACGACATCGACTTCGACACCTACGACGGCACCCACCCGAACGCGAACGGCGAGCACAAGATCGCGGAGAGTTTCGCGGAGGCGATGCACCAGGCGTGGGACCTGGGCGAGTCGTACACGGCCCAGCCGGCCTGACAACCGCGCCCGGCAACCTCGCCCGCGTCCGGCTCCGTTCGTCCCCGGCCCCCTCGCCCGCCGTCGCCCGGCCCGCTCTTGCCTAGAGCGCACTCCACGTCGTTGGCTGGTGAACCATGAAGTACACACAGCTCGGACGCACGGGGCTCAAGGTCAGCCGGCTCGTCCTCGGCACCATGAACTTCGGCCCGCAGACAGACGAGTCCGACAGCCACGCGATCATGGACGCGGCGCTGGACGCGGGAATCAACTACTTCGACACGGCCAACGTCTATGGGTGGGGCGAGAACAAGGGCCGTACGGAATCGATCATCGGCAACTGGTTCGCCCAGGGCGGCGACCGCCGGGAGCGGACGGTCCTCGCCACCAAGGTGTACGGGAACATGGGCGCCGAGGGCGACCCGTGGCCCAACCAGGACAAGCTGTCCGCCCTGAACATCCGACGGGCGGTCGAGGCGAGCCTGAAGCGGCTCCAGACGGACTACATCGACATCTACCAGTTCCACCACGTCGACCGGTCCACCCCCTTCGAGGAGATCTGGCAGGCCGTCGACGTCCTCGTCCAGCAGGGGAAGATCCTCTACGTGGGGTCCAGCAACTTCCCCGGCTACAAGATCGCCCAGGCCAACGAGATCGCCGCCCGCCGCGGCGGGACCATCGGCCTGGTCAGCGAGCAGTGCCTCTACAACCTCGCCGAGCGCCGCGCCGAGATGGAGGTCATCCCGGCCGCCGAGGAGTACGGGCTCGGCGTCATCCCCTGGTCCCCGCTGCACGGCGGGCTGCTGGGCGGAGTGATCAAGAAGGAGGTCGAGGGCGGCCGCCGGGCGAGCGGCCGGTCCGCCGACGCCCTCGCCGACACGACCGTACGCGCTCAGATCCAGGCGTACGAGGATCTGCTGGAGAAGCACGGTCTGGAGCCCGGAGAGGCCGCGCTGGCCTGGCTGCTGACCCGCCCCGGCGTCACGGGACCCATCGTGGGCCCGCGCACGGCGGAACAGCTCGAATCGGCGCTGCGCGCGGTGGAGCTGGAACTGTCGGAGGACGTCCTGGAGGGCCTCGACGAGATCTTCCCGGGCCCGGGCCCGTCCCCCGAGGCATTCGCCTGGTAGAGGAGCCGTCCCGCGGGGCGTTCGTCTCGTGGCGGGGCCGGGGCCGTGGCCTCAGCGCGCTCGCCTCGGAGCGGGGTCGCGGCCTCAGGGCGTTCGCCTCGGAACGGGCCGTGGCCCCAGGGCGTTCGTTCGCCGTGCTGCCCGGCCGCGCGTCCGGCGGTGGCGGTCGCTATCTGACCGCCGCCGCCATGGCCACGACGAAGAACATCAGCACGAGCACACCGGCCATGATCCGGTTACGGGTCTTCGGGTTCACGCCACCGAGGTTAACGGTCCACCGGGCCGGTCCCGTCGCCCGCCCCCAGCGGGCAACCGGCCACTGTTTCGTATCGGGGCTGCTCACCGGGCACTCCCGACGTCGGCAGGTTGCTGCGGACGAGACACAGCTCACCCACCGTCCAGGGATTCCCGGCGAACGCGTCCAGCGCGGCGACGTACGGCTTGAAGTCCGCGGAGTCGCGGCTGCGGGCCACCGTCAGATGCGGCCGGTAGCGGCGGTGCTCCTCCATCTCGACGCCCGCCTTGCGGCCCGCCGCCTCCGCCCGGTCCGCCAGCAGCCGCATGGTCGCGATGTCCCCCGCGGCGCCCACCCACAGGGCCCGCCCGCCGAAGTGCCCGCCGCCGCGCAGGGACAGCGGGAACGGGTCGGTGCGCCGGCCGGCCCGCAGCAGCCGCTCCGTGAGGTCCGGGACGATCTCGTCGGCGACCTCGCCGTAGAACGCGAGCGTGAAGTGCCAGCCGGGGCGGCCCGTCCAACGCAAGGCGTCCGCTCCCGGCATCCGCCGCAACGCGTCCACGTCCGGGGCCAGTTCACGCACCGCACCGGCGGGGGGCAGTACCGCCGCGAAGAGTCTCATGGGCCCCAGCCTTCCAGGGAACGACGGTCGGCACACGGGAGTATCCGCGCGGTGGCCGGAGACGTGCGAGAGGCGGCCGACCGCTTCGCGCGGGCCGGCCGCCTCCGAGCCGCCTGGTCACACGACGGCGGGGTCCCACGGACGTGAAGTCACACCGCGGTGACGAGCTGCTCCTCGCTCCGCACGCGCGGGACGAAGCGGACCCGGGGACGGCCGTGATGCCACCCGAGGGAGACCCGCAGCCCGCCGAGGCGGGCCAGGACCAGACCGATCGCCGTCGCCGAGGCCATCGCGACCAGTCCGCCGAGCGCGAAGCTCACACGGGGCCCGTAGACGTCGGTGACCCAGCCGATCAGCGGCGCGCCGAGCGGTGAGCCGCCCACGAAGACCATCATGAACAGCGCCATGACCCGGCCGCGCATGGCCGGGTCGGTGGCCATCTGGACCGAGGTGTTCGCGGTGACGTTCACCGTCAGCCCGAAGATGCCGATGGGGACCATCAGGAGCGAGAACAGCCAGAGCGTGGGAGCCATGGCGGCCACCACCTCCAGCGCGCCGAAGGCCACCGCGGCCGCGATCAGCACGCGCAGCCGGGCCGTGCCGCGCCGGGCCGCGAGCAGCGCCCCGGCCAGCGAACCCAGTGCGATGAGCGTGTTGAAGAGGCTGTAGGCCCCGGCACCGGAGTCGAAGATGTCGTCCGCGTACGCCGACAGCCAGACGGGGAAGTTGAAGCCGAAGGTGCCGATGAAGCCGACGAGGACGATCGGCCAGATCAGTTCGGGGCGCCCGGCGACATAGCGGAGGCCCTCGCGGAGCTGGCCCTTGGCGCGCGGCGCCCGCTCGACGACGTGCAGTTCACGGGCCCGCATCAGCAGCAGACTCGCCAGCGGGGCCACGAACGACAGGCCGTTCAGCAGGAAGGCCCAGCCGGTGCCCACGCCGGTGATCAGCAGGCCCGCGACGGCGGGTCCGACCAGCCGCGCGGACTGGAAGTTGGCGGAGTTCAGGCTGACCGCGTTCTGGAGCTGGCCGGGGCCGACCATCTCGGAGACGAAGGACTGGCGTGCCGGGTTGTCGACGACGGTGGCCATACCGACGGCGAACGCGGCGAGATAGACGTGCCAGACCTGGACGTGTCCGGAGAGGGTGAGGAAGGCGAGCACGAGGCCGGTGAGGGCCATCGCCGTCTGCGTCACGAGGAGTGTGGGCCGCTTGGGGAGGCGGTCGACGAGAACACCGCCGTACAGGCCGAAGAGCAGCATCGGCAGGAACTGGAGGGCGGTGGTGATACCGACCGCGGCGGAGGAGCCGGTGAGGCTGAGCACCAGCCAGTCCTGGGCGATGCGCTGCATCCAGGTGCCGGTGTTGGAGACGACCTGACCCAGGAAGAACAGGCGGTAGTTCCGGATCTTCAGCGAGCTGAACATCGAGGAGGAGCGGGGGGAGTCGCGGGTGGCCGGGGAGTCGTGGGTGGCTGGTGCGGGGGCGGAGTGTGCTCCGGGTCCCGTACTCAAAAGGGCTCGCCTCCAGTGCGATCGGGGACGTCGGCGTCATGGGGGCGTCGGCGCTGGTTTTTTTGGGGGGACGGCGGACCCTCCGTTGCTCCGAGATCGGTGATCCGAACCGAGATCAGCGATCCGGACCGAGACCGGTGATCCGGCCAGTGACCGGTGATCCGGGCCGAGATCAGTGATCCGAGTCTTAACCGGCGATCAAGACCGAGATCAGTGCTCTCGGCCGAGAGCGGCGATCCGATTCGTGACCGGCGATCCGAACCGAGATCGGTGATCCGGACCGGGATCGGGATCGGGGAGCGAAAGAGGGCCGTCGTCGGTCAGATGTGCGCGAGCTTCTCCAGGACGGGAGCGGCTTCGCGGAGCTTGGCCCATTCGTCCTCGTCGAGGGCCTCGACCAGTCCGGCCAGGAACGCGTTCCGGCGGCGGCGGCTCTCCTCGAGCATCGCCTCGGCCTTGTCGGTCTGCGTCACCACCTTCTGGCGCCGGTCCTCGGGGTGCGGCTCCAGCCTGACCAGCCCCTTGGCTTCGAGCAGCGCGACGATGCGGGTCATCGACGGCGGCTGCACATGTTCCTTGCGGGCGAGCTCGCCGGGCGTGGCGCTGCCGCAACGGGCGAGGGTGCCGAGCACCGACATCTCGGTGGGGCTCAGCGACTCGTCGACTCGCTGGTGCTTGAGTCGACGCGACAACCGCATCACTGCGGAGCGCAAGGCGTTCACGGCGGCCTCGTCGTCGCCATGGGTGAGGTCAGGCATGTTCTTTAGCATAACTCATTACCCTCGCTAAAGAACAACTGGGCACCTGTGAAACGCGCCATCCGCCGCGGGGATCACTCATATGAGTGAGATCGCTCCGGAAAGTGACCCGTATCCGGCCGGGAAGCGGCGACCCTCGACTGCATGGGGACCAGCGTGCTCAGCCTGCGTATCGACGGGGAGCTGCTCGACCGGCTCCGCGACCATGCCGCGAAACGCGGAATGAGCGTCCAGGACTATGTGGTCCGGACGCTCATTCGCGACGACTTCGACGAGCGGTTCCAGACCGCCGTCGAGGAGACGGAGAAGTTCTACGGGGTCACGTGAGACCCCGTGCGGCCTGGGCCGCCGATGCCGCTCAGGTCAGGCCGAGGGCCGGCATGAGGTAGTAGAAGGTGAACACCGCCGACACCACGTACATGGCGACCGGGATGTCGCGACCCCGGCCCGCCGCCAGGCGCAGCACGACGAAGGTGATGAAGCCCATCCCGATGCCGTTGGTGATCGAGTAGGTGAACGGCATCATCATCATCGTCACGAAGGCCGGGATGGCGATCGTGTAGTCCGCCCAGTCGATCTCCTTGACCGAGTGGGACATGATCAGGAAGCCGACCGCGATCAATGCGGGGGTGGCCGCCTGGGACGGGACCATCGTGGCGACCGGGGTCAGGAACAGGGCGACGGCGAACAGCGCGCCGGTGACCACGTTCGCGAAGCCCGTGCGGGCACCCTCGCCGACGCCGGCCGTGGACTCCACGAAGCACGTGGTGGCCGAGGAGGAGGAGGCGCCGCCCGCGGCGACGGCGATGCCGTCGACGAAGAGGACCTTGTTGATGCCGGGCATGTTGCCCTGCGCGTCCGTCAGCTTGGCCTCGTCGCTGATGCCCATGATCGTGCCCATCGCGTCGAAGAAGCACGACAGCAGCACGGTGAAGACGAAGAGGATGCCGGTCAGCACGCCGACCTTGCCGAAGCCGCCGAACAGGCTGAACTGGCCGATCAGGCCGAAGTCCGGGCTGGCGACGGGGTTGCCGGGCCACTTCGGGGTGGTCAGACCCCAGGACGGGATGGTCGTGACGGAGTTGATGATCACCGCGGCGACCGTCATGGTGACGATCGAGATGAGGATGGCGCCGGGCACCTTGCGCACGATCAGCGCGAGGGTGAGCAGCGTGCCGAGGATGAAGATCAGGACGGGCCAGCCGTGCAGGTGGCCGTCGGTGCCGAGCTGGAGCGGGACGGTCGTCTGGGCGATGTCCGGGATGCGGGTGACGAAGCCGGAGTCGACCAGGCCGATCAGCATGATGAACAGGCCGATGCCGATCGCGATGCCCTTGCGCAGGCCCAGCGGCACCGCGTTCATGACGCGCTCGCGCAGACCGGTGGCGACCAGGAGCATCACGATGAAGCCCGCGAGGACCACCATGCCCATCGCGTCCGGCCAGGACATCCGGGGCGCGAGCTGGAGGGCGACGACCGTGTTCACGCCGAGGCCGGCGGCCAGCGCGATCGGCACGTTGCCGATGACGCCCATGAGGAGCGTGGTGAAGGCCGCGGTCAACGCGGTCGCGGTCACGAGCTGCCCGTTGTCGAGGTGGTGCCCGTACATGTCCTTCGCGCTGCCCAGGATGATCGGGTTCAGCACGATGATGTACGCCATCGCGAAGAAGGTGGCGAAACCGCCGCGGATCTCGCGCGGAAGGCTGGAGCCCCGCTCGGAGATCTTGAAGAAGCGGTCGAGAGCGCTCTGCGCGGGCCGGGACTCCGGCTCCTGCGGGGCGGGGGCCTTGGTTGCGGCCGAGGTGGACATGCGGGTCCTCAAACGTGCGGGGGGACGGGACGTGATCGAGCCTGGTCAGTGGTCGTACACCAGCAGGTTCCCCCAGGTCGCTGTTGGTGTTTTCTACGAATACAACTGGCCAGACTCGGACCGTTTCAGTATGAACATATGAGTCAGAAATCGCTATCTCCGCGCGTAGACCCTTGTGGCGCAAGGGAGACAGGGTGCGAACACAACCGGTCGCCGGTCCTCGTAAGCTGTGCACATGGCGAAGTGGACCCCCAAGCACGAGGCGCCGGAGCCCCTGGAGGGCCCCGTCGTCGCCACCATCACGGGCGGCACGATCCTCTGGTTCGTCCTCTTCCTGGTGCAGCTCCCGTTCTACGGCTGGTTCGACGACCACGGACACCTGTGGTGGCTGTGGACCTGCCTGGCCGGCGCGGGCCTCGGGCTGATCGGCGTCTGGTACGTCCGCAAGCGTGACGCCGCGATCAAGCGCGCTCAGGCGGACGGCTCCCCCGCCGCCCCCGTGACGGAGTAGACGGCTCCCCCGTACCCCCGTGGTGGAGTGAGGGGCCTTCTCCACCCACGGCAGCACGACCCGCCGCTCCCCGTCCTCCCCAGGTCGGAACTTTGACGCACTCGGCGGGTGAAGCCGCATATCCGCACGTACCGTCGAAGGCATGACCCACACCGACGCGGGCGCCGGACTGGATCCCGTTCACCCCGTGCCCATACCCGCCTCCGGGCGGGCCGAGGGGCTGTCGGCCGCCGAGGTGGCCGAGCGGGTCGCGCGCGGCGAGGTGAACGACGTACCGGTGCGCAGCAGCCGCTCCGTGGGCGAGATCGTCCGGGCGAACGTGTTCACCCGCTTCAACGCGATCATCGGCGTGCTCTGGCTGGTCATGTTGTTCGTGGCGCCGTTCCAGGACAGCCTGTTCGGCTACGTGATCATCGCCAACACCGGGATCGGCATCATCCAGGAGTGGCGCGCCAAGAAGACGCTGGACTCGCTCGCGGTGATCGGCGAGGTGAAACCCACCGTCCGCAGGGACGGGGTCGCCGCCGAGGTGCGCTCCTCGCAGATCGTGCTCGGGGACCTCATCGAGATCGGGCCGGGCGACAAGGTCGCCGTCGACGGCACCTGCGCGGAGGCCGACGGGCTGGAGATCGACGAGTCGCTGCTCACCGGTGAGGCCGACCCCGTGGTCAAGCACGTCGGCGACCCGGTGATGTCCGGCAGCTTCGTCGTCGCCGGCGGCGGCGCCTTCACGGCGACGAAGGTGGGCCGGGGGGCGTACGCGGCACAGCTCGCGGAGGAGGCCTCGCGGTTCACGCTCGTCCACTCCGAGCTGCGCAGCGGTATCTCCACGATCCTCAAGTACGTGACGTGGATGATGATCCCGACCGCCATCGGCCTGATCATCAGCCAGCTCGTCGTCAAGCAGCACGGCTTCAAGGACTCCGTCGCGCGGACCGTCGGCGGAATCGTGCCGATGGTCCCGGAGGGCCTGGTTCTGCTCACCTCCGTCGCCTTCGCGATCGGCGTCATCCGCCTCGGCCGAAAACAGTGCCTCGTCCAGGAACTTCCCGCCATCGAGGGCCTCGCCCGCATCGACACCGTCTGCCTCGACAAGACGGGCACCCTCACCGAGGGCGGCATGGACGTCACCGAGCTGCGCCCGCTCGGAGGCACCGACGAGCCGTATCTGCGCAAGGTCCTCGGCGCGCTCGGCGAGTCGGATCCGCGGCCGAACGCCTCCCTCCAGGCGATCATCGCCGCCTACCCGGACAGCGAGGAGTGGCGCTGCACCCAGTCCCTGCCGTTTTCCTCCGCCCGCAAGTACAGCGGCGCCGGCTTCAGCGAGGGCAACGGCGAGTCGAGCGCCTGGCTGCTCGGCGCCCCCGACGTCCTGCTGGAACCCGATGACGCGGCTCTGGCCGAGACCGAGCGGCTCAACGAGGCGGGCCTGCGGGTACTGCTGCTCGCGCGGACCACCAAGGATCTCGACGACCCCGCTGTCGCGGAGGCCGCCCGGCCCGCCGCACTGATCGTGCTGGAGCAGCGGCTGCGTCCTGACGCGGCCGACACCCTGCGCTATTTCGCCGAGCAGGACGTCAAGGCCAAGGTCATCTCCGGCGACAACGCGGTGTCGGTGGGAGCGGTCGCCGGAAAGCTGGGACTCACCGGCGAGGTCGTGGACGCGCGCCGGCTGCCGGACGAGCGCGAGGAGATGGCCAAGTCCCTGGAGAAGGGCACGGTCTTCGGGCGGGTCACCCCGCAGCAGAAGCGGGACATGGTCGGCGCCCTGCAGGCCGGCGGGCACACGGTGGCGATGACCGGCGACGGCGTGAACGACGTCCTGGCCCTGAAGGACGCCGACATCGGGGTGAGCATGGGCTCGGGGTCCGAGGCGACCCGCGCGGTGGCCCAGATCGTGCTGCTGAACAACAGCTTCTCGACCCTGCCCTCGGTGGTCGGGGAGGGCCGCCGGGTGATCGGGAACATCACCCGGGTCGCGACGCTGTTCCTGGTCAAGACGGTCTACTCGGTGCTGCTGGCCGTGCTGGTGGTGTGCTGGCAGGTGGAGTACCCCTTCCTGCCGCGCCATCTGACCCTGCTGTCCACCCTCACGATCGGCGTCCCGGCCTTCTTCCTCGCCCTCGCCCCCAACAAGGAGCGCGCCCAGCCCCACTTCGTACGGCGGGTGATGCGGTACTCGATCCCGGGCGGCGTGGTCGCGGGAACGGCGACCTTCGCGATGTACCTGATCGCGCGCCACTACTACACGGGAGAGGGCTCGCTGGAGGCGGAGACGAGCGCCGCGACGCTGACGCTGTTCCTGGTCTCGATGTGGGTGCTCGCGATCATCGCCCGGCCCTACACCTGGTGGCGGATCTGCCTCGTCGCCTCGATGGGCGGGGCGTTCCTGCTCGTGCTCGTGGTGCCGGGGCTCCAGCACTTCTTCGCGCTGAAGCTGGTCGGCACGACGATGCCGTGGATCGCGGTGCTGATATCGGTGACAGCGGCGGCCGTCCTGGAGTTCCTGTGGAGATGGGTCGACCGCCGCGTTCCCGCGTAGGGGCTACGTCAGCGACTAGCGCACGTCGACGTAGTCACCCGCGGCCTTGACGGCCGGGGTGGTCGAGGTGCCCACGAAGCTGTAACGGAAGTATCCGTCGACAGTGGCGGTCGTGGTGGTCTTCAGGTTGCCGGAGCCGTCCGTCTTGATGGTCTTGACGGTGGTGTAGGTGCTGCTGCTCTTCTTGCGGAACTGGAGCTGCACCGACTGGCCGGTGTAGCCGTGGTAGGCGTTGTCCTCCCAGTTGGCGCGGGAGAGCTTGCCGGTGACCGTGACGGTCTTGCCCTTCTTCACGGGCTCCGGCGCGGCGTTGACGGTCAGCTTGGAGTAGCGCTGGACGTTGGGGGAGGTGAAACCGCCCTGGTCCGCGACGCCGACCTTGCTCAGGTCGATGTTCTCGTCGGCCGGGTCCTCGCCGTTGTACGCGATGGCCAGGCCGGCGGCCTTCCAGGCGCCCGCGTCCGAGTTGAGCAGCTCGCCCTCGGCCGGGTAGATGTCGATGCCCGCCTTGCAGGAGGCGGCGGTCGCCGAGGTGGCGGTGCAGGTCCCCGGGTTGTTGCCGAAGAGCATGTTGTCCGGCGTGTCGAACGAGCCCTTGTAGAGGTAGGGGCCGTTCAGGAAGTCGTCGGCGGTGATGTCGACGCCGGCACCGTGGTTCAGGGTGTACGTGACCGGGACGCTCACGTGGTTGCTGATGCCGACGGCGATGGCCTTGCCGCCGTTGACCTTGATGTTGGAGAAGGTGACGTCGAGGTCGTACGGAACGCCGTCGACAGCGCCGGTCGAGCCGGTGTACGCGCTCTTGCCGGACGCGGCGTGAGCGGCCTCCCGCACCTTGGCGACATCGGTGCGGTACGAGGAGGAGTCGGCGGCGTGGGCGCCCGGCACGACGAAGGCGGAGAGAGCCAGGGCGCCGGAGACGGCGGCCACAGTGGCACGTATGCGCATGCAATCCCCAAGTGGAGAAGGGGCCCCGACGGTGGTCGTTCCTTACGGCTCGTCTTCACACGGGGCCCACGTGTTGGTGGAGTCAGTTGACTCGGAAGAGGAGATCATCCGGACGCACGAAGGGTTGTACGGGAGATGAAATCTTTGTGCGTCTCTTTCGGCCGGGCTCAGGGCCGGGCTCGGCGTTCGTACGGGGATCGGGACAAACCGAAATCCCCGGCCCTGGGGGCCGGGGATTCCTGGTGGCATCGGGTGTTCAGGTGTGACCGGGCGTTCCGGTGTTACTGAACGTCGAGGTAGTCACCCGCGGCGCTGACGGCCGGGGTGGTCGTGGTGCCCGCGAAGCTGTAGCGGAAGTACCCGTCGGCGGTGGCCGTCGTGGTCGCCTTCAGCTTGCCGGCGCTGTCCGTGGTGACCGTCTTGACCGTGGTGTAGGTGGTGCTGCCCGCCTTGCGGAACTGCAGCTTCACCGGCTGGCCCGTGTAGCCCTGGTACTTGTGGTTGTCCCAGTTCGCGCGGGTCAGGGCGCCGGTGACCGTGATGGTCTTGCCCTTCTTGACCGGCTCGGGCGCGGCGTCGACCGTCAGCTTCGACAGACGCTGGACCTTCTGGGCGCCCAGGTTGCTCTGCCACTTGACGTGGTCGTCGTTGTCGATGACGACCGAGCCGACCTTCCAGGCGCCGGCCTGGGAGTTGGCCAGGTCGTCGTGGTCGCCGGTGGCGGCCGGACGGAACTGGATCTTGGCCGTGCACTTGAGCACGGTGGAGGAGGAGGCGGTGCAGGTGCCGGGGTCGTCGCCGCCGATGAGGGCTTCGCTCGGCGCGGTGATCGAGGTACCGCGGTAGAGCAGCGGACCGCTCACGAAGGAGCCGGCGCTGACGCTCGCGGGGTGCGTCACGGTGTAGGTCGCGCTGACCGTGACCTGCGCGGAAGCGCCGACGACGATGTTCTTGCCGCTGTTGATCACGACGTTGGAGACGGTGACGTCGGACACCGGGTTGCCTGCGGCCTGCGCGGCCGGCACGGCGAGAGCGGAAAGGGCCAGGGCGCCGGTGACGGCGGCCACGGTGGCTCGTATGCGCATGGGGTTCCCCAAGTGGAGAAAGGGGGTCCCGGCGGTGGTCGTTCCTCACGGCTCGTCGTCAGCACGGGACCCAAGTGATCAGTGAGTCTGTTGACTCAAGGGGTGAGATTAGTGAGGGGTGGGACTGGTTGTACGGGCGGGGTGAAGAAGTCGCAGTTTTTAGGTTCGCGTTACGCGGGAATGGCGAAACACGGAGAAACGCCCGGCCCCGGAGTCTCCGGGACCGGGCGGGACCGGGCGGGACCGGGGGAACGAGACGTGTCGTCCGCGGACGGCACGGACCCGGCCGGTCGGGGCAATCAGTCGAACCAGCGGTCCCGGGCCAGTTCCTCCGTGCGGGACGGGTCCTCCAGCAGCGCGGCGACCTCGAAGCGGCGCGGCCACTGGCCCGCCGCCCAGGCGAGTCCGGCAGCGACACCCTCCAGAGTGGAAGCGTGCAGGACCCCGTCCCGGGTGCGGCGCCAGTCGATCTCGGTGCCGTCGACCACGAGCTCCTCGTGCTCCACGTACGAGGCGGGGGTCGCGGGGCCCAGCAGGACCCGTACGGACTCCGGTACGTCGTGCTCGGTGCCCTCGGAGGTCACCTCACCGGTCACCGACTCGCTGAGCCGGCGCACCTGGAACAGCTCGGCGAGCTCGGCGGCCCGCGCCGGAGGCACCGGCAGCAGCGGCATCCCATCGGTGAAGGCCAGCAGATCCGGCGAGTCCACGACCACGGCGTCGGCCGCGTCCACGACCCGCACCTCGCCGTCCACGACCGCCCGCAGCTCGTCAGGCAGCGTCACCCGCTCGGGGTCGAGATCTGCCAACGCGCTGTACAGGCCGTGCAGTTGGGCTCCGGAGACGGGACGGTCGGGTTCCGCGAGCCGGTCGAGCAGTTCGGCCGCGCCGCCCGGTTCGTCGAGCAGGGCGGCAACGGAGGTCCGGACACCGAGCGCCCGCAGGACCTGCTCGTCGTCGAAACCGGTCGCGTCGGCCTCGTCGTACAGACCACGCAGCAGCGGATCGCCGCCGGCGGCCAGCAGACCGGCCGGCCTGCGCCCGTCGAGCACCGGATGCCCGCGCAGCCACCACGCCGTGTACGGCCGGACGATCTCGTGCGTGCCGTCCGGGAGCAGGACGCGCACCTGCTGAATGATCGCGTCCCGCAGCGGCGGCTGGGCGAGCAGCGCCAGGGCCTGCGGCCACCGGTCGTCGTCCACCAGGTCCAGATCCCGTACGGCCACGATCTCGGTCGCGACGGGCGGCACCGGCGAGTCGGGCAGCCTGTCCAGGACGTCCTCGCACCACACGTCCACCGCGTCCAGCAGACCCGCGTCGTCAGTCTCGGCGAAGTCCCCCTCGCGCGGCTCCAGTTCGTCCGGGTCGAGCACGAGGTCGGTGGCGCGCACCAGGGCGAAGCCGGCGAGCACGCCGCAGGCCGCGAGGGGCTGCTCGCCCCAGCGGTCGGCGAGCTCGTCGTCGACGAAGGCGAGTTCGTCCTCGCGCATGATCCGGGCGAACGGGCTGCCGGGCAGCACGAGTTCACCGGCGGGCACGAGTTCGCCCTCGTCGTCCGGCAACGCGAGCGCGCCCAGCCAGGGCTCGTCGCCGGGTTCGAGCGCGGCGTCACGGACCAGCGCGAGGACGGTGTCCGCGAGCTCCTCCGCGTCCAGGGTGTCCTCGTCCCACGCGCCGCCCTCGTCGTCGAGCGAGGCGGCCACCGCGGCCCGCACCTGCGGCGTCGTGAGCACCGCGCGAGGCGAGGCCGGCAACGCGCCCAGCTTCTCCAGGAGGGGGTGGGCCGCGTCGGGGTGCGCGACCTTGAGGCCGAGCCTGGCGAGCGTGCCGGGGGCCACCAGGGACCCCTCGGGGGTGGGCAGCAGGATCTGGCGGGGGCCGATCGTCGTACGGCCGTCGGCCAGCGGCACCGGCAGACCCGACAGCCGGTCCGGGTCGACCCCGGCGAGGCTGTCGTACAGGCGGTGCCACCACTCCGGGTCCTTCTCCAGGCCGGCCAGCCGGTCCACGGCCTCGGTGAGCGGGACCCGGGCGACGCCCAGCGTGCGCAGCTCCACCCGTCGTTCGAGCCCGGCGGGCAGCAGGCCGGTCAGCACCTCGGCGAGCACCCGGACGGTCTCGGCGCCCGCGCCCTCCACCACCTCGGCGTCGCGCGGCCGCAGGGCGGCGGGGGCCTCCGCGGGGCTGCTCCCGGGCCAGTCCTCGGGGGTGTCGACGGCCGGCAGCCGGGCCGGCGGGGCGGCGAGCGGCAGGAACGCGGTGCGCGGCAGCCGGTCCAGGATCGCCTGGCGCAGCGCTCCGTCGAGCTCGCCCTTGCCGAGCGGGCCCGGCACCAGGTCGATGATCCCGGTGTCCACCGGCCGCCAGGCGGCGAGGAGTTCGGCGTACGCGTCCGCCGCGCGCTCCACCAGGAAGTCCGTCAGCGGGCCGGGGGCGGCGTGGCGGCGGGTGGTGTCGAGCGGGAAGGAGGCGATGAGGAGCGCGGGCACACCGAGGGCTTCGTCGCTCGGCGTCGGCGCGTGCACGACGGGGCTGGTCCTCGGGCGGCCCGGGGCTCCCTCGGCGTCCACGGGGACGGCCCAGGTCACGGACCAGTGCGGGCGCAGGCGCTCCTCGACCGGGCGGTCGGCGAGCAGGGCGGTGTCGAGGGGGCCGTGCGCCGCGACGGTGCGGTAGCGGGTGGTGCCGTCGCGGGTGTCGTCGATGACGGCGCCGTGCTCGGCGGCGGTCCGGCGCAGGGTGCGGACCTCGGCGTCGCCGATCTCCACGACCACTTCCTCCAGGCCGGGGAGGGCCAGCAGGAGGGCGTCGTCGATGTCCCGCAGGAGGCGCTCGGCGAGGTCCTCGGCGGCGGTGTCGCGCAGCGGGAGGATCACGGCGGTGTCGTACGGGTCCGGGGCGGTGCCCTCGGCCGCGAACGGCAGCCTCAGCAGTGGTACGTGGCCGTCCCGTCGGCGGATCTCGTCGCCGAGGCCGGGGCTGTCCGCGGCGGTGCCGGCGGCGAGGTCGCGGGCCTCGGCGAGCGCCCAGCGGACGCCGCCGTGCCGGCCCACGACGGCGGGCTCGTCGGTGACGGCGAGGACCGCGGCGAAGCCGACGCCGAAGCGGCCCACGGCCGTCGTGTCGTCGGCGTCCCGCTTCGCGGAGGCCCTGAGGGTGGCGAGGGACTCGACGCCGACCGCGTCGAGGGGGGCGCCGGTGTTGGCCGCCACCAGGACTCCGTCGCGGAGCGTGAGGCGAAGGCGGCCGGGGGTGCCGGCGCGGGCCGAGGCGTCGGCGGCGTTCTGGGCGAGTTCCACGACGAGGCGGTCGCGGTACCCGCCGAGGACGAGGTCCTCCTCGGCGTTGGCGTCCTCGCGGAACCTGGCCGGGCTGGCCGCCCAGGCGTCCAGTACTCCGCGGCGCAGGCGGGCCGTGCCGAACGGGTCCGCACCCTCGGCAGCCGGCCGCACGAACTTACTCACGGGTTCACTCTCCCTCTCGCCTGACGCGACCGCGAATGCTGCACCGGGTCGCGGCTTGAAGGTACCGCGCGCTCTGCCCTGCTCCGGGCGGGGTCCGGGGTGGGTGGGTCGGGGCCGTGCCGGTGCATCAGCCCGTCGCCGTCGGACGGAGACGTGACGGTCGGTGGCGACGGGCATCGATGCACCGGCACGTCCCCTCGCGCCGGATCCCGGCTGCGGGTGCGTCGTGGCCGGCGAAGATTCAGCCCCTCCGGCGTTTGAGGAGCGGGGTCCGGGGCGGAGCCCCGGGTACGGGACGGGTAGGGGCGGAGGGGGCGAAGGAACGGCTCGGCGCGTCCGTACCGGGGAAGGTGTAAGCCCCGGTTCCCCGGACCCGGGGTTCGGCCGCCCGCTCACCGCCGGTTCCCCGGACCCGGGGTTCGGCCGCCCGTTCGCCGGGGACAGCACCTGCCTCGTTCACCGGCCCCGAGGCCAGTGAAAACTACGAGTGGCCCAGTTCCGCCTGGGAATCGTCCGTGGTCGACGGGACCGAGCCCGAGTCGGGGGACGGACGCAGCGGGAACGGGTCCACCTGGGTCTCGTCGATCACGGGAAGCGGCGGCCGCGGCGGCGCCGGCATGACGGCGGCCTCGGAGTGCCCCCCACACCCGTACGCGAGCGACACCACACGCCCGTCCGCGGGCGAGAACTCATTCGCACAGACACCGAACGCCTGCCCGAGCGAGCCCCCGATCCGGTTCAGGAAGCCACAGCTCACGCACGTGGCGGGCGCGGCCTGCGCCATCGCCGTCTTGGCACCGAACGAGTCCTCCCAGCGGTCGGCCGCGACATGCAGCCCGTACCGGGAGAGCACCCGGGCCCGGCGGAGCCCCAGTTCCTCGGCGACGGCGGCGATCGAGCCCCGGCGCGGAGCCATGGGCAGATGCGCGGGCGTGCCCGCGGTCACCTCGGCGTCCTCCGCCTCCACCAGCTCGGCCATGTCCTCGGAGACCGCGGAGTTCGGCGCAGGCTCGTCCTCGCCGGACCAGCCCGGCTCCAGCCGGAGATCCTCGGCGTCCGTGGGGAGCAGGTCCCCGGGGCCCATGTCGCCGGGGCGGAGCCGCTCGCTCCACGGCACCCACTCCGGGGCCAGCAGGGCGTCCGTGCCGGGCAGCAGCACCGTCTCGTCGAGAGTGACGATCTTCGCCCGGGAGGCACGGGCCACGGTCGACGCCCAGCGCCAGCCGCGGTAACCGGGTTCCTTGCACTCGAAGTAGTGCGTGACAACACGGTCCCCCTCGGAGACCATCCCGAGATGCTCGCCCACGATGCCGGGATAGGCGGCTTCCTCGGCTGCCGCGCGGGCGAGGTCGACGGCCTCGGCGCACAGACGGTCCGGGGTGCGGCTTCGCGTTGTCGCTGCGCTCACAGGTATCGCTTCTCTCCTACGCCGTCTCACGGGTGCGCCAGTCCTCGGCGGGGGTGCGGACGGAGCGGACCGTTGGGCCGCGTCGACGTCCGCGCCCGATCGCACTCGGGCGCACCTACGCCATCCATTCTGCGGGATGGCCGAGAGGCGCGCGGCCGAGAACAATCGCCGCAGGCGCGTTACGCACGCTACCTTCTCCTGGCCCCTGGGCCCACACCGGCGGCCTTCTTCGGTGCTCCGCGCCGGGATCTTCGGCGCTCCTCGGCCCCCGGAGTCCCCCGCTCCGCCGCGCCGCGCGACGAATGTTTTCCCCGCGCCCACCCGTCTCGCCCAGTCCGATGGGCCCCACTCGGCCCCCATACGCGCGGTAACCGCACTACGCACCCCGAACTCGGGGCACTATGACGGAGTGGCGTCCGCAAGGTCACCCCAGGGAGCAACCGGAGTCGGTGGCGCCAAGGGGAGCAACCGGAGTGGCGGATCGGGCCGGGTTGCCGGATCCGTCCGTGCGGTCGGGCGTGCCCTGCACTTCCCCGTGTCACGGACCGCCCGCGGCATCCGCAAGGCCACGCACGCGCACGGAGCGGGCGAGTCGGGTCTCGGGAAACTGATCGAACTGCACGCGGTGAACGGCGCGGGCGACGTCATGATCACGGTGGCGCTGGCGTCCACCGTGTTCTTCTCCGTACCGACCGACGAGGCCCGCAGCCGGGTCGCCCTCTACCTGGGCATCACGATGGCGCCCTTCGCCGTCCTCGCCCCCGTGATCGGCCCGCTGCTCGACCGGCTGCCGCACGGCAGGCGGGCCGCGATGGCGGGCTCGATGCTCGCTCGGGCGATGCTCGCGCTGATTCTGGCGAGCGCCGTCGTCACCGGCACCTTCGAGCTCTATCCCGCCGCGCTCGGCGTACTCGTCGCCTCCAAGGCGTACGGCGTGGTGCGCAGCGCCGTCGTACCCCGGCTCCTGCCACCCACGTTCTCCCTGGTCAAAGCCAATTCCCGGGTCACTCTGGGTGGACTCCTGGCCACCGGTGTGGCCGGGCCGATCGCCATCCTGCTCCAGTCGGCGGGAGCGCGCTATCCGCTCTACGGCGCCTTCACGATCTTCATCCTGGGCACATTCCTGTCGTTCTCGCTGCCGCCCAAGGTCGACTCCGCCAAGGGCGAGGACACGGCGCTGCTCGCCGCCGACCCGGACCATCTGCACGGCCCGCGCCTGAAGAAACCCCCGCGCCCCGGACTGCGGACCGTGGGAACGGCCGTCACCCACGCCCTCGGCGCCAACGCCTCGCTGCGCTGCCTGTCCGGCTTCCTGATCTTCTTCCTCGCCTTCCTGCTGCGCGAGCACCCACTCACCGGCAAGAGCGCCGCGGTCTCGCTCGGCCTGGTGGTCGTCTCGGCGGGCGTGGGCAACGCGCTCGGCACGGCCGTCGGAGCCTGGCTGAAGCAACGCTCCCCGGAGATCATCATCGTGACGGTGGTGGCGGTCGTGGTGGCCGCCGCGATCACGGCGGCGCTCTTCTTCGGCACCCTGATGATCGCGTGCCTCGCGGCGATCGCCGGCTTCGCCCAGGCACTCGCCAAGCTGTCCCTGGACGCCCTGATCCAGCGAGACGTCCCGGAACTTGTCCGGAATTCGGCGTTCGCCCGCTCCGAGACACTGCTCCAGATGGCCTGGGTGCTCGGCGGAGCCATCGGCATCGCGATGCCGCTCAACGGTCCGCTCGGCCTCTCCGTGGCCGCCGGGATCGTCGCCGTCGGATGGCTGACGACCGTGCGGGGACTGCTCCTGGTGGCCCGTCGCGGGGGATCCGCCCGCAGCCGCGTCTCCTGAGCCGCGCGGGGGCCTCGCACGGCACGCCGCACCCCACGTGGGGGCACGGGTGGGCGTGCCCGATAGCCTTCGGTCATGACCTCCCTGCCCCGCGGCAGAGCCGCCAATGGACAAGGCGCTGCGCGCCGTCGCCGCGCCGTCGCCACTGTCGGCGCCGTTTCCGCCGGACTCCTCGCCCTGTCCGCCTGCGACAAGCCGACCCCGATGGCCACCGTCACGGTCGGAACCAAGTCGGTGAGCACCGAGACCGACTGCTACAACGACGGCGACACCGTGAACACCGCGGACCTGACGGACTGCCTGCGGTCCAAGGACGTCAAGTCCATCACCGTCGACCCGGACGAGACCGTGCGGTTCGGCGTGGACCCGAAGATCGCGGACAGCGGCTGGACGATCCTGATGAACGGGCAGCAGCTCCTGCCCGAGACCACCAAGAAGACCTACCTGACCATTCCGGGCAGTGTCTTCTTCAACCAGCAGTACGGCGCCACCGGCAACTCGACGCTCGTCTCCGTCAAGGAGGGCGACAAGGCGGTCAAGGGCCTGTGGACCTTCAAGTTCAAGAAGGACACGGACAACTGATCGCCGCCGCCGGGCCGAGGGTGCTCGTGGCCACCGCCGTCTCCGTGGAGCGGGAAGCGGTGGCCGGGGCGTCGTCCGGCACGGCGCGGGAGATACGGCTCCCGGGGGCGACGCTCCACCGGACCGGCGGGCTCGATCTGCTCGCCGCCGGTGTCGGCCCCGCCCTCGCCGCCGCCTCCGTCTCCGCCGCACTGACCGCCGCCGCCCTCGACGGCGCGCCCTACGGCCTCGTCGTCTGCGCGGGGATCGCCGGCGGATTCCAGCCCGACGCGCCCGTGGGCTCGCTCGTGGTCGCCGACGACATCGTGGCGGCCGACCTGGGCGCCGAGGCACCGGAGGGGTTCCTCCCGGTCACCGAGCTCGGCTTCGGGACCGTCAGCCACCGGCCTCCGGAATCACTCGTACGAGAGGTCGCGGCCGTCACCGGCGCCCGCACCGGCACGGTCCTCACCGTGTCGACCGTGACCGGCAGCGCGGCACGCGCCGCCGAACTGCGCGCCCGGCATCCGCGCGCCCTCGCCGAGGCGATGGAGGGTTTCGGGGTGGCCGAGGCGGCCGGCGCGCACGGTGTGCCGGTGCTGGAGATCCGCGCGGTGTCCAATCCCGTCGGCCCGCGGGACCGCGCCGCCTGGCGCATCGGCGAAGCCCTCGCGGCCCTCACCGGGGCATTCGGGAAGCTGGGGCCCCTCCTGGAGAGTTGGAACCCACATGAGCGCACTGCCTGAATCCGCCGAAGCCCTGCGGATCGCCTACTCGCCCTGCCCCAACGACACGTTCGTCTTCGACGCCTGGGCGCACGGCCGCATCCCGGGGGCACCCTCGCTGGACGTGACCTTCGCGGACATCGACATCACCAACGGCATGGCCGAGCGCGGCGAGTTCGACGTGCTGAAGGTGTCGTACGCCGTGCTGCCGTACGTCCTCGACGACTACGCGCTGCTGCCGTGCGGCGGCGCGCTCGGGCGCGGCTGCGGTCCGCTGGTGCTGACGAAGGAGGCCGGGACCGACCTGACGGGCCGTACGGTCGCCGTGCCGAGCGAGCGGTCGACGGCGTACCTGCTGTTCCGGCTGTGGGCGGCGGACACGGTTCCCGGCGGGGTCGGCGAGATCGTGGTCATGCCGTTCCACGAGATCATGCCGGCCGTGCGGGACGGGAAGGTCGACGCGGGGCTCGTCATCCACGAGGCGCGCTTCACGTACCAGAACTACGGGCTGCACAAGCTCGCCGACATGGGCGAGCACTGGGAGCGGACCACCGGGCTGCCGATCCCGCTGGGCGCGATCATCGCCAGGCGGTCGCTGGGAGCCGAGCGGCTCCTGGAGCTCGCCGAGGCCGCCCGCGCCTCGGTCCGCGCCGCCTGGGACGACCCCGAGGCCTCCCGCGCCTACGTCCTGGAGCACGCCCAGGAGATGGACCCGGGCGTCGCGGACCAGCACATCGGCCTGTACGTCAACGAGTTCACGGCCGATCTGGGCGAGCCCGGATACGCGGCGGTCCGCGGGCTGCTCACCCGTGCGGCGGCCGAGGGGCTCGTACCGCCCCTCGGACCGGACGCGCTGGCTTTCCCCTGATCCCTGGTCCCCGGTCCTCGCCCGGGCCTCACACGTCGAGCTGGTCGGCGACCGCGCGCAGCAGGCCGGCGATCTGCTTTCCGGAGGTCTTGTCCGGGTAGCGGCCCTGTTCCAGGGTGGGCGTGATGTTCTCGAGCAGGGTCGTCAGGTCCTGGACGATGGAGGCCAGTTCGTCCGGTTTACGGCGCTGGGCGGCCGCGACCGACGGGGCCGGTTCCAGAAGAGTCACCGAAAGGGCCTGATCGCCGCGCTGACCGGCGACGACGCCGAACTCGACACGCTGGCCGGGCTTGAGGGCGTCTACTCCGGCGGGCAGGACCGAGGAATGGACGAAGACGTCGCCGCCGTCGTCACGGGAGAGAAAGCCGAAGCCCTTCTCAGTGTTGAACCACTTGACTTTGCCGGTGGGCACGTCTGTCCTCGTCCTCGTACTCGTCGGGAACTTCTCGGGGAACGGCTCGGGTGGTTGCAGGGGCAACTGCCCGTTAAACGCCTCTGGATAGCACTACAGCGGGTCCGCCGACCCGCCGGTACCAAGGCTAATGGTCCGTCGGCTCGTGACAAGACGTCGCTGGATTGTTCCTTCGCGCAGGGAACTACCCTGGTGGGGTGCGTGACAAAACCCAAGCGAATTCCACTGAAGCCGGTGACGGGCTGATCCGTGCCGGTGCCATCGTGTTCTTCATCGGAGCGTTGGCCACACTGGTCACCGTGGCCCCGCTGTTGTTCGGCACGAAGCCTTTTCCGTTCTACATGTTCGGCTTGAGCATGCTCATGGGCGTCGGATTCCTGCTGGCCGCCGCGGGCGTGCTCCAGTCCGCCGCGCAGGGCCGCCGCCGCGCCCGAGCCGCCCGTTCCTGACGGCGGTCGTTCCCGACGCGATCGCCCCTGACGGCGGTCGCCCCTGACGGCAGCGGCGGTTCCGGCCGGTGCCGGGTCCGGCGTGCCCTCAGCGGTGGTTCTCCAGCCACGCCGGGAACTCGGTGAGATCGCCGAGGACGACGTCCGCGCCCGCCGCGCGCAGTTCCTCCGCGTCGCACGGCCCGGTCGCCACGGCCACGCTGTACGCCCGTGCCGTGCGCGCCCCGCGTACGTCGCCGGTGTGGTCGCCGACGTACACGCTCGCACCGTGCTCCCGCAGCGCGACCGCCTTCTGTTCGGCCCACAGGTTGCCGACCACTTCGTCCGCGTCGATGGCGAGGTGGTCCAGGTGCAGCCTGGCGTTGGGCTCCCACTTCGCGGTCACGACGACCGCGCGGCCGCCCGCCGCCCGTACCGCCGTGACGGCCTCGCGCGCGCCGGGCATCGCGAGCGAGCCGGTGATCGCGTGCTCCGGGTACATCTCGCGGTAGAGACCGGCCATCGCCGCTATGTCCTCGGCCGGGAACCAGTGGGCGATTTCCTGCTCCAGCGGGGGCCCGAGCCGTGTGACCACCAGGTCGCAGTCGATGTACGTCCCCGTCCGTGCCGCCAGCGCCTCGAAGCAGGCGTGGATCCCGGGGCGGGAGTCGATCAGGGTCATGTCGAGGTCGAAGCCGACGGTCAGCGCGGGTGAGGTCATATGCGCCATTGTGCCCAGACCTCCGGGAGACCGGTCCACGCCTTTTCGCCGAGGCCGGGCTCGGAGGCCGGGCTCAGCGCCTTCGCTGGGAGCGCCAGACCAGGTACAGGGCCGAGGCGATCGCCGCGCCGCGGACGACGAAGGGCCAGGTCTCGGCCATCGCCTCGTTCATGTGGCCCGCGGCGACGGGGTCGCCCCACCGGCCGTCCGAGCGGCCCCAGAGCCAGACGATGCCGGCCGTGGCGGACAGTCCCGGCAGGACGAGGACGGCCCACTTCGACTCCGCCCGGGTCAGCCGGCGCGAGCCGTAGGCGATCAGCCAGCCGAGGCCGAGCGCGAACCAGTTGCCGAGGACCGCGCCCGCGACGAGGAGGGCGGCGGCGAGCAGGAGCAGCGGGTTGGCGTAGCCGCCGAGACGCGGGAGGAGCCGGCGGGGCAGGCGGCGCGCGGTGGTGGTCTCGGCGGCCGGCTCGTCCTCGGGGTCCGGTGCCGCCGGCTCCTCGGCCGGGTTCGTCTCCTTCCCGGGACCGCCGTCCTCGTCCCCCGGCGGCGGCTTGAGCAGTTCGGGGATCTCCACGCCGCCGACGAACCCCGGCACGCTGTCGCCGAGTCCGAAGGGACTGTCGGTGGCGCGCCACCAGTCGGGCCGGGTCGCGCTGTCGCCCAGTTCGGCCGCGCTCGCCAGATGGGGCGGGGACGGCACGTCGGCGCCGGCGCTCTCGGCGGGCCGCTCCTGGGCCGGGCGGGGGCGGGGGACGACGCGGCGCAGTCCCTTGGGGCGCTCCTCCCGTTCGGTGGCGCGCTGGGAGGGCACGGCGGCCCGGGTCCGGGCGCCGGACTCGTCGCCGGGGGTGCCCCGTCCGGCCGCCGCGACGATCTCGTCGGGGGTGCCGAGGCGGTCGAGGATGCGGCGGACCGCGGCGGGGGTGTCGGCGCCGGCTCCGGCCCGGCGGCGGCCGATCTCCTCGCGCAGTTCCGTGACCAGGCGCATGCGGGTGCCCGACGGCAACTGGCGCTGCTGGGCCAGGTCGCCGACCCGGCTCAGGTAGTCGAAGACAAGCTGGTCGCTCTCGATCCCCACGAAGTCCCCTCCGGGGCCGGTGCGTTGGATACCCCGTGGGGACGAAGGTACCGGTTCTCCCCCGCGCGAGAACGTCCGGTCCGGGGCTCGGCCTGCCGTGCGAGGCGCGTCATCCCACCGGGATCCGGCCGCCGGAAGACGTGCGAGACGCCGGGCGGCGGGCCACCGGTGGACACGCGACGCCGGGACCGGGCGCGGGGAGACGGGCCGGAGCCGGGGGCCGGGACACGTGCAGGGGGCCGGGCACCGGCAGACGTGTGCGGCACCGGGACCGGGCACGGGGAGGCGTGCCGGAGCCGGGAGACGTCCAGGGGCCGGGGGCTGGGGGCCGGGAGGGGGCGCGGCGCCGGAGAACGGTCGTCTGGCGGCGCGCGCGGCGCTGGAGAACGGTCGTCGGGAGGCGGGCGGGGTGGCGGGGCGGGCGGGAATGTGATGACAGGTCCTGGATCGCGGGGGCGCCCCGGCGGTCCACCGGCCGGGGGCCGGGTCCGGCGGGCGTGCCACCCGCTACCGTTGACAGGATGAGCCCCGAGACGACCGCCCCGCGGTCCCTGGCGGAAGCACTCCGCGCGCGGGACGACGCCTCGCTGTCCGCCCTCCTGCGGTCCCGGCCGGACCTGATCACCCCCGTCCCCACGGATCTCACCCAGCTCGCCACACGGGCGGGCACCCGGGCGTCGGTCGTGCGCGCCCTGGAGCGGCTGGACCGTTTCACGCTCCGGACGGCCGAGGCGCTGGCGGTGGCGCGGGAGCCGGCGACGTACGACGAACTGCTCGGGCTGCTGGCGGGCGACGACGGCGACCCGGCGGTCACGGCCGCCTTCCCGCACGCGCTCGGGACGCTGCGCGAGCAGGCGCTCCTGTGGGGGGCCGACGACCGGCTCCGGCTCGTCCGCACGGCACGTGAACTGCTCGCGCCCTCCCCTCAGCACCCGTCCCCGACGGGACTCGGACCGACCGTCGGCGAGGCCACCGCGGGCATGTCGCCGGGGCGCATCCAGGAGATCGTGGCCGCGGCGGGGCTGGCGTCCACCCATGACTCCGTGTCGGCGGTGGCCTCGCTGAGCGCCCTGTTCTCCGACCGGAGCCGGATGTCGGCCCTGCTCGACGAGGCGCCCGCCGAGGCGGTGGAGGTGCTGTCCCGGCTGGTGTGGGGTCCGCCGTACGGGCAGGTGACGGCCGAACCCGCGGCGCATCTGCGCTGGCTGATCGCACGGGGGCTGCTGCTGCCGACGGCGCCGGGCACGGTCGTGCTGCCCCGGGAGGTCGCCCTGCATCTGCGGGCGGGCCGCGCGCACCGGGTGACCGAACCGGTGCCGCCCGCGGTCGAGGCCGCGACGACCCACCGTCCACAGGCTGTGGACGCCGCCGCGGCCGGTCAGGCGTACACGACACTGGCGACCGTCGAGGAACTGCTGAAGGACTGGCACGAGGGCGGCCCCGCCGTGCTGCGCGCGGGCGGTCTGAGCGTGCGGGACCTGAAGCGGACGGCGGTGGCGCTCGACGTCCCCGAACCGGTCGCCGCGTTCTGGGTGGAACTCGCCTACGCGGCGGGCCTGGTGGCCTCGGACGGCGAGGCGGACGAACGCTACGCGGCGACACCCGCGTACGACGCGTGGCTGGAGCTGCCCGCCGCGGAGCGCTGGGCGCGGCTCGCCACGGCGTGGCTCGCGGCGACCCGCACGGCCGGTCTCGTCGGCGGACGGGACGCGAAGGACCGTACGCTCTCGGCGCTCGGCCCGAACCTCGACCGCTCCGCGGCACCCGAGGTCCGCCACCGCGTCCTCGCCCTGCTCGCCGAGCTCCCCGAGGGCGCCTCCGCCGACGCGGACTCGCTCCTCGCCCGGCTGTACTGGGAACGGCCCTCGCGCAGCGTCCGGCCCTCGCCGGACGACCTGCGGGCCCGGCTGGCCCGCTGGACGCTCTCCGAGACGGAGCTGCTCGGGGTGACCGGCCGGGGCGCGCTGTCCGCGCAGGGGCGGGCGCTGCTGGGCCTGCCCGCCCCGGCGGGCGCGCGGGCGGCGGAGCCGGAGGGTCCGGGCGACAGGCTTCCCGCGCACAAGCGGCGCTCCCCGGTGGCCGCCGCCGTGCCGGCCGCCGTACCCCGCTCCCCCGCCGAGCGGGCCGCGGCGGCGGCCCGGGCCGCCGCCCTCCTCGCGCCGCTGCTGCCCGAGCCGCTCGACCACGTCCTGCTCCAGGCGGATCTGACGGCGGTCGCGCCCGGCCCGCTGGAACGTCCGCTGGCCGACACGCTCGGGGTGCTCGCGGACGTCGAGTCCAAGGGCGGGGCGACGGTCTACCGCTTCACCCCGGCCTCGGTGCGCCGGGCGCTCGACGCGGGCCGTTCGGCGTCCGACCTGCACGCCTTCCTCGCCGCCCACTCCCGCACGCCGGTCCCGCAGCCCCTCGCCTACCTGATCGACGACATGGCGCGCCGGCACGGTCATCTGCGGATCGGGGCGGCCTCGGCGTACGTCCGCTGCGACGACGAGGCGGTGCTCAACGAGATCATCGCCGACAAGCGCTCCCAGGAGTTCGGGCTGCGGCGGATCGCGCCGACGGTGCTGGTCGCGCAGGCCGACCCGACGACGCTCCTCACCGGTCTGCGGTCGATGGGCTTCGCGCCGGCCGCCGAGTCGGCGGAGGGCGACGTGCTGATCAGCCGGGCGCACGCCCACCGCACGCCGCCGCGCACGGCCCCCGAACCCGTCCCGGACGGCCCGCCGGTCCCCGACGCCACACTCCTCGGCGCCGCGATCCGCGCGATCCGCGCCGGTGACCTCGCCTCCACGGCTCCGCGCAAGGACGACTCGGCCGCCGGGCGTCCCGGCAACGGCGCCCTGCCCCGCACCAGCTCCGCCGAGACCCTCGCGACCATGCAGGCCGCCGTCATGACGGGCGAGGCGGTGTGGATCGGCTATGTCAACGCCGAGGGCGCGGCCAGCCAGCGCGTCATCGCCCCCATCCGGGTCGAGGGCGGCTTCGTGACGGCGTACGACCACACGGCGGACGAGGTCCGCACCTATCCGCTGCACCGGGTCACGGGGGTCGCGGAGCTGGCCGACGACCAGCCGTGACCGCCCGCCGGTAGGGCACACTGGACGTTTGGCCGAGCATCCGCGCCGGGTGCCGCCACGCAGAAAGGGACGGGTGTGAACGGACCCCTCATCGTCCAGTCCGACAAAACGCTGCTGCTGGAAGTCGATCACGATCTGGCCGACGCCTGCCGTCGGGTCATCGCCCCCTTCGCCGAGCTGGAGCGGGCGCCCGAGCACATCCACACCTACCGGGTGACCCCGCTCGGCCTGTGGAACGCGCGGGCCGCCGGGCACGACGCCGAGCAGGTCGTGGACGCGCTCGTCGAGTTCAGCCGCTATCCGGTCCCGCACGCGCTGCTCGTGGACATCGCCGAGACGATGGACCGCTACGGACGCCTCACGCTGAGCAAGCACCCGGCCCACGGGCTCGTCCTGACCACCACCGACCGGCCCGTCCTCGAGGAGGTGCTGCGCTCCAAGCGGATCGCCCCGCTCGTCGGCAACCGGATCGACCCGGACACCGTGGCCGTGCACCCCTCCGAGCGAGGCCAGATCAAGCAGACCCTGCTGAAGCTGGGCTGGCCGGCCGAGGACCTCGCCGGGTACGTCGACGGTGAGGCGCACGCCATCGAGCTCGACGAGACCGGCTGGGCGCTGCGGCCCTACCAGCGGCAGGCCGTGGAGAACTTCTGGCACGGCGGCTCCGGCGTGGTCGTGCTGCCCTGCGGCGCGGGCAAGACGCTCGTCGGGGCCGGTGCGATGGCGGAGGCCAAGGCGACCACGCTCATCCTCGTCACCAACACCGTCTCCGCCCGGCAGTGGAAGCACGAGCTGGTGAAGCGGACCTCGCTGACCGAGGACGAGATCGGCGAGTACAGCGGCACCCGCAAGGAGATCCGCCCGGTCACCATCGCCACCTACCAGGTGCTGACGACCCGGCGGAAGGGCGTCTACCCGCACCTGGAGCTCTTCGACTCCCGCGACTGGGGCCTGATCCTCTACGACGAGGTCCACCTGCTGCCCGCGCCGGTCTTCAAGTTCACCGCCGACCTCCAGGCCCGGCGCCGGCTGGGGCTGACCGCCACGCTGGTGCGGGAGGACGGGCGCGAGTCGGACGTCTTCTCGCTCATCGGGCCCAAGCGGTTCGACGCGCCCTGGAAGGAGATCGAGGCGCAGGGCTACATCGCGCCGGCCGACTGTGTCGAGGTGCGGGTGAACCTCACCGACTCCGAGCGGCTCGCGTACGCCACCGCCGAGAACGAGGAGAAGTACCGCTTCTGCGCCACCACCGCGACCAAGCGGAAGGTGACCGAGGCGCTGGTCCGCCGGTTCGCCGGTCAGCAGATCCTCGTGATCGGCCAGTACATCGACCAGCTCGACGAGCTGGGTGAGCACCTGAACGCGCCGGTGATCAAGGGCGAGACCAGCAACGCGCAGCGGGAGAAGCTGTTCGACGCGTTCCGCGAGGGCGAGATCAGCGTGCTCGTCGTGTCCAAGGTCGCGAACTTCTCGATCGACCTGCCGGAGGCCACGGTGGCCATCCAGGTCTCGGGTACCTTCGGCTCCCGCCAGGAGGAGGCCCAGCGGCTGGGCCGCGTCCTGCGCCCGAAGGCCGACGGTCACCAGGCCCACTTCTACTCCGTGGTCGCCCGCGACACGATCGACCAGGACTTCGCCGCCCACCGCCAGCGCTTCCTGGCGGAACAGGGCTACGCCTACCGGATCATGGACGCCGACGAGATCCTGGCCGACACCGAGTAGCCGCCCGGCGAAGAAGCGGGCGTACGCGTTCAGCGGCGGCGTACGCCGGCTTCTTCGCCGTACTCGCCGAGCAGGACGACCTCGATGGCCGCGCGCCCGAACACCTTGACGGCCTTCAGCGCGTCGCCGAAGCGGTGGCGGTGCTGGGTGGAAGTGACGGCCGTCGCGCCACGCGCGACCGGCCCGGGATGGGCAGGACCTGGGGTGAAAGTGGCTGCGCTCATATCTCCATGGTGCGGCCACACCGACCCGAACGGCGTCGGTCCATGGACCGAACCTCGCCCACCCCTCAGGTACCGCTCCGGGCCACCCGCCGTACGCCTCACGACGGACCCCGCCCCCTAGGGACTCCCGGGCCGAGCCCTGAGGCGCCACGTGGGCACCGGGAGGACGCGGCGCCCGGACGCGGAAAAACCATTGGCCCCGGCATCCATCCTTCGCCTAGAATCTTCGGTCTTGCCCGCCTCCCTCGACGGAGTGCCGCCGCCCGGCCGGAAACCGGACGGCACCCGGAATCACCGCGGATTCCGCAGGGATTCCCGACGGAATCCGTGGCGATTCACGATCTGCACCACTCGCGCAGCACCGCCAGAAGCACCACGGCACTCCCGCAGCACCCCCACAGCAGGTTTCCGGAGGCAATTCCCCGTGTCCACCCTGTCCGACGGTCCGCCCGGCGCCCCTTCCGAGTCCGACGATCCCCTCTCCCGCGAGCGCTCCCACCTCACCCACTCCCGTTCGGCGCTCCGCGCGATGCGTGAGGACGCGGAGAACCTCGACATCCGCGACGTCACCGCGAACTGGGTGAACGCCGAGGTGCTGCACCGCCAGATCACCGAGCGCATCAAGGCCCTCGCCGACCTCAGCCACACCCCGCTCTTCTTCGGGCGGCTCGACTATCTGCACGCCCCGGGCTCCGACCTGGCGGAGGGCGCCGAGGGCGAGCGGTTCTACATCGGGCGCCGGCATGTCCACGACGCCGACGGCGACCCGATGGTCATCGACTGGCGCGCGCCGGTGTCGCAGCCGTTCTACCGGGCCTCGAAGAAGGACCCGATGGACGTCGGGCTGCGCCGGCGGTTCGGCTACACCGGAGGCGACCTCACGGCGTACGAGGACGAGCACCTCTCCGACCCGGCCGAGGCCGCGGCCACCAGCAAGCTGCTCCAGCAGGAGATCGAGCGCCCGCGCGTCGGCCCGATGCGCGACATCGTGGCGACCATCCAGCCCGAGCAGGACGAGATCGTACGGTCCGGGCTGTCCGGTTCGGTCTGTGTGCAGGGAGGTCCCGGCACCGGGAAGACCGCCGTCGGCCTGCACCGGGTCGCCTATCTGCTGTACGCGCACCGGGAACGGCTCGCCCGCACCGGCACCCTGGTGATCGGACCGAACAAGTCCTTCCTGCACTACATCGAGCAGGTCCTGCCCGCGCTCGGCGAGCTGGAGGTCAGGCAGGCGACCGTCGACGACCTCGTCGCGCACGTCGAGGTGCGCGGAAGCGACGACGCGCCCGCGGCCGTGATCAAGGGCGACGCCCGGATGGCCGAGGTGCTGCGCCGGGCCGTGCGCTCGCACGTGACCGTCCCCACCGAGCCCGTGATGGTGGTCAGGGGGTCACGGCGCTGGCGCGTTCCCGCGTACGAGCTGGAGGAGATCGTCCGGGAGCTGCTGGACCGGGACATCCGGTACGGCGCCGCCCACCAGGCCCTTCCGCAGCGGATCGCGCACACCGTGCTGGTCCAGATGGAGCGTTCCGGCGAGGCGCCGGACGACCGGGTGCAGGACGCCGTCGCCCGCAACCCCGCCGTGAAGGCCGCCGTGAAGGCGATCTGGCCGCAGGTCGACCCCGCGAAGCTGGTGCTCCGGCTGCTGACCGACGCCGGTTTCCTCGCCGCGCACGCGGAGGGGCTGCTGGACGAGGCCGAGCAGAAGGAGATCCTCTGGGCGAAGCCGGTGCGCAGCGTGAAGAGCGCGAAGTGGTCGGCCGCCGACGCCGTGCTGATCGACGAGGCCACCGATCTCGTCCAGCGCACGCACTCCCTCGGGCACGTGGTGCTCGACGAGGCGCAGGACCTGTCGCCGATGCAGTACCGCGCCGTGGGCCGGCGCTGCACGACGGGGTCGGCGACCGTGCTCGGGGACCTGGCGCAGGGGACGACCCCGTGGGCGACCCGGAGCTGGGAGGAGGCCCTCGGGCATCTGGGCAAGGGCGACGCGGTCGTCGAGGAGCTGACCGCGGGTTTCCGTGTCCCCACGGACGTGATCACCTACGCGTCCCGGCTGCTGCCGCACATCGCGCCCGGCCTCACGCCCGTCGCCTCGGTGCGGGAGAACCCGGGCCACTTCGAGGTGCGCGCGCGTACGGCGGACGCCGAGGTCCTGGGCGCGGTGGAGGAACTGCTGGGCCAGGAGGGGTCGGTCGGACTGATCGCCGCCGACACCCGGATCCCGGTGCTCGCCGAGGCGCTGACGGCGGCCGGGCGGACGTACATCGGTCCGGGCGAGGAGACGACGGCCGAGACCCGGCTGACACTGGTGCCGGCCTCCCTCGCGAAGGGCCTGGAGTACGACTACGTGGTGCTGGACGAGCCGGGCGCCGTCGTGGACGGCGAGCCGGACGAGCGCACCGGGCTGCGCCGCCTGTACGTGGCGCTCACCCGGGCGGTCTCGGGGCTGATCGTGACCCACGCGGCGCCGCTCCCGGCCGAACTGGCCTGACCGGACGACGGCCCCGGCGCGGACGCGGGCCGCCCCCTGGTACGGACGCGGACGGCCCCCGGCACGGATGCCGGGGGCCGTGAACCGCTGTGCGCCAGGGGCTACTTGAACTTTCGGCTGGTCGCCAGGTAGACCTGCTTGGCGTTCTCGCCGAGGCGTGGCCCGGTGATGAACGTCTTGCGGTCGCTCAGGGAGTTGTTGGAGACCAGATAGGTCCGGCCGTTGTGGCTCATGAACCAAGGCCCGCCGGACGCGCCGCCGTTCATGGTGCAGCCGATCATGTACTGGGCGGGGACGTTGCTCGCGAGCACGAACCGCTTGGTGGCGCCGTGGCAGTCGTACATCTTCGAGCCGTCGTAGGGCGCCTCGGCCGGGTAGCCGCGGACCTTCATGGACGTGACCTTGTTGGCGGCCGGCGCTCCGAACCACACCGGCAGGGCCGAACCGAGCTGCTCCTGAAGGGACTTGCCGCCGCTCTCGGGCTTGACGTGGAGGACGGCGTAGTCGTACCCGGAGGCCGCGTTGCCCGTGTGGCCGCCGCCCTTCATCCACTGGGAGGACGTGGTGGCCCAGTCGGCCCACCAGATGCCGTACGGGGAGACCGACTTGGCGCGCGGGTTGGTGATCTGCCGGCTGGTCAGGCTCGCGCCGTTGTTGTACGAGGGGACGAAGGCGATGTTGCGGTACCAGCCGCCGCCCTTGCCCGCGTGCACGCAGTGGCCCGCGGTCCACACCAGGTTGGACTTGCCGGGGTGCGCCGGGTCGGTGACGACGGCGGCCGAGCAGACCATGTTGCCCTCGGGCGAGGAGAAGAACATCTTGCCGACGGGCGGCGCGTAGTGGTGATAGGTGCTCTTGACCTTGGCGGCGGTCTGCTTCCTCACCTTGCCGTCGGGCAGGTAGGAGGTGGCGCCGCTGCCCGATCCCGAACTGGTGCTGCCCGCCCGGACGACCGGGATGCTGGCCTTGGCCTGCGCCATCTTCTCCGGCGACCAGAAGTCCTTGATGTACGGGTTGGCGAAGTCCTCCGCCTTGGTGGCCCAGTCGCTGTAGTCCTGCCACCCCCCGTTCTTCCACTTGTCCAGGGCGGCGCCGCTGAGTTCGGTGGGAATGCCGTCGGGCAGTTTGTAGCCGCCGATCGAGACGGAGCCGTCGTCCTGGCCGGTGTCGACGCCCTTGTCGGCCTGGGCGGACGACGAGGGCCGCGCGGCGGCCCCCTCGTCGTCCTTCCCGCTGTCACAGGCCGTGGTGGTGATCATGACGGCCGCGATCACGGCGGCGGCCGCCGCGAGCGTGCGGCTGCGTATGGATGGCATGAAGCCCTGTCCCCCTGATGCTGCTGTGCTGCCGCACCGCGTTCGCCGGCACGCACATCCGTGTGATTGTCATGCCCCGGGCGATCGAGGCAGATCAAATATGCACGCGAAAAGCCGCGCGGTGATCGACACGTGACTCTCACAACACAACAACTACGAGGCGGAGATGGATCCGTGACCTCCCGGGCCGGAGAACCGGCCGCCTAGGCGTCGACGGCGGTCCGCCACTCCCGTACCGACTCCGCGGAGACCGGCCCCGTCCAGCCCTCCGGACGCGCGGCGCCACCGATGTGGAAGGCGTCGAGGCCCGCCGCGCGCAGCTCCGGCAGATGGTCGAGGCGCAGCCCGCCGCCGACCATGATCCGCGGCTCGTACCCCGGTTCGCCGCGGCGGGCGGCCTCGGCGGCGAGGACGGAGAGCCCGTCGTCGACACCCGTCGGGGACCCGGCGGTCAGATAGGCGTCGAGGCCGGGCAGGTCGCCGAGCTGCTTGCGCAGCGCGTCCCGGTCGGCGGCGCGGTCGATCGCGCGGTGGAACGTCCAGCGGCAGCCGTCCAGTTCGGCGACGATCCGCTCGACGGCGGCCAGGTCGGGACTCCCGTGCTCGTCGAGGAACCCGAGCACGAACTCGTCCGCGCCCGCGGCCCGCAGTTCGCCCGCGGCCCGCACGAGAGCGTCGACGCCCGCCGTGCCGCCCGCGGAGAAGCCGTCGGACAGGCGCAGCATCACGCGCAGCGCGATGTCGACGGAAGCGCGGATCCCGGCGAAGGTCTCCACCGACGGGGTCAGTCCGTCGGCCGCCATGTCCGTGACCAGCTCCAGCCGGTCCGCACCGCCGGCCTGAGCGGCGACCGCGTCCTCCACGCCGAGGGCGATCACCTCCAGGACCGCGCTCTTCCGCTCAGTCATCGGACCTCTTCCCTTGGGCCGCTATAGGTCTAGTCCAATCCAGAGTACGCGGGCGGGGGCGGGGGTGCGAGAAGATCCCGTCCGCCGCTGTAGTTGATCTTTCATATAACCTTCTCGCGTGTGAAGATCATGTGATGGTCGTGTGGAGGGGTGGGGCAGTGCGACGACGTGGGTGGGGTGCCGCCGTTCTGGCGGTCGCGGCGGTCTCCGGAACCCTGGTGATCCGGGGGACGGGCGGGACCGGCGGGAGTGACGGCGCGTCCGGGCCGATCAGGACGCGTACGACGACCGCCGCGCTGACGGTGACCGACGGCGGCACGTCCGCGCGGCTCGACCGGCGGGACACCGCTCCCTTCAGCATGCTGGGGATCACCTGGGCCGAGCCGTCCGCACGGGTGACCGGCCCGATCGAGGTCCGGACCCGGGACACCGCGCGCCACACGTGGTCGAAGTGGCTGCGGCTGGACGGTGACAGCGGCGAGGGCGAGGAGGGCGCGTCCCGCGGCGGGACCGCTCCGGCGTGGGTGGACCCCTCCGACGGGGTGCAGGTGCGGATGTCCGGCGCGCCGTCGCGGCGGCTGCCCGAGAGCCTGCGACTGGACATGATCGACCCGGGCGACGCGGCCTCGTGGGAGCCGGCCGGGTTCGTGATGGACCCGGCCGACCCGACCGGCACCGCCGACCCGGCGGACCCGACCGGCCCGACCGCGACGGACGAGCCCGCGGAGACCTCCTCTCCCGACCCGTCCGCGTCCCTGACCTCCGAGCCCTCGTCCGACCCGACGGACTCCGCCGTACCCACGGAGTCGCCGACACCGCCGTCCAGCGGGAGCGCGAGCCCTTCCTCGACCGGCTCCGCCCCGGAGTCCGCCTCGCCGACCGCGACCACGACCGTTCCCCCGGCCCCGCAGTCCACCGTGCCCCGCCCGCCGATCACCTCGCGCGCGGGCTGGGGCGCCGACGAGTCCATCAGCCCGGAGGAGCCCGGCTATCTGCCGGGCGGGAGGATCAAGGCGGTGGTGCTGCACCACACCGCCACCTCCAACGACTACACGTGCGCGGAGGCCCCGGCCGTCATCCGGGCCGTCTACGCCTACGACGTGCAGCAGTTGACCTGGAAGGACATCGGCTACAACTTCCTCGTCGACAAGTGCGGCACGATCTACGAGGGCCGCAAGGGCGGCGTCGACCGGCCCGTGATGGGCGCGCACGCCTACGGCTTCAACTCCGAGACCACGGGCATCGCGATCATCGGTGACTACAGCGACGTGGCGCCGCCGAAGGAGGCGATGACCTCGGTCGCCCGGCTCGCCGCGTGGAAGCTCGGCCAGTACGGCGTCGACCCGACGGGCACCGCCACCCTCACGGCGGGCGCGAGCGGGCCGAACTACTTCCGCCAGACGTGGGAAGCGGGGACCAGGATGACCTTCCCCGTCATCCACGGCCACCGCGACGGCTACAACACCGTGTGCCCGGGCGACGCCTACTACGCCCTGCTGCCCACGGTCCGCGCCTGGGCGGGCGGGACGGTCGAGGGGCTCAAGCTCGACTCGGTCACCGGTACCGGCGTGTCCGGCACCACCGTCCCCACCGACACCGCCGTCACCGTGAAGTGGTCGGCCTCCACCCCGGCCTCGCTGGTCGGCCGGTACGACGTCCTGGTCGACGGCGAGGCCGCGGCCACCGTCGCCGGGACCGCCTCCTCCGCCGAGGTGAGCCTGACCCCGGGGACCCACAAGGTCGCCGTGCGGGGCGTCCACCAGTCCGGCAGGACCGCGGTCACCGAGGACGTCACCGTCGTCGCCGAGTCCCCCTCGCCCACCCCGACCCTCACGGCCCCCGCCACGACCGCCCCGCCCACGACGACCGCCACACCCCCCGCCGCGACGACCTCGCCCACGATCAAGGCCACCACCCCGGCGCCCACGGCCTCACCCACCACGAAGGCCCCCACCCCCGCCGACACCACCCCGCCCCTCTTCTCCACCAGGCCGAATCTCGCGCTGCGCACCGGCACGGTGAGCACCACGGCCGTCCCGGTCACCCTGAGGTGGAAGGCCACCGACGCGAAGGGGCTGAAGGAGGTCCGCCTGACCGCCCCGGTCGCCAGGACGTACGGTCCGACCGTCACGAGCGCGGGCCTCACCACCAAGTCCGGTGTCGCCACGACCTGGAGGATGACCGCGTACGACAAGGCCGGCAACGCCCGCTCGGACTCGGTGAGCGGCACCCCCGTGATCCTCCAGGAGAGCGCGGCCAAGAAGTCCGGCACCTGGACGTCCAAGTCGTCGAGCGGCTACCTGGGCGGCAAGTCGTACGGCAGCTCCACGAAGAACGCGTCGCTGACCTGGACGTTCACCGGACGCTCGGCGGCCCTGGTGGTCTCGCGCGCCGCGACCTCCGGCCAGGTGTACGTGTACGTGGACGGCAAGAAGACCGCCACCCTGGATCTGAGGTCGACGACCACGAAGTACCGCGACGCCCTCTGGGCGACCACCTGGACCACCGCCGCGAAGCACACGGTGAAACTCGTGGTCGTCGGCACCGGCGGGCGGCCCACGGTCACGGCCGACGGGCTCGTGTATCTCAAGTAGCCGGTGGCCCGTCGGCCGGCCGGGTCACCCGAACAGGTTGAGCTCCTCCTCCCGCGCCCCCACCAGCTCGTACACCGTCGTCCTCGGGACCGGCCGGCCCGAGCAGAGCCGTACGAGGGTCCCGGCCCCGCCGATGTAGCGGGCCGGGGGGCGGTCGCCGGGGATACCGCCCAGGAGAAGCGGGTCGTCGAGCTGGTCGAGGTCGGCGTGCAGCGGCACCCGGCCGCTCTCCCGGCTGTAGCGGGCCAGGAGGGCGAGGGCGTGGGGAAGTCCCTCGCCCTCGTAGGCGCCGGGTTCGCCGAACGCCTCGCGCACGTCTCCGGCGTGGATCCACTCGCCGAGCGCGACCGCGTCGAGGGCGCCCCTGGTCCGGGCGATCGCCGGGCCCGCCTCGGTCATCCCGCGTTCCAGCTCGTCGATCACCCGCTCCGTCGGCCAGTCGGCGCGCTCGGCGATGTCACGGTCGTTGGACTCGGACTCGAACACCCCCGGTTCGAAACGGCGCTCGACGACCCGGGTCAGCACGGCCGAGCAGTGCGCGAGCACGTCCCGCACCGTCCACGCCGGACACCCGGCCGTCGGACGGGAGAAGTCGTCCTCCGGGCGGGCCCGCAGCAGCGGGATCAGCGCGTCGCGCTCGGTGCGCAGGAGCAGACCGGGCAGTTCCGGATCCCGTACATCGTGTGCGTCTTGAGGAATCATGACTCCACGCTAGGGGCCGCGGTCCGGAAATACCGGCGTCCGCGGGGGCTCGCCGTCCGGCCGCCCGCTACCCGCCCAGTTCCACGGAGATGTGCGGGGCGAGCGCGCGGAGGAAGTCCGGGGCGTCGAAGATCCCGCCGGCGGAGGCGACGCCGGTCGTCCTGGTGCGTCCGGTCACGACGCGGTCGAGCGCCTCCACCACGAGCGGCGCGGTGACGGCGTAGATGTCCCGGCCCCGCGCCACGGCCCGGCGTTCGGCGCCGCCGGAGCGCACCACGGCGTCGACGACGAAGGTCTGTTCCGACCGCCCGCGCTCGTCGGCCGCGCGCGGAGCCGGGGTGTCCGGGGCCGCCAGTTCCCCGGCCGCCTCGACGGTCATGTAGGTGCGCACCTCGGGGACGGCGAAGTGGCTGGGCACGGTGACCACGTCGGCCATCGAGAACTCCCCGATGACGGCACGCGGACCCGTCGGGTCGGGGAACGGCCACTCCAGGGTGGGCGGAGTGTCCTGGACGTACTCCAGCCGCCCCTCCGTGTAGCGGACGCGCCGGCCGCCGCGCCGCTCCCGGGAGACCGCGCCCGCCTCGCGCGTCCCGGGGGTGGGGTGCCAGCCGCTCAGCCCGTACGCGATGTGGGCCTCGTCGGCCGCCGTCCACTCACCCATCGCGGCGGTGACCAGCAGGTCGCCGAGGCCGCCGTAGAACGCCATGGCCGGGACGATCACCGCGCCCGCCGCCTCGGCCCGCCCGGCGAACTGCGTGAACGTGTCGAGGTTGGCCTCGATCTCGGCCGCCACGTCCAGGTACGGGATGCCCGCGCGCAGGGCCGCCTCGATCACGGGGGCGGCCGTCGTGGCGAAGGGTCCGGCACAGTTGACCACCGCCACGGCACCGGCCAGCGCGTGGTCGAGGGACGCCGGGTCCCCGACCGTGGCCGGCCGGACGTCCAGGCCCGGCCACGAGGCCGCCAGGTCCTTCAGCTTCTCGGCGTCCCGGCCGGAGAGGACCGGGGTGAACCCGCGCTCCAGCAGTTCGGCCACCACGAACCGGCCCGTGTGCCCGTACGCGCCGAACACCGTCACCGCCTGACCCGCCTTCATGGGTTCTCCCCCGTGCTCGAAGTGAACTGCCTTGATCTGTAAGGACATCCTGGCGAGAGGGAACGCTCCGCACGAGTGTCCGGAACGCCACGCCCCGTACAATTCCGGACATGACCTCTGTCGCGCTGGCCGTCACCGACGGGATGCTGCACTTCGAACTGGGCCTGGCCTGCGAGGTCTTCGGATCCAAGCCGGACGCGGTGCGGGTCCCCTGGTACGACCTCGCGGTCTGCGGGCCCGGGGCCGTGCGCGTCGGCCCGTTCCGGCTGGAGCCCGACCACGGCCTCGACCACCTCCCCCGCGCCGACACGGTGATCGTCCCGGGCTGGGCCGACATCGACCGGGAACCGCCCGCTGACCTCGTCAACGCGGTGCGCGCGGCCCACGAGGCGGGTGCGCGCGTGGCCTCCCTGTGCACCGGAGCCTTCGTCCTGGCCGCCGCAGGGCTGCTGGACGGGAGGCGCGCGACCACGCACTGGGCGCACACCCGGGCGCTGGCCGCCCGCCATCCCCGGGTGCGGGTGGACCCGGACGTCCTCTACGTGGACGACGGCGACGTGTTGACCTCCGCGGGCAAGGCCGCCGCCATGGACCTGTGTCTGCACCTCGTCCGCCTCGACCACGGGTCCTCGGTCGCCAACACCGTCGCCCGCAACCTGGTCGTGCCCCCGCACCGGGACGGCGGCCAGGCCCAGTTCGTCAGCACCCCGGTACCCGCCCCCGACCACCACCCGCTCGCCGAGTTGTTCCCCTGGGTCATCGAGCGGCTGGACCGTCCGCTGACCGTGGAGGACCTGGCCCGCCGGGCGCGGATGAGCTCGCGCAATCTGGGCCGCCACTTCAGGTCGGTGACCGGCACGACCCCGCTCCAGTGGCTGCTGATCCAACGCATCCGTCACGCCCAGGAGTTGCTGGAGACCACCGACGCGGGCGTCGAGGCCATCGCGGCGGCCACCGGCATGGGAACCGCCACGACACTGCGCCGGCACTTCAACCGCACGGTGGGCGTGCCTCCGGACGCCTACCGCCGCACGTTCCGCTCACGGACGGGCCCGGCACCGGCGGACGGCACCACGGAGGGCACCACGCCGGGGGCCGCGGCGGCGGGGACAATGGACGCATGGCAGCAGAGAGCAACCGCCACCCGGCCCACGAGGAACTGACGAAGCGCTGGGCGGACACCGTCCTGGCCGCACGGGACGGCGACGGGGCCGGACCCGCGCCGGGGCCGTACGCGGAGAACCTCCTGGACCGCTGGGCCGAACCGCAGCGCCGGTACCACACCACCGATCATCTCCTCGCGGTCCTCGGCCACATCGACGTGCTGGAGGCCCACGGGGAGCGCGCCGGCGATCCGGCCGCCGTGCGCCTGGCCGCCTGGTTCCACGACGCCGTGTACCTCCCGGACCGCTCGGAGAACGAGGAACGCTCCGCCCGGCTCGCCGAACGCGCGCTGGACGAACTGGGCGTCGCCCCGGACCGCACGGCCGAGGTCGCCCGGCTCGTCCGCCTCACCGTCTCCCACGACCCCGCCGACGACGACACCGACGGCGCCGTCCTGTGCGACGCGGATCTCGCGATCCTGGCCTCGCCCCCGGCCGCGTACGCCGCCTACACGGCCGCCGTCCGCGAGGAGTACGCCTTCGTCCCCGACGACGCCTTCCGCGCGGGCCGCGCGGCGGTTCTCCACCAACTCCTCGCCCTGCCACGCCTGTTCAGAACCACCTACGGCCGCCACACCTGGACCGCTCCGGCCCACCGGAACATGGAGACCGAACTGGCATCGCTGACCGGAGAATGATCCAGCCCCTCCGGCAGGACCGTTTCAGCCCCTCCGGCGGAAAAGTTTCAGCCCCTCCGGCGTTTGAGGAGCGGGGTCTGGGGCGGAGCCCCAGGGACGGGAAGGGCAGGGGCGGAGGGGGCGAAAGAAGCTTGTGGGGCTCGCAGGACGGGGACGGCGAGTAATGCCATAGGCCCGGCGACGCGATCCGACCTATTCTCGGCCGCATGACTGACACGGGTGGGGACCGGATCGAGGAAGCCGTCGCGAGCTGCGCCACGCTGCTGCGGACGGCGGCCGCACACGACTGGGAGGGCGCACGGGCGGGACGCCTGGAGTGGAACTGCCGGCACACAGCCGAGCACATCGCCGGTGATCTCATCGCGTACGCCGGACAGTTGGCGGGCCGGGCCACCACGGCCTACGTACCGTTCGAGATCACGATGGACGAGGGCACGGACAACGCGGGCGTCGTCGACGTGATCGAGACGACCGGCGCCCTGCTCGCCGCCACCGTCCGCACGACCCCGCGCGAGGTACGCGCCTTCCACCCGTACCCGTTCCGCAGCGCGAACCGCGAGGGCTTCGCCGCGATGGGGGTCGCCGAGGTCCTGCTGCACACGCACGACATCGCCGAGGGCCTCGGCCTGCCGTACGAGCCGCCGGCCGAGCTGTGCGCCTGGGTCCTCGGCCGGATCTTCCCGCACGCGCGGCCCGAGCCGGACGCCCCGTGGAGCACACTCCTGTGGGCCACCGGACGCGGTGACCTGCCCGGCCGTGAACCGCTCAGCGAGTGGCGCTGGAACAACAACCTGGTGATCGGCACCGAGCGGCTGACCCTCCAGGGCGTCACCCCGGCCGCCGCCGCCGACCTGCGCGCGGGCGGCACGGGCGGCTTCGAGTGGATCGAGGGCGGCCCGTTCCACGGCACCCGGGAGGCCGCCGGGATGGTCGCGAGCTCCTACGAGAAGGGGGTGCACCGGCCGGAGTGGGGGATGTTCGTGCTCGTACGGCGCGAGGACGGACACGCGGTCGGCGCGATCGGCTTCCACGGCCTGCCCGACGAGGAGGGGCGCGCCGAGGTCGGCTACGACCTCGCGGAGAACGCCCGCGGCTACGGCTACGCCACCGAGGCCCTGCGCGCCCTGGCGGAGACCGCCCTCGCCCGCGACGACGTCAAGCTCCTGTTCGCCGCCATCGAGCGGGACAACGCCCCCTCGCAACGGGTCATCGCCCGCGCCGGTTTCACCCGGGCGAGCGAGGAGGTGGAGAAGGCCGCCCACGAACTGCACGACCTGGAGGAGTCCTTGAGGCTGTACTCCCGCGAGGCCTGAGGGCACGACCTGGCCCGTGTCCGCCCTGAGGCCGGGCGCCCGGTCCGCCCTGAGGCCGGGCGCCCCTGTCCGCTCTAAGGCCGGACGCCCCGCTTGCGGCGGCGCAGTCCCGCGCCGTGCAGCAGCCGTACGACCTCGCGGCTGCTGACCTCCACCGCTCCGGCGGCGACCGCGTCGGCGTAGCGGTGCGAGGGGATGTCGTAGTGGTCGCGCTCGAAGGCCCGCGGGGGCGCGCCCAGCTCCTCGGCGAACGCGTGGAGTTCGTCGTACGAGACGTCACTGATCAGGTGGGACCAGACACGGCCGTGCCCCGGCCAGGTGGGCGGATCGATGTAGACGGTCACGAGGGCGGGTTCGTGCCGGTCGCCGAGCCGAGCGAGCCGACGGGGGAGATCTTCACACCGGCCTCGTGGCACACCCAGTGCGGGTCGGGGCCCAGTTCGGGCTCGACGTCCAGGGCGTGCGGGCCGCCGGAGGTGCACACCGGGCACAGCGGCCACCGTCCGTGCCGCTCCAGGAGCGCGTCCTGCACGTCCTGGGCGACGAGCCCGGCGACGAACTCGACGCCGTCCGGCCACTGCTCGACCCACCAGCGGCGCTGCACCACCGAGTCCTCGACCAGGGAGACGACGTCCGCCTCGGCCACCTGGCCTGTTATCAGGTCGGCGAGCACACGGGCGCGCGCCGCGTGCAACGCCTGCTCCAGAGGGCTGAGGGGGCTGCCGGTGGGGTCCATGTCCCTATTGTGCGCACCCTTGACCGTTCACCCCAAAGGAAAATATCTTTCATGGTGTGACCCATGACGTGAAGGAAATTTTCGCGGGTGCGGCACCCCCCGCCCCCGCGGCCCTCGCCGCCAAGGTGCGGACCCTCGCGCCCTCGATGACACGCTCCATGCAGCGGGTCGCCGAGGCCGTCGCCGGTGACCCGGCCGGATGCGCGGCCCTCACGGTCACCGGACTCGCCGAGCTCACCGGCACCAGCGAGGCCACGGTCGTGCGCACGGCCCGCATCCTCGGCTACCCCGGCTACCGGGACCTGCGCCTCGCGCTCGCCGGACTCGCCGCCCAGCAGCAGTCGGGCCGGGCCCCCGCCGTCACCGCGGACATAGCGGTCGACGATCCCATCGCCGACGTCGTCGCCAAGCTCGCCTACGACGAACAGCAGACCCTCGCCGACACCGCCGCCGCGCTCGACACGGTCCAGCTCGCCGCCGCCGTGGCCGCCATCGCCGCCGCCCGCCGCGTCGACGTCTACGGCGTCGGCGCGTCCGGGCTCGTCGCCCAGGACCTCCAGCAGAAGCTCATGCGGATCGGGGTCATGGCCTTCGCGCACATCGACCCGCACCTCGCGGTGACCAGCGCGGTCCAACTGCGCGCCAAGGACGTGGCGATAGCCGTCACGCACTCCGGCTCGACCGGCGACGTCATCGAACCGCTCCGCGTCGCCTTCGAGCACGGGGCGACGACGGTGGCGATCACCGGCCGTCCGGGCGGACCGGTCGCGCAGTACGCCGACCACGTCCTCACCACCTCGGCCGCCCGCGAGAGCGAGCTGCGCCCGGCGGCCATGTCGTCGCGGACCAGCCAGCTCCTGGTGGTGGACTGTCTGTTCGTGGGGGTCGCCCAGCGCACCTACGACACGGCGGCGCCCGCGCTGTCCGCCTCGTACGAGGCCCTGGCGCACCGCCACTCCCCGCGCGGCGGCCGGTAGCCGCTCCGCACGACCTCATCGGAAAGAGCCGCCTCTCCATGACCTCCATGTCCAACCACGGCGATCTTCGAGCAGAGTTGGAGACGCTGACCACCGAGGCGTTCCGCCCCGAACTGTCGGAGATCGACCGGCTGCCCACGCTGGAGATCGCGCGGCTCATGAACGGCGAGGACACGACGGTGCCCGCGGCCGTCGCCACGCAGCTCCCACACATCGCCGCCGCGATCGACGGCATCGCGGAGCGCATGTCCCGCGGCGGCCGGCTCGTCTACGCGGGCGCCGGCACCGCGGGCCGCCTCGGCATCCTGGACGCCTCCGAGTGCCCGCCCACGTTCAACACCGATCCCTCCCGGGTCGTCGGGCTGATCGCGGGCGGCCCCGACGCCGTGATCACCTCGATCGAGGGCGCCGAGGACTCGCGGGAACTCGCGGCGGCCGACCTGGACGCGCTCGCCCTGACGGCCGACGACACCGTGGTCGGCGTCTCCGCCTCGGGCCGCACCCCGTACGCCGTCGGCGCGGTCGAGCACGCCCGCAAACAGGGCGCGCTCACGATCGGCCTGTCCTGCAACGCGGACAGCGCGCTCGCCTCCGCCGCGGATCACGGCATCGAGGTCGTGGTCGGCCCCGAACTGCTCACGGGCTCGACCCGGCTGAAGTCCGGCACCGCGCAGAAGCTCGTCCTGAACATGCTCTCGACGATCACGATGATCCGGCTCGGCAAGACGTACGGGAACCTGATGGTCGACGTTCGGGCCTCGAACGAGAAGCTGCGGGCCCGCTCCCGACGCATCGTCGAACTCGCCACCGGGGCCTCCGACGAGGAGATCGAGCGCGCGCTCGCCGCCACTGACGGCGAGGTGAAGAACGCCATCCTGACCATCCTCGGCGGACTCGACGGGCCCACCGCCGCCCGCCTTCTGGAGGAGTCGGGGGGCCATCTGCGCGCCGCGCTGGCGGCTTCGGCCGGCTGACCAGCACGCTCGGGGAGTGAGCACCCCCGACTCCACCACAGCAGCGGCGATCCTCCCCCTCGTGGGCGGTCCCGCGAACGTCCTCACCGTCGCCCACTGCATGACCCGGCTCCGGCTGGGTCTGCGGGACCCCGGTCTGGTGGACGGGCCGGGCCTGCGGGCCCTGCCCGCCGTCCTCGGCCTCGTCGCGGACGACGGCTCGTACCAGATCGTCCTGGGCCCCGGCACGGCCGCCCGGGTGACCCCCGCGTTCGAGGCCCTGCTGACGAACGCCCCGCACGGCACGGAACCGGTGCCCACCGCCGGACCGGCCGCCCCGGACGCCACCGGACCCACGACCACCTCGACCACCTCGACGACCGCGGACCTGCTCGCCCTGCGCGGCGCCGAGCTGAGGGCCGCCCGCTCCCGCCGCAACGCCACCCCGCTCAAGCTGTTCCTGCGGCGGATCGCGGACGTCTTCGTGCCGCTGATCCCGGCCCTGATCGGCTGCGGGGTGATCGCCGGCCTCAACGGCCTGCTGATCAACCTCGGCGTGCTGAGGGACCTCACCCCCGCGCTGACCGCCATCGCCTCCGGGTTCATGGCGCTGATCGCCGTCTTCGTGGGCCACAACACGGCCAAGGTGTTCGGCGGCACCCCGGTCCTCGGCGGCGCGGTGGCCGCCGTCGTCGTGTACGCGGGGGTCGCCAAGGTGACCGTCCTCGGTGTGACGCTCGCCCCCGGCCAGGGCGGTGTCCTGGGCGCCCTGGCCGCGGCCCTGCTCGGGACGTACGTGGAGAAGTGGTGCCGCCGCTGGGTCCCGCCCACCCTGGACGTCCTGGTCACCCCCACCCTGACCGTGCTGCTCACCGGCCTGGTGACCCTGTACGCGCTGATGTACGCGGCCGGTGAGCTCTCCGCCGCCATCGGCACCGCCGCCGCCTGGCTGCTCTCCACCACCGGCGCCCTCGCCGGGCTCGTCCTCGGCGCCCTGTTCCTCCCCCTGGTGATGCTCGGCCTGCACCAGGCCCTCATCCCCATCCACACCACGCTCATCGAGCAGCAGGGCTACACCGTCCTGCTGCCCGTGCTCGCCATGGCGGGCGCGGGCCAGGTCGGCGCCGCCCTCGCGGTGTACGTCCGGCTGCGCCACGACACCTCGCTGCGCACGACGATCAGATCGGCGCTCCCGGCCGGTCTCCTCGGCGTCGGCGAACCCCTGATCTACGGAGTCTCCCTTCCCCTCGGCCGGCCCTTCGTCACGGCCTGCGCGGGCGGAGCGGCGGGCGGCGCGTTCATCGGCTTCTTCTCGATGCTGGGCGACCACGTCGGCTCGACCGCCATCGGCCCCTCAGGGCTGGCCCTGTTCCCGCTGCTGTCCGGCAACCGGGGCCTCGCCGTCACCGCGGCCATCTACGCGGGCGGTCTGCTGACGGGGTACGTGGTCGGTTTCGCGGCCACCTACTTCTTCGGCCTCGGCGGCATCCGCGACAACGGTCTCGACGGCGGGCTCGACAGCGGCCTCGACGGCCGGTCACCGGCCCGGCGGGCGGAGCAGGCCGCCGTGTAGCCGTGCTGTCGGTGGCGCGTGCGAGGCTGGGGGCATGAACCACGCACAGCTGACCGCCCTGGGCCGTGCTCTGCGGCTGCTCGGAGAGCACGGCGACGCCTTGAACGCCGACACCCCCGACGCCAAGCTGCACGAGGTCAAGGCGGACCTGAAGCGGGCCCTGGACCTGCTGGACGAGACGGTGACGACGGCCAAGCCGACCACCCGCTGCTCCGAGCACCCGAACGGCCCGGTGGACGAGAGTGCCCCGGACCGCTGTCTGCTCTGCGAGACCCGCCGCCGCACCGCCCGCCGCACCGAGGTCAACGACGCGTACACGCACGGCCGGGCGCCCGCCCCGGACGAGCTGCCCGACCGCACGATGTCCCGCTACGGCGTGCGCGGCGACCGCCCCCAGCCCCAGCAGCGCTGGCTCCCGGAGGTCTGGAACGGCCAGACGTGGCTCCTGTGCGGCACCCCCCGCCGCGACCGCCAGGAAGCCGAGCGCTTCCTCGCCGCCGAGCGCCGGGCCCCCCGCCCCGGCATGGCCTACCGCCTCGTCCACGAGTTCACCGACTACGAGGTGCTGCGGATCTGGGGCACCCCGGTCAAGGTCGACATCGAGCCCATGGGGAATCTCTAGGCAAGCCGGGGCCCGAGAGCGGGCCCCGTGCCCGGCACCGGGTCAGGGCAGCCGCCCCTCCGCGTTGAGCCGCCGCACCCGGGCCCGCAGCACCTCGCCCGGCGGAGCCTCCCCGAGGGCCTCGGGCGGACAGTCCCACTCGATCCCCCCGCCGGGCGGCCGCAGTTGTACGAGACCGCCCTCGCGCCCCATCACCTGCCCGAGCCGTCCGTCCCGCACGTCGATCGCGTACTCCTCGCCGGACGTCATCTCCATACCCACCGATCCCTCCACGCTGAGTGTTCCCTTTCACCACCCAGCGTGACCGGCATGCCCGTAGCCTGGCCAGAGTCGGCGCTCCAACAACCCCACCTGTTGGACGGGAAGTCGCCATGCCCCACCCCAAGGACCTCGACCCCTCCTCCTCCCCGCGCGCCATGATCGGCGCGGAGCTGCGGCACGCCCGCGAGAACGCCGGCCTCAGCCAGTCCGAACTGGGCGAACCGCTCTTCGTCAGCGGTTCGTTCATCGGCCAACTGGAGTCGGGGACACGGCGGTTGCAGCTCGAATACGCCGTCCGGATAGACGAGATCCTCGGAACCAGGGGCTTCTTCGAGCGCAATTGCAGGGCCCTGGCCAGGTCGAAGTACCCGGACCACTTCGTCGAAGCGGCGGAGGCGGAGGCCTTGGCGGCGGCGATCAGGGAGTATGCGCCGGCGCTCGTCCCCGGCCTGTTGCAGACACGGGGGTATGCCCAGGCGATGTTCCGGCGGGGTCTCCCGACGGCAACAGTGCAGGCCATCGATGACTTGGTCGCGGCCCGGCTGGACCGTGCACGCCTGCTCGACGATCCAACAAAGCCGTTGTTGTGGGCGATCCTTGACGAGGCTGTACTGCGCCGAAGGGTCGGGACGTGGCCGGTCATGGCCGAGGCCTTACGTCACATTGCCACCCTGGCCGAGGAGCACAGGGTCATCGTGCAAGTGCTGCCCTTCGCAGCAGGAGCCCACATGGCCATGGAGGGCTCCCTCAAGCTGATGACCTTCGACGGCGCAGCACCTCTTGCTTACCTGCAAGGTCTGGGAACAGGCCGACTGGAAGACGACCCGGCCACTGTCGCCCACCACGACCTGACCTTCCATCTCCTTGCGGCCAGCGCACTCTCACCGCACGAATCACTGGCTCTGGTCCACTCGGTGGCAGAGGATTACGCGCATGAGCGACAGCCCTGAGTACGCCCTGAGCAAGGCCACTTGGCACAAGTCCAGCTACAGCGGAGCAAGCGGCGGCGACTGCCTGGAAGTCGCCCTCGGCGTGAGCCACCCCGACCTCGTCCCGGTCCGGGACTCCAAGAACCCCGGCCCGGTGATCGCCTTCGGTGCCGCAGCCTGGGGTGCCTTCGTCGCGCACCTCGGCTGACCGGAAGAGCGCAAAAAGGGACGGCACCCGCGTACAGCGGGCGCCGTCCCTCCCCCGTTCCCCCCGTTTCCGGGAAGCTGTCAGCTCAGCGAGCCCAGCGCCGCCGCGTCGTACGGCGCGAGCTCGTCGAAGCGGCCGGCCAGGACCTTCGCGGCCCACTCCGGGTCCTGGAGGAGCGCGCGGCCGACGGCCACCAGGTCGAACTCGTCGCGCTCCATGCGGTCGAGGAGGTCGTCGATGCCCTTGACCGGCGAGCCCTCGCCCACGAAGGCCTTGATGAAGTCGCCGTCCAGCCCGACCGAGCCGACGGTGATGGTGGGCTTGCCCGTCAGCTTCTTCGTCCAGCCGGCGAGGTTGAGGTCGGAGCCGTCGAACTCGGGCACCCAGTAGCGGCGCGTGGAGGCGTGGAAGGAGTCCACTCCGGCCGCGGCGAGCGGGGCGAGGATCGCCTCCAGCTCCTCCGGGGTCTCCGCGAGCCGGGCGTCGTACGCCTGCTGCTTCCACTGCGAGTAGCGGAAGATGACGGGGAACTCGGGCGAGACGGCCGCGCGCACCGCGGCGACGATCTCCGCCGAGAACTTCGTACGGGCCACCGGGTCGCCGCCGTAGGCGTCCTCGCGCCGGTTGGTGCCCGCCCAGTGGAACTGGTCGAGCAGGTAGCCGTGGGCGCCGTGGAGTTCGACACCGTCGAAGCCGATGCGCTCGGCGTCGGCGGCAGCCGTGGCGAACGCCTCGATGACGTCGTCGAGGTCCTGCTGGGTCATGCTCTTGCCGGTGACCTCGGCACCCTCCTTGTAGAGGCCGGAGGGGCCGACCGGCGGGGCGTCGGTGAAGGGCGGCTCGCCGGTCTTGCGGACCATGCCTATGTGCCAGAGCTGCGGGACGATCGTGCCGCCCGCCGTGTGCACGGCGTCGGCGACGTTCGCCCATCCGGCGAGCTGGTCCTCGCCGTGGAAGCGCGGCACCGCGTCGCTCTGTCCGGCCGAGTCGTGGCCGACGTAGGTGCCCTCGGTGACGATCAGGCCGACGCCCGCGGCGGCACGGCGGGAGTAGTAGCCGACCACGTCCTCTCCCGGTACGCCGCCCGGCGAGAACATCCGGGTCATCGGGGCCATGGCGATCCGGTTCGGGACGGTCAGGCCGTTGATGGAGACGGGACGGGACAGGATCTCGGCTGCGCGGGACGCGGCGTCAGCGGTCACGTGGGGGCTCCTAGGAGAGGTGGTCGGTATGACGTCGAGTGGTCTGCGATACAGGAGATTCCGTGCGGTATGTGCACATGCATCAACTGCTCGTCAGCGTCAACCTCCGCACCGGGCGGGGCATTCCGCCGCCCCCGGACTCATTCCTGTGATCCGGGCCACGTCACGGGGCCGCCCCGCCCCCGCGAGACGTCGCGGGAGACGTCGGGGCCGGGCCGGGAAACGCCCGAGGGCGGCACCCTCCCTCGCGGGAAGGTGCCGCCCTCGGAACGTCAGGACGGTTGATCGACCGGGGTCGATCAGAAGTCCATGTCACCGCCCGGCATGCCGCCCGGAGCGGCCGCGGAGGCCTTCTCCGGCTTGTCGGCGATGACGGCCTCGGTGGTCAGGAACAGCGCGGCGATGGAGGCGGCGTTCTGCAGAGCGGAACGCGTCACCTTCGCCGGGTCGATGATGCCTTCGGCGATCATGTCGACGTACTCACCGGTCGCGGCGTTCAGGCCGTGGCCGACGGGAAGGTTGCGCACCTTCTCGACGATGACGCCACCCTCGAGGCCACCGTTGACGGCGATCTGCTTGAGCGGGGCCTCCAGGGCCAGACGGACGGCGTTGGCGCCGGTCGCCTCGTCACCGGTGAGCTCGAGCTTCTCGAAGACCGAGGAAGCCTGGAGCAGGGCCACGCCACCACCGGCGACGATGCCCTCCTCGACGGCCGCCTTCGCGTTGCGAACGGCGTCCTCGATGCGGTGCTTGCGCTCCTTGAGCTCGACCTCGGTGGCGGCACCGGCCTTGATGACGGCCACGCCGCCGGCCAGCTTCGCCAGACGCTCCTGGAGCTTCTCGCGGTCGTAGTCCGAGTCCGAGTTCTCGATCTCGGCACGGATCTGGTTCACACGGCCGGCGACCTGGTCGGCAGAGCCGGAGCCGTCGACGATCGTGGTCTCGTCCTTGGTGATGACGACCTTGCGGGCACGGCCCAGCAGGTCCAGACCCGCGTTCTCCAGCTTGAGGCCGACCTCCTCGGAGATGACCTCGCCGCCCGTGAGGATGGCGATGTCGCCGAGCATGGCCTTGCGGCGGTCACCGAAGCCCGGGGCCTTGACGGCGACGGACTTGAAGGTGCCACGGATCTTGTTGACGACCAGGGTCGACAGGGCCTCGCCCTCGACGTCCTCGGCGATGATCAGCAGCGGCTTGCCGCCCTGCATGACCTTCTCGAGGAGCGGGAGCAGGTCCTTCACGTTCGCGATCTTGGAGTTCGCGATCAGGATGTACGGGTCGTCGAGGACGGCCTCCATACGCTCCATGTCGGTGGCGAAGTACGCCGAGATGTAGCCCTTGTCGAAGCGCATACCCTCGGTGAGCTCCAGCTCCAGACCGAAGGTCTGGGACTCCTCGACGGTGATGACGCCTTCCTTACCGACCTTGTCCATCGCCTCGGCGATGAGCTCGCCGATCTGGGTGTCGGCGGCGGAGATGGAGGCCGTGGAAGCGATCTGCTCCTTGGTCTCGACATCCTTCGCCTGCTCCAGCAGGGCACCGGAGACGGCCTCGACGGCCTTCTCGATACCGCGCTTGAGAGCCATCGGGTTGGCGCCGGCGGCGACGTTGCGCAGACCCTCGCGCACGAGCGCCTGGGCCAGCACGGTCGCCGTGGTCGTACCGTCGCCGGCGACGTCGTCCGTCTTCTTGGCGACTTCCTTGACCAGCTCGGCGCCGATCTTCTCGTACGGGTCCTCGAGCTCGATCTCCTTGGCGATGGAGACACCATCGTTGGTGATCGTGGGGGCGCCCCACTTCTTCTCGAGAACGACGTTGCGACCCTTGGGGCCGAGCGTCACCTTGACGGCGTCCGCGAGCTGGTTCATGCCGCGCTCGAGGCCGCGCCGTGCCTCCTCGTCGAACGCGATGATCTTGGCCATGTGAAGTGGTCCTCCCGGACGGGGTGGATTGCTCCGGATCGCGCCCGCGCCCGCGACGGACGGCCCTCGTGCCCTGTGGTTCCTTGCCCCACAGGCCCGCGAGCCTCGCCGGCCCGATCCAAGTTCTGTCACTCTCACTGGGAGAGTGCTAACGCCAATGATTAGCACTCGACCCCGTCGAGTGCAAGGTGCGCTCGCGAAAGCGAGCTCATCGAGGGGTGGCGGTCGGGCGACGGGCGGGCGCGAGCGCCTCTCACGAAAACAGCCCCCCGACCCAGTCCCCGCACGGGTCCACACCGGGGCGCGCGGGCGTACGCGGGGCGGGAGGCCGACCGAGGACGCACGAGGGGCCCGCACCCCTGGTGGGATGCGGGCCCCTCGTGCGTGAGTGAGTCGGTGGTCGTTCGCGCCCGATCAAACGGCGAGTTTGACCATGTCCGCCTGCGGACCCTTCTGGCCCTGCGAGATCTCGAACTCCACTCGCTGACCCTCTTCAAGGGTGCGGTAGCCGTCCATCTGAATCGCGCTGTAGTGCACGAAGACGTCCGCACCACCGTCGACCGCGATGAAGCCGTACCCCTTCTCCGCGTTGAACCACTTGACGGTGCCCTGAGCCATGCCTAACTCCCCTATTACTGGCCCTTGCACAGATCCGCACTTCGCGGATCCGGGTCAGACCTCACCCCCCAACGGTTGGGGGTGTGCGCCGGAACGCGTCGACCGCGGCTGAATGTATCTGTCCAACTGCCCTCTGCAACAGGTCAATCGGACGAGAATTCTGGGCATGGCCGATCAATGATATGCGGAGAATGTGCAAGGATTCAGGGCAAGTCGGGCCCCGCAAATGCCATAAAATGCCCAAAAAGGTGAGTCACTTTGGCTACTTCTTGTCGCCCGGAGAACGGTCACTCATATGCGCCCGGCATGAAACCAACATCAAAATTGAAGCGACTTCCCCAACTCTAGCGCGTTCAACCCTACAGAATTGCCCCCTCCGCTTGTCTCACGGAGGGGGCAATTCTGTGAACGCAATGTGTTCGGCATTACCGAGGGTAACGATCAGCCTCCGGCGACGGCCGGAATGATCGAAACGCCGACACCGTCCGGAGTCGCCGTCTCCAGTCCCTGCTCGAAGCGCACGTCGTCGTCGTTGACGTACACGTTGACGAAGCGGCGCAGCTTGCCCTGGTCGTCCAGGACGCGCGCGGCGATGCCCGTGTGGTTCTTCTCCAGGTCGCTGATGACCTCGGCGAGGGTCGCGCCCTCGGCCGTCACCTCGGCGGCGCCACCGGTGTAGGTGCGCAGGATGGTGGGGATGCGGACGTTGACGCTCATGATGCGAGGCCAGCCTCTCGGAAGGAGTCGAGGTTCGGGCGGATGGTCGCGGTCAGCCCGGTGTCGGAGGCCACCGCGTCCAGGGTCTTGAGGCCGTCGCCGGTGTTCAGCACGACCGTGGTGAGGGCCGGGTCCAGGAGGCCGTTCTCGATCAGCTTGCGGGTGACACCGACGGTCACACCGCCCGCCGTCTCCGCGAAGATGCCCTCGGTGCGCGCGAGCAGCTTGATCGCGTCCACGATCTGCTCGTCGTTCACGTCCTCCACCGCACCGCCGGTACGCCGGGCGATGTCGAGCACGTACGGGCCGTCCGCCGGGTTCCCGATGGCGAGCGACTTGGCGATGGTGTCCGGCTTCTGCGGCCGTACGACGTCGTGGCCGGCCTTGTAGGCGACGGACACCGGGGAGCAGCCCTCGGCCTGGGCGCCGAAGATCTTGTACGGCTTGTCCTCGACGAGGCCGAGCTTGATCAGCTCCTGGAGCCCCTTGTCGATCTTCGTGAGCTGGGAGCCGGAGGCGATCGGCACGACGAGCTGGTCGGGGAGCTTCCAGCCGAGCTGCTCGCAGATCTCGTACGCCAGGGTCTTGGAGCCCTCGGCGTAGTAGGGCCGCAGGTTGACGTTGACGAAGCCCCAGCCCTCGCCGGCCGGGTCCCCGATCAGCTCGGAGCAGAAACGGTTCACGTCGTCGTAGTTGCCCTCGATGCCGACGAGCTCGCCGCCGTAGACCGCGGCCATGACGACCTTGCCCTGCTCCAGGTCGTGCGGGATGAACACGCAGGAACGGAAGCCGGCACGGGCCGCCGCGGCGCCCACCGCTCCGGCGAGGTTGCCGGTGGAGGAGCAGGAGAGGGTGGTGAATCCGAAGGCGCGGGCCGCTTCGATGGCCTGGGCGACGACGCGGTCCTTGAAGGAGTGCGTCGGGTTGCCGGAGTCGTCCTTGACGAAGAGCTTTCCGGCGTCGACGCCGAGCTCACGGGCCAGGTTGTCGGCCCGGACGAGCTTGGTCCAGCCGGGGTTGATGTTCGGCTTGTCCGCCACGTCCGCGGGGACGGGCAGCAGCGGCGCGTAGCGCCAGATGTTCGCGGGTCCCGCTTCGATGCGCTTGCGGAGTTCTTCGGTGTCGTAGGCCGAGAAGTCGTAGGCGATCTCCAGCGGGCCGAAACACTCCTCGCAGGCGAAGACCGGACCGAGCGGGACGCGGTGTCCGCACTCGCGGCAGGAAAGCGCCGCGGCCGGTCCGAGGTCTACCGCGTCCGCGGAGTTCGTGGTGCTTGCAACTGTCTGCGCAGCCATGGAGGCGAGGCCCTTTCTCCTCATCTTCCTCACGGCGCACTTCGCCGTGAGACGGATTTGGCACCTTCCCTAGCCGGGAGCCTCGCGACGCGATCGACATCGATCGGTACGAGACCGGCTGGAGGGTTGCCGGGGCTTCATCGGGCCGTATCCCTCTGCCCCTCTGGATGAGCGGTATTTGATTGTTGAACTGTTGAACACGATACGCGCCGACGATCCAGGACATGCGATGGTCATGCGCGTTGTTCAAGACTGTAACCGAAGGCCAGGACAGTTGAGATAGTCGTCCGAACCGCGAGACGACGGCAATCGATCTGCCGCTGGCCGCAGCGGGCACGCCGATGAGAGCGTGTGATCAGACAGTGAGGAGCCGCAGACGGTGCTGAGAGAAGTCGAAAGCTGGCTGAGCACACGCTCCTGGTCCGCGACCGACCGCCCGCTCCACAGGATCATGGCAGCCAAACGCGTCACCGGGTCGACGGTGAGTGTCGTGCTGCCCGCGCTCAACGAGGAGGAGACGGTCGGCGAGATCGTCGCGATCATCCGCCACGACCTGATGCAGCAGGTGCCCCTCGTCGACGAGATCGTCGTCGTCGACTCCGGCTCGACCGACCGCACCGCCGCGGTCGCCGCCGCCGCGGGCGCGCGGGTCGTGCACCGCGACGACATCCTCCCGCGGATCCCGGCCGTGCCCGGCAAGGGCGAGGTGCTGTGGCGGTCGCTGCTCGTGACGAGCGGCGACATCGTCTGTTTCATCGACGCGGACCTCAAGGAGTTCTCGTCCGACTTCGTCTCCGGGATCGTGGGCCCGCTGCTCACCGAACCCGGCGTCGACCTGGTCAAGGCCATGTACGACCGCCCGCTGGCCGGCGGCGGCGGGCAGGGCGGCCGGGTCACCGAGCTGATGGCCCGCCCGCTCCTGAACATGCACTGGCCGCAGCTCGCGGGCTTCGTCCAGCCGCTCGGCGGCGAGTACGCGGCCCGCCGCTCGCTGCTCGAACAGCTCCCCTTCCCCGTCGGCTACGGCGTCGAACTGGGCATGCTCGTCGACGCCCTGCACCTGGTGGGCCTCGACGCCCTCGCCCAGGTCGACGTCGGGGTGCGCAAACACCGCCACCAGGACGGCCAGGCGCTCGGCCGCATGGCCGCCGCCATCTACCGCACCGCACAGCTCCGGCTGGCGCGCGGGCACCTGATCCGCCCCGCCCTCACCCAGTTCGAGCGCGACCGCGACGGTTTCCGGCCGCGCACGTACTCCGTGGACACGGAGGAAAGGCCGCCGATGAGCGAAATCTCCGAGTACCAGACGCGCAAAGCCGCGTAGTCCGGCGCCGACGGCCGCCGATCGCATACGGCCGAAGGGCGCGTTTGAGCGTTTCGAGACGGGGCTAGGTTTCGAGGCATGGCTTCAACGCACGGTGCCCACAGGATTCTGGTCGCCTCCAACCGCGGCCCGGTCACCTACGAGGTACAGGAGGACGACTCGCTGCACGCCAGACGCGGCGGCGGCGGTCTCGTCTCGGGACTCTCGGCGATCGGGCCGGACGCGGGCGCCCTCTGGGTCTGCTCCGCCCTCGGCGACGGCGACCGGGAGGCCGTCCGGCGCGGAGTCCACGAGGACGGCGTACGAATGCTGGCCATCGACGCCGCCACGCACGCCGACGCGTACAACGGCATCGCCAACTCCGTGCTGTGGTTCGTGCACCACCTGCTCTACCAGACCCCGCTGGAGCCGGTCTTCGACGCCGAGTTCCGGCGCCAGTGGGAGTCGTACCGGACCTACAACCGCGCCTTCGCCGAGGCGCTGGCCGAGGAGGCGGCCGACGGCGCGGCCGTGCTGGTCCAGGACTACCACCTGTGCCTGGTGCCCGGGATGCTCCGCGAGCTGCGCCCCGACCTGCGCATCGGTCACTTCTCCCACACCCCGTGGGCGCCCGAGGACTACTTCCGGATGCTCCCCGACGACATCCGCGCGGAGCTGATGGCGGGCATGCTCGGCGCGGACCGGGTGGCCTTCCTGACCTGGCGGTGGGCCACCGCCTTCATGCGCTGCGCGGAGGGGACCGAAGCCGGCCGCTACCGGGCCACCTGGCCCTCGGGCGGGTCCTCCCACGCGATCGAGCACCTGGACGGCGCCCGGCCACCGGTGCGCGAGACCCGCGTCGGCGTGCACGGCCTCGGCGCGGACGCCGAGTTCCTGCGCGAGCGCTCGCACCGGGCGGACGTCGGGGAACGGATGGCCGCGCTGCGCGAGGAGATCGGCGCGGACCGGCGGACGATCGTGCGCGTCGACCGGACCGAGCTGTCCAAGAACATCGTGCGGGGGCTGCTGGCGTACCGGCAGCTCCTCGACGACCACCCCGAGTGGCGCGAGCGGGTCGTCCACGTGGCGTTCGCCTACCCGTCACGGCAGGACCTCGCGGTCTACCGGGACTACACGGCCGAGGTGCAGCGCGTGGCCGACGAGATCAACTCCCGGTACGGGACGCCCGGCTGGACCCCGGTGGTCCTGCACGTGAAGGACGACTTCGCGCGCTCGCTCGCCGCCTACCGGCTCGCCGACGTCGCCCTCGTCAATCCCATCAGGGACGGCATGAACCTCGTCGCCAAGGAGATCCCGGTCGTCTCCGACGAGGGCTGCGCGCTGGTCCTGTCCCGGGAGGCCGGGGCGTACGAGGAACTGGGCGAGGACGCGATCTCCGTGAACCCGTACGACATCACCGGGACGGCGCGGGCGCTGCACGAGGCGCTCACCATGCAGCCCGGCGAACGCGCGGAGCGCACCAAACGCCTGTCCGCCGCGGCCACCGCCCTCCCCCCGGCCCAGTGGTTCCTGGACCAACTGCACGCGCTGGAGGGCTGAGGAGGAGCGTGCGGCGGTCGCGGGTCCGGCCGGTGGGTGGGTCGGGGCCGTGCCGGTGCATCAGCCCGTCGCCGTTGGATGAGGAGTGACCGTCGGTGGCGACGGGCATCGATGTACCGGCACGTCCCCTCGCGCCGGATTCCGGCTGCGGGTGCAGGGTCCAGACGGTTCCAGCCCCGGCCGGGGAAGTTTCAGCCCCTCCGGCGTTTGAGGAGCAAGGTCCGGGGCGGAGCCCCGGGTACGGGACGGGTAGGGGCGGAGGGGGCGAAACAAGCCCTGCCCCCACCCCGGCCCACCCCGGTGACGAGCCGGCCGGGTCAGGCGAGTCGGGCCGCGATGGCGGCAAGCAGCCGGACGACCCCGGCGGGCCCGTCGACCACCAGGTCGGCGCGTTCGGCCAGCTCGGCGACCTCGGAACTGCCGCTGCACACCAGAAGCCCGGGAACCCCGTCGGAGCGGAGCTTGTCGACGGCGGCGAACGCGGGCAGGTCACCCAGGTCGTCCCCCGCGTACAGCACGGCCTCGGCCCCGGCCTCCCGGACGTACTCCATGAGGGCGACGCCCTTGTCCATGCCCGGCGGGCGCAGCTCCAGGACCATGCGCCCCGGCTCGACGATCAGCCCGTGCCGGGCGGCGAGCTCACCCAGCGGCTCCCGCAACGCCTCGAACGCGGCCTGCGGATCGGCGGCACGGCGCGTGTGCACGGCGACCGCGCGGCCCTTCTCCTCGATCCAGGTGCCCTGCCAGGCGCCGATCCCGTCGAGGAACCCCGGCAGTTCGGCACGGACGGCGGCCACGCCCGGGTGCGGGGCGGGCGCGGTGACGGTGCCGCTGACCGCGTCCCAGCGCTCCGCGCCGTAGTGGCCGAGGACGACCAGGTGCTCCAGCCCCGCCACGCCCGCGAAGCCTCCGTGACGCACGGCGACACCCGCCGGGCGGCCGGTGACGACGGCGACGGAGGCGACCTTGGGAGCGAGAGCGGCGAGCACCGGGACCGCGTCGGGGTGGGCGCGGGCCCGGTCGGGGTCGGGGACGATGGGGGCGAGGGTTCCGTCGAAGTCGAGTGCGACGACCGTCCGGGCGGGGCGCGTGAGGATCGCTTCCAGAGCGTCGCGCCCGGCGGGGGTCACCGGAGTCGGCAAGGAGTCCTTGGATTCGGGGTGGCTGCCCATGGGCCGACCCTATCCGGGCGGCGCCGGACGCACCCCCCACTCCACCCGGCCGGGCGTCCCTCCCCCCTGAATGCCCGGATCCCGCCCCGCCAAGACGTTCTCTCGCCCCCTCCGCCCCTACCCGACCCGTATGGGGGCGCTGCCCCCGGGGCCCCGCTCCTCAAACGCCGGAGGGGCTGGATCCTGCCCGTGCTCAGCGTTCGTCGCGGCGGGATTCGCGGACCCGGCGGAGCCTGTTCACCGTGACGGGGTCGTGCGCGAGGGCGCGCGGGTCGTTCAGCAGGGCGTTCAGGAGCTGGTAGTAGCGGACCGGGGCCAGGCCCAGTTGTTCGCGTATGGCGCGCTCCTTGGCGCCGGGGCCGGGGAAGCCGCGGCGCTCCAGGGCGAGAATGCTCCGTTCGCGCGCGGGCAGCTCTTCCATGGACAGCACGGTAGCCCCCGGCACCGACAGACGCCGGGCCCGGGGCATCCCGGGCCCGGGGGCCGGGGGCCGGGGGCCGGGGGCCGGGGGCCGGGGGCCGGGGGCCGGGGGCCGGGGGCCGGCACGGCCCCTCCCTCAGGACCCCTCAACGCCCCACTTCGCCCCCTCTTCGCCCCCTCACCACTCCCTCCGCGCCCGCTTCGCCCCCCTCTCCGGCTCCGTCCTCGGCCCCGATCACACCCCTCCGTGGCCCCGATGGCACCCTTCCGCGGCCCCGGTCATGTCTCGGAATGCGGATACAAGGTCTCCATCCCGTGAGTGGACTAGACCTTTCCAGGGGTAAAGCGCGACACTGTCCCCCGTGAGACACGTCATCGCCCTCGATGTGGGCGGCACCGGGATGAAGGCCGCCCTCGTCGGGGTGGACACCGAGCCCTCCCCGGACCACCCCGACAGCCCGCGGCCGCGGGCATCCGGCCACCCCGCGCTGCTGTACCAGGCCCGCCGGGCGACCGGCCGTGAGCGCGGGCCCGACGCCGTCGTCGAGGACATCCTCGACTTCGCCGCCGAACTGCGCGCCTACGGCGAGGAGCACTTCGGCGAGAGCGCGCTGGCCGCCGGCGTCGCCGTCCCCGGCATCGTCGACGCGCAGAACGGCGTCGCGGTCTACGCCGCCAACCTCGGCTGGCGCGACGTCCCGCTGCGCCGGCTGCTCGGCGAACGGCTCGGCGGCATCCCCGTCGCGCTCGGGCACGACGTGCGCACCGGCGGCCTCGCGGAGGGCCGGATCGGCGCCGGACGGGGAGCGGACCGCTTCCTGTTCGTCCCGCTGGGCACCGGCATCGCGGGCGCCATCGGCATCAACGGCGGCGTCGAGGAGGGCGCGCACGGCTTCGCGGGCGAGATCGGCCACATCGTCGTACGGCCCGGCGGGTCCCCGTGCCCGTGCGGGCAGCACGGCTGTCTGGAGCGGTTCGCCTCCGCGGCGGCCGTCAGCCAGGCCTGGGCCGAGGCGTCCGGCGACCCCGCGGCGGACGCGGCGGACTGCGCCAAGGCCGTCGAGTCGGGCGACCCGAGGGCGCTGGCCGTCTGGCAGGAGGCCGTCGACGCGCTCGCCGACGGCCTGGTCACCGCGCTCACCCTGCTGGACCCGCGCACCCTGATCATCGGTGGCGGGCTCGCCGAGGCGGGGGAAACCTTGTTCACACCCCTGCGGGCCGCGGTCGAACGCCGTGTCACGTTCCAGAAACTGCCGTCCATCGTCCCCGCCGCCCTCGGGGACACCGCCGGATGCCTCGGTGCCGGGCTCCTCGCCCGGGACCTCCTGAACACCACTTCTACGACTCCCCGGAGGTAACCACCCGATGGCCCCTAGCAAGGTTCTCGCCGGCGCCCGGGTGGTGCTGCCCACCGGGATCGTGCACGACGGCCGCGTGATCATCGACGGTTCGCGGATCGCCGGCGCGGGTGCCTCCGAGACGCGACCCGACGGAGTCCACGGGGCAGCGCCCGCGGACGCGGCCGTGACGGACCTCTCCGGCCACTGGGTGGTCCCCGGCTTCGTCGACCTCCACAACCACGGTGGCGGCGGCGCGTCCTTCACCTCGGGAACCACCGAGGACGTCCTGCGGGGCATCCACACCCACCGGCTGCACGGCACCACGACCGTCGTCGCCTCGACCGTCACCGGCGACATGCACGGCCTCGCCGAGCGCGCCGGGATGCTCTCCGAACTGGTCGAGCAGGGCGACCTCGCGGGCATCCACTTCGAGGGCCCGTTCATCTCGCCGTGCCGCAAGGGCGCGCACTCCGAGGAACTGCTGCGCGACCCCGACCCCGCGGACGTCCGCAAGCTGATCGACGCGGCCCGCGGCCGGGCCAGCATGGTCACGCTCGCCCCCGAACTGCCGGGCGGCCTCGACTCCGTACGGCTGCTCGCCGAGCACGGGGTGATCGCCGCGATCGGGCACACCGACGCGACGTACGAGCAGACGAAGGCGGCCATCGACGCGGGCGCGACCGTGGCGACGCACCTGTTCAACGCGATGCCGGCGCTCGGGCACCGCACGCCGGGCCCGATCGCCGCCCTCCTGGAGGACGAGCGGATCACGGTCGAGCTGATCAACGACGGCACGCATCTGCACCCCGCCTCGCTGGAGCTGGCGTTCCATCACGCGGGTCCCGGCCGGGTCGCGTTCATCACCGACGCGATGGACGCGGCCGGTTTCGGCGACGGCCGCTACATGCTCGGCCCCCTGGAGGTCGAGGTCGCCGACGGCGTCGCCCGCCTGGTGGAGGGCGGTTCGATCGCGGGCTCCACGCTCACCCTCGACCGCGCGTTCCAGCGCGCCGTCACGGTCGACCGGCTGCCGGTCGAGGACGTCGTCACGGCTCTCTCCGTCAACCCCGCCCGCCTGCTGGGCCGGTACGACCGCGTGGGCTCCCTGGAGCCCGGCAAGGACGCGGACCTCGTGGTTCTCGACGCCGACTTCGCGCTCAAGGGCGTCATGCGCGGCGGCGAATGGGTGGTCGATCCCCAACTGGGGTGATTCATACCTTTGTTGCTTACGGCGGTTGGCCCGGGGGGACTGGGCCGACCGCCGTTGTGTTTGGCATGATCGAGCCTCCGGAAACACCGGCGGGCGTCCGACAGGCGCCCACGTCACAGAACTCTTCGGGGGAGGTCGGCCCAGGTGATCCTCACGGTCACACTGAACACCGCTCTCGACATCACCTATCGCGTGCGGTCCCTGCGCCCGCACGGCTCGCACCGGGTGAGCGAGGTGACCGAACGCCCGGGCGGCAAGGGCCTGAACGTGGGACGCGTGCTGGCCGCGCTCGGGCACGAGGTGACGGTCACCGGGTTCACGGGCGGCGCGACCGGCCGCATCGTGCGGGACCAACTGGCCGAGTCGGCCGGGGTGGTGGACGCGCTCGTCCCGGTGGAGGGACCGACGCGCCGCACGATAGCCGTGGTCGACACGACGACCGGTGACACGACCCAGCTCAACGAACCGGGACCGGCGATAACCCCCGCCGAGTGGGCGGCCTTCCAGGAGACGTACGAGCGTCTGCTGCGCTCCGCCTCGGCGGTGGCCCTGTGCGGCAGTCTGCCCCCGGGCGTCCCGGTCGGCGCCTACGCCCAACTCGTCCGCACCGCGCGCGCGTCGGCCGTCCCCGTGCTGCTGGACACCAGCGGGGAACCGCTGCGCCGGGGCGTGGCCGCCCGCCCCGACATCGTCAAACCGAACGCCGAGGAACTCGCCGAGCTGACCGGCTCCCACGACCCGCTCCAGGCCACCCGCTCGGCACGCCGGCGCGGCGCCCACACCGTCGTGGCCTCCCTGGGCGCGGAGGGACTCCTCGTCGAGAACGCGGCGGGCCGCTGGCGGGCCGCTCCCCCGCGCCGGGTCCACGGCAATCCGACGGGCGCGGGCGACTCGGCGGTCGCGGGCCTGCTGTCGGGGCTGGTCGAGAACCTGCCGTGGCCGGAGCGGCTGGCACGGGCCGTGGCCCTGTCCGCGGCGACCGTACTGGCCCCGGCCGCGGGCGAGTTCGACCGCCCGACGTACGAGGCCATGGCGGATCAGGTGGCGGTGACGAGCGAGGCGTCCGCGGCGTAGACCGTGTGACGTGATCCCCGCCGACGGACCCACGGGAGAGGGCGTCGACTTACGGAAGAGGGGCGCCACGACAGTCCCGCTGTCGTGACGCCCCTCGACGTTCGTCTACCGGCCGTGGGCTACTTCCACCCGGATTCCAACCAGAACTGGTCGAAGTTCGCGTCGCACTGGTTGCCCTCCCCGCAGGAGATCTGAATCGTGTTGGTGCCCTTGTTGAGCGTGATGTCCGCCCAGGTGTTGGTCCAGCCCTTCTCATAGTCGCCCTCCGCCGCGTGGGCGAAGTTCTTCATGTTGAGGGGGCGGTCCTGGGCCGTGCCGTTGACCGTGAGCGTGGCGTTGGCGTCCTTGCCGGGCACGCCGTAGTTGATGTTCAGCGTGTACTTGCCGGCCTTCTCGATGCCGCTGACGTTCCAGACGACCGAAGCGCCGACGTGGTTGAAGCCCGTGACGTAGACCCCGCCGTCCGCCTTGGCGCCCTTGATGTCGGACGCCGTCGTGACGCCCGCGCCCAGGTTCAGCGCCTTCGCGTCGAGCTTGGGGAGATCCTTGGGCTTGTCGGCGCCCTTCGTCTCCTCCTGGGTCGGCGCCGCGCTCTGGGAGGCCGTCGGGGTCGTGCCCGCCTGGTCGCCGCCCTTGTCGTCGTCACCGCCGCCCGTCATGGCGATGGCGATGCCGATCACCACGGCGGCGACCACGGCGATCGCGCCGATGAGGAGACCCTTGGTGTTCGGGCCGCTCCCGCGCCCGCCGCCGTCGCCGTGACCGGGCATCGGCGTCCGCGCGGTCTGCGCGCCGCCGGGAACGGTCTCGGGGGCTCCGTAGTGCGCGTTCGGCTGGCTGTAGCCGCCCTGCTGCGGCACCTGGCCGTACGGGGTGGTGGCCTGCTGACCGTAGGCGCTCTGAGCGGTCTGCTGGCCGTACTTGCGCTCGCCGACCGCCCGCACCCGGTTGACCGAGCCCGGGTAGCCGTAGCCACCGCCTCCAGAGGGCGGCGTGGCTCCGTTGGCCTGACCGTCGGCGTAGAGATAGCCGAACGGGTCGTCGTCCTCGGGCGTGCTCGCGCCGTTGTTGCCGGGCGTCATCCCTTGGTCTCCTCAGCGGGTGCGGTTCTGACTCAGTACACGAATGAATGGCGAGCCTACCCGGTTTCGCTGGGCCGAACGGGGGTCCTTCACCGCATCGATGCACTGACCTGCGTGTTATCCCGCACGCCGGTGCTGTTTGGGACGAGAACGTTTCTCGACGTACATCCGCTCGTCAGCGGATTTCAACACCTCGTCCGCCGTCATTCCGCAGTGGGCCCACCCGATGCCGAAGCTGGCGCCCACGCGGACGGCCCGTCCATCGACCCTGATGGGAGGAATGATCGCGTTCCTCAGGCGTACGGCGAGGTCCTGGGCGTCCGCCCGGCCGAGACCGTCGGCGAGCACCACGAACTCGTCTCCGCCGAGCCGGGCCACCGTGTCGCCGTCCCTGACCCCGTGGGTGAGCCGGCGGGCGACCTCGATGAGAACCTCGTCACCCGCGTTGTGCCCGAACCGGTCGTTGATCGACTTGAAACCGTCGAGGTCGCAGAACAGCACCGCGAGCCCCTTGGTGCCGTCGTCGGTCTCGCCCTCGGGGGCGACGGTGTGCACATGGTGGTCGAAGGCCTCGAACGCCTCGGCACCGGCCCGGAAGTCGAAGCCGTGGCCGTTCCCGTCGTAGGCGGGGTGGCCGGTGTCGTCGTACTCGCCGGACATCGGGTCCGCGAAGTCCCCGTGGCCGTACGCGGCGTCCAGCGAGGCGACCACGCCGGGCGGCAGGGACGCCGGGCGCCGGCACAGCCGGGCGCCGAGCCGGGAGCGCAGCTCGGCGGAGTTCGGCAGCCCGGTGAGCGCGTCGTGCGAGGCGCGGTGCGCGAGCTGGAGCTCCCGGCGCTTGCGGTCCTCTATGTCCTCGACGTGGGTGAGCAGGAAGCGCGGGCCGTCGGCGGCGTCCGCGACGACGGAGTTGCGCAGGTGGACCCAGACGTAGGTGCCGTCGCGGCGCCCGAGCCGCAGCTCGGCCCGGCCGCCCTCGGCGGAGGTCCGCAGCAGGGTGCCGATGTCCTCGGGGTGCACGAGGTCGGAGAAGGAGTAACGGCGCATCGCGGAGGCGGGCCGGCCGAGGAGCCGGCACAGGGCGTCGTTGGTGCGCAGGATGCGGCCGTGCTGGTCGCCGCCCATCTCGGCGATGGCCATGCCGGAGGGGGCGTACTCGAAGGCCTGCCGGAAGGACTCCTCGCTGGCGCGCAGGGCCTGCTGCTCACGTTCCAGGCGGACCAGGGCGCGCTGCATATTCGCGCGTAGACGAGCATTGCTGATCGCGATGGCGGCCTGGAAGGCGTACATCTGGAGGGCTTCGCGGCCCCAGGCGCCCGGCTTGCGGCCGTTGCGCGGCCGGTCCACCGACAGCACGCCGATCAGCTCGCCGTGGCCGCCGCCGGGGTTGCCGCCGCTGCCGGAGACGCTCGGGGTGTACAGCGGCGCGAAGAGGCGGTCGGAGGGGTGCCACTCGTCCTCGAAGCGGGGCGCGGGACCGTCGGTGTACCACTGCGGCACATCGTCCTCGTCCAGGACCCAGCCCTCGGTGTGCGGTATGAACCGCAGGTCGCCCCAGGCCTCGCCCATGGTGAGGCGGCGGTCCCAGGAGGTGCGGGAGCCGACACGGCCGGTGATGAGGGCTTCGGCGGCCGGGTTCCCGGCGAGGGCGGCGACGACGAGGTCGCCGTCGGGGCGTACGAGATTGACGCACGCCAGCTCGTAGCCGAGCCCGGTGACGACGCCGTCGGCGACGGTCTGCAGCGTGTCCGCCAGGCTGCGCGCGGTGTTCATGTCCGCCATCACCTGATGAAGCTGCCTCAGGGTCGCAAGACGGACGTAGGGCTCCGACTCGGTCTCCATTCGCCCTCCCCTCGAGACCTCGCAGCAACTCCAGGGTTCCCTCGGCGTACTGGGTGCTCTTACGGTTCCGTGCTGACTGCCCGGCGCTCTCCCGCGAACCCCTTCACGCCGTACTGCTTGGTAGCTTCCCCGCTCAACGCCTCCGCCACTGAATCACAGCGCGCTCCCCACTCGGTACACAGGGTCAACAAAATATGGCTCCTGTGACTCAAGTCACAGCGGAACCTGAGCAATTGAGTGGAGTTTCTGCATTTCAGTGTGCGTTTGCCGAATGCATTATTCGACGACTGTGCAGAACCTGTGCACTCCCCGTGCCCACCGAAGGAGTACGGACGAGGGTACGGCCTCTCCCTCCGTCCCGGGACCTAGGTCCCGGATCGGGCCGAGGTCCGATGCGGCGCCCGCGGTGCGGAGACTAGCGTTTCGGCGTGCTCACGACTTCCCCAGCCCTCCCCGCCACCCCGTCCGTGCATGCTGAGGGGGTGAGCAACGACGAGTTCCGCGCCGCCATGACCCGGCTGGCCGCGGGTGTGGTCCTGGTGACCGCCCACGAGCCCGCGCTGGCCCCGGACGGGCCGCGCGGCGAGGACATCGGCATGACCGCGACCGCGTTCATGTCCGTCTCCCTGGACCCGCCGCTCGTCCTGGTCAGCCTGCGCGAGGGGTCCCGGATGGACGACCTGCTCGACGAGCAGCCGCTGTGGGGCGTCTCCGTGCTCGCGGAGAGCCAGCGCCACATCGCCGGCCGGTTCTCCATGAAGGGCCGCATCAGCGACCGGCTCCTCTTCGAGGACATCCCGTACGTACGCGGCGAGGCGTCCGGCGCCCTCCTGGTGGGCGGCGCCCTGGCCACCCTGGAGTGCAGCACCGAGCAGCGGATCCCCGCGGGCGACCACACCCTCGTCATCGGCCGTGTCCTGACGGCCCGGGTGCCGAGCGCGGACGGCGGGCCCCTGACGTACTTCAAGGGCCGCTACCGGCAGCTCGGCTGAGACAGGCCGGAACGGGGCCCGGCGGCCCCCACGACGGCCGCCGGCGGGCCACAAGCAGGGGATGCGGGGCGCCCGGTGAGGGTCTAGCCCCAGTCGCGGCCCGTGCGGCCGCGCTTGGTCTCGGAGCGGGCCTTCTTCTCCCGCAGCCGGCGTTCGTTGATGCCCCGGGGGATGCGGGTGGCGCGGCGCGGCCTGGGCGGCGGCGCGGTCGCCTCGGCGAGAAGGGAGGCGAGGCGCACGGCCGCCGTCTCACGGTTGCGCCACTGGGAGCGGTGCTCGGAGGAGCGCACGCTGATGACGCCGTCGACGAGACGGCCCTCCAGCTTCGCGAGGGCACGCTCCTTCCACACGGGCGGCAACGCCTCGGTGTTCGCGAGGTCGAAGCGGAGCTCGACCTGCGAGTCGCTGGTGTTCACGTGCTGCCCGCCCGGCCCGCCGGAGCGCGAGAAACGCCACATGAGCTCGGCCTCGGGCAGGGAGACGGAGCCGCGGATGACATAGGGACCGGACATGTGTTCATGGTCGCCCGCCCGGCCGGTCCGCGTCACCCGGTTTTCGGCACCTGTCGGAGTGAACATCGGCCCGTGTCGGGGTGAAGAGGGGAGTCTCGGTAAAAAAGGTAAAGACAGACGGAACCTCGGGTACCCCCCTTGGCGTTCATAGGGGTGACGGTAGCTTCGTCCCCAGTACGAAGCCCGTACGTCACGAGGGAAGGGACTCCCAACAATGGCTGTAAGCCTGTCCAAGGGTGGCAACGTCTCGCTCACCAAGGAGGCTCCGGGCCTGACCGCCGTCACCGTGGGCCTCGGCTGGGATGTCCGCACCACCACGGGCACCGACTTCGACCTCGACGCCTCGGCCATCGCGGTCAACCCCCAGGGCAAGGTCTACTCGGACGCCCACTTCGTGTTCTTCAACAACAAGCAGACCCCGGACCAGACCATCGTCCACACCGGCGACAACCGCACGGGTGAGGGCGCCGGCGACGACGAGGCGATCAACGTCAACCTGGCGGGCCTCCCCGCCGACGTCGAGAAGATCGTCTTCCCGGTCTCGATCTACGACGCGGAGAACCGCTCGCAGAACTTCGGCCAGGTCCGCAACGCCTACATCCGCATCGTGAACCAGGCCGGCGGCGCCGAGATCGCCCGCTACGACCTCTCCGAGGACGCGGCCACCGAGACCGCCATGGTCTTCGGCGAGCTCTACCGCAACGGCGCGGAGTGGAAGTTCCGCGCGGTCGGCCAGGGCTACGCCTCGGGCCTCGTCGGTATCGCGCAGGACTTCGGCGTCAGCGTCTGACGGCCGAGCGCGCAGGCGCACTTCGAGAGGAGCCCCCGGACCGCGGTTCGCCCGGGGGCTCCTCTCGTGCGCTCACGGGTGGGCGGGCTTCCCCTCCCCGTACAGCCAGTTCTTCCAGATCCCGCCGAAGTCCTTGTCCGGAGCGGCCTTCTCGACGTACGCGGTGAACTCGGCCGTGTCCGCGTTCGCGTGCCGATGGGTGGCGGCCCAGCCCTGGACGATGTCGTAGAAGGTGTCGTCGCCCACGAGTTGGCGGATCTTGTGCAGGACCATCGCGCCGCGGTAGTAGACGGGCGGGTCGGAGATCTGCGCCGCGCCGGGCGGGTTCGCGGGCGGGAAGGCCCAGACCTCGCCGCTGTCGACCGGTTCGTAGTAGTCGCCCCGGTAGAGGGAGTTGAAGATCTTCTCGGCCGAGTCGCCGCCGTGGTCCTCCTGCCACAGCCACTCCGCGTAGGTGGCGAACCCCTCGTTGAGCCACATGTCCCGCCAGGACTTCGGGGTGACCGAGTCGCCGAACCACTGGTGGGCCAGTTCGTGGACCAGGGTCCCGGTGTCGGGGGCGCCGGGGAAGACGGGGCGCGTCTGGGTCTCCAGGGCGTAGCCCACGTCGTCGGGGCGGTCCACGATCGCGCCGGTGGAGGAGAAGGGGTACGGGCCGAAGTTGTACTCCTCCCAGTCCATGATCTCGGGGATCCGCCCCAGCACCTTCGCGCTCGCCTGCTTCTGGGTCGGGTCCACCGCCACGTCGACCGGCAGTCCGTTCCTCGCCGTCGAGCGGGTGATGTCGTACCGGCCGATCGCGAGCGTCGCCACATAGCTCGCCATCGGTTCGGCGGTGTGCCAGGCGTAGGTCGTCCTGCCGTCCTTGGTGGACTCGCTCGTCAACTCGCCGTTGGAGATGGCCTGGACGCCCTTCGGGACGGTGATCCTGACGTCGTACGCCGCCTTGTCGGAGGGGTGGTGGTCGCCGGGGAACCAGGTCATCGAACCCGTGGGCTCGCCGAGGCCGAGGGCGCCGTCGGCCGTGCGCAGCCAGCCCTCCTTGGAGGCGTCGGCGTCGGTGATCGTCCGGGGGGTCCCGGAGTAGCGGACGGTCGTGCTGAACGTCTCGCCCTTGTCGAGGTCGTCCCGCGGGCGCACGGTCAGCTCCTGGCCCGCCCGGCTCCAGCCGGCGCCGCGGCCCTCGACGGTGACGTCGGAGACGTGCAGCCCCAGCAGGTCGAGATGGAAGGCGCTGAGGTCCTGCAGGGCCCGCGCGGTGATCTCGGCCGTGCCCGTCAGCCGCTTGCGCTCGGGGTCGTAGGACAGGGTGAGTCCGTAGTGCGTGACGTCGTACCCGCCGTTGCCCATCTTCGGGAAGTACGGGTCGCCGGCACCGGCCGCGCCGGGTTTCCCGTGCACGCCGTCCCCGCCGCAGGCGGTGAGCCCGGCGACGAGCGCGAGAGCCAGGACAAAGGGGACGGTGGCGGAAGATCGGGGCACATCCGCGATCCTAGGCCGCGGGGTCGCGCCGCGCGGGGTGTGCGGGGGCCTGACGTCCCCAACGCCCCCGGCCGGGCCGGAAACAGCCGCCAGGCGATCCCGGTCGGCCGGAAACCACCGCCCCGGCCCTCCCGCCGACCGGGCCGGGGCAGCCGTCGAACGGCCCTCGGACGGCGGGAAGCGGACGGCCCCGGGCGGACGGAAACAGGTGCCCGGGACGGACGGGATGCGGTCGGCCCCGGGCGGACGGAAACAGGTGCCCGGGACGGACGGGATGCGGTCGGCCTCGGACTGACGGCAGACAGGCGGCCCCGGACGCACGGGAGACAGGCGACCCCGGAGGTGCGGGAGCGGGCGACCCCGGACGCACGAGAGCGGGCGACCCCGGACGCACGAGAGCGGGCGACCCCGGACGCACGAGAGCGGGCGGCCCCGGACGCACGAGAGCGGGCGACCCCGGACGCACGGGAAGCGGGCGGCTCCGGCGTGACACCATCACCTCGTGCTCGACATCGGCTACGCCCTCTCCAACCGCTTCCCGGACCCCCCGCAGACCGACTACCGCCGCGCGGACGTCCACGCGCTGCGGCACGACCTGTTCTGCGGGGACGTGTACCTCGCCGACACCAAGACGGACCGGGAGGTGTCCACGGGCTGGGGCTGGGTGCCGGTGCTCGACTTCGCGTGGGCGCTGTGCGACATCGTGGAGCAGCTCGACCGCGACCCGATGGGCAGCCGGGCCTCCCGGCCCCAGCAGGCGGAGCTGGACTTCACGGAGTCCACCGACCGCATGCTCTTCGAGCGCCGCTTCGGCTGGGTGGACATCGAGGCCGACTGGATGCCGGGCGACGAGGAGCCGCTGACCTTCTCCCACACCGAGCTCCGCCGCGAGGCCCGCGACTTCCTGCACGACCTGCTCGCGGACCTCACCGACCTGCACGAGGACCTCGCCGAGAACCCCGCGATCTGGACACTCCAGGCCCGCTTCCCCCGCGTCTCCTAAGCAGGCCCGGCCAAGTGCCCCTCGGTCACGTGGACGGACCGTTGCGGTTGGTGACGGCCTTCGGCGGTGGCACCGGAACGGCCGAGGGTGTCGCCACCGCGGACGTGCTGGAGGTCACCGCACCCGGTGACCGCAGGGAGGCCACGCTCGTCAGGGCCGGCGAGCCGGACGTCGGGAGCGGGTTCATGGCGTAGGTGTCGGCGGACAGGCTCGTGTCGCTGTTGCCCTGCCGTGCGCTGACGTCGGCGCTCGTGGCCGGCGATTCGGTGTACGGCAGGAAGTTCTGCTGCGTGGGGCGGTGGGTGAAGCTGGTCAGCCCACCCGCGGCGGTGAACGCCGCTCCCAGGGTCGTGAGCCGTTGCAACTGCTCACGCGTCCGCTCGGGCTCGGCCGCCTTCGCGCTCATCACCGTTCCGGCGACGGAAGCCAGGCTGCCCGCCACGCTGGTCGCGGCCCCCAGCCGGTTGGTACCGGGGTCGCTGTAGGCCTTGTAGGCGGCGTGGCCCATGTTGCCCACGGCTTCGACCGCAGCGAGATAGGTCGACGCCTTCTGAAGGTTGGCCGACGTGGCGCCCTCGGTGTAGGTCGAGGCGACCTGGGTGGCGAGGGGGAGGGCCTTCGCCGCGAACGAGAGGATCGGCTCCGCCTTCGTCTTGAGCCATGCCCCCGCGGCCTGGCTGTAGTTGTAGATCTGTCCGGACATCCCCTGCGCCACGAACTGCGGGGGTACGAGGTCGCCGTCCTGGAAGTAGATGCCGTGTTCCCGCTCGGGGTGGATCGGCTCGGGGAGCTCGGTCATGTTCGGCGGAGCGGGGGCGGTGATGGGCAGAACGCCGGGTTCGCCCTGACCGTTGATGGTGGCGGCGACGAAGGGGACATCGGTGACACTGGTGGCCGACGCGTTCGAACCCTCGTTGTCCGAACCCGAGGCGTTCTGCGCCTCCATGTCCCGGTCCCGCGTCTTCTTCTTGGGTGGCATCCGAGAATTCCTTCCGTGTGCCGGGGCCCTGTGTAGGGAGCACAACGGACCCGCGGCCGCGCCGGTTCACCGTTTTCCACGAGTCGGCGGACCGGTGGCCCCTGCCGTGGATCCGGCAGGGGCACGGGACGTCAGCCCTCCACCCTGACCCCCAGCGCCGCCGCCAGCACCGGTGCGAGGTCCAGGAGTTGGTGGGTGTTGATGACCGCGCCCGCGAGCCGGTCCACTCCGCGCGCGATGTCGAACTCCGCCGCCGCGCGCAGGTCCACGTCCACGAGGGTGGCCTCGGTGAGGTCCGCCCCCTTCAGGACGCAGTCCACGAACTCCACCCGCTCCAGGCGGGCGCCGCCGAAGTCCGGCTCGACCAGGACACAGCCCTCGAAGACGACGTCCTTGAGTCTCGCCTTTCGCAGATTCAGATAGTCGATCTTCCCGCCGCGCACGACCACCCGCTCCAGGACGGAGCCGTGGAGCTGCACCCCGCCGAGGCGGGCGTCGATCAGCTCGACGTCGCGCAGCGTCGACTCCGCGAGATCGGTGCCGACCCCCCGGATGCCCGTGAGGACCGAGTCCAGCACGCGCGCGTGGTGCAGCCGCGTCTCGTCGAGCGCGCAGCCCGTCAGCGCGCAGTCCATGAAGCGGGCTCCCCCGCCGTCCTGCCCGGCGAAGTCCGCGTCCCGGAACTCCAGCCCGTCGTAGTCGCCGTCCGGCTCCAGCTCCGCCCCGTCGTAGGGCTCCAGCGGGGGCAGCCGCAGCTCCGGCCGCCGTGCCGCCCTCGGCCCCGCCCCCGGCGCCTTCGCACCCGTCCCGCCGCGTCCGCCCGCCACTCTCCTCGCCATGCCCCCATCCTGCCCGCCCCCACCGACATCGGGCGCCGGACCGCGACGCCGGGTGCCGTGGCCTGCGAGAACGCCCCGCATGTCACATTCCCGGCCCGCGTCCCGTCGTAGTCACGGAAAGGCCTGTCGTCACAGCACCGCCGCGCCTCCGGGAGCGGGACAGCCGACACCGAGCAGAGGAGACCTCCAGCCATGCACCGCATCACCGTCATCGGCGGCGGCTTCGCCGGACTCACCGCCGCCATCACCGCCGCCGAGGCGGGCGCCGAGGTCACCGTGTACGAGGCCCACCACACCCTCGGCGGACGGGCCAGGACCGCCGAGGGGCCGTACCGGACGAACGAGGGACCGCACGCCCTCTACAGCGCGGGCCCGCACTGGACCTGGCTCGCCCAGCGGGACCTGGTCGGGGCGCTCGCCCCGATCCCGCCCCTGGAGGCCGCCCGGCTGCGGCTGCGGCACAAGGGCGTGCTGCGCCGCACCCCGCCCTTCGCGATGCTGAAACTGCTGCGACGCTCCTGCCAGCAGGCCCCGGCGGACGTCGACTTCCTGACCTGGGCGACCGGACAGGCCGGGGAGGAGGGCGCGCGGGCCGCGGCCCACTACTCGGCCGTCGCCCTCTTCCACCACGATCCCGGTTCGCTGTCGGCGGCGTTCGTGCAACAGCGGCTGCGCCGGGCCATGAAGGTGCCGACGGAGGTGCACTGCCCCCGGGGCGGCTGGGCCAACGTCATCGACCGGATGGCGGGGCGGGCGTGGAACCTCGGCGTGCGGATGGAGACGCTGGCCCGGGTGGACACCGTCCCCGCCGGCCGGGGTCCGGTCGTCGTCGCCACCTCGCTCGACTCGGCCCGCCGTCTGTTGAAGGACGACTCGCTGACCTGGCCGAGCGGCCGTACGGCCCTCGTCGACCTGGCGCTGCGCACCCGCCGCGGGGACGCGTTCGCCGTCTCCGACCTGGACGCCCCGGGCTGGATCGAGCGTTTCACCGCCCGGGACCGCACCCTCGCCCCGGCCGGTGAGCAGCTCCTCCAGGGGCAGATCCCGATCGCCCCGGGAGAGACCGGGGCGCACGGCGCCGCCCGTGCCGAGCGGTTGCTCGACCTCGCCTTCGAGGGCTGGCGCGAGCGGGTCACCTGGCGGCGTACGAGCGTGGCGAACGGCCGTACGGGCGCGGTCGACCTGCCCGGTACGACCTGGCGGGACCGTCCGCGCATCGACCGGGGGGACGGCGTCTATCTCGTGGGCGACCAGGTCGCGGCTCCCGGGGTGCTCTCGGAGGTGTCCTTCAACAGCGCGATGGAGGCCGTGTCGCTGGCCCTGGGCATCCGGGAGCGCCTTGACCTCAAGCGAGCTTGAGGTTGAACCCTGGTAACGCGATCCGCGGATGCCACGGATCGCGCAGATCCCCGTAGATCCCGCGGATCCCCGCAGATCCCGCAGCCCGAGGAGCCTTCGATGCACGCGATCCGACTGCACGCCTTCGGCCCCGCCGAGAACCTCGTCCTCGAACGGACCGAGGACCCCGAGCCGGGGCCCGGCCAGGTCCGGATCGCCGTGGCCGCCGCGGGCGTCCACCTCCTGGACACCGCCCTGCGCGCGGGCATGCGGGGCGGTCCGGTCCCCCAGCCCGTCCTGCCGACCGTCCCGGGCCGTGAGGTCGCCGGGACCGTCGAGTCGCTCGGTGAGGGCGTCGCCGGGCTCTGGCTCGGCAGGCGCGTCGTCGCCCATCTCGGGTTCGCCCCGGGCGGCTACGCCGAGCTGGCGGTCACGGACGTCGAGCGCCTCCACGACATTCCCGGGAATCTCGACTTCGCCGAGGCCGTCGCCATGATCGGGACGGGTCGTACGGCCATGGGGATCGTGCAGTTCGCCGAGTTCGGCCCGTCCTCCGTGGTCGTCGTGCCCGCGGCGGCGGGCGGCGTCGGCACGCTCCTCGTGCAGTACGCGCACCACGCGGGAGCGACGGTGGTGGGTCTCGCGGGCGGCCCCGAGAAGGTGGCGCTGGCCCGCGCCAACGGCGCCGATCCGGCCGTCGACTACACCGATCCCGGCTGGCCGGAGAAGGTCCGCGCGCACCTCGGCGGCCGGGCGGCGACGGTCGTGCTCGACGGGGTCGGCGGCGACGTGGCCCGGGAGGCCGTCGAGCTGCTCGGCCCCGGCGGCCGGCATCTCGTCTTCGGCTGGTCCGGCGCGGGCGTCGGCGGCGGTTCCCCGTACCTCGTGGAGGGGGTGTCCGAGCAGGTGCTCGGCCCCGTGATGATGCGCAGGGCGGGCGGACCCGATCCCGTGCGGACCCTGGAACTGCGGGCCCTGGCCGCGGCCGCCGCCGGGCGGCTCGTCCCGGCCGTCACCCGGTTCCCCCTCGCCGAGGCCGCCTCGGCGCACCGGGCCCTGGAGAACAGGGCCACGACCGGAAAGGTGGTGCTGGAACCATGACCACGAGCAGGCACGACGCGTCCCACGAAGCGAAATCGCCCAAAGATGCGACTCATTCCGTTTCATGGTCTTCTGAGCGAATGAGTGTCACCCGGACAGGTGAACCAGAAGCGCCCGTGGGTCCCGACCCCCATCGCTGGTGGGCGCTGGTCGTCATCGCGCTGGCCCAGCTCATGGTGGTGCTGGACGCGACGATCGTGAACATCGCGCTCCCCTCCGCTCAACGCGATCTCGGCATATCCGACGGCAACCGGCAGTGGGTCATCACCGCCTACACGCTGGCGTTCGGCGGGCTGCTGCTGCTCGGCGGGCGCGTCGCCGACCTCGTCGGACGCAAACGCACGTTCGTCATCGGACTGATCGGCTTCGCCCTGGCGTCGGGTCTCGGCGGCGCGGCCACCACGTCCGGCATGCTCTTCGGCGCCCGCGCCCTCCAGGGCGCCTTCGCCGCCCTGCTCGCCCCCTCCGCGCTGTCCCTGCTGACCACGACCTTCACCGATCCGAAGGAGCGCGGCAAGGCGTTCGGCATCTACGGGGCGCTTGCGGGCTCGGGCGCGGCGATCGGGTTCATCGTCGGCGGCCTGCTGACGGAGTACCTGAACTGGCGCTGGTGTCTGTACGTCAACATCCCCATCGCCGTCATCGCGGTCTTCGGCGCGTTCGGACTGCTGCGCGACCGTCCCGGCCACAAGAACGTCCGGCTCGACGTGCCCGGCGCGGTGCTGGGCTGCGGGGGGCTGGTGGCGATCGTCTACGGGTTCAGCGAGGCGGAGTCGCGCGGCTGGACGGACGCTCTGGTGCTGGCCCTCTTCGCGGGCGGGGTGGCCCTGCTGGTGGCGTTCGTGTGGTGGCAGAACAGGGCGCCCAGCCCGCTCCTGCCGCTGCACATCGTCAAGGACCGCAACCGCGCCGGCTGCTTCCTGACGATGGGGTTCGCCGTCATCGGCATGTTCGGCGTGTTCCTGTTCATGACCTACTACCTCCAGGTCGTCCTGCGGTACTCGCCGCTGAAGACGGGGCTCGCCTTCCTGCCGCTGACCGTCGCCATCATCATCGGTTCGACGCAGATCTCGGCGCGGCTGCTGCCCCGCGTGGCCCCGCGCATGCTGATGGTGCCGGGCATGATCCTGGCCGCCGGCGGCATGCTGTTCTTCACCCAGCTCACCGTCGACTCCGCGTACGCGAGCGAGCTGCTGCCCGGACTGCTCCTGCTGGGCCTGGGCATGGGCCTGACCTTCATGCCGGTCTTCGCCACCGCCACGGCGGGGGTCGCCCCGCAGGACGCGGGCGTGACCTCCGCGACGGTCAACACCTCGCAGCAGGTCGGCGGTTCGATCGGCACGGCGCTGCTGAACACCATCGCGACCACGAGCAGCACCGCCTACATCGCCGCCCATCTCCGCGATCCCGCGCAGAAGGCGCTGATCGTCCGCGAGGGCACGGTCCACGGCTACACCGTGGCCATCTGGTGGGCCGCCGGCATCATGCTCCTGGCCGGTCTGGTCGCGGGCCTCATGGTCACGGCCAAGGCGCCCCGGCACGCGACGACGGGCGCGGCGGTCCCGGAGTCGGTGGGCTGACGCCGGGCGGGGGCGCCCGGGGTCAGTGGCGCCCCGCCACCCGGTCGGCGATCCGGGCCAGCCGGGACGACTCCGCGCTGTGGGTGGTCCGTTCGCGGCGGTCGGCCGTGCGGTAGGTCGCGTACATGCCGTGGACGCCGATCCAGCGGAAGGGCTCCGGTTCCCACTTGCGGACCTCGTGGCCGACCCAGGGCAGGGCGGTCAGCTCGGTCGCGCCCGCCAGGCCCGAGTCCTGCCGCACGAGGTCGCGCAGGGTGCGGGCCGCGAGGTTGGTGGTGGCGACACCGGAGCCGACGTAGCCGCCGGCCCAGCCGAGACCCGTCGAGCGGTCCAGGGTGACGGTGGCGCACCAGTCGCGCGGGACACCCAGCACGCCCGACCAGGCGTGGGAGACCTGGACGCCGGTCAGCGACGGGAAGAGGCGGACGAGGATCTCGTACAGGGCGTCGATGGTGGGCTGCTGGGTGCGGCCGTCGTTGTCGGTGCGCGAGCCGAAGCGGTACGGGACACCGCGGCCGCCGAGCGCGATACGGCCGTCGGCGGTGCGCTGGGCGTACATGTACGCGTGGGCCATGTCGCCGAGCGTCTCGCGGCCCTCCCAGCCGATCTCCGCCCACTGGCCGTCCGTCAGCGGCTCCGTCGCGATCATGGACGAGTTCATCGGCAGCCAGGTCCGCTTCTGGCCCTTGAGGTTCGCGGTGAAGCCCTCGGTGCAGCGCAGGACGTAGGGGGCTCGGACGGTGCCGTACGGGGTCACCGCCTGCCGCGGGCGGATCTCGGTCACCGGGGTCTGCTCGTGGATGGTGACGCCGAGGGCCTCGACGGCCGCGGCGAGGCCCTTGAGCAGCTTCACCGGGTGCAGCCGGGCCCCGTGCGGGGTCCAGGTCGAGCCCACCGCGTCCGCGACGCGGATCCGTTCGGCGGTCTCCTTCGCGCCGTACAGCTCGCGGTCCTTCTCGCCGAACGACAGCTCGTGCGCGTGGAAGGCCTTGAGCCGCGCGAGCTGGGCGGGCGTGTACGCCACCTCCAGGACTCCGCCCTGGTGGACGTCGGCGTCGATGCCCTCGTCGGCGGCCACCCGGACGACCTCGTCCACGGTGGCGTTCATGGCCCGCTGGAGTCGTACGGCCGCCTCCTGGCCGTGCAGCTCCGCGTACCGGTCGCGGCCCGCGATGCCGTTGTAGAGCCAGCCGCCGTTGCGGCCCGAGGCGCCGTAGCCGCAGAACTTCTGCTCCAGGACGGTGACGCGCAGGGAGGGGGCCGCCTTCTTCAGGTAGTACGCGGTCCACAGTCCCGTGTAGCCGCCGCCGACCACGACGACGTCGGCGGTCGCGTCGCCGGGCAGCGGCTCCCGCGGCGCGGGCAGACCGTCGTCCGCGTACCAGAAGGAGACGCCACCGTTCACGACCTTGCCCACCGAGCTGCTCATGACGGGACGCTAACTCCGTCGGGTGTCGGCTGTCTCCTTCGGATTCCATGCTTTTCCGCGCCCTCTGGTCAGCGGAAAACAGGCCAGCCCGACGAGAACGGAGGTGAAATGCCCGAGATCGGTGAAGGTCCGGGCCATCAGGAAGGGAATCCCGTACGCCGCCAGGACGGCCAGGAGATACACGTACCGCCAGGGGGCCGCGATCCGGTAGGTGAGCACGCCGACCACCCCCGCCAGGGCGTAGCTCACCCCGACGTCGAGGGTGTCGACCGCCGAGTGCGGTGCCACGCCGTGTTCGATCGCCCAGAGCAGGGCACCCTCGCTGACCAGCGTCGACAGGATGTGCGCGGCCGCGTTGACCGCGAGCCAGCGGGCGGTTCCCAGCCAGCGTTCGGCGGGCGCCTGGAAGAGGGTGTAGAGGACGGCGTACGGCAGCCAGTGGCCGCCGTCGATCCACATCGCGCTCGCGAACAGCACCCGCACCGGATTGCTCGACAACTCGTGGATGTTCGTCGAGCGCTGCCGCAGGAAGTCCTCTTCGAAATCCGGAGACATGTGGTGCAGGGCCACGGTGGTGATGAAGAGAATCGTCAGCCAGATGTACGTGCCCGGCGCACCGCGCACGTACATCCACACCCTGTGGAAGAACCGTTCACCCCGCATGGCCTGATTCACCCATGCCACGAGTGTCCCTTGTGTGATCGACATTCCGGGCGAGCCGCCCGGGCTTCTTCGCGTACACGACACGAACCTGTGAAATGGCCGAATCGACCGGGTGTTCGTAACCGCCCTCGCTACTCTCTGGTGCCGTGAGGGTTACCGATGGTGCGGAAGTGCTGCGTCTTTCCCTGCTGGGCCCGCCGCGCGCCTGGCGGGGCGGAACGGAACTGGCGCTGGGACCGCCGCAGCAGAAGGCCGTTCTCGTGGCGCTGCTCCTGCGCCGCGGGCGCGCGGTCGGCGTCGGCGAACTCGTCGACGGCATCTGGGGGCACGACCCGCCGGCCGGCGCCGTCCCCGTGCTGCGCACCTATGTGTCCCGGCTGCGCAAGGTGCTGGAGCCCGGACGGAGCCCGGGCGCCCCGCCCCGCCTCCTGGTGTCCATCGGCGACGGCTACGCGCTGCGCACCGAGGAGATCACCAGCGATCTCGGCGAGTTCGAGGACGACCTCGTGCTGGCCGAACGCCACCGCGCCCGGGGCGACAGCCGCGGGGCCGCCCGGCTGCTGCACACCGCTCTCGCCGGCTGGCACGGCACCCCCCTGACCGGCGTTCCCGGGCCGTTCGCGGAGACCGAGCGGGCCCGCCTGGCCGAACGGCGGCTCGCCGCCCTGGAGTACCGGCTCCGGGTGGAGCTCGAACTCGGGCGCCACGAAGCGGTGCTGCCCGAACTCGTGGCGCTGCACGCGGCACAGCCGCTGCGCGAGGCCGTGTGCGAACTGCTGCTCGTGGCCCTGTACCGCTGCGGCCGGCAGGCCGAGGCCCTGGAGGTCTACGCGAGCACCCGGCGCACGCTCGTGGACGAACTCGGCATCGAACCCGGCCCGTCCCTGCGGGCCGCCCACGCGCGGCTGCTGGCCGGGGATCCGGACCTGTCGCCCCCGCCGGTGCCGGTGCCGGCCGTGGACACCGGCGCCGCGGACACCGGCGACGGCCCGGACACCGGCTCGGCGGACACCGGCGCGGCGGACGCTCCCCGCCGGGACGATCCACCCCGGGCCGCGGGGGACGTACACCCCTCCCAACTCCCGGCGGACCTCCCGCTGTTCACCGGCCGTGACAGCGAACTCGGACGGGTGGACGCGCTGTTGCCCGCCGACGGCCATCCGGACACCGCCGTCATCGGCCTCATCAACGGCATGGCAGGAGCCGGCAAGACCACGCTGGCCGTGCACTGGGCGCACCGGGTCGCCCACCGCTTCCCCGACGGCAGCCTCTACGTGAACCTGCGCGGGTACGACCAGGGCGGCTCCGTCATGGACCCCTCCGAGGCGCTGGAGACCTTCCTCGTCGCCCTCGGCGTGGCCCCGCAGGCCGTCCCCGAAGGCCTCGACGCCCAGGCCGCCCTCTACCGCAGCGTCCTCGCCCGCCGACGCGTCCTGATCGTGCTGGACAACGCCCGTGACAGCGGACAGGTACGACCGCTGCTGCCCGGCACACCGGGCTGCCTCGTCGTCGTCACCAGCCGCAGCCGGCTCACCGGACTGGTCGCCGGACACGGCGCCCACCCGCTCACCCTGGGCCCGCTGACCGGCGACGAGGCCCGCGCCATGCTCACCCGGCGCATCGGCGCCGCGCGCGTGGACGCCGAACCGGAAGCCGCCGAGGCCATCGTCGGCCTGTGCGCCCGGCTGCCGCTGGCCCTCGCCATCGTCGCGGCCCGCGCCGCCCACCACCCCGGCTTCCGGCTCGCCGACATCGCGGGCGAACTCCGCGAGACCCACGGAAGCCTGGACGCGTTCACCGGCGGCGACGCCCACACCGACGCACGCGCCGTCTTCTCCTGGTCGTACCGCGCGCTGCCGCCCGCCGCGGCGGAACTGTTCCGCCGGCTGTCCCTCCACCCGGGACCCGACATCAGCACGGCCTCCGCCGCCGCCCTGGCCGCGGCACCCGCGCGCCCGGTGCGCGCGCTGCTCGCCGAACTCACCGGGGCCAGCCTGCTCGGCGAACACGCGCCCGGCCGGTACGCCTTCCACGACCTGCTGCGGGCCTACGCCCGCGAACTGGCCGACACCGAGGACACCGAGGAGCGGCGCGGCGCCGCGCTGCTGCGCATGCACGACCACTACCTCCACACCACCCACCACGCCTCCGCGATCATCAGCCCGCGCCGCGAGACCCTGCCCCTGCCGCCGAGCACAACGGACAGCGGCCCGCTCCGGTTCACCGGGCGCAGAGAGGCCACGCAGTGGTTTCGCACCGAGCGGCACGTCCTGCGGGCGGTCGTCCAGCACGGCGCCGCCCACGGTTACGAGGACCGCGCGTGGCGCACCGCCGTCGGCCTCGACCTGTACTTCGACCGGCTCGGCTTCTGGCACGACCTGATGGAGATCAACAGCGCCGCGCTGCGGGCCGCCCGAGCCGTCGGCGACCGGGTCGGTGAGGCGCACGCCCTGCGCGGCCTGGGCTTCTTCCACACCCGGTTCGCGCACTCCGCCGAGGCACGACGGGACCTCGGGCGCGCGCTGGAACTGTTCCGGGCCGCGGGAGACGGGCCCGGCCAGGCCCGGACCCGGCGCTGTCTCGCCTACCAGGCCAACGGGGAGGGCCGGTTCACCATCTCGCTCGACCACTACACGCACGCACGCGAGCTGTACCGGGCCGAGGGCAACGTCGGCAACGAGGCCCTCGTCCTGAACGAGGTCGGCTGGACGTACATCCTGCTCGGTGAGCACGACAGGGCGATGGAGTACTGCGAGAAGGCCGTCGCGCTGCACCAGGAGACCGGCGACCCGATCGGCGAGGCGGCTGCGCAGGACAGCGTCGGCTACGCCCTCCACCACCTCGGCCAGTACGGCGGCGCCGTCGAACGCTTCGAGCGCGCGCTGGCGTTGTACCGGGAGGTCGGCGACCACTATCTGGAGGCGGACACCCTGCGGCACATCGCCGAATCCAGGCTCGCCGCCGGCGACCGGGAAGCGGCGGTCGGCGCCTTCCGCGCGGCGCTGGCCCTCCTGGAGGAGAACTCCCACCCGGAGGCCGCGGACCTCCGCGAGACCCTCCGCGACCTGGAGACCTCGGGTCCCGGGGCGAACGAGCCGGGACCCGGCGGGCCGTGACCGCACGTGCCGGGGGCCCGGGCGGGGGCGGGCTTCAGGCCGCGGTTCGGGACGGGTTCGAGGTCGGCTTCGGCAGTGGGGCCGGCTTCGGTGTCGGGACCGGGTCCGGCTCCGGGGTTCGGGTCGGTGCCGGATCCGGCGTCGCGTTCGGGTCGGGGTCCGGGTGGCGCAGGCGGCCGTCCTCGTCCGTCACGACACCGTGCTCGCGCAGCGCCAGCCGTAAGCCGCGCAGCGCGTAGTACACCCGGGACTTGACCGTGCCCTGCGGGATGCCCAGGACCTCCGCCGCCTCCTGCGTGGTGCGGTCCTCCAGGAACGTCGCCCGGATCACGTCACGGTGGGCGGGCGTGAGCGCCCGCAGCGCCTCCTGCACCACGATGGACGACAGCATCCGCTCGATGTCGTCCACCTCGGCGCCCAGTTCGCTCAGCCAGGTGGCGCCGCCTATCTCCAACGGCCGTGCCATCCGCGTCCGGTGGGCGTCGATGACGAGGTTGCGGGCGACCCGGAACATCCAGGGCCGTACGGCCATTCCCTCGTCGTCGACCAGGTTCCGCTTGTTCCAGCAGCGCAGCAGCGTCTCCTGGATGACGTCCTCGGTACGGTGCGTGTCCCCGCCCAGCATGCGCAGCACGTACGTGTAGAGCGCCGGGCCGTGTTCCACGTAGAGGTCGCGCAGCGCCCGCTCCTCGGTCGAGACCGCGCTCGCCGATCCGATGACGGTGACGTTCATGGAGTGCTCCTGTTCCTTGGGAGGACCGGCCCCGGTCAGGGGACCGGAGCCGGGGCCTCCGGGAGAACGGAGTGTCGCGAGGGGCGTTCCACGTTCGTTTGACGTCGGGTGTACGAAGCGATGGACGAGCCGGTCACGGCCGGTGTGACCGTGGGTAGCCGGTGAGGCGCGTGTGGCGACCGGGCTCAGACGTACGCCTCCAGGGCGTCGACCTGTGCGCGGACCTGTCCGACGAGTGCCGCGTAGCCGGGGGGCAGCAGACCGTGCCGGTCCAACGTGGCCCACATGTGCAGGAGTTCACGCCCGTGGGCGACGACGGCACGGTCGTCGTCGAGCTGCTGCCAGGCCGCCGCGGCCCGCGCGACCTCCGCGGGCGCCCGGTCGTCCCTGGCCGCGCAGCGGATCCGCGCCACGGCCAGCGCCAGCACGATGGCCTCCCGGTGGTCGCCGAGCAGGTGCGCGAGGTACGCCTCGACGGCCCGTGCCTCCACGGCGTACGGGTGCTCGGCACCCATCGAGCCCGTCAGGCTCTCCCGCAGCGCGGTCGCGTCGCCGAACGCCTCGTCGAGCTGCCCGTCGGAGGCCAACGCGTTGATTCGGCCGATGTGTTCGGCGAGGTCGGCCGGGAGCGCGGCGGTGACGGCGGGGGCCACGGCGGCGGCCGGGTCCGGCACCTCGGCGCGGGCGGCGGCCGTGGCGCGAGCCCGGGCGACCGCGGTGGCGACGGCGGAGGCGGTGGCCGCGGCGGGCGCCGGAACGACGACGGTGGCGGGGGCGTCGGCACCGGCGGGGGCGTCAGCGGGGACGGGGGCGGTGGTGGTGTCAGCGGAGACGGAGAGGGTGGCGGTGGCGGTGGCGGTGGCGGGGGCCGTGGCGGTGGGAGCCTCGGTTTCGGCGGGCTCGGCGGGCGTCTCCTCCTCCGGTTCCAGGACGCCGCTCGACCCGTCCGGAAGCACCTCCAGCAGGAACCGGGCGGCGCCGGGGCCGTCGTACACCGTCGCCACGACGGCGCCGTCCCGCTCCTCCGCGTACCCCTGAAGGCGGTCGAGGACGGCCTCGTGCACGGACTCGCCGGGCTCGGGGACCAGGGTGTGTCCGTCGATCTCGGCGAGCCCGTCGCCGGAGATGTACACATCGAAGCGGGCCATGGCTGTCCTCCTCATGCTCAAGTGGTGGTCGGCGCGGGGCCGGTCGTGGTCGCGTCCGGGTCGGGCGTGACCCCCGGAGTGGCACCAGAGGGAGGGGCGCCGATGCCCTGGTACTTGGCGAACTGGGCGCGGACGGCGAGGACATAGCCCTGGGCCTCGTTCGTCTGCGGCACGCCCTTGGCCGCGCGGACGGCGTCCATCCCGACGTCGTAGCCGGCCAGCGCGAGGTCCAGGACGGTGTTGGTGGTCCCGTTCCCGTCGCTCTGGTTCACCTGTCCGGCGTCGATCATCTGCTGGCCCTGCTTGGCGAGTTCGCACATGTACCGGCCCTGCGCCATGATCGAGTCCTTCGCGTCCAGGGCGGAGGTCTTGCCGTTGTCGTCGTCGTCCTTGCCGTACTTGGTGAAGATGTCGGGCGGCAGTTGCGAGAGACCCAGTTCGCCGTTCGGGCCGGTCAGGGCGCTGTTGAAGCCGGACTCCTTCTCGATCTGTGACGCGATGACGATCGGGCCGACGGCCCCGCACAGTTCGCCGGCCTTCTGGATGGGGTCCACCAGGTCCGCGGGGACGGTGGAGGTGTCCAGCTCGCCCTTGCCGTCACCCTGGAAGATGCCGAGGGTCTGGTCCGCGGTGTCCTGACTGGGGGGATCGCCCCCGCCTCCGTGGAACAGCAGATACAGCGCGATGAGCGGGGCCAGCAGGACGCCGAACCCGCCCAGGATCACCACGACGACCAGCGTTCCGGCCAGGGCGAGCGGTGACAGCAGACAGCCGCAGCCGGTGCCCGCGATGATCCCGTTCCGCACGGCGGTCGACGCACCGCCTTCCCCGCTCTCTTGGCTCATGAGCGCCCGCCTTCTTCCTCTCGCCTTGAACCGCTGTGGCCACACGGCCCGTTGTGCTGTCCGACGGGCTCGACAGATCCAAACGGGCCCCGGGGCAAATAAGTTCAAACCAGTGGAAACCAGATGAGCCAGAGCAGCCGATCTACGAGCGAAGAGGGGGGCGGGGCACACATGGGCACTCCTTCGGCGATGCCGTCGGGCCCGGGGTCATGGGTACGGGGACCGAAGAACGCGCAACCGGCACCACCGCGACCACAACCCGCTCCCGCCGAGCCTCCGACGGCACCCGCACCACAGCCCGTCGCGGAGGCCTCATCCCGGCCCGTCGCGGAGGCCTCACCGCAGGCCGCCGCGCAGGCCGCACCGCAGCCCACACCGCAGCCCGCCGCCCACGCCGGTGCGCAGGCCGCGCCACTGGCCGTGGCACAGGCCGTGGCGCACGCCAGAACGCAGCCCGCACCGCAGCCCGCGCCGCAGGCGGTGGCTCCGCCCGCACTTCAAACCGCTCAAGCCGTACCGCAGGCCGTCGCGCAGCCCGTACCGCGGGCCGAGGCGCGGCCCGGGACGCGGACCTCGCCACAGGCCGTGGCTCAAGCCGTGGGTCAGCCCGTCGTGCAGCCCGCTCCGCGGCCCAAGGCCGTTCCGGCGCGGGCCGGGGCCGGGCGGCGGGCGGCTTCGGCCTCCGGGGCGGAGCCGGCCTGGGGCCGGCCGAAGGCGCCCAGGGCGGCCCGCGGCACGTCACGTGACGAGGTCGGATGGGTCAAGGCCCACGGCGGCTCCGGCGCGACCTCGCTCGTCGAGCTGTTCGGCGGAGTGGAGGTGGGGGCCCGCTGGCCCGACCCCGCCCGCGGCGAGCCACGCCGGGTCGTCCTCGTCGGCCGGACCAGCGCGCGCGGGCTGCGGTCCGTCTCCCAGGCGCTCGGCGCGCTCAACGACGGCGACGCCCCCCAGGGGCTCGAACTGCTGGGCGTGGTCCTCGTCGCCGACGCCCCCGGACGGCTCCCGCTCGGTCTGCTGCGCCGCATCCGCGTACTCCGCTCCGTCGCCCGGGTGCACCGCGTGCCGTGGGTACCGGCGTGGCGTACGGGCGGCCGCCCCAAGTCCGTCCCCAGGCAACTCGCCACGCTCGCCGAGCTGGTGGGCGCCGGGCACCACGGCGAGGGGGCCGCGTCGTGACCCAGCCCCTCCTCGACGCGCGGTTCCTGGCCGGCGCGCGGTTCCTGGCCGCGTACACCCCGCCCGTGGAGGCCGACACGATCCTCGGCCTGCTCGCCTGGTGCGCCTCGGCCTGCGGAGTCGGCGGACTGATCATCGTCGGCATCCAGATGGCGCTCCAGCTCCGCCGCGGCGATCCCGGCGAGGGCGGCGAGCACTTCCGCGGCGTCTTCTTCGTGACCCTGAGCTGCCTGGTCGCCACGTCGGCCGGTCCGCTCGTCGCGGCCCTCGGCAGCCTCCAACTCCTCGGTCCCTGAACCGACGCACCTTCGCGCACCGCAAGTCACCTCCCGCCCACCGCTCGTGCCGGGCGCCGAACCCTTCGGAGATCCTCATGTCCTCTCTGCTGTACGAAGCCACCAACATCCTCGCCGCCGGCGTCCCGCAGCCCGCGGCCAACGCCCCCGGGGAGCTCACCTCCAAGGTCAACACGGTCCTCGGCATAGCCGCCTGGGCCGGCACCGCCGCCGGCGTCGCCGGAGTGCTGATCACCGGCGCGATGATGGCCATGTCCGTGAAGCGGGGCGAGAGTTCGGAGCACATGAGCCGGCTCGGCATGGTGCTCGGCGGCTGTGTCCTCGTGGCCACCGCGGGCCCGCTCGTCAGCTTCGTCTTCGCGTAGGCCCGGCGGACGGTCGTGATGTTCAAGCGCAGGGAGCGCCGGCCCGCGGAATCCGGGCCGTACTACAAGCAGCGCAGTTGGCAGCTTTCGGCCGGATTCCTGGCCGTCGTGGCCGTGGTGGGCGGCGTCGTCACCCTGCTGTCCGGCCCGGACACGACCGCGGCCCACGCGAACGCTCCGGCCACCGGGGGCCCGCTGGCCGGCCCGTCCGCGAAGGACGGGCGGCCGCGGGGCTGCCGTACCGACGACAGCGCGGGCGCGGTCCTGCCCAAGAAGGCGCCGGAGGACGTCGGCTGGCGCACGCTCGGTGTCGCGCGGGTGCCCGTCTCCGTCTCCGCGGGGCCGACCCGGATCCAGGGACCCCTGTGGTGGTGCTACGCGCACACGCCCACCGGGGCCGCGCTGGCCGCCCACATCATCCCCTCGCAGATGAGCGGCTCTGACTGGCACACCGTCACCGAGCAGCAGGTCGTCCCCGGCCGGGGACGCGACATGTTCGCGTTCCAGCGGGCCACCGTCCAGAGCACCGACACCCAGAGCAGCGGCACGGCGGTCGCGTCGTACGTGGGCTTCTCCGTGAGTTCGTACACGGCGAAGGCGGCGACGGTCCGACTGCTCCTCAAGAGCGCCCAGGGATACGCGGCGACCGACATCTCCCTGCGCTGGAGCGGCGGCGACTGGAAGGTCGAGGCCGACGACAACGGCTCGCTGCACTCGCCGGTGTCGGCCGTCCAGAGCACCAACGGCTTCATCCTTTGGGGGGTTTGACGTGAACTGCACGTCCGGGAACCCGGTCATCGACCTGGTGAAGGGGTTCTTCAGCTTTCTCGGCGATCCCATCGGGACCATCGTCGACCTCATCGCGAAGACGATCCTCGCGGGCGCGGTCGCGGTGTTCGCGGCGCTGACCACCAACGTCCCGACGCTGGAGCAGACCCAGACGTCGAAGGACATCAGCAGCGACACGCAGTGGATCGTGGTCTACCTCGCCGTCGGCTCGCTGCTGTTCGCCGCCTGCCGCATGGCCATCGAGCGCAAGGGCGACGCGGGCCGCACGGCGCTGAAGGGCATCATGCGGGTGGTGCTCGTCTCGGGCGCCGCCACCACCGTCGTCGTGGCCGCCGCCGCCGTCGGGGACAGCTACTCCAACTACCTGTTCAACAACGCCGTACGCGATTCGCTGAACAACGTCGGGGCCTGCTCGGACGGCAGCGGGATCCAGTCCTTCCTGCTGCTGGTCCTCGCGTTCCTGCTGCTGATCGCCGGGATCGTCCACACGGTCCTGATGTACATCCGGCTCGGCGTGATGATGCTGCTGCTGGGCACCCTCCCGCTGGCCGCCGCCGCCTCGATGACCGACTGGGGCGCCGGCTGGTGGCGCAAGCACATCGGCTGGATGATCGCCTGGCTGCTCTACAAACCGGCCGTGGCCCTCGTGCTCAACGCCGGCATGGCGATGATCAACTCGGGCAGGAACAGCGGCACGGGTGATGTCAGCACCATCAACACCCGGATCGCCGGCATCGGCGTGATGCTGCTGTCCGCCATCGCCCTGCCCGCGCTGCTGAAGCTCATCGTGCCCGCGACCGCCGCCATGGGCACCGGCAACCCGATGTCCGCCATGGGACAGGCGGGCTCCAGCCTGGCCAGCGGCGCGGTCCAGCTCGGCGGCAGCCGCGGCGCCTCCGGCGGTGGCGGGCAGATGGGGCCGAGCGGGGCGACCGGATCCGGCGGCTCGGGCGGCTCGTCCGGAGCGGGCGGCTCGGCCGGAGCCACCGGGGCGGGCGGAGAGGCGGGCGGGTCCGGAGCGGGTGGCGCGAACGGCGCGGCCGCGGCGGGCCGGGCCGGTGCCTCGGGTGCCTCCGCGGCGGGCGGCGCGGCCGCGGCCGCCGGACCCGCGGGGGTCGCCGTTCTCGCGGCGGTCGCCGCGGCACAGGTGGCCAGTTCCACCGTGACCGGTGCCGTCGAGGGCGCCGACGGCGAACTGGGCCACAACAAGTGACCCCCGTCGCCTGACCCTCCCCTCCTGTTCGTCTCGCTCGCCCCCCAGAACGGCCGCCGGGTTCCCGCTCCCCCCGCGGGAACCCGGCGGTCTCACCTCGCCGCGCCCGACCCCCGTCACCTCACGAAGGGAAACCGGACTCATGTCCACGGAAGCCGTCATCCATCCGACCTACGGAAACTGGCGCAGGCCACGACGGCCAGGGCTCGGACCGCTCGGACTCGTCGGCACCTTCGGGGTCTTCGGCGGGCTCATCGTCACCCTGCTCGCGTCGCTGATCTCGCTGTACGCGGCGCTGGTCGTGCTCGTCCCGGTCGTCGTGTTCCTGGTGCCGCTCGCCATCCGCACCCAGGACGGGCGCAACGTCTACCAGTTGATCACCCTGCGCGTCGGGTGGTGGCGCCGCAAGGCCAAGGGCGCGCACCTCTACGTCTCCGGCCCGCTGTCCGCCCGCCCCGGCGGCCGGTTCCGCCCGCCGGGCCTGCTCAACAAGGTCACCGCGACCGAGGGCCGGGACGCCTACGACCGCCCGTTCGGCGTGCTGCACCACCCGGTCCGCAACCTGTACACGATCGTCCTGGGCTGCGACCCCGACGGCGGCTCCCTCATCGACCCGGACCAGGTCGACGTATGGGTGGCGCTGTGGGGCGAGTGGCTGGCCCGGCTGGCCCACGAACCCGGTCTGAAGGGCGCCACCGTGATCGTGGAGACCGCCCCCGACCCGGGCACCCGGCTCGCGCACGAGGTACTGCCCCGCATCCACCCCGACGCCCCGCCGGCCGCCCGCGCGGTCATGGAGGAGGTCGTGGAGCGGTACCCGAGCGCGTCGTCCGAGATGCACACCTACATCACGCTGACCTACGGCGTCCCGCCGGGCCAGCGGCGCAAGAAGGACGACGTGATCGCCGATCTCGCCGTCCGCATCCCGGGCCTGCTCAGCGGACTCGTCGCGGCCGGCGGCGGTGCCGCCTACCCGCTGTCGGCCGAGCGGATCGCCGAGGTCGTCCGGGTCGCCTACGACCCCTCCGTCGCCGCCGACGTCCTCACCGCCCGCGCCCAGCAGGGCGGAACGGGCCTGGAGTGGGACGACGCGGGCCCCGCCGCAGCCGTCGAGACCGTGAACAGCTACCAGCACGACTCCGGTGTCTCCCGCACCTGGCTGCTGACCCTGGCGCCGCGCGGCACCGTCCGCTCCTCGGTGCTCCGGGGCATGCTGGAGGCGGCCCCCGGCACCCGCCGCAAGCGGGTCGCCCTGGTCTACCGGCCCATCGACCCGGCCACCTCGGCCCGCATCGTCGAGGCGGACCGGCGCAGCGCCCAGTTCATGGCCTCGTCCGGCAAGGGCATGGTGCAGGCCCGCGCGGCCTCCGAGGTACGGGCGGCGGAGCAGACCGCGAACGAGGAGGCCTCGGGCGCGGGGCTCGTGGAGTTCTCGCTGATGCTGACGGTGACCGTCGACAGCATGGAGGAGCTGGCGGACGCGAGCGTGACCATCCGCAACCTGACCGCCGCGTCCCGGGTGCTGATGCGGCCCGCGGACCGGATGCAGGCGGCGGCGTTCACCTGCACGCTGCCCGCCGGGATCCTCCCCTGGGAGCAGACCCTCGTCCCGCACGAACTCCAGGAGGCGCTGTGAGCCGGCGCGAGCAGAAGCGGGCCGAGCGGGCCGACCGGCTGGCCGAGGAGCGGCAGACGCTCACGACCGTGGACGGGGGCGCGGGCGGAAGCGCGAACAGGGACAGCCACACGGCGAACGCCCTGACGGAGGAAACCTCGAAGGGTGCTTCGAGGAGGGCGTCCAAGGCAGCGTCCAAGGCTCCGGTGAAGGCCAAGGAGCTGTTCGTGCCGCACCGGGGCTGGTACGGCGTGGGCGGCGGGCGCGTCGGCTACATGGATCCGCCCACCATGTGGCGGGCCACTACCGTGCAGGCGTGCGGCATGTGGCCCTTCGCCGCCGGTTCCGGATCGCCGATGACCGGGGTCCCGCTCGGGCAGCACCTGTTCACCGGTGCCACCGTCTGCGGCGACCCGCTGAACTGGTTCACCCGGGCCCGCTACATCTCCAACCCCTCCCTGTTCATGCTCGGCATGCCGGGCCTCGGCAAATCCACCCTGGTCAACCGCATGCTGATCGGGCTCGCCGCGACCGGGGTCGTCCCGCTCGTCCTCGGCGACCTCAAGCCCGACTACGCCGACACCGTCCGCGCGCTGGGCGGACAGGTGATCTCCATCGGCCGCGGCCGGGGCGGCATCAACGTCCTCGACCCCGGCGCCATGGGCGAGGCCGCCGTGAAGATCGGCGGCGAGGCCGGAGAGGTCCTGAAGGCCGAGGCCCACGGACGCGTACTGAACATGGTCGCCGCCCTCATCACCATCGTCCGCGGGCGGCCCATGGACGACCACGAACAGTCCGTGCTCTCCGCCGTCCTGCACCATCTGCGCGAACGGACGCCCGAGGGAAGGGCGTTGCTGCTGCCCGACGTACTGCGGGTACTGACGGAGGGGCCGCCCCGGGTCCGCGCGGTCACGCTCGACCGGGGCGACGACGCCCGCTACCGGGACGCCGTCGACCCACTCCACCGCTCCCTGCTCGGCATCCTCGACGGCCCGCTCGGCGACACGTTCGCCTCCGAGACCTCCACCCGGATCGACCCCGACGCGCCCGCCGTGTGCATCGACATCTCGGGCATCGGCGAGGCCGACACCCAGCTCACGGCCGCGGCGATGCTGGCGGCCTGGTCGGACGGACTCGGCACGGTGGCCGCCTCGCACGCCCTCGCGGACGCCGGACTCGCGCCCAGGCGCTGGTTCTTCACCGTCCTCGACGAGCTGTGGCGCCCGCTCCGCGCCGCCTCCGGCATCGTCGACCGCATCGACGCGCTGACCCGGCTGAACCGCTCGCTCGGACTCGGCGACGCGAAGATCACCCACACGCTCAAGGACGCCGAGGCCCTCGGCACGGACGCCGACCGCGCCAAGGCCCGCGGCTTCGTCGAACGGGCCGGGATGGTCGTGTGCGCCGGGCTGCCGAAGACGGAGATGGAGGACCTCGGCAGGGTGGTCGGCCTGTCGCGGCGTGAGATCGAACTCGTGTCCTCGTGGTCCTCGCCGCCTGGCTGGGGCGTCAACGGCGACAACGAGGAGCCTCCGGGCCGCGGCCGTTTCCTCATCAAGGTCGGCGGCCGCCCCGGCATCCCCATCAAGGTCGCCATCACCGACGCGGAGCGCCGGCTGCACAACACCAACACCCGCTGGACGCCGAACGAGGACGCCGTCGAGAAGGCCGCCGCCCGCGCCGCCGAGCAGGTGGCACGGGCCGCGCGGGAGGGCGTCCACGGATTCCCCGGCATCCCCGGTACTCCCGGCGCCTCCGGCACCCCCGGAACTCCCGGTACCGAGGCGGCGGCCGGGCGGTGGACCGCGTGAGCGCCCCCCGCAGCGGGACCGACCCGCACGATCTGCTGCCGTGGGCCGTCGTCGCCCTCGCCGGCACCGGCCTGCTGGTGTTCACGGTCGTCTGGTCCGGCGGCACCCTCGGGTCCGGGCTGTCCGGCAGCGGCTGGGCCGCCCCGCCGTTCGCCCTGTCCACCGTCACCCGCCTGGCCTCCGACGGGCCGGACGCCCTGTGGCCGGATGCGCCCGCCGCCGCCGTCTACGGAGGCATGGCCGGGCTTCTCACACTGGTGACGCTGCCCGTCGCCGTCGTCGTACGCCTCCTCATGGACCGTTCGGCCCGCCCCAAGGGCCTGGCCGGGCGGCGGGAACTCGCCGCGATGTGCCCGAAGGGCATCGAGGCCCGCGCCCGCGACCTGCGCCCCGGCCTCTCCGGCCGCGACCAGGTGCACCCGGACGAGACCGGCAACCTCCTCGGCGACCTGGAGCCCAAGGGACCCGAACTGCGCAGCAGTTACGAGGACGTGGAACTCGACCTCATGGCGCCCCGCGCCGGCAAGTCGACCGGCATCGCCGTCCCCCGGGTGCTGCGCGCCCAGGGTGCCGTCCTGCTGACGTCCAACAAGGCCGACGTGTACGCCGTCACCCGCGCCGAACGCGCGAAGGCGGGCACGGTCTGGACGTTCGACCCGCAGGGCATCGCCCACACCCCGCGCGCCATGTGGTGGAACATCCTCGGCGAGTGCCACACCATCGAGGGCGCCCGCCGGATGGCCGGCCACTTCGTCGCGTCCGTCAACGACGACAGCGCGAAGAAGGACTTCTGGATCTCGGCCGCCCAGAACACGCTCACCGCGCTCTTCCTCGCCGCCGCACGCGGCAGGACCCCGCTGACCGAACTCCTCGCCTGGCTCGCCGACCCCGCCGACCGCACCCCGATCGACCTGCTCCGCCAGGTCGGGCTCGCGGCGATGGCCGAACAGTTGCAGGGCACGGTGCGGGGCGCGGTGGAGACCCGCGACGGCATCTACGAGACCGCCCGGCAGACCGTCTCCTGCCTCCTCGACCCCGAGATCCTCGCCTGGGTCACCCCCGACCCCGGCCTCCCCGAGTTCCGCCCCGACGAACACGTCCTCGGCCACGACACGCTCTACCTCCTGTCCAAGGACGGGGGCGGTTCGGCGGCCGGCGTCATCGCGGGCCTCGCGGACGCGACGATGCGGGCCGGTGTCGTGGCCGCCGAACGCATGGGCGGACGCCTGGACCCGCCGCTGACCGCGGTGCTCGACGAGGCGGCGAACGTGTGCCGCATCTCCGATCTCCCCGATCTGTACTCGCACTTCGGCTCCCGCGGCATCAACGTCGTCACCCTGCTCCAGAGTTACCGCCAGGGCGCCCGGGTGTGGGGGGAGGTCGGGATGGACGCGCTGTGGAGCGCGGCGACCATCAAGCTCCTCGGCGCGGGCCTGGACGACGCCGACTTCGTCCAGAAGATCTCCACCCTCGTCGGCCAGCACGACGTGCGCACCCCGAGCGTCTCGCGCAGCAAGGACGGCACGTCACGCTCGTACTCCTACCGTCAGGAGGCCGTCCTGCCCCCCGACCGGATCCGCGCCCTGCCGAAGGGCACCGCGCTGCTCCTCGCGACCGGGGTCAGGCCCGCCCTGATCCGGCTGCGCCCCTGGTACAAGGAGCCCGGGGCCGGCGCCATCTCGGCGGCGGCCAAGGCGGAGACGGCGGCGATCACGGAACGGGCAGCCGGTCGCGCCCTGCCGGGTGTGACCCTGAGCAAGCCGGAGCCCGGCCGGGACGTCGCGCCAGCGTGACCGTGCGCAGCACCAGCTCGGCGGGCCCGTAACGGACCCGCCTCATCAGCCGGACACCGAGGGCCAGTTGGGCGCCGTACAGGAGCACGCAGCCCACGAGGACGACGGCCGTGCCGACACGGTCGTAGAGCCCGAACCCGTACCCGGTGAACACGCAGGCGAGGACGAGCGACTGGGTGAGGTAGTGGCTGAGCGCCATGCGTCCGGAGGCGGCGAGCACGCCCGCCACCGGGCGCACGGCACCGGCCAGCAGGAGCACTCCGCACACGTACGACGCCGTGAGGGCCGGCGCGGTCAGCAGCGACACCGCGTGCCCGACCAGGAACCACCGGCTGTCCAGCGGCCCGTTCGCGCAGCAGGCGGTGACGGCGCCGCCCGCCAGACCCACCGGCAGCCACCGTACGGCGGTCCGCCGCAGCCACACCCGGTCCCGGCCGCGCCGCTCCACCAGTCCGGCCTTGGCCGCCGCGAGTCCCGCGAGGAACGCGGCCAGCATGTCCGGGGCGTACATCAGGTTCGCGCCGAGTGCCGAGGGCAGCTCGCGCAGATGCGCCCCGATCACCGACAGGGGACCGCCGCGGTAGGCGGCCACGGTGTCCGCGACCCGGGGCGCGTACTGGGCCGGGGTGACCGGTTCGGTGAGGGCGACGGTGAGCAGCCCGTACCCGAGCAGCAGGACGGCCAGGCCCGCCACCAGAGCGACCGCGAGGCGCGCGGCGGCCCGGGGCGTGAGGTCGCGCAGCCCGTACAGGATCAGCCCGAGAGCGGCGTACGTCATCAGGATGTCGCCGGGGTAGAGCAGCACGGCGTGCGCCAGCCCGAGGCCGAACAGGCCTGCCGTGCGCCGCAGATGACGGAGTCCGGCGGCGGGGTCCGACGGCCGGGCCGCGCGCCGGTCGAGGACGAAGCTGTAGCCGAGGAGGAAGGAGAAGAGCTGGTAGGCGGTGGTCGTCGCGGTCACGGCCCACGCCGCCGCCCGGTCCACGGCCGAGGCCCCGGGCCCGCCGCCGAAGGAGGTGTAGGGGCCCGCCATGAGCTGCGCGTTGACGAGCAGGATGCCGAACAGGGCGGCCCCGCGCAGCACATCGACCTCACCGACCCGGCCGCTCCGCAGGCCACCCCCCGCGTCGCTCCCCCGACCACACCGCCCGGCCCCGGCCCCCGGCTCATCCTCGGGTCCACCGCGCGCCCCGCCGGCGCCCACGCCGCCCCACGCGGCGCCGACCCCGCCCTCCCCGCCCCGTCGGCCGCTCCGGCCACTGCCGCCCGCGTCGCTCCTCCGGCCGCCTCGCACGGCCCCGGCACCCGGCCCATCCTCCGGGCGGCCACCTCGCGCGCCGCCGGCGCCCGTCCGGCCCTTCCGTCCGCTCACGACGAGACCACGACGCCCGTGCCGAACGCCAGGGTCGAGGACAGGAACCATCCGAACGACGGCGCCAGCAGGTACCGCAGCGTCCACAGCCGGGCCGTGGCGGGCCGGTTCCGCGTGTAGACCACGGGCACGCGGCCGCCGACCGGCGGCAGCCCGCACAGCGGCCCCCGCCAGCCCGGATCGAGGACGAGCCCCCGCCCCAGATGGTCGGAGAACACCACGAGCCCGCCCCACCGGCGGTCCGACGCCTCCCGGGGTCTCACCTGACCCATGACGCGCAGTCCGCGCAGGGACAGCCGTACGGCCGCCAGCGCCGACCGCGTCGCCAGCGTGAGGAACCCGAGGCCGGACCCCGTGCACAGCGCCAGCAGCACCAACTCCGCGCCCATGGCGCTCCCTTCGTCCGCGAACCGCACCTGGACGCACAACGGGGCGCGCGTCCCACCGGTTCATACCCGCGGTTTGAACCACCGGACGCCACCGCCCCGTTGTGGGGGCGACCCCGCCCGCACCCCGCATGCGACGCTCTTGGAAGGAGCTTCGGCACAGATGAGACGGACTCTGCGCGCACACGGCCACCGGACGGCGGTGACCGTCACCCTGGCCCTCGCCCTGGCCGCGACGACACCGCCGCCGGCCGGTGCCGACCCGGCCGAGCCCGGCACCCTCGCCGAGGTACGTACCGAACTCAAGCGCTTGTACCACGACGCGGAGGTCGCCACGAACAAGTACGACGCCGCCGACGAGAAGGTGACCGAGCAGGAGAAGCGCGTGCACACGCTCCGGACCCGGATCGAGGCGGCCGAGTCACGGCTGGGCCGCCTCACCTCCCTGGCGGGGGCGGCGGCCCGCGCCCAGTACCGCGGCGACAGCCTGCCGGCCGAGATGCAGTTCGCCCTCTCCGACAACCCCGAACACGCCCTCGACAACGCCTCTTTGGCCCGTCAGGCGCAACAGGCGACCCAGGGGGTGCTGACCGCCCTGACCGCCACCCGCGAGGACCTGGAGACCCGCACCCACGACGCCACCGATGTCCTGAAGAGCCTGCGGGAGAGCCGCCGCGCCAAGGACACCGAGCGCCGGGCGATCGAGAGGCACATCGGGAACGCGAAGAAGCTGGAGTCGCGGCTGGAGAAGAAGGAGATCGAGCGGATCGCCGCGCTGGAGAAGAAGGAGTCCGACGCCGCCCAGGCGAAGTGGGTGGGCTCGGGCATCCTCGACAAGGTCGGCACCGAGGCGACCCCGGCCGGGAAGAAGGCGATCGAGTTCGCCACCCGTCAGCTCGGCAAGCCCTACGTGTGGGGAGCGGAGGGCCCCGACTCCTACGACTGCTCCGGGCTGACCTCACAGGCCTGGCTGTACGCGGGCCACCCCATCCCCCGTACCTCCGAGGAGCAGTGGCGGCGGCTGAAGCGCGTCCCCGTCGAGGACATGCGCCCCGGCGACCTCATCATCTACTTCGCCGACGCCAGCCACGTCGCCCTCTACATCGGCGACGGCAAGATCATCCAGGCCCCTCGTCCGGGCCGCTGGGTGTACGTCTCCCCGGCCGCGTCGATGGAAATCCTGGGGGTGGTCCGACCGGACGCCTGAGGCCCGGACGGCTGAAGCCCGGACGGCTGAAGCCCGGCGGCTTGAAGCCCGGATGCCCGGAGCCCGGGCAGCCCGGATGCCCGGAGCCCGGCGGCTTGAAGCCCGGCGGCTTGAAGCCCGGCGGCTTGAAGCCCGGCGGCTTGAAGCGCGGCCGTCCGAGGCCGCCCGGACGCGGAAGGGAGGCGGACGCGGACGGGGACCGACCCCGGTGGTCCGCCCCCGTCGGCACCGGGCCCCGGACGTCCGCCGGTCCTGGGCACGCCCGTCCGCCCCGAACGCCTCCCTCAGCCTTTGGCCGACGGCGGCCCCGGCGGCGGCCCGAACGGGTCGACGGCGTCGACGACGGGAACCTCCTTCGGGCGGTGCGAGCCGGGCTTGCAGCCGGCGAACACCCCGGACGGGTCCCGCAGGTTCTGCATGATCGGGGCCAGATAGTCCCGGTGCCAGCCGGCCGGACCGCTCGGACCGGACTCGGAGCCGGTGTCGCTCAACTCCCCCCAGGCGAGCCACAGCCCGTGCAACTGGGCGACCGCCTCCGGGTGCTCCCACCAGCGCGAACACCAGGGAGCCAGGGCGGTGACCTCCCTGCCGTAGACCGGGAGGAGCACATGGTGCACCCACAGGGTGAGCTGTCGCAGCGCCCGGCCGTACTCGGGCGCCTCCAGGTAGAGGATGAACTTCGGGGCGGGGGGCGCCGCCTGCTCGGCGTCATGCGTCCGGACCGTCATGGCGCTCCTTCCTGATGCACGGCCGAGGCCGCGTCGGACAGTGGTCGCGGAAACCGGGGGCGTGACACCCGGATCCCGGCACCACAACGCGTGCGTGCGGTACGGGGTTCACGCGTCCGGCGGATCCGCGCGCCGGCGCGCCGGGTTGAACCGCGCGGAGGTGACGTCCGTTGCGTCTTTCGCGGCCCGAAGCGGCCGCGAACGCAACGGAAGACGATCGTTCGGCACGGCGGTGCCCCAACGCGGGCGAGCGGCACATCACTTGCCGCTCCGGCAAGGAGGACCTCACGATGGCGCCATTCGACGAGGTGAAATTCAGGTCCGACGAAGCGGGCATGAGAGCGGACCTGAAGAAGTACAACCTGCACAAGGACCCGGCGTTCATGCAAGCCTTCGACGGCTATATGAACCAGCTCCACCTGAACGGGCAGTGGCTCAACAAGGGGTACGCGCCCGACCCGTCGTGGTCGGGCGACGCGGCGAACAACCTGATCACCCAGTTCGACCGGCTCAACGCCCTGCACGTCCCGGCGGACTGGTGGCGGGCGAACCGGAAGAACCAGAACTTCGACCGGATGCGGGACGAGAAGGCGCGGGAGACCTTCGACAAGAAGTACCTCTGGAGCAAGACGGAGCCGTACTACCCGGCCCGCCAGGCGGCGAAGGCCGGCGGTCTCATCCTGGAGACGTCACCCCCGGGAAAGATCTTCAACGGCAGGAACTGCGGGTTCGAGAACTGGTCGGACGCCCAGGTCCAGGCCGACCTCTGGACGTACATGTCGAACCACTACGTGGACGGCGCGCGGGGCCCGGTCGAGGCGGTGATGCTCGGCGGCAGGGTGGACAACAGCGTCCTGACGAAGTACGAGTGGCCCCACCTGAGGGAGCGGATCGAGGCCGGTCTCGTCACCAATATGCACGTCAAGGTGATGGGCATCAGGAACGACTCGCAGGAGTCGGGGGCGTGGTCACTGGAGACGAGGGCGACGTACAACGTCCACTCGCAGAACTCGTTCGACCAGATCCCCGCGCCGGACGACCCCCAGTTCGCGGACAAGCAGAACCGCTGGCGCAACCAGGAGAAGGCGCGCAACGCGAGCAAGTCCTCGGCCAGTTCGTCGACCTCCCAGGAGAGCGCGGCGAGCGGCCATTCGCTCAAGACCTTCCACAAGGCGTTCGACGACCCCAACGCGGTGGTCGTCCTGGCGGACCCCGCGACGGGACGGGCGGTGGGCACGGAGAGCCCGAACGACCTGTCCCAGGTGGTGAGCCGACAGCTCACCCGGGTGGACACCAACGCCTCGCTGCAAGGGGCGGGCAGGGCCGCGACCGTGGCGGCGGTGCGGGCCGAACTCCAGGCCCAGGCGGCGGCGGCCCACACGCTGGACCAGAAGCTCGCGGCCTTCCAGGAGGAGCAGCAGCGACGGGCGAGCACGTCGGCCTGGCCCGGCACACCGGACTACGGCGCCCAGTTGTCGCAGGGCATGACCGGACTGGACCTCGGGTCCTCCGCCGCGAACTACTCGCCGACGGCGGACTACTCCCCGACAGCCGACTATTCGCCGACGGCGGAGATGCCCACGACCGGGGGCTACTTCCCGCCGGGCGGCCTGGTGACCGAGCAGCCGCACTACACCTACCCTCTCCAGCCGGTGGGCACGGGACAGGGCTACTCCTTTCCGCAGTCCGAGTCGCCCGACCAGGAAGAGGCGTTCGCGTATCCGCCGTCGCCGGTCGGGAACACCGAGATGTACCACCCCTCGTACACGAACACGGAGCGCCACACACCGAGTACGGGCTCGGCCTCCTCGGAGTTCGGGGAGCCCCTGGCCCGCGCTCCCAGGAACCCCAGCCCGCCGTCCAGCACCCCGGCGCAGAGCAGTTCGTCGGGGAAGAAGGCGAAGGAGCCGAAGGCCGGGGGCGGCTTCGGGGCGTGGGTGAGGGGCGACCAGTACCGGAAGAAGTCCGGCGGCCCGAGCAAGAGGTAGGCCGCTCGGGGCGGGTGGCGGCCGTCGGCCAAGAAGCACGGCCACGGCCGCCATCTCCGTTGAACCGACCGGTGCCCGGGGCCCGTTGTGCTTCCCGAACCCCTGTCGGCACCCGGCCGACGCCGTACGACCGAGAAGTCCGGAGGTACGCGCATGTCCGCTGGCCACGCACGGCGGTTCGCGGCGCAGGGCCTGTTGAAGCGCCGCCGGTCCACGCCTCCCGCGAACGGGTGCTACCACCGTACGGACCCGCCGCGTCCGGCCGACGGCGTCCGCTGGTTCCCCGACGCCCCGCTGCCTCCGGGCCTGCTGCCGTTGCCGAGCGGGTTCGAACCGCGCGGGGCCTGACGATGGCGACCGACGACGTGGCCCCCCGGGACCGGGCCCGGCTGACCAGGAACGGTTCCCCGTCCAGGCTGGCGCGTGACCTGCTCAGAACCGAGTACGGCAGACGGAACCGGGGGCGCGGCGGGACGGTTCCGGCCGACGCGGACGGCGTCTGGGAACGGCTCGTCGCCGAACTGCGCCGCCTGTTGCGGACCTTCACGGGCGGGTCGCGCTCGGCGCCAGGTGGAGGCGGGAGCGGCCCCGCGCCGGGCGGAGGAGTCCCCGCGTCCGGTGGCGGCCGGGGCGAAGGGCAGGAGACCGGCCCGGGAGCCGGACGCGGCGAAGGGCGGGAGGCCGGACAGAGCGGCGGGCGGCGACCCGGCCCTGAGGGTCCCGTGCACGCGGGACTGGCGATCCTCGAACAACGCGTCCGCCGACTGCCGACGCCCGAGCGCGAGGCCTTCGAGGACGCGGTCCTGGACCTCGTCAGGAACAACAGGAAGTACCGGAAGGCGTTCGAGAAGTCTCCCGAGAGCATGCCGCTCGTCGCGCGCTGGGCCACCGACGCGTACGAGAGGGAGCTGGCGCGTGAGGCTCCCCCGGCCTCCGTCTCCTCGGGGCAGGACCCCGCCGGGCCGCGGCGGGACGAGCCCGAGCGGTCGCGCGGCGAGCGCCCCGCGTTGAACCGGGCGGTGCCCGCGGTCGCTCCCTCGGTCCTCGACCTGCCGAGTCGAGCGACCTCTCCGTTCCTCTCGAACGCGGAGTCCCCGCTGACGACCCCGGAGTCCCCGCTCACGAGCCGGGCGTCCCCGCTGACGGACCCGTCGGACGGACTCTCTCCGCTGCCGTACCCGGCGAGCCCGGTCTCCCCGCTGCCGTACGTGGCGATCCCGGTCTCCCCGCTGCTGAGCCAGTCGACCCCGGTCTCTCCGCTGCTGAGCCAGTCGACCCCCGTGTCACCCCTGCTCGGGCAGGCCGTCCCGGAGTCCCCGCCGCTCGGTTCCGCCGCCGTGGCGTCCCCGATCAGCGGTGACGGTCACCGGGTCCTGAGCGATTCGCTCGATGCCGTCTCCCGGTCCTCGGCCCCGAGGAGCCCCGGCACCTCTCCACGACCCGGGACCTTGAGACCACCGCCCGCCACCCGGGACCCGTCCGCCCCACCGCGACGCGTCTGACATCCGCAGCCCGGGGAACCGTCCGACCCGGCCCCGGTTGAACCGTCCTCCCCCGCACCCCGTTGTGCGGAGGGGAACCCGAAGGCACCGAAGGAGACGTATGTCAGACGGTCCGCTCCGGCTCGGCGGGCCCCTGCGCGTTGGCGTCGGACGGGGTGCCGGACGGGGCGTCGCCCAGGCGGCCGAGCCGTTCACGTACCTTCTCGGCGTCCGGATGGTCGAACTCCACGAAGATCGCCAGAGCCTGCCGCCAGGCCTCGCGCGCGCCCTCCGGCTCGTCGGCGTCGAGATGGACGTCCCCGAGATTGCCCAGGGTGTGGCCCTCTCCCCAGCGGTTGCCGATGTCCCGGTGGGTCTTCAGCGCCTGGAGGTGGTACTCGACGGCGGCACCGTGACGCCCCAGACGGCGGTGGGCGGTGCCCAGGATGTCGAGGGTGACCCCCTCGACCCACCGGTTGCCGCCCGCGCGCAGGACGGCCAGGGCCTGCTCCAGGCAGTCGACGGCCTCCTCGAACCGGCCCTGCCGCTGATAGGCGTCACCCAGGTTGCACAGGGAGATCCCCTCGCCCCAGGCACCGCCGATGGCCCGCTCGATGACGAGCCCCCGGCGGGTGTACTCGACGGCCTCGGCGAGCCGCCCGGACTGCAGATAGGCGTCGCCCAGGTTGGACACGGCCGCGCCCCTGCCGTCGTGGTCCCCCAGATCGCGGTAGGCGATCATCGCCTGGCGCAGATGGTCGATCGTCTCGTCGAGCCGGCCCGAGCTGCGCAGGGCCGCCCCCACGTCCGCGAGCCCCTGGGCCTCGCCCCAGCGGTCGCCGGCGGCGCGGGCGGCCGCGAGCCCCGCCCGGGCGGTGTCGAGCCAGTCGTGCATGTGGCTGCGGAGGTAGAAGAACCCCCACAGGACGGCGGGCAGCCGCCAGGCGATGCCGGGATGTCCCGCCGCGGCGGCCGTGTGCACGGTGCTGACCAGGTTGCCCCGCTCCTTCTCGCACCAGCCGAGCGCCTCGTCGTACGTCGTGAACTCCAGCGGCCGGCACAGCGGAGGCGGCGGGTCGAGGGGAATCGGGCGCCGGCGTGGCGTGATGTGCGGGTAGGCGGCGTTCGCGGTGTGCAGGTACCAGGAGAGCAGCCGTTCCCGGGCCAGGTCCCGCTCGCGCGGTGTCTCCTCGGCCTGGACGCGTTCGGCGGCGTACACGCGCAGCAGGTCGTGCAGGGTGTAGCGGCCCGGGAAGTGCTCGGTGAGCAGATGGGCCCGGGTCAGCTCGACGAGCAGACCGCGGGCCTCCCGCGCCGGAAGCCCGGCGAGCGCGGCCGCGGCGGGCGCGGAGATGTCGGGCCCGGAATGCAGGCTCAGCAGGTGGAACAGACGCGCGGCCGGCGCGGACAGCGCCTTGTACGACCAGGAGAAGACGGCCCGTACGTCCGTGGTGATGTCGTCGCCCCCGGTGAAGGCGTCCAGGCTGCCGTGGCTCTCGCGCAGTTCGTCGACGATGGCGCTGAGCGGGAAGCCGGGGTGCGCGGCGGCATGGGCGGCGACGATGGACAGCGCCAGCGGCAGCCGGGCGCACCGCGTGATGATCTCGTCGACCGCCCGCGGTTCGGCCGCCGGACGGTCGGTGCCGAGGCGGCGCGCCAACAGGTCGTACGACTCGGCGGGGGTGAGCTGGTCCAGGGTCAGCGGGTACGCGCCTTCCGCGGCGACCAGACCGGTGAGCTGGTTGCGGCTGGTGACGATGACCAGGCAGCCCGGAGAGCCGGGCAGCAGCGGGCGGACCTGTTCGGTGTCGCGGACGTTGTCGAGCAGGACGAGGATCCGGCGCTGGGCGAGCATGCTGCGGTAGAGCGCCGCCTGGGCGTCGAGACCGGCGGGGATCCGCATCGGGGGGACGCCGAGGGCGTCGAGGAAGGTACGGATGGCGTCTTCGGGTGTCATCACCACACCGGTCGGGTCGAAGCCGCGCAGGTTGACGTAGAGCTGTCCGTCGGGGAAGCGGCCGGCCATCTCGTGGGCCCAGTGCACGGCCAGGGTGGTCTTGCCGATACCGGCCATGCCGCCGATCGCGCTGATCACCACGGCGGTCGGAGCCTCACCCGCCCCTGGCAACAGGGCTCGTACGCGTTCGAGTTCCGCCTCTCGGCCCGCGAACGTCGGCAGGTCCGCGGGCAGTTGGGCCGGGATCGCCGCCTGCGTGCCGCTCGACGGGGTCGGCCGTGCGGACGACTCCGGTCGGGACGGCTCGGGTTCGGGTGTCCGCGAGGCGGAGGAGGGCCCCGGGCCCGGCGAAGGACCGCCGCCGCCGGACGACCCGAGGCCCGCGTCCGATCCACCGGCCGAGTGCGACCCACTGGACGGGTGCGGATCGATACCCGCAGGTGGCCCGATGCCCGAAGGCGACCCGAGGCCCGAGAACGAGCCGAGGCCCGAAGGCGGGCCGACGCCCAGAGACGGACCGATGTCCAGGGACGGGTCGGCGGCCAGGATGCGTTCGTGCAGGCCCTTCAGCGCCGCGCCGGGTTCGATGCCCAGCTCGGACACCAGGGTGCCGCGTGTCCCCCGGTAGGCGGCCAGCGCCTCGGCCTGCCGCCCGGACCGGTACAGCGCCAGCATGAGCAGTCGGCACAGCCCTTCCCGCAGCGGGAACTTCCCGGCCAGCGAGACCAGTTCGGCGATCACCTCGCCGTGGCGTCCGAGTTCGACGTCGACGTCCAGCCGCAGCTCCACGGCGGCCAGCCGCTGCTCGTCCAGCCGGGCGCCCTCGGACTCGGCGAGCGGCCCCGGCACTCCCGCCAGCGCCGTCCCCTGCCAGCCGCCGAGCGCGGCGCGCAGCAGTTCGGCCGCCGCGGACGGGTCACCCGCGGCGCGCAGCTTCCTGGCCCCGGCGACCCGTCTCTCGAACACCCCTAGATCCAGGGCGCCTTCGGGGACCCGGAGCGCGTAGCCGTCGCCGACGGAGACGATCACCCGTGGGGCGGCGGTGGCGTCGCGTTCCGGTTCCAGACCCTTGCGCAGACGTGAGACATAGGTCCGTACGACCGACACGGCGGCCGTCGGCGGCCCCTCGCCCCAGACCGCGTCCAGGAGTTCGCCGAGCATGACGGGCCGTCCCCGGCGCAGGAGCAGTGCCGCCAGCACCGCCCGCTGCTGCGGGGCACCGACGTCCACCTCGCGCTCCCCGCGCCATGCCCGGACCGGTCCCAGCACGGCGAAACGCACGGATTCCTCGTAGGCGTTCACTCTCCGCACTCTACTGAACACCCCTTTCCACTTAGGGGTGTTGGGAGTGTGCAAGGGGCCACACACCCGTTCCGCTTCCGCAGCGCGCCGCCCGGGATTTGAACCGTTCCCGGGCGGCGCCCGTTGCGCTACGAGGACCCGACGCGACGGGCCCGGCCGGCACGGACGCGGTCGGGCACGTCAGGAAGGAAGCGCCATGAGCCGGGGCGAACAGACACCCGAACCGACCAGGGAGGACGTCCCCGCCGTGCCCGGCGAGCCGGATTCCCGCTTCACGGTGGTCATCTCCGGTGACGGTTCGGCCGTCATCGACGGTGAGCCCGTACCGTCGGCGGACGGGGTGACGGTCGACGCCGCGATCCTCGACGTCCTGCACGGGTACGCGCGGGACCGCGGCACCACCGTGACCGCCACGATCTCGGACCCGTCCGCGGGCTACGTGGCGTACGTCGAGGTGGCCCCGGACGGTTCGAGCACGCTCGTGGACCAGCGAGAGGAACCGCCACCCCCGCCGACCTCCGAGAAACGGCCCGCCACCGGGAACGGGGAGGCGGCCGAGCCGAACGGCCTCTGGTACGACGCGGACGCGGAGAACGACCTCACGTCCGACGAGGACGGAGACGGAGACGGAGACGGAGAGAACGTCCTCACGTCCGACGAGGACGAGGACGACGACGACTTCGACATGGAGGCGTACACGCTGGAGCAGCAGCGCCAACGGGAGTCCCGGACCCTGCCCCCACCTCCACCCCCCGCCTCGAACCGGGACGCGGACCCAGCCGCGGACGCGGGTCCGGACCCGGACCCGGACCCGGACCCGGACCCGGACGGCAAGGATCCTGAATTCGGCGCGGCCTCAAGCCCGGCGGCGGGATTCGACCCGCCCGCGGACTCCGGGCCCGCCACCGACCGTCCCCCGACCCGCCGTCCCCCCATCACCCGTCCCGCCCCCCGGCTGACGCGCCGGGCCGGGTCACGTCAGTCGGACGACGAGTACGAGGGCCCGGGCCTGCTGCACAGGCCGCTGGTCGTCGGGCCGGTGGCCCTGGTGGCCGCCGCTCTCGTCATCGTTCCCCTCGTGATGCTGGGCAGCGGCGGGTCGGACGACGGCGGGCGCCGCGCGGAAGCCGCCAGGTCGACCGGCGAGACGAGCACGAGCCCGCAGGCGGAGCGGTCGGGACCGGTCCCCACCTCGTCGGTGAGCGTCCCGCCGCCCGGCCCCTCGACCTCGCCGTCGGCCGGACCGAAGGAGTCGAAGGGCGCGAAGAAGGGATCGAAGGGGGCCGGCGGCACGAAGGACAGGGGGAACGGCGCGGGGGCCGTCGTCACGGTGACCGCGAAGCCACCGCGGGCCACGGTGACCGCGAAGCCCGCGCAGGACACCGCCGCCACCGCCGTGAACCGACTCGCCCGCAACGACCCCTCGGGGCGGCACATCTGCTACCGCGCCTACGTCTCCGGACAGGGCTGGCAGAAGCCCGTGTGCGACGGCACGATGGCGGGCACCTCGGGCCGGAACAACCCGATCAAGGCCCTGAACATCGCGGTGTCCGGCGGCGGCGGCTCGGCCGCCAACGCCTTCGTCCACGACCCCGCCTCGTCCGACGGCCGGGGCATGTGGGAGCCGCGGTGGACGGCCGTGATCGCCGACGGCAGGAACAACTACATCGGCAGCACGAAGAAGAGCGCGCCCGTGATGTCGGGCTTCGCCATCAACATCGGCAGCGGCCGCATCTGCCAGACGGCCAAGGTCCACGGCTTCGACTGGGGCGCCCAGGGCTGCGCCGACGCCCGCCCCGGCTACGTCTTCGGGGGCGCCCTGGAGAACGACCGCTGGCTCGAAGCGGTCAAGTTCACGGTCTGACGGCCCGGTCGCCCCGGGACAACCGCACGACGGAGGGCGGCGCACACCCTCGCGCCGCCCTCACCCGCGCCGCCCTCACCCCGATGCGACGCTCATAGCCGGGCTCTCCAACCCCGAACCCGGCGACGCAGCCTCGAAATCTCACGACGCGGCCGTACAACCAAGAGGCGAGGTCAGCGGTCTCACGCGTGTCCGGCACCCCACTGCCGGCCGTTCCGTCAGCGACAGGCGCGGTCGTACGGCCGCCTGTCCGCCCGCTCTCCAGGAGTCCCATGCGCCTCAAGCAGGTCTCGCTCGCGGCGGCGATATCCGTCGTCGCAGGTCTGACCACCGCCGCCGTCGGCCTCACCGGTCCCGTCGCCTGGGCCGACGGCGGCACCACGGCCGCGCTGCCGCTGTCGCACTACGCCCACATGGCGGTCGACGGAGCCCACCAGCACCTGTTCTTCAGTCAGGGCACCGGTACGACCGGCATCGTGGTGACCGACCTGTCCGGCGCCCCCGTCACCACCATCGACGGTGAGCAGGGCGCCGACGGCCTCGTCCTGTCCGCCGACGGCAAGACGCTGTACGCGGCGCTGACCGACGGCGACGCGATCGCCGTCATCGACACGGCGACGCTCACCGAGACCGGCCGCATCGGCACCGGCACCGCCAGCGCTCCGGTCTCCGTCGCCCTGGCCGGCGGCAAGCTCTGGTACGGCTACACGGCCGACGACGGCAAGGGCACCGTCGGCTCGGTGGACCCCTCCGCCGCCGACCCCGCGCCGACGGAGCAGCCCGTCATGCCGCACTGGCCGGGCGCCCCTCTCCTCAGCACGGGCGGCGGGGTGCTCGCGGTGACCGCGGCGCAGGACGTCCACTCCTCCATGACCCACATCGCCACCTACGACGTCTCCTCGGGGACCCCTTCCCTCAAGGTCGACATGGGCCTCGGCGGCGCCACGACGGGCCCCGTCAAGGTCACCTCCGACGGCACGAAACTGCTCGTTCCGCAGTCGGCCTCCGTGTACGTGTACAGCACGGCGGACCTCATGGCCGCCAAGCCCTACGGGTACTACACCGGCGGAGTCAGCTCCTCCCCCGACTCGGTCGCGATCGACTCCGACGGCACGATCGCCCTCGGCGCCACCGCGGGCTCGGGCGCGGGCGCCTACCTCTACGCGGCCGACCAGATCGCCGAGAACCACATCGCCTTCCCGGCCGGCACCGTCGCCCCCGACGGCCTCGCCTGGGGCGCCGACGGCCGCACGCTCTACGCCGTCACCCAGGACAACGGGTCCTACGCCCTCGACGTCAGCGGCGACGCCAAGCTCACGGACACCGCGCTCACCCTGAACTCCCCGTCGCCGTACGCGATCCCCGCCCAGCGGTTCACGGTGAACGGAACGGTGGGCGGCCACGGCTTCGTGCCGGCCGGCGCCACGCTGAAGGTCACCCGCGACGGCACCGACCTGCCCGACGTCACGGTCGGCGCGGACGGCTCGTTCGACATCACCGACACCCGCCAGGACGAGGGCGGGTACACCTACGAGGTGTCGTACGCCGGCGACGCGACGCACCGGCCCGCGACCACCTCGCTGAAGGTGTGGGTGTCCAGGGTCTCAACCTCCGGCCCGTTCGCGGAAGTCAGCTCGTTGACGCCGCACAAGGTGGCCTTCACCGGCACGGTCATGACCGACCTGACCCGCGGCCCCTTCGCCCAGGGCGACACCGTCCAGGTGACCCGGACGAACGAGGACACCCACGAGTCGGTCCAGCTCCCCGCGGCCCCGCTCGACCCGGCCACCGGCACGTTCACGGTCACCGACGCCCCCGGGGCGGCCGGATGGTTCACCTACCGCCTGTCCTTCGGGGGTGACATCACACACCAGCCGGTCTCGAACGACGCGAGCTTCACCGTCTCGCCCTACGCATCGGCGCTCACGCTGAAGGCCCCCGCGACCGCCACGCGCGGCAACGCGCTGAGCTTCGGCGCCGTGCTGGGCGACGGCCCGTACGGCAGCGGGGAGAAGGTCACCGTGACCCGCACGGACGCGGCGCACACCACGACGCCCGTGACGTGGACGGCTCCCGTGGCCGCCGACGGCACGATCACCGTCAAGGACACCCCCACCATCGGCGGCACCAACGCCTACACGGTCAGCTACGCGGGCGACTCCAGCCACCGGGCGGCCACCGCCTCCGCGACCGTCCAGGTCTCGCGCGCCACGACGAGCCTGACCGTGGCCGCCAACGCCTCGACCTACGCGTACGGCGCGACGGCCACCGTCACCGCCCACCTGGGCACCACGTACAACGGCCGTACGGTCTCGGTCTACGCCACGCCCGCCGGCGGCAAGAAGACGCTGGTCAAGACGGGCACCGTGGACGGCAAGGGCAACCTGACGGCCACGTACAAGCTCATCGGCAACACGACGTTCACCGCGTCCTACGCGGGCGACTACCACTACGCCCCGCTCACGGTGACCCGCGCCGTGAGCGGCCAGGCGAAGGTCGCGCAGGCCCTGAGCGGCTCGTACACGACCACCACGTACAGCGGCATCACCTACCGCGTCTACCACCACACGGTGCAGCCGACGGTCACCACGACCGTGTCGCCGAACAAGGCCGGCCAGTGCGTGCACTTCCAGGTCCAGCAGTACTACAGCGGCGCCTGGCACACGCTCAGCACCTCGGGCTGCCTCACGCTCGACTCCAGGAGCACGGTGGCGGCGCGGCTGAGCCTCACCCACGCGGTCAACCAGAAATTCCGGGTGCGCTCGGAATACGTCCACAGCTCGAAGGACACCGCCAACGTGACCACATGGGGCGGCTGGCAGTACCTGACGGTCAGGACCTGACACACCTGCCGCCCCCACTGAAACACGCGAGCCCGGCTCGGACACGGTCCGAGCCGGGCTCGCGTGTTCAGCAGGCCGCTACCGCGCGGAATTGTCGACGATCTCGGCGATCTCCACGAACTCGACGACCGGCGCGACGCCGTACAGACCGGTCACCCGCTCGCGCAGCTCCTCGGAGAAGAACTGTTCCGCCTGCTCCTTCGAGTCCCAGACGTAGAAGTTGACCGCCTGCTGCCGCTTCTCGTCGAAGGTGAAGAACTTGAACCGCACGCCCGGCATGCCTTCGAACATGCCCCGGGCTTCCTCGGCCACCTTGGTTATCCGTGAGCGATCGAAGTCGCCGGCGTAGGAGAAGGTGACGGTGGCACCGATCATGGCTGCTCCCCGTGTCGATGGATAGGTTCGCCTCGCCTCACCCAAAACGCTACGCCCTCCCACTCCGACCGGCCAGCTCGATCGATCATGTGGGGCGCCACGCCCACTGAACGCAAAAGCCCAGCTCAGACCACGTCTGAGCTGGGCTTGCAAGAGAGCCCCCTGTCGGATTCGAACCGACGACCTACGCATTACAAGTTGTCCGATCTTGGTCCGGGGACGTCCGCGAGCGTCTGCGGAGTCGGCTCCGCGCCTGGTCACGAGGGTTGTCAAGCTCCGGTGGACATGAGCGGACAGCCCCGGAACGGGTGGCAAGCGAGACCCCAACTGAGACCGCGCCGCCCTCGTCCCCTTCGGCAACAACGCCTCCAGCGTTGCCCGTCGACAGCTCCCAGCGGCTACGACCTACAAGGGCTTCTGATAGACCTCAGGCATCGGATGCCCCGTACCTGAGCGCCACTCGTGCCGCTGGGCGTTGTACTCCGTGTCAGCTTTGATGTCGCCGCCACGAGACTTGGCGCCGCACTCGCAACGCCAATGCCAATTGGGCTCGTTCTGGGACCAGTCGTACCCGGAGTCTGAGGTGGTCTCTGACTGCGCCGCAGCATCCTGGAGCGCACGCCGAATGATCAACGCCCCAGCCACGACCACTGCGGCCGTCGCGCGACCGGCCCACCTTGGAATCCCCATGCGCCGAACCGTAACGCCTCGCTGCTCTCTACACGCAGAAGGCCCCGGAACTGGTCCGAGGCCTCCGCGTCCTGCTGCAACCGTGCTGCGGCCCATGTATGACCTGGTGGTCAGCCTGTCTCGCCAAGACGCTCGGCCAACTTTCCGATGACTCGGTCACGGTCTGGCGCAGCCAGTCGGCGTGCGCGGTCGTATGCCTGGTCGACCCGGGACCGCGGTCGCTCGCCCTTCCGCATCCATTCGAGAAGCTGTCCTGCTTCTTTGGCGGTGAGCCGCTTGAGCCCAGCCAGGACTTCGTCGAGCTGTTCCGGGTCGGGGACCTCATCACGCACAGTCTCGTTGCAGCGGGAGCACTCCGTGCGCCAGTTGCTGAGATCGTCCCGGGCCCCTCGTGACTTCAGCCGCTCCTGCGGAACCAGATGACCGATGGTGAGCCGGACCTGTTCCCCGTCCTCGTAGTACGTGTCGTCGGGCCCCAGTCCGCAGATCCTGCACCGCGAACCGTCCTGGTCCATGACCAGGCGGCGGATGCGCGCGCTGGGGGCGAACTTCTGGTGCTTGTCCCTCTCACCGGGGAGCCAGATCTGTCCGCCCTTGGCCTTGAGCCGGTATTCGTCCTGAGCCAAGGTGCTGTCGGTCCGCTGGGAGGGGATGCTCCAGTCGCATTTGCGGAGTTCTCGCAGGCGCCGGTTGAGGTGCTCGGCGTTGTCGGCGATATCCGGCCCCAGGGCAGCACGCAGTTCTCGCATCGTAAACGTGTCGCCTAGGCTCTTGTTGAACCACAGCCAGGCGGCGAGGCGCTTCTCCTGGCCGAAGGGCTTCGCCTTTGTGCCGGGCTGGATGGTGAGGTCCCACCACGGCGTCCCGTCAGGCGCTCGGGTCTCGTCGTTTTCACTGGTCTCCACAGGCATATGCCAACTATCTGCCAGGCGAAGGATCTTGCGCAGCGGTTTGATCGAGTCTCTGTTCCGGGCCCGCCTGAGTTCCAGGGAAGCTCTGTTGCAGCCAGTCCTCCACCGCCGCGGGAGTGGTCCTGCCGTGCTGGCGGAGCGCGTCTGTGATGTCACGCCCGCAGACCAGGGCGATCGGATGCCCGTCTTCGTGCACCTCGCTCTGGACCTGCTGGTTGAAGTGCGAGGTGGTGACGAGCACTCCGAAGTTCCGGTGTCGAATTCGGGAGATGAGCCGGGACACTTCTCTGACCCCAACGCTGTTGCCCGGTCCGTAGCACTTGGCCTCCAGGGCAAAGTCGATGCTGATGGGAGCCGCCGGCGGCCCGAGGACGTATGAGCCGACGGCATCGCGGCCACCGTCACGGCTGGGGCGTGTCACATCCACCGTCCCGGTGGCCGGCGCAATCAGACGCCAGATAGCCACGGCACAGGCCTCGAACTCTGTTTCGCGCCCGCGGAAGTACTCCCGGATTTCCGACAGGATGGCTTCGCCGACCGGATCGTCGGGCAGCTGCTGAGCTGTCGAGCGTATGACCGTCGTAGCAGGGGCAAGCAGCGGTCTGTAGACACGGCTCGCGACCCAGGTCCTCCAGGCTTCCGGACAGTCGCCCCCGAGAGGATCGCCACCCGCCAGTAGGTGGCGGATCCAGGTACGCGGGACACTGGCTTCGTCCAACACCGTGAAGCGAGCGCGGTAGTTCTGGAACCTGCGGGTGCCAGTTGCCCGCCAGATGGCGGAGAGTTCATCGTCCGGCGCCAGAGTCGGCCCCCCGGGAGCTAGCAACCCGCGGAAACGGACACTCCGGCCAGACGCAGCCTTCTCGAAGAGCAGGAACGGCGGCACGCCGCTGGCCCGTTGTTGTGCGGTGCCATGAGAGAGCTCGAAGGCATCGCGCAGCAGCACGTTGCCCTTGCGGGGTGTCTCGTGAAGCCCCTTACCTGGGGTCCGGTTGTCGCCGTAGTACGTGAAGGTCCCGGTCTCCACATCCAGGTGGTCCGGCCAGTCCACAGCCCCGCCACTGGTGTACAGCACAGCCAGGCGGACGGTCCCCTGTGCCGGAGACCCGGCGTAGCGAAATCCTCCCTGGTTCCCGGTACCGGGAATGAGCTTGCTGATGGGGTCATCGCCAGAGTGCCCGAAGGTCCCACCGGCGTAGACCGCGTCAATCACCAGGTCGGCGTCACCAAGGTGCTCGAACCGGGTACTCGGCTCGGCTGAGCGGGTTGCAGGGATCATGGTGTACGTCTATCAAACGCCGTGCCCGAACGCGGATGATCCGCCATCACGCATCCCGAGCCAGAAGCGCGCATTACAAGTTGTCAGATCTTGGTCCGAGGGTGTCCACGATGGTCCGACAAAGGGGAATCATTCCTGGTCAGCCGGACTCCCGACCACAACGGACGTCACCGAATCCTGGTCACGTTGAGACCATGAGTGAGACCCTCCAGACCCGCCGAGTCTCTGACCACGTCCAGGGCTGGTAAGTCGCTGGCAGTCATGGTCAACCGATCGGTGACAGATCTGTAGTCGGCTTCAGCTCCCCATCCTCGGCCTCAGGCTCCCTCCGCACCGGACCGTTACCGGCGAAACAGCGCCTGCTCACCGATGGGCTGCACTCCAACCTGCGTTCGACAGATGCACAAGATCACGTGAGGTGCTCGCGTGTGAGTCCAGGGAAACAGCCCCAGCACTCCCGCTGAGGCGACTACAGTCCGCATCCATGAATCGTCGACCTCAGGAGCCGAGCCTGTGCCTGATGAAGTAATTACGAGCCTCGGAGAGAAACTCAACGCCGACGACCCTCGAATTCAGGTAGCACAGATTTGCAGCTCTACAAACGGGTTCGAATACAGATGGAAAGATGGAGATGCAACTTCCATCGCACAATTGAGCGCCGGAATCCCCAATGGCCGCGAAACCCGATGGCGACGTCTCGACCCCGTAAAGGCATCAGCTTACCTGGCTCACAATTTCGCAAGCATCATCTATCTAGGCGACTTCGACGCTTTCCTGTCTAAGGACACTCGTACGATCGAGGCTGCCGTTCTGCACGTAGAGAGATTCGGAGGAACAGCAAAGATCACAAGGACTCTGCCAGGCGTCAAAAAGCTTCGAGGTGACCGAGCAGAACGACAGCAACTCGAATTGCAAGATGAGCCTCTTTCGGATTCTGACTCAGAAGCAGGAAACATTCAACTCGGCGATGACTGGGAGGTGGTCGTTGAGCAAGCTCCGGGGGCGCTCTACTCGATAGCACTCGGTAGCTCTACCGAGCGCTTCGGAGAATTCACAACCCAACGTTACCGAACTACGGGGCGATATCGCCAGTCGATCACCACCCTCAGAATTCATGGCGTCACCGCCTCTCGACACGATGACGCCCTACGCATCCTTCAAGACGTGGCCAACTCTTTCTTCTTTGAGCTGGACCTAAGCTTCGACTTGGCACTCAGGCTTGCGCCGGCGGCGCCAAACCGACTGCTTTCGCCGCGCCAAGACGCTTGGTCCGGGAATATTGCTCCGCAATCGGTAAGACACCCCCGAACTCAATACTCCGATAAGCCCCTCAGCCTCTACTGGTATGCGCGGTCATCGATCGGGCTTCCACTCCTCGAATATCTAGCCTACTACCAAGTATTGGAGTACTACTTCCCAATCTACAGCCGCCGCGACGCCTTAACTCGAATGAGAAATGAACTAATCGACCCTAGATTTCGTCCCGAAGATGACGCGCATCTCTCACGCCTTTTTTCCATCGTTTCGCAATCCGGAAAAGGTTTCGGCACAGAACGAGAACAGCTTAAATCAACTCTCCTCGCGTGCACATCCGAACATCAAGTCGGCGAGTTCATTACTCAAAATAGCTGGCTTACAGAACACCTTAAAGGAAAGCAGGTAATCAAGCAGGTCTCAGTAGTCAATACCCAAGACTCCTCCGGACTCCTTCCTCAAATCGCAAATCGCGTTTACGACATCAGATGCAGAATCGTGCACGCGAAGGAGGATGGTGGCGGAAAGGATGCAAACCTTCTACTCCCATTCTCAAAGGAGGCAGAAGCCTTGGGTCCCGACATTCAGCTGATCAAGTTCCTGGCACAGAAATGCCTCATCGCTGGGGCTTCTCGACTCCAAGCATAAATAAATCTACGCGCTGGTTCTATCTCACGGTCAAGCAGCAAACCGAAGCTTTTCAGGGGTGGGCGTACGATCCGTAAATCCATGGTCAGCCAACCGTGCCGCTCGCTGCGCGAGCCATCCGGAGACCCGGGGGCCGCCATTCACTGCCACGCCTTCACGAACGGTGCGAACGTGCGTGAAGCCATGCGCAAGGTAGTACCGCTGAAGGCCCTCGTTTGTCGTCCAAGCGTCCAGGCGAAGCCACTGTGCGCCCGCGCCCCGTGCGCGGTTGCTGGCCCAGTCCAGCAACCGACCCCCAAGGTCCTGCCCGGCATACTCACGGGTGACGGTGAGCTTATTGACGAACAGCGATGGCTCGGTCAGTTCGTCGTCCGTCCACAACCCCTCCTCAGCATTCGGGGTGAGCGTGATCGTGCCAGCAGTCGTATGACCGTCCCGGAGCATGAACACGGTGCCCGCCTCGATCGTGGCCAACAGCTTGTCGGCCGGATACGGACGACTCCACTGGTCAGACCCCATGGTTCGCAACCAGGCTGCCGCTTCCTCGCGGAAGGCAAGCAGCTTGGCAACGTCGTGCGGTTCTGCGGGAGTGATGATCACGCGTTCTCGCCTCGGGCAGACAGGTCGCCGATCTCGTAGTTCATGCGGTTCAGGTCCCCTCGAAACGTCGTGATCGTGCAGCGGATCGGACGATCTGCCGAGTAGCCGGTACGCGTCCAGAGCATCACTGGCACGCCAGCGCCGATCTCCAGCAGTCGAGCCTCCTCCGGCGTGGGCATACGTGAGGCAATCTCGTCGAAGTACCCCACCTGCTCGATCCCTCGCGAGGCGAGGTATCGAGTCGTGCCCTCCTCGATGTCTCCCGGCTCCGCCAGTCGCGGCGACTCCTCGACCAGCCAAGCCGGATAGTAGGTGGCCTGGGTGGACCATGGAACGTCGTCCACATAGCGATGACAGAACCGCAATACAGCCTTCGTACCTGCCGGAACCTTGAGTCGCTCAGCAACCTCGTTTGAAGCCGGGAGCATCTCCACACGGAATGTCTGGTGCGGTCGCCGGCCAGCGTTCGTCACGTCGGTGCTGTACGCGTCCCCGTTCTGCGGAAAGGTCAAGTTCTCGAACCGCGACGCGTTCAGTTCGAAGACCTCATGCGACTTGACCTCGTACCCGAGCCCCTGGCTGGACGCAATCAGACCCTCACTAACCAGCAGGCTTAGCCCGTTGCGGATCGTGTTCCTCGACGCGTCGAACCGCTGCTGCAAGTCGTTCTCGGACGGCAGCCGCGCCCCCGGCGCGTAGGTGCCGTTGTCAATCTCACGACGCAGGATGTCCGCGACCTGTCGGTACTTCGGCTGCTTGGTCATAGCCCCATCATGACGCACTCGCGCAACTTGTTGGTACATGTAGCCCAACCCTCTTGACGACTCACTGTCCGTGGGTGCAGCATCACTGCATCAGCTTGTACCAACAAGCTGAGCAGGTGGTGCAACACCACTAGGTGACGCCTGGCTGCGCTGATGGCGTCCGGAGGAAAGCCCGCAGGGGTGAGTACGAAGGAAGCGCTAGTTGCTTGAGAACTCAACAGTGCGCTTGAGAAAGACCGCCCCGCCTCTACAGGTACGGGGGCGGCGTGCGCGGCCTCTGATGGCGCGCACAAGCACAGCTCGTTTCGACCTTTCGCAGCTCAACCGCTGCGGCCGGTTGCCTCCGCTGCTCGTCTCGTACGAGCAGCGCAGAGGGGAGCCGGATCTACCGACTTCAACGGCGCGCGGCCCCGGTGCTCGAACACCGGGGCCGCTGTTCGGGCCGTTCCTGTGTGAGAGGAACACGACCCAATGAACGACATCGTTACTGTTCAGGACGCTGTTACCGCGTTCGCCGACTTCATGGAGCCGACGGACGCGGAGCTGGACGCGATCGGCACCGAGATGCCCGCGCTCCTCGCGGACGTCGACCTGCTCGACGCGCAGATCATCACGCTGGACCGCACGCCGACCGAGCTGGACATCCGGCGCATCCGCCGGGCATATCGCCGGTTGCTGGCCGCCGAACGCGACCTCGCCAACCGGTCCGCCGACGACTCGGCGGGCGGCGCGGCATGAGCCTTCACCGCAAAGGACGGGCCGCCCTCGTGCTGGCCCTGGTCGCCGTGGTCGCCATGGCGTTCCGGGTCTCCTGGAACGCGTTGCGGGACATCGCGAACGCGGTCGGCGCGGACAACACGGCCGCGACGCTCTACCCGTTCGTGGTCGACGGCCTGATGGCTCTCGCCCTGGTCGCCACGCTCGTGCTCGCGGGCAGGGACCGGACGTTCGCGCTGCGGGTGCTGGGCACCTACACGCTCGCCTCGCTGGTCCTCAACTACGTGCACGGCCTGGTCCCCAAGCTGCACGACGCCAACCTCGACTGGACCCGCCTCGCCGACTGGGACCCCGCCAACTGGGCCCTCGTCCTGCTCGCGACATCCCTTCCGGTCGGGTCGATCTACTTCGGTTCCGATCTGGTCACCAAGGTTCTCCACCACCGCCCCGACCCGATTCCGGCGCCGGACGCGAATGCGGAGGAATCTACCGAGATCCTGAGGAATCGGTCTACGGCTGACCTGCCGGTATCGACCCCGGCACCCGCCCCGGTACTCCCTGTGCGGATTCCCGACCCGGTGTCGGCCGGCTTCCTGAAGTCGACTCAGCTCGCGAAGCCGATCCCGGCCCCGGCGCCCGCTCCGGTTGCCGCGATCGAGCGGCGCCCGGTGGCCGCTGAGTCGACCCGGGCGCGCCGGGCGACGGGACGCGTTCCCGATGTGGCCCGCACTCCGCGGCCTCGCCGGACGGCGGCTCAACTGCTCGATGAGGCCCGCACCGCCACCACTGGTTGGCCTGACGTCCAGATCACGGCGGAGGGCATCCGGCGCACGGTCCGCACGTCGCCGGCCAACGCCCGGATGCTGCGCGACACCCTGCTCACCGAGCGCGCCGCCAACGCCGTCTGATGGGCGGCTCGCTCAGCAAGTGCTTCGACCCGAACGGCGCCCGCTACGAAATACCGACGTTCCCATGGCGCCTCGCCCCGGACGGCTACGCCACCCGCCGCCAGTTACGGGCCCGGGGACTGCGTCCGGGCGGGCAGCCAGTCGCGGCGCAGATCCTGCGCCCCCGGTACCGGCACGGGCCGTTGGTCGCCTACCTCTACCGCATCGACCGCGCCAAGCCAGTCCGCCCAATGACCCCGGGCCGACGGGTCGCACTCGCCAAAGCGATGCTCGCGCGCCGCACCTGCCCGACGTGCCGCACGGACGCCGGATACGTCATCCCCGCCTCGCTCGGGACCTGCGTGCCCTGCGCCTACCCCGACGACCAGCGCACCGCCTGAACCTTCCCTCCACACCTTGGAGTTCTGCTGTGACCAGCGCCAACGCTGCTCCGAGCAGCATCGCATACGCCTGGCACGCGCACGTGTCCGTGCCCGGCGAGGGCCCCGGGTTCGCCCACGGGACCGTCACGGCCCCCGCGTCCTTCTGCTGGACACGGGTCACCCGCGAGGTCGCCGCGTGGCTGCGCTCGCAGGGATCGAGCGTCCAGCTCGCCGACATTCACCTGATCCTCGCCCCGAACGCCGGAAAGGCGGTCTGACCATGGGCAAGCCCGACACCCGTCGCCTGGACCGGGCGATCCGCGAGACGAACCGAAAGCTCGAAGCCGTCCGACGCGGCGAACTGTGGCCGCTCACCGGCTCCGAGCGGCGCCAGATGCTCGCCGCCGTGGCAGGCGGCTCCTACCGGGTGATGCGCGGCAAGAGCACCGGCCGCGCCGACAACCGCATCGAGTCGGTCTCCTCCTCGGCGGCGACGCGGCTGATCGCGGAGATCACCGCGTTGCAGATCGAGCGGCAGCGGATCGTCACCGAGGCCGCCCGCGCCAAGGCCGCGAAGAAGTCGTCCGGCTGGTGGTGACCACCCGCCCGCACTGCGCTTTCTCCCTTCCCTCCAACCCCGGTCCCGGGGCAGTCAGGAGCGTCACCAACCATGAGTGACAACGTCGTTCACCTGCACAAAGACAACCTCACAACAGAGCCCGCCAACGTGACCACGTTGACCGTCGTCCCCGAACCGGCACCCGTGCCGCCGGTCCCGCTCTGGGTCCGCTCCGGGCGCGCCATCCGGACCGTGGTCACGCACGAGACGACCAAGACGACCGCCCGCGCCGTCGCTCGGCACGCGCTCTACGTCGCCGGCGGCGCCCGGATCGCGGCGAAGCGGACGTGGGACGGACGGACCGCCTCCCGCTACGAGCGGCTGTTCCGCGCGGCCGAGGCCGCCGGGAATCACGAGATGGCCACGGAGTGGGAGGAGCGGGGCCAGCACTTCCGCGAGGCCCGCCACCGCAGGCGCATGGACCTGCTGCACTCCCCGCTGGACGCGGCCAAGGGCGTCGGCATCACCGCGGGCATGGGGGTCGGCTCGCTGGTCGCGCTCGGGGTGGTGATGGCGATCGCGACGAAGGACGTCACGCAGGTCGTCACGCCTTTGATGGCCACGATCGAGTTCATCAACCTGATCATCACCATCGTTCAGGTGGTCTGGGGGCCCGCGCTCGCCATCGGCCCGTTCCTGGCCCTGCTGGCCTTATGGGCCGTGGGCAGCAAGCAGCACGCCGCACCCGCGTGGGCGCTCCCGGCGAACGTCAGGGACAGCGAGGGTGAGCCGATCACCCCGTCGATCGTGGTGAAGGCCCTGCGCGACCTCGGCATCCCTGCGCTGCGCAACGCCATCAAGGAGATGGGGGACGCGGGCGCGTCGATGCTCGGTCCGATCCGGATCGCCGGATGCGGCGTGGAAGTCGACGTCACCCTCCCATCCGGGGTGGCGACGAACGAGGTGCAGGCCAAGCGCCGCAAGCTCGCGGAGAACCTGAGCAGGCATGAGCACGAGGTGTTCATCGTCATCCCGCAGGCCGCCCGCACGGTCCGCCTGTGGGTCGCCGACTCGGGGGCGCTGGACGAGCCGATCGGCCCGTCGCCGCTCGTCACGGACGAGACGATGACCGCCGACTACGCCAAGGGCCGCGCCCCCTGGGGTCAGGACCTGCGCGGTGACGCGGCGGCTCTGTCGCTGTATCAGCGGCATTTGCTGATCACGGGTCTGTCCAACCAGGGCAAGACGGCCGCGCTGCGATCGCTCGCGCTGTGGGCGTCGCTGGATCGACGCGTCGAGTTCCGGATCGCGGACCTCAAGGGCGCGGGCGACTGGTCCATGTTCGACGGGCTGGCCACCGTCCTGATCCAGGGGCCGACCGATGAGCACGTGATCGAGGCGACCGAGATGGTTGAGGGACTGGTCGAGGAGATGAACCGGCGCATTGCCGCGCGACAGGCCGATCCGACCGTGGTGTTCGACCCGCTGATCGGCATCGTGGACGAAGCGCAGGTGGCGTTCATGTGCCCGGCCGTCGATGACGACAAGCGCCCCTACGGCGGGTCCAAGGCCACGTCCCGCTACTTCATGGGCGTCCGCAAGGTCCACAACCAAGGCCGCGTGGTCGACGTGCTCATGTACGAGGGCACCCAGGACCCCACCGACCAGAACCTTCCCAAGCTGGTCCGGGAGGGTGCGCACACGCGGGCCTCGCTCGCGCTCGGAACCGAGGCACAGGCCGTCATGGCCCTCGGAGAGAAGGCAGTCAACGGCGGCGCCGCCCCGCACCTGCTGCGCCAGGGACTGGACAAGGGAACCCTGGTCATCGCCTCCGACGGCATCGAGATCCCCAAGGGCCAGTCGTCCATCACCGTGCGCACGCACTTCATCGGCGACGAGGACGCCAAGGCCATCACCGACCGGGCCAAGGCCCTGCGCAACGGCGTCACCACCCTGCACGCCATCGAGCGAGGCCAGGACCGTGACTCGCTCGCCGACATCGCGAGCGTGCTCGGAGACGCGGAACGCTCGCACACCCAGGACATCGTCAAGCGGCTCGCGATCCTCAACGAGGACGCCTACGGCGGCTGGTCGTTCATCGACCTCAAGCGCGTGCTGGAGGCCCACGGAGTGATGCCCTACAAGTCGCACGGACGCATGGTCGTCCGCCACGACGACGTCACCCGCGCCCTCGCCGACCGCGACAGCGACGGTTCCGCTTCCGCGACCCAGTAGCGGGGAGGCGCACCCACCCGGCCCGGGGAGGCGGGGAGAACTCCCCAACCCCCTCCCCGGGCCACCTCCCCCGCATTGATCAGCGAAAACACCGTTTCAGGGAGGCGGGGAGGCATCGCAGGTCAACCCCCGAAAACCCCCTCCACAGCCCACCCCCAAGGGGGTGCCCCAGCCTCCCCGGCCAAGTACCGGAAGGGATTCCGCATGTACCCCGAACAGTCCGCCTACCTGCCCGCCCAGCGGGCCGTGACCGTCCACCAGCCGCAGCCGCTTGAGCCCTACGACCCGGGCCTGTCGGTGGCGCTGGACCCGTACGGCGAGCGTCAGCCGGTGGTGTGGGTGCCTGATGCGTACGGGCGCATGGTGCCCATGCCCAAGCACCTTGCCCCCGCACCGATGCTCGCCGCCGAGCCGCGCGACCTGACCCCGCTCCCGCTCCTGGACCCTGTCGCCCAACGTTTCCTGGGTGCCGGACTCGGGGGCGGTGCCCTCGCGGCCGGCATCGGCTACGGCGTGGGCGAGATCGTCTCCGCCGCCGCCGGCATCAGCGGAGGGGCCCTCGTGTGGGTCGCCGTGATCGTCCTCGCCCTGCGCACCCCGGTCCGCGCGATCAGCGGCGGCAACGGGAGCACGGTCAACATCCGCAAAGCCGTGATCAAGCGCAGCCACTTCCACGGCTAGCTACGCCAAGGGCGGCCCCCCATTCCGCCAAGAACCGGGGCCGCCCTGTTGTCCAGCAACTCATCAAGGAACTGGAGATATCCAGCATGACGCAACCCACCAGCATCCGGCGAGTGCGCGGCCGACGGCCCCGCTTACTGGATCTGTTCTGCTGTCAGGGCGGCGCGGGCAAGGGCTACGACGACGCCGGGTTCGACGTGACCGGCGTCGATATCGCCCCGCAGCCGCGCTACCCGTACGCGTTCGTCCAGGCCGACGCCATCGCCTACGTCCTCGCCCACGGCGCGGAGTTCGACTTCATCCACGCCTCGCCCCCGTGCCAGTTCGACAGCGACTGCCAGCGCATCCAGAACAACCCCCATCCCGACCTGATCGCCCCGACCCGCGCCGCCCTGGAAACCACGGGACGGCCGTGGGTGATCGAGAACGTGGGCGGGGCGGTGCCCAAGCTCCGAAACCCGGTGATGCTCTGCGGGCCGATGTTCCACCTGACCACCTACCGGCACCGGTACTTCGAAGCCGGCGGCTTCATCCTCCCCCAGCCCAGCCACCCCGAACACGCCGTGCCGCAGGCGAAGATGGGCCGCCCTATCCCGCCCGGCCACTACGGGCAGTTCGTCGGCAACTTCTCCGGAGTCGACCACGCCCGCCACGTCATGGGCGTCCCCTGGATGAACCGCGACGGCATCCGCGAGTGCATCCCGCCCGCCTACGCCCGATGGACCGGCACCCACGCCCGCTACAGCCTGCACGCCAAGGCGGTAGCCGCATGAACCAGCACCTCACACGTGCCGCACTGGAATCCGCGGAACGCGGCTGGCACGTCTTCCCCCTCCGCCCCGGCACCAAGCGGCCCGCACTGCACGGCGAGCGGGGATGCACCGGCACCGGGCCGTGCGAGAGCGGGCACCGGAAGTGGGAGCAGCGCGCCACGACCGACCCCGACCGCATCCGCGCCGCGTGGTCCCGGGCGCCGTTCAACGTCGGTATCGCCACCGGCCCTTCCGGGCTGCTGGTCATCGACCTGGACATGCCGAAGGGCAACATCAGTGCGGACGCGCCTGACGGCGCGGAGACCTTCGGGGCGCTCTGCGAGCGCACCGGGCACGCCGTCCCCGACACCTACGAGACCCGGACCGCGAGCGGCGGGGGGCATCTGTACTTCACCGCGCCAACTGGGGTTCGGATGGCCAACACGGCAGGAACCATCGCCCCGTTGGTCGACACCCGGGCATGGGGCGGATACGTCGTCGCCGCCGGCAGCACCACCCCCACAGGAACCTACGAAGCCCTGTGCGGGCCCGTGGCGGCCCCTCTGCCTCCGTGGCTGCAAAGCATCCTGCAACCGGCCCCTAAGCGGTCTCAGGACCCTTCGGTGGCCGTAGCGGGGCAATCACGTCGATACGCGGATGTTGCGCTCGTCGACGAATGCCGGAACGTGGCTTCGGCTCAAGTCGGTAAACGGGAAGCCGCGTTGTTCCGGGCCGCACGCGCGTTGGGGCGGTTCGTCGCGTGGGGCGACCTCCCCCGGCACGTGGTCGAGGACGCTCTTCAGGCGGGGGGCGAGGCGGCCGGACTGTCCGCGTCCGAGTGCCGCTCCACTCTGCGCAGCGCCCTGGACTGGTCCGCCGCCCACAACCAGATCCGCCGGGCGACGGCATGAGCATCCGACCCCGCCCCCCTCTGAAGAGCATCACCACCACCCAGGACCGCCCGCACGCCGCCCCACAGCCTGTGGACATGGCGGCCGTGGGCGAACCGAAGGTCGTCGCCCGTCAGGGCGTCCTTTCAGTCCTTGTCCGCCCGGACCGCCACCCGGCCAGCGCGGCACCCGGGCACGGCGACGATCCGACACCGGACCGGCCCGGTATCCGCATCTACGCCCCGCCGGTCTACCGCCACCACTACGACGGCGCTCGCTGGTCAACGCGACACGGCGACACCCCGACTGCCGCGTACGCCTGCGCGTGTGGCCTCACCGACACCGCGCGCGGCGCCGACGATGTCGCCGCCCTGATCTCCGACTACGAGTACCACCGCGCCAAGGAGTGCACCGGAGCACCCGCACTCACCGAAGGGAGGGCCGCCGCATGACCGAGACCATCGACGGGGCCGCGCTGCTCGACGAGGTGGAAGCCTTCCACCGCCGCTTCAACGTCTTCCCCCACGAGGCCGCCTACGTCGCCGTCGCGCTGTGGGACGCACACGCCCACCTGCTCGACTGCTTCGACTCCACCCCCCGCCTAGCCTTCCTCTCCCCCGAGCCGGGGTCGGGGAAGTCCCGGGCGCTGGACGTGGTCGAGACGCTCGTGCCGCGTTCCATGGCTGCGGCCGACGCGTCCGCAGCCGCGTTGTTCCGGTCCGTGTCCGGCATCGACGGCGGCCGGCCCACCATCCTGTTCGACGAGATCGACACCGTCTTCGGCCCCAAGGCCGGGGACAACGAGCAGCTACGCGGCTTCATCAACGCAGGCCACGCACGCGGGCGGGTCATGTACCGGTGCGTCGGGGACGGTTCCAACCAGCAGGTACAGGGCTTCCCTTCGTACTGCGCCGTCGCCGTCGCGGGGCTCGGCTCGCTGCCCGACACGATCCTCACCCGCTCCGTCATCATCCGCATGCGCCGCCGGGCCAGGAACGAGAAGGCGGAGCCGTTCCGGTCCCGCATCCACGTGCGCGAGGGCAACGAGATCCGTGACCGCCTCGCCAAATGGGCCGAGTCCGTGGAAAAGCAGGTCGCCGGAGCCTTCCCCGCACTCCCGGACGGAGTCACCGACCGCCCGGCCGACGTGTGGGAACCCCTGCTCGCCGTCGCCGACGCGGCCGGCGGCGACTGGCCCGAACGGGCACGTACCGCCTGCGTGGCACTGGTCACCGCGTCCAAGACCAACGACAAAGGCAGCATCGGAATCCGGCTACTGACAGACCTGCGCGACCACGTCCTCATCGGCATCGACCGCCTTCCCACCGTCGCCATCCTCGACCGCCTCAACGCGCTCGACGACGCCCCGTGGGCCGACCTCAACGGCAAGCCGCTCGACAACCGGCGCCTGTCCCAGATGCTCGGCGACTACGCCACCGCCGAGGGGGACCCGGTCGTCTCCCGCAACATCCGCACGGCCGGCGGAGTCCTCAAAGGATTCTTCGCCAAGGACCTCGAAGACCCGTGGGCGCGCTACTGCCCTCCGCCAGGGTCCGCTACATCCGCTACGCCGCTACATCCCAGCTCAGAGCAACTGAATCTGTAGCGGCAACCACCGATGTAGCGGCTACGGCCACCCGCCCCGAAACCGCCGTAGCCGCTACATCCGACCCGTCCGCTACAAAAATCATGCCGTTGACCTGCGATGTAGCGGTGTAGCGGATGTAGCGGACTTCTGAGAGGGACCCCGAGCCCACAGAGGAGACACGTCCCGATGAGCAGCACCCGCCTGGCAACCGATCAACTGCTCTATACCCCCGAAGCCGCCGCCGAGGTTCTCTCCTTCGGCCGCTCCACCGTCTACGAGCTGATGGCCGAAGGACTCCTGAAGTACGTGAAGCGAGGCCGCTCCCGCCGCATCCGGCGCAGCGACCTGGAGGCGTTCGTCAACAGCCTCGAACCGTCGCCCAACTGACCCTTCCGACAGCCCAATCGAGGCGGCCCCGGACCACGTCCGGGGCCGCCTCGCGCATGGAGGAGCGCATGAGCCCCCGCAGACAGAACCTGGAATCATCCATCTACCTGGGTGGCGACGGCTGGTGGCACGGTCGCGTGACCATGGGCGTCAAGGACGACGGAAGCCCGGACCGCCGCCATCGTCGTGGCAAGACCGAGGCCGAAGTACGGCGCAAGGTCAAGGAATTGGAGCGGCTCCGCGACAAGGGCCGTGCCCCGAAGGCCGGCCGGGCGCCCACGGTGGCCGCGTGGATGGAGAACTACCTGACCAACATCGCGAGCCTCAAGCTCCGCCCGCGCTCTCTCGACGACTACTGGTCCAAGACCCGCAACGACATCATCCCGGGCGTCGGCCAACACCGTCTCGACAAGCTCGCCCCCGAGCACCTGGAGCGGATGTACCGCGCGATGCTCGACGACGGACACGCACCCTCGCACGTGCTGAAAGTCCACCGCATCCTGTCGCGGGCCCTGAAGATCGCCCACCGTCGCCGGATCATCTCTGAGAACGTCGCCACCCTCGTTGACCCGCCCACCGTCGACGAGACCGAGGCCAACCCGTTCACGATCGAGGAGGCGAAAGCTTTCCTACGAGCAGCGGCGAAGCGCCCCACCTCGATGCGCTGGATCGTCGGCGTCGGCATGGGATTCCGTCAGGGGGAAGTCCTCGGCCTCCGGTGGCCGTACGTCGACCTGGAAGGGGAGATGTTCCACCCTCAGTGGCAGTTGCAGCGGCTCACGTGGCGCCACGGCTGCAAGGCTCCGGGCGCGTGCGGTGCACGGCTCCACCGATTCGAGCCCTGCCCGCCGGACTGCACCACGCACAGGGGATACAAGCGTGGATGCCCCTCGCCGTGCCCGAAGACGTGCACTGGGCACGCGAGTGCCTGTCCCGAGCGGAAGGACGGCGGTCTCGTCTTCACCCGCCCCAAGACGAAGAAGAGCCGCAATTCCGTGCCGATCCCGCCGCCGTTCATCCCCTTCCTGATCGAGCACAAGGCCCGGCAGGAAGCCTTACGTGAAGCCGCGGGCGACGAGTGGGAGGACCACGGCGCCGTATTCACCCGTCCCGACGGGCGCCCGCTCGACCCCCGGGCCGACTGGGAGGAATTCAAGGACCTGCTCGCCGAGGCAGGCATCGACGACCGCCGCCTCTACGACGGAAGCCGTCACACGGCCGGCACGATCCTGAACGAGCTGGGCGTGGACATGGTCACCATCATGGAGATCCTTCGGCATACGCAGATCAGTCAGACGCGGCGGTACGTGAAGGGACGCTCTCACCTCTCGAAGGATGCGATGCGCCGGATGGGAGACACCTTCCTGCCCTCGCCGCAGGCCCCTGCTGAGACCACAACTGAGACCCCCGACACCCGTGCGGCCCGCGCCGCGCGTCGCCGCCGCATCCGCTGAACGCAAAAGCCCAGCTCAGACCACGTCTGAGCTGGGCTTGCAAGAGAGCCCCCTGTCGGATTCGAACCGACGACCTACGCATTACAAGTGCGTTGCTCTGGCCATCTGAGCTAAGGAGGCCTGACGCGCGCCCGGGGCGTACGTGCCCGTGCAGTGTACCCACGTCGCCGCGCGGGGCTGTCGAGAGTTTCCGCGAACTTCACCGGTGTCCGGGTGCTGACAGAACACATGAACGCCAGGTAGCGTCCTGACCCAGTTCACTCATATGGACTACACCACTATGGGCGTTTCCATAGTGGATCACCACCTTTACAACGGATCGTCCGGCACGTTCCTGCCGGTGAAGGGGGCCCCTCACCATGGCCACTGTCTCGTTCAACAAGGCGACCCGCATCTACCCGGGTGGCGACAAGCCCGCCGTCGACCAGCTCGAGCTCGACGTCGCGGACGGCGAGTTCCTCGTCCTCGTCGGTCCCTCCGGCTGCGGAAAGTCCACCTCCCTGCGCATGCTCGCGGGTCTCGAGGACGTCAACGGCGGTTCGATCCACATCGGCGACCGCGACGTCACGCACCTGCCGCCCAAGGACCGGGACATCGCGATGGTGTTCCAGAACTACGCGCTGTACCCGCACATGACCGTCGCCGACAACATGGGCTTCGCGCTCAAGATCGCCGGCGTCAACAAGGCCGAGATCCGCCAGAAGGTCGAGGACGCGGCGAAGATCCTCGACCTCACCGAGTACCTCGGCCGCAAGCCGAAGGCCCTCTCCGGCGGTCAGCGTCAGCGTGTCGCCATGGGCCGCGCCATCGTGCGCGAGCCCCAGGTCTTCCTCATGGACGAGCCGCTGTCGAACCTCGACGCCAAGCTCCGCGTCTCCACCCGTACGCAGATCGCCTCGCTCCAGCGCCGCCTCGGCATCACCACGGTGTACGTCACCCACGACCAGGTCGAGGCCATGACCATGGGTGACCGCGTGGCCGTGCTCAAGGACGGTCTGCTCCAGCAGGTCGACTCGCCGCGCAACATGTACGACCGCCCGGCCAACCTCTTCGTCGCCGGCTTCATCGGCTCCCCGGCCATGAACCTGGTCGAGGTCCCGATCACCGACGGCGGCGTGAAGTTCGGCAACAGCGTCGTCCCGGTCAACCGCGAGGCCCTCCAGGCCGCCGCCGACAAGGGCGACCGCACGGTCACCGTCGGCGTGCGCCCCGAGCACTTCGACGTCCTCGAGCACAACGGCGAGGCCGCCAAGTCGCTCTCCAAGGACACCGAGGACGCCCCGGCCGGGCTCGCCGTCTCCGTGAACGTCGTCGAGGAGCTCGGCGCCGACGGCTACGTCTACGGCTCCGCCAAGGTCGGCGACGAGCACAAGGACCTCGTCGTCCGCGTCAACGGCCGCGCCGTCCCGGACAAGGGCGCCACGCTGCACGTCGTGCCGCGGCCGGGCGAGATCCACGTGTTCTCCACCTCGACGGGCGAGCGTCTGTCCGACTGACGTCCGCGTCAGCCGGGCGAAAGCACTCACCCCCGTAAGGGTTGAATTCACCCAAGTTGACGAAGAGGGCCCCGCGGCCGACCGCGGGGCCCTCTTCGTTGTCGACAAATACCCCGGCAGACCGGGCATTTCGATCGCCGTACGGTAGCCGCCCGTCAACCCGCTACCCAGAAAAACCAACTTCCCCGTCCCCCGAACCGGTGACTAAATGTCGCCAAATCATCACCCCGCGCTACCCTCACTCGCGTGAAGCACACCACCACTAACCAGCGGCCCCGGCGTGGCCGTGGCCCCGCCCGTCAGATCGGCCGGACCCTCGCCCTCGTTCTGCCTGTCGTCCTGGTGCTCTCCGGGACTCTCGCGGTCACCCAAGTCAACTGGTCGGGGAACCCCTCGAGCTCGGTGCTCACCGCGTCCTCGGAGGAGGTCTCGACGCGAGCCGTCTCCCGCACCCCGCAGGACGTCCTGCGCGACGAGCTGCTCCTGGAACTCCAGGAGAAGGACCCGGGCGTGGCCCTCACCCACCTCCAACAGGCGGTGAACGGCCGTCCGTCGCTCGCCAAGCACTGCGTGTCCATCGCCCGCGCCCTCGGCCGCGCCGCGGTCCGCGCGTACGGGCCGACGCGCGCCCAGTCCTTCGCCCGGCCCGTGTGCGACACGGCGTTCGCCTCGGGGGTCGCGGTCGGCCATCTCTAGCACGCACCGGTCGGCACTCACCGGCTCGCACGCATCAATCGGCACTCACCGGCCGGCACCCACCGGTTCCGGCCCGTCCGGTAACAGCCTGTTAAGGAACGGTTGCCGCGGGAAAGCGCGTGCGGGGCGCCACGTAGAGTTCGAACATGACCGATCCGAACGCCGCGTCGCGCCCCGTGCAAGCCGTCGTCCTGGCCGGCGGCCAGGGTTCCCGGCTGCGTCCCTACACCGACGACCGGCCCAAGCCGATGGTCGAGATTCCCGGCACCGGGACACCGATCATCGGCCACCAGCTCACCTGGCTCGCCGAAGAGGGCGTGACCGACGTCGTCGTCTCCTGCGGTCACCTCGCCGACGTCCTCCAGAAGTGGCTGGACGCGGCCGACCTGCCGCTGAACGTCACGACCGTCGTCGAGACGGAGCCCCTCGGCCGCGGCGGTGGCCTCAAGTACGCCGCCGCGCATCTGCCGCACCCCGACCTGCCCTGGTACGCGACGAACGGTGACATCTGGACCCGTTTCTCGCTGCGCGACATGGCGGACTTCCACGCCGAGCGCGACGCCGTCGCCACCCTCGCGCTGGCCCGTCCGCGCATCCCGTGGGGCGCCGTCAAGACGGACGGCTTCGGTCACATCACCGACTTCATCGAGGCGCCGCCCTCCACGTTCGAGATCAACGCGGGCGTCTACGTCTTCTCGCCCGAGTTCACCGACATGCTCCCCGAGCGCGGCGACCACGAGCGCACCACCTTCCCGCGCCTGGCCCGCGAGCGCCGGCTGTCCGGCTTCCCGATCCCGCAGGGCGCCTACTGGCGCGCCATCGACACCGCCAAGGACCTCACGGAGGCGGCGAAGGAACTCGCGGCCCTGGGCCGCTAGGAGCCGCCCGCACGGTTCCAGGAGACGCGGACCGGCCCGCACACGCGGTCCCGCGAGACCGTACAGGGCACGCGGGACCGGACGACAGCGCAACAGCACGACACAACCCAGGAACACGACGGCAGGGCCCCGCACATCCGTGTGCGGGGCCCTGCCGTCGTCGCGCCCGGCCGTGCGGGCGTCGCGGGGTCGGTGGGACGTCAGCCCAGCAGGCCGCCCACCAGACCCGGCTGGCCCGTGGACGAGCTCCCGCCGGTGGAGGTGCCGCTCCCGGTGCCCGTGCCGCCGGTACCGCCGGTGCCGCCACCGCCGCCGGTCGCCGTGCCGCCGCCGCCGCTGGAGGGACCGGCGCCGGTGCTCGGGGCCCGGTCCACCGGGGTGGACTGCTGGGGCGGGGCCTGGCCGCTGCCCTGGGTCTGGCTGGGCTGCCGGCCGCCGCCGACCGGGTCGGTCTCCTGGGTGGCGCCCGGAGTGCCCGCCGTGTGCGACGGCGTCGCGGAACTGCTCCGGGTCGGCGGCTCGGAGGCCGAGGGGGTGGCCTTCCGGTGCCGTTCGCCGGGCGTCTCGGGGAGCGGCGAACCGGGCAGTTCGTTGCGCGGGGCGTCGCCGGGACCGGGAACCACGATCCGGCTGGAGTCGCGGACGGCGCCGCCGAGGAGGGAACCGATGAGCAGGGTCAGTCCGACGACGACGGCCGCGAGCAGCGCGCCCCGCCGCAGCACACGGGCGCGCAGGTCCCAGATGTCGGCGCGCGGACCGAGCGTCCGCCAGGCCTCGCCGGCGAGCCGTCCGTCGGCGGAGTAGACCGGGGCACCCGCGATGATCAGCGGGGACCAGGCGGCGAGGTAGATGATGTCCGGCGTGTCGTACACGGGCACCGTCTTCCAGCTCACGGTGACGATGAGCGCCGCCGACAGCATCGCGCCGACCACGGCCGCCACCCGCTGCCACAGCCCGAGGACGGTCAGGACGCCGACGATGACCTGGAAGAAGGCGATGACGAGTCCGGAGCCGATGGGGTGGTGGAGCGCGAACTGCCGCAGCGGCTCGGCGACTTCCCACGGATGCAGCGTGTTGAGCCACTTCACCATCGAGCCGCGCTTGCCGCCATCGAAGTAGACGGGGTCGCAGAGCTTGCCCATGCCGGCGTAGACGGAGATGAATCCGAGGAAGACGCGCAGCGGGAGCAGCACGACGCCGAGATTCATCCGGCGCCCGGGGTGATACGCGTGCCGGACCGTGTCGGAAGCGCGCCGCCTGCCGGAGGTCTCGCGCGCCGGCTCCTCGAAGCGGTCGTCGTCCTCGAAGCCGTCGTCCCCGAAGTCGCCGTCCGTGTACGCGTGTTCGCCGTACGGCGGTCCGCCGTAGCGCGGTTCCTCGTACGCGCTGCCCACGCTGCGCATCCGGGGCAGCAGCCGCTGCTCGTCGCCGAGAGGGGAACGCTGGTTGCCAACGAGGGGTGTCTCGACCGTGTCGACCGTCAGATCGCCCGCGTAGCCGGGCTGTTCGCCGATGCGCGGGATGAGCTGCGTCGAACCGCCCTCGGGCGTAAGCCCGGTGGAGCCGTGGGGCACGCCGGCGCTCCGTACGGCCTGGAGCAGGCGGTGGGCGCCGGTGTCGTCCGGCGCGGACTTCCCGCTCCAGACGACGGGCGCACGGCGGCGGGCCCCGCCGGCCGGACCGGCCCCGCCCGCTCGGCCCGGCGCACCGGCGCCGGGAGAGCCCAAGTGCCGCGCGATGCGCGGGGACTGGCCCCGTGACGCACCCGCCAACTGGACGCGGAAGCTCGCATGGTTGACGATGACCTGCGCCGGATCGCTCGGCACCTTCACCATGCTCAGCGCGGGAACCTCGTCGAATCCCGACGAGCGGTCCCCCGTGGGTGTGCGGGGTGTTCTGGTGTCCACACTCATCTAACCGAGTGACGTGTGGTTAGGACACTGCCTTGACCACGCGGAACTGTCCGGACCGCGTCAAGATCGTTCAGAACACCCCGATCACCCCGCGAGGGTGACCACCCGGACGTCCGTTCAGGCGCGGCGGCGCGCCGCCTCGTACAGGACAACTCCCGCCGCCACACCGGCGTTCAGCGACTCCGCGCCACCGGGCATCGGAATCCGCACCCGGAAGTCGCAGGTCTCGCCGACGAGTCGGGACAGACCCTTGCCCTCGCTGCCGACGACGATGACGACGGGGCCGCCCAGCGCCTCCAGTTCACCGACCTCGACCTCGCCGTCGGCGGCCAGGCCGACCACCACGAGGCCGGCCTTCTTGTACGCCTCCAGGGCCCGCGTCAGGTTGGACGCGCGCGCGACGGGCGTACGGGCGGCGGCACCGGCCGACGTCTTCCAGGCACCGGCGGTCATGCCGGCCGCGCGCCGCTCGGGCACGACGACGCCGTGGCCGCCGAAGGCGGAGGCGGAACGGACGACCGCGCCGAGGTTGCGCGGGTCGGTCACCCCGTCGAGGGCGACGATCAGCGGGTCCTGGCCCTCGTCGTACGCGGCGGCGGCGAGGTCCTCGGGGTGCGCGTACTCGTACGGCGGGACCTGGAGGACGAGACCCTGGTGGTTGAGCCCGTTGGTCATGCGGTCCAGCTCGGGACGCGGGGCCTCCATCAGGTGGATGCCGCCGCGCTCGGCGACGAGCTGGAGCGCCTCGCGGACCCGCTCGTCGTTGTCGATGAACTGCTGCACGTACAGCGTCATCGCGGGGACGCCCTCGCGCAGCGCCTCGACGACGGAGTTGCGCCCGACGACCATCTCGGACGTGCCCTTGCCGCCGCGGCCCTTGGGGTGGGCGGGACGGCGGACGATCTGCTTCGCCTTGGCGTTGGCGACGCGGTTCTTCTTGTGTCCCTTGCGCGCTTCGGCGGGCGGGGTCGGACCCTTGCCTTCCAGGCCCCGGCGTCGCTGGCCGCCACTGCCGACCTGCGCGCCCTTCTTGCCGGACATGCGGCGGTTGTTAGCAGCCATGACCTACCTGTCTGTGTGAGACGTGCGTGCGTACGTAATGAAGTGTGCCGCCCGGAGGTCCGGGCGGCACAATCGATCAAGGCCGACCGAGGTCGGCCGGGACCGCCGGAGCGGATGCTCAGCGCGGTCCGAGCGTCCAGCGCGGCCCCTGCGGGCTGTCCTCGATGACCAGGCCGGACTGGTTGAGCTGGTCGCGGATGGCGTCCGCGGCGGCCCAGTCCTTGCGGGCGCGGGCGGCCTCGCGCTGGTCGAGGACCAGATGGACGAGGGTGTCGACGACTCCGTGCAGATCGTCGCCGCGGTCGCCGTCCTCGACCCACTGGGGGTCGAGGGGGTCGAGTCCGAGGACGCCGAGCATGGCCCGTACCTCGGCGAGGCGCGCCACGGCGGCTTCCTTGTCGTCGGCGGCCAGGGCGGAGTTCCCCTGGCGGACCGTCGTGTGCACGATGGCCAGCGCCTGGGGGACGCCCAGGTCGTCGTCCATCGCCTCGGCGAACGCGGGCGGCACCTCGGCGGCCGGCTCGACCACGCCCCCCGCCTTCTCGACGACCCGCTGCACGAAGCCCTCGATGCGCGCGAACGCCGACTCGGCGTCGCGCAGCGCGCCTTCGCTGTACTCGATCATCGAGCGGTAGTGCGGGGTGCCGAGGTAGTAGCGCAGCACGATCGGACGCCACACCTTGGTCATCGTGGAGACGAGGACCGAGTTCCCGAGGGACTTGGACATCTTCTCGCCGCTCAGGGTGACCCAGGCGTTGTGCACCCAGTACTTCGCGAACTCGTCCCCGAAGGCCTTGGCCTGCGCGATCTCGTTCTCGTGGTGCGGGAAGATCAGGTCGATCCCGCCGCCGTGGATGTCGAAGGCGCTGCCCAGGTACTTGTGGGCCATGGCCGAGCACTCCAGGTGCCAGCCCGGACGGCCGCGGCCCCAGGGCGTCTCCCAGCTCGGCTCGCCCGGCTTCACGGACTTCCACATGGCGAAGTCACGCGGGTCGCGCTTGCCGGTCTCGCCCTCGCCCGACGGCTGGAGCAGGTTCTCGAGCTCCTGGTTGGAGAGCTCGAGGTAGCCGTCGTACGAGCGCACGTCGAAGTAGACGTTCCCGTCGGCCTCGTAGGCGTGACCGCGCTCGATGAGACCGCGCATCATCTCGATCATCTCGGGGATGTGACCGGTGGCACGGGGCTCGTACGTGGGCGGCAGGCAGCCGAGCACGTCGTAACCCTCGTTGAAGGCGCGCTCGTTCTCGTAGCCGATGGACCACCAGGGGCGGCCCTGGGCGGCCGACTTGACGATGATCTTGTCGTCGATGTCCGTGACGTTCCTGATGAACGTCACGTCATAGCCGCGGTACGCGAACCAGCGGCGCATGATGTCGAAGTTGAGGCCCGAGCGGATGTGCCCGATGTGCGGTGCGGCCTGTACGGTCGCGCCACAGAGGTAGATCGAGACGCAACCCGGCACGAGCGGGGTGAAGTCACGGATCTGCCGGGCGCTGGTGTCGTACAGGCGAATAGTCACCACTCCAGGGTAGTGGGCCCCGGGCAGTGCCCCGCGCCCCTTCCCACAGCATGGCCACGTATTCGTGACAAACGGGGGAGCCGGGGGCTGTACGGGGGAGCGTCGGGGGGACCGCCGGGTGGTCCCGGCGCACCCGGACGCCCGTACTCCGCACCGCAGGCCCCCGGAGAACCGGTGCTCCGGTCCACCGGGCCGCCGGACGACCACTGCTCCCGACCACCCGGACGGCCGGTTCCGACCACCCGGACGGCCGATGCTTCCGACCACCCGGACGGCCGATGCTTCCGACCACCCGGACGGCCGGTGCCCTCGGTCCCCGAACAGCCAGTGCTCTCGGCCCGTTCAGCCCGCTCGTACGACCAGTGCCGTGGCGACCGCCATCAGGCCCTCGTCGCGGCCCGGGAAGCCGAGGCCGTCCGTCGTGGCGCCCGACACCGAGACCGGCGCCCCCACCGCTTCGGACAGGATCTTCTGGGCCTCGTCCCGCCGCTTGCCGATCTTCGGGCGGGGGCCGACGACCTGGACCGCGACGTTGCCGACGACGAAGCCGGCCTCGCGGACGATCCGCGCCGCCTCCGTCAGGAGCACGACCCCCGGCGCCCCGGACCACTCCGGACGCCCGGTGCCGAAGTGGGCCCCGAGGTCACCGAGGCCCGCGGCCGAGAAGAGCGCGTTGCACGCGGCGTGCGCGACGACGTCGGCGTCGGAGTGCCCGGCGAGCCCGGGCCCCTCCCCCTCCCACTTCAGGCCGGCACACCACAGTTCCCGCCCTTCCTCGAAGGCGTGGATGTCGGTGCCGATCCCGACCAGCGGGAGCACCAGTCCCTGGACCGGGGCCTGACCCGGCCCCTGAACGGCCGTCCGCTCCGAGGCCCCGGTGGAACCCGCCGCTTCCGGCGACTCAGAACCCATCGTTGAGCCTCCGCCGCGCGAGAACCGCCTCCGCCAGCACCAGATCCAGCGGGCGCGTCACCTTGAACGCCTCCTCGTGGCCCGGCACCACCACGACCGGCACGCCCAACTGCTCGACCATGCTCGCGTCGTCGGTCACGTTGTCGGTGACGCTCTCGTGGGCCCGCAGAAGCGTCACGCGGTCGAAGCCCTGGGGCGTCTGCACGGCACGCAGCCGAGCCCGCTCCGGGGTGGCCACGACCGGCTCGGTCTCCCCCGCGACGGCCGCGGGCTCGACCTCCTTGACGGTGTCGGCGAGCGGCAGCGCCGGCACGACGGCGGGAGCGCCGTCCCGTACAGCCTCGATGACGGCGTCCACCGTGTCGACGGGGACGAGCGGCCGGGCCGCGTCGTGCACCAGGACGATGTCGACGCCGGGCGGCAGCGCCTCCAGGCCGTACCTCACGGACTCCTGGCGGCTGTCCCCGCCCGGGACGACGACGAAGTCGGTGCGCTCGGGCAGCGCGTGCGCGTCGAGCAGCGTCTTGACCTCGGCCGTGCCGTCCGGCGGAGCCACGACGACGACCAGCGAGACGGCACGCGAGGCGGCCATCGCGCGGACCGCGTGGATGAGCATGGGCGTGCCGTTCAGCGCGCGGAGCGCCTTGGGGGCGCCCGGACCGAGGCGCACACCTCGTCCGGCGGCCGGGATCACGGCGGCGGTACGGGCCTCCGGCGGCGAAGGGAGCGAAACGTCAGACATCGGTTCCTGTCAGGTTTGTGTGCTCGACCGGGATGGGTATGGCCTGGGGGTACCCCCTGCTCGGGGAGCTGGGGGAGCACCGGGCGCGACGCCTTGACCGGACCCTTCCGTGACATCCGGTCAAGTCGACTGCCCGGTTCGGCATCCCAAGTATCGGATACGCCGGTATACCGCGGGAAAGCCGATACCGGGTGAACGGCCGGTTTACCGAATGGGTGCGGGTACGAACATGCCGCAGCGCCCGGCGACAGCAATTGCGTCATCGGGCACCGCGGCATTTCATTGCGCTTCTGCGCAGGCTTGGGCGTACGTCAAGACGGCTCGCGTCTCGGCGACTGAGCCGGCGTCAGGACGCGAGAACCTCGTCGAGCAGGGCCTCGGCCTTGTCCTCGTTGGTGTTCTCCGCGAGGGCGAGCTCGCTCACCAGAATCTGGCGCGCCTTGGCGAGCATGCGCTTCTCACCGGCGGAGAGTCCGCGCTCGCGCTCACGACGCCACAGGTCACGCACGACTTCCGCGACCTTGATGACATCGCCGGAGGCGAGCTTCTCCAGATTTGCCTTGTAGCGACGCGACCAGTTCGTGGGCTCCTCGGCGTACGGCGCGCGCAGCACCTCGAAGACCCGGTCCAGTCCATCCTGACCGACCACATCACGTACGCCGACGAACTCCGCATTGTCCGCTGGCACACGTACCGTCAGGTCACCCTGGGCGACCTTCAGCACCAAGTAGGTCTTGTCCACGCCTTTGATCTGGCGAGTTTCGATGGCCTCGATCAGCGCGGCCCCGTGATGGGGATAGACCACGGTGTCGCCAACCTTGAACGTCATGTGACAGGTACCCCTTCCGTGGCTATCCAGAGTAACACGGAAACGGCGTCTTCTGAATGGCGTTTTCGCAGGTCAGGGCATATCTCGGGGCTTGACAACCGCAACAGGAACGTGCTGCGAGGGGCGAGCGGAAGAGGGTATTCGCAGGTGGGAGCGGCTGTCCAGGCGGAGTGAAACGCGTACGTTACACACACCCGGAGCCCGTCGCCAGGGTCCGAACATCCCGTTTTGTCCTGCTCCAAGAGCGCGAGTTCCGCTACTCCGTTCGACGGGCGGAGCCGAGTACGAGACGAATCCGGAATTGATCAAGGCGATCGATGATCACGCACTCGGCGGCCCCCGATGACACCGTGATCCTTTTCCCGGAGAGCCGGGCATTCATTCCGCGAAATGCGCAAGCGTAAGTCTGCGGAACTTATGTGAATGGCGGACCGGCGCACGACAAAGCGATGGGCGCACACCGGCGCACGGCGTGTCGAACGGTCGCCCAGGGGCGCACACGCGTCGCACAGAAGCCCACCCCCACACCCCATGCCCCCCACCCGACCCCCTCCACGACATCAACGCCCGTCACCACCACGAACCACCCGCGGCCGGGATCCGGCGCGAGGGGACGTGCCGGTACATCGATGCCCGTCGCCACCGACGGTCACCTCTCCGTCCGACGGCGACGGGCTGATGCACCGGCACGGCCCCGACCCACCCACCGGACCGACACCGAAGACGCCCACCGGACAGAACCCCGCTCCGGGCAGCCGAGCCGGACGCAGAGAGCCCCCGGACCCACCGGCTCAGCCCTGGACACTCGAGCCGGTGCCCGACAGGCCCCCGGGGCCCTTCCGACCAACCCCGAGACCCGGCGTCGGCCGCCCCGACCGTGCCCCCTTGTTTCACCCGGGTGAGCAAAGTCGGGGGCTTGGGGAGGGTCGGGTGCGGTCGGGCGGGAACGGATCGGTAACCTAAGGCCGCTGACAGACCCTTAGGGCGGCTTTACACAGAGGTCGCCCTGCTTCGCCCACGTTCAAGGAGTTGCCGCCGCCGTGAGCAGCAGCCTTCGACGCGGCTCTCTCGCCGCCGCCGTCATCGCCTTCTCGATCGCCTCGCTCGCCGCGTGCGGTGCCGGCAGCGACGCCCAGACGTCCGAGATCAAGCCGGACAACGCTGCCACCTCCGTGGGCGTGATCAAGGTTCAGAACGCCCTCGTCATCACCCAGCCCGATGTGAAGGCCACCGGCCCGGCCGTGGTCTCCGCGACGCTGTACAACAACGGCACCACCGACCAGACCGTGGACTCGATCAAGGTCGAGGGCGAGGGCACCGCCGAGGTCAAGGCCGCGGACGGCAAGGGCAAGCTGACCGTCCCGGCCGGCGGCTCGGTCGTCCTCGGCGGCAAGGGCAACGCCTCCGCGGTGCTGTCCAGCCCCTCCCAGACCGTCCTGAACGGCAGCGTCCAGAAGCTGACCTTCGCCTTCAGCGAGACCGGTGACGTGAGCCTGGGCGCCTTCGTCGTCCCGGCGGAGAGCTACTTCTCCGACTGGGGCCCGAGCGACATCCCGTCGGCGCCCGCCACCTCCTCGGCCCCGGCCACGTCGCCGTCCGAGTCGGCCACGGGCTCCCCGTCCGCGTCCGCCTCCGAGGGCCAGGCCGGCACGAACGCGTCGTCGAGCGCGACGGCCACGGCGTCGGCGTCCACCGGGCAGTAACCCCGGACGCGCGCTGGACGCGGGCCGGTCTCCGGCCCCGTACGCGGCCGGCGACCACCGCACGGCCCTACGTACTCCGCGCGCGGCAGATCCGTACGCCGAAGGGCGGGACCCCCATCTCCGGGGATCCCGCCCTTCGGCGTACTGCCGTGTCGTACCGCTCGGGCACGAGGCCGGTCTACGGCTCGAACTTGTAGCCGAGACCGCGGACCGTCACCAGGTAGCGGGGCGCGCCCGGGTCCGGCTCGATCTTCGCGCGCAGGCGCTTGACGTGGACGTCGAGGGTCTTGGTGTCACCGACGTAGTCGGCACCCCAGACCCGGTCGATGAGCTGCATACGGGTCAGCACGCGGCCCGCGTTGCGCAGCAGCATCTCCAGGAGGTCGAACTCCTTCAGCGGAAGGTCGACCTTGCCGCCGGAGACGGTGACCACGTGACGGTCGACGTCCATCCGGACGGGCCCGGCCTCGAGGGCGGCCGGGGCGACCTCCTCCGGCTCCCCGCGGCGGCGCAGGACGGCCCGGATACGGGCGACCAGCTCACGGGAGGAGAAGGGCTTGGTGACGTAGTCGTCGGCTCCTATTTCGAGTCCGACCACCTTGTCGATCTCGCTGTCCTTGGCGGTGACCATGATCACCGGCACGTTGGAGCGGCCACGCAGTTGACGGCAGACCTCCGTGCCGGGCAGCCCCGGCAGCATCAGGTCGAGGAGGACGAGGTCGGCGCCGTTGCGCTCGAACTCGTCCAGTCCGTCGGGCCCGGTGGTCGCGATGGCGACCTCGAAGCCCTCCTTGCGAAGCATGTACGACAGGGCGTCGGAGAACGACTCCTCGTCCTCGACGACGAGCACACGGGTCACGGAAGGACCTCCGGGGCAGGAAGCGGTTCGTACGGGGATGTGACGGTGGTCGTCCCGTCGGGCTGCCCGGTCTCGTCCTCTTCGTCGAGTCCGGGCATGTGGTGATCGGTGGTGACACGGTCGCGGGCCGCACTCGCCTCCGGCAGCCGCAGGGTGAACGTGGAGCCCTGACCCTCGGAGCTCCACACCGTGACCTCCCCGCCGTGCGAGGCGGCCACGTGCTTGACGATCGCCAGCCCGAGGCCCGTACCGCCGGTGGCACGGGAGCGGGCGGGATCGACACGGTAGAAGCGCTCGAAGATGCGCTCCTTGTCCTTGTCCGAGATGCCGATGCCCTGGTCGGTCACGGCGATCTCGATGTGCTCGCCACCGGGTGCCGTCACCCGGCGGGCGGCTATGCCGACGCGGGTGCGGGCGGGCGAGTAGTTGACGGCGTTCTCGACGAGGTTGCCGAGGGCGGCGGCGAGCTGGCCCCGGTTTCCCCAAAGGCTCAGGTCGGCAGTGCCGCCGGCGGCCATGGTGATCTGCTTCGCGCCGGCCTGGTGGCGGCAGCGGTCGATCGCCTCGGCGACCAGCTCGTCGACCCGGACCGGCTCGGCGTCCTCGAGGGGATCGTCGTTCTGCACCCTCGACAGGTCGATGAGCTCCTGTACGAGGTTGGTGAGCCGGGTGGCCTCTATCTGCATGCGTCCGGCGAAGCGCTCGACGGCCTCCGGGTCGTCCGAGGCGTCCATGACGGCTTCGGAGAGCAGGGAGAGCGCTCCGACGGGGGTCTTCAGTTCATGGCTCACGTTCGCGACGAAGTCCCGCCGCACCGCTTCGATGCGGCGCGCCTCCGTCAGGTCCTCCACGAGAAGGAGGACGAGCCTGGATCCGAGGGGAGCGACTCTGGCCGAGACGGCGAGGGCCTCTCCCCGTCCCGTGCCCCTTCTCGGCAGGTCCAGCTCCACCTGACGTATCTCCCCGTCACGACGGGTGTCACGCGCCATGTGGAGCATCGGTTCGACGGCGAGCTTGCCGCCGCGCACCAGTCCGAGGGCGTACGCCGCCGAGCTGGCCTTGACCACGGCGTCCGCCTCGTCGAGTACGACCGCGGACGACCTGAGCACGGAGAGCACGGTGTCGACGCCGGGCGGAAGCACGGCGTCCGTGTGCAGGGAAGTGCGGGTCGGGCGTTTCTGGTCGCGCTCGCTCCAGCGGAACGCCAGCATGGCGATGACACCGGTGAGCACTCCGGCGATCGCTGCCGCTGCGGCGACCGCCGCGTTCACGTCCATGCACCCAGGTTAGGCATGGCGTAGCTCCTGGCCACAGCCATCCGAGTGCGAGCTCGAACACTCGTCGCCCAGAGTTCACCCAGGAGCCAGTACTGATTCACTTGAGATGCCGGAAACGGACGCGTACGGGGCCGAACGTGGGAGCGTGGGGTTCCAGGGTCCCTCCGGCTGCCGGCCGGTGGCCGGAACTGGCAGGTCCCGGACCCCGGACCCCGGAAGCTGACGTACGAGAGGGACGACCACATGCGTGACGCGTATCACGAGGAACTTGACTCGATCGGCGACGGCCTGGTCGAGATGGCCCGGCTCGTCGGGTCGGCGATCGGGCGCGCCACGACGGCCATCCTCGATTCCGACCTGAAGCTGGCCGAGAGCGTGATCGCCGCCGACCAGAGGGTCGACGATCTCCAGCACGAGCTCGAGGCCCGCGCGATAGCCCTGCTGGCCCGCCAGCAGCCGGTGGCGACGGATCTCCGTATCGTCGTCACCTCGCTGCGGATGTCCGCCGACCTGGAGCGTTCCGGTGACCTGGCCCAGCACGTGGCCAAGCTGGCCCGGCTGCGTTTCCCGGACCGCGCGGTCCCACACGACCTGCACGCCACGATCCTGGAGATGGGCCAGCTCGCCCAGCGCCTGATGGCCAAGGCGGCCGAGGTCATCATCACCAAGGACGTCGACCTGGCGATGCAGCTCGAACAGGACGACGACGACATGGACCTGCTGCACCGCACGCTCTTCCAGCACCTGCTGGACGACAAGTGGCAGCACGGCATCGAGACCGCCGTCGACGTGACCCTCCTCGGCCGCTACTACGAGCGCTTCGCCGACCACGCCGTGTCGGTCGCCAAGCGAGTCGTCTACCTGGTCACCGGCGAACACGCCGACGATCTCCAGTCGGACATCCAGCCGGTCACGGGAGTCGAGGGCGCGTAGCCCTGCCGGGCGGGGACCGGGGGCTGACACCTGGCCCCCTCCGGGCGGGGACCGGGCGGTGCCTGGCTGGCCCTTGCCGGGCGGGAACGGATGGGGCGTGCCGCCTCCGGGCGGGGCCGGGGGATGAAGCGTGCCCCCTCCGGGCGGGGCCGGGCGGCGCCTGGCCCCTGGCCGGGCGGGGACCGAGGGATGACATTTGTCCCCCTCCGGGCGGGGACCGGGCGGTGCCTGGCCCTTGCCGGGCGGGGACCGGGGGATGATGCGTGCCCCTTCCGGGCGACTGGGCGGTGCTTGGTCCCGTGCCCGGAAGGGGACTCAGTCCCACCCGGGCACGGGCCGCGACGGTGACCGACCTCTGCCGAACGGTGAACGGGTCGGCGCCTGGCCCCTGCCGATGGAAAATGCCCAGCCGTTGCCGGCACCGGGCCGTCCCGGTGCCCGGTCCCTGCCGGGCGGACACCGGGACGGTGCCCAGCCCCGGGCGGGCGATCGGCCCTTGCCGCAACGAACCAGGACGGTGGCCGCCCCTACCGGGTGCAGGCCGCAGGGGCCTCGTCCTCCCGGGGACGGGCCCTGGTGGGGGCAGGGCGCCGGCCGTTCCCCGGGAGGCGGCGGAGCCAGGCTGATCTGGATGGAGCCGGGCCCTGCCGGGGAAGTCGACGGGCCCCCTTCCGGGGGTGGTCCCCGGTTTTGGGGTGGGGTGGGGTGGTGCCGCCTCGTGGTGGGTCGCCCCGCGCGGGATTCGCGCTCTGGGCGCGTAAGACGCCTCAGTGCGCCGTTGATGCGCCCGCCGGGCTGGGCATGAGATGGGCGACGGAAGCCGTGCGGCGCGGTGTGCGCCGGACGCCTTCGTGCCTGAAGGAGGGACCCATGGCCGAATCCCCCAGCACGCCCGACCCGACCCAGGACCGCGACACCCAACAGCCCGCCGAGATCAAGAACCTCCCTTTGTTCGGCGCCTGCGGCTGCGGCTCAGGCTGCGGCTGCGGCTGCCAGTCGGGCAATCCCTGCCAGTGCGGCTGATCACGTACGTACGTCCCGAAGGGCCCCGTCACCACGACGGGGCCCTTCGTCCTTCACCCACCGCCGACCCCGCCGCGCGATCCCGCCCGCCATTCACGGCTCCGCCCGTCGCGCGAAGACGTACGCGCGAGGACCGGATGTGCTCGGGCCCGACCGAAATCTGCTCGATTGTGGTGCTGTTGTCCGATTGACCGTGGTCTGACCGGCGAACTCTGCTACCTCTGAGACAGGGGAGGCGGGCCCTGGCCCGCGGCGGCGCGAAGGGCGTCGCAAGGAGGGGACATACGTGAGCACGACACCACGGGACGCGGTCATCGCCACAGAGCAGAAGGCCGTCAACCGCGCCTACGACTGTTACGAGGCCAGGCTCGCCGAGATGACGTCGCCGTCGGCGGCCTCGGCTTCCGCGAGCGGCAAGGACGGCATCGCGGTCCGCGAGAAGGCGGAAAACGCGGCGGAGGAGTACGGCGGACTCGGGGGCGAGGCCCTGGTCATCAGCCGTGTCGACGTCCAGGAGGCGGGCGACGCCGAGCCGGAGACGTTCTACATCGGACGACGCCATGTCTTCGACACCGAGACCCGCGATCAGGTGGTCGTCTCCTGGACGAACCCGATCGCCGTGAGCTGGTACAACGCCCGGCCGGAGACACCGGGCGAGGTGCTCCTGAGACGCCAGTTACGCTGCGCCGGGCGCCTGGTCGAGGACTTCCTGGACGAGATCAGCCCGCCCAGCGGTCCGTACCCCGGCTCGTCGGAGCCGGGCCTGGAGGGCGTCCTGCCGGCGGCGTTCACGGACGAGCCCGGACCGCTCGAAGCCCTGGGGCTTCCCGGAATCCCCGGAGACCCCGACGTCCTGGACACCCGTGACGCCCTCGGCGCCGAGGACTCCCCGCAGGACGCGGACGGCACCAACGCCCCGCCCGCCGGAGGCCGCCACGCACGGCCGCGGACGATCCCGGCCCAGCGACAGCCCCCCGGCCGACGCCGTCAGAAGCCGCAGCCGGTCGACGAATTCCTCCTGCGGGAGCTGCGCCGCTCCCGCAGCGGCCGGATGCGCGACATCGTCGAGACGATCAGGCGCGACCAGATGGCCCTGGTCACCGGTTCCCCCACGGACGTCCTCGTCATCCAGGGCGGACCCGGCACCGGCAAGTCCGCGGTCGGTCTGCACCGGGTGACCTGGCTCGTCAACAACGACCACTTCCGCGCACAGGACATCCTGGTCGTGGGCCCGCACCAGAACTTCCTGGAGTACGTGGGGCGCGTACTCCCGACCCTCGGCACCCGGAACGTCACCGCCGTCCAGCTCGCCCGCCTCTGGGAAGGGGAGGTCCGGGGCTCGGACTCCCCCACCGCCCGGCTGGTGAAGTCCGACGAACGGATGGCGGCCGTGCTGCGCAGGCGGGTGGAGAGCGAGTGCCGCCCCGAGGCCCTCGACACGGTCGTCTCGGCCCCGTCCCACGCCCAGGACGAACCGGCCTTCGTCGTTGTCGTGGGCGGCACCTCCCTGCGTCTGGCGCGCTCGGACGTGCTCGGTCTCCTCCTGGACGCCCGTGAGGGAGCCGAGGGCCACCGTGCGCGCCGGGACCGGTTCCGCACGCTGCTGGTGGACCGGCTGCTGGGGGAACTCGTAGGCATCGCCCCGCACCGCGGCAGGGACGCGACCGTGCGCCGCGAGCTGGAGCGCAACCGGCAGGTCGCCACCCTCGTGGAGCGGATCTGGCCCGCGCTCAGCGCCGAGGAGGCACTGCGTGGTCTGCTCAACTCCCCCACCAGGCTGCGCGAGTGTGCCGAGGGAATCCTCGATCGGGGTGAACAGGCCTCCCTGCAGAGGCGGAAGGCCGACAGCGCCGCTGAAGAACCCTGGACGATCGACGACTTGGTCTGTCTCGAAGAGCTGCGCTTCCTCATCGCGGGCGAGAGCCCCCGGAGGTACCGGCACATCGTGGTCGACGAGGCACAGGACCTCACCCCGATGCAGGCGAGGTCGCTGCGCAGACGGTGTCCGACCGGCTCGATGACCGTGCTCGGCGATCTGGCCCAGGCCACCGGACCGCACTCCTACACCAGTTGGAAACGACTGGGAGGAATCCTGTCCGCCCAGGGCGACTGGCGCGTGGCCGAACTGAACACCAGCTACCGCGTCCCCGCGGAGATCATGGAGTTCGTGGCACCCCTGGCCCGGGCCATCGCCCCCTCCCTCCCCTACCCCACGGCCGTACGAAGGGCCGGGGACGGAGCCGTACGGATCGTCCCCACCACCCCGTGGGAACTGCTGGACGACGCGGCGACCCGTACCGCACTCCTCGCGGGCACGAACGACGGCCGCACCCCCCGGTCGATCGCCGTCGTCGTCCCCGACGACTCCGGCTGGCTGGAGGAGGTCCGCCGGCGCGTCGGCCTCATGGACGGCATGACCGAGGAGACCCTGCGGACCGTGTCCGTACTCCCCGCCGCCCAGGCCAAGGGCATGGAGTTCGACCACGTCCTGGTGCTGGAGCCCGCGGCCATGGCCGACCAGACTCCCGCCGGGCTGCGCCAGTTGTACGTCGCCCTGTCCAGGAGCACCCAGACGCTGACGATCCTCCACACGACACCGCTGCCGCCGGAACTGGGCAGGCCGGACGACGACGGGAACGGTGAAGTCAGTTCCGCGTACGCCTACTTGGCGCCCACGGCGACGCAGTCACCGAACGGGCAGTCGCCGAGCGGGACGATGTCCAGCGGTTCAGACCCCCACGCCTCCACCGGCGACGACCTGCCGGTGGGCACGCCCGTCGAGATGCGGGTGCTCGGGCCCGGTCCGGGTTCCCATCTGAAGGTGAAGGTCCTCGCGCCCGCCACCGAGCGAACCGTCCTCCTCGTCCCGCGCCACGGCGAACCCACCCCGGCCACGGGCTCCCGTCTTGACGGCTGGGTGACCCGGAACGAGGGCCAGTTGAGCCTGGTCTCGGCCGGCGACTTCGGCCGCCGCCCCATCTCCTCCCGGATGGTCCCCCGTTACGAGGCCGCGCTCGGCGTCCTGCGGGACATCGCCCACGGGGACGGCACGCCCTCACCGGAGACGACGGCCCTGCTCTCCGAGCTGAAGGGCATGGCCGCCCGCTGCCTGCGACGCGACCGGGTCGACTGGCTGAGCGTCTGGCGTCTGCTGGGGTCCGCCGACCGCGACCGGCTGAGCGAGCTGGCGGACCTCGCCCAGCACACCCGGCAGGCGATCGGGTCGGACGCTCCCGGCCTGCGAGCCGCCCTGACGGACGACCCGGCGTTCCGCCACTGGACCGACACCCTCGACCGGGCCCGGGACGAACTCCGCCATCGGCTCCACACCGGCCCGGAAACAGGGACGCCGACCGAGACGGGCCTCTCGACCGAGACCGAGACCGCCCCCGAGCCCGAGAACCAGCCGGAGATCGAGCACGAGCACCAGCCCGAGAACGAGACCGCGAACGAGACCGGAGCGCCAACCGAAATGCCAACCGGAACGGACGAGGAAGCGGAAACGGAAACGGACGCGGACGCGGACGCGGAATCAGAGTCGGGCACGGACTCGAAAGCGGGCTCAGAACCGGACTCGGAACCGGACTCGAAATCGGAGCCGGCCCCGGACACAGACCCGGAACCGGACCCGGATACAGACACGGACACGGACACGGCACCCCCCGGAACGATCACGCCCCCACTCACCGAGCCGCGCAGAACACTCGAACCGAAGGACACCGACCCCATGAACACTGCCGCCCTCCTGGAGATCGAGCCCGCCCCGTCCGAGGGAGGGACGGCGTGGAGCGAGGCACTCGCGCGGCGACTGGACGTCGAGGCCCAGGCCGACCGGGACTGCAACACGCACGAGGCCGTGCGCTACGAACTGAAGGCCGCACTCCTGCGAGCGGGACTCCGGCCTTCGGACTCCCGGGTCTCCGACGCGACCCTGGAGGGCCCGGACGGCTTCGTCCGCTACGAGGTGCTCGGCGCCGACCGTTCCGGCTACCCGCAGTTGCGCGCGGGAGCCGCCCGCCTCATCGAACTCGACCGGGTGGAGACACGCACCGCGGACACCCGGTACCTGATCCTGTCCGAGCCCCCCACGGAGGACTGGGCTCCCGACGCGATCCGGGAGGCCTTCGGCGTACACGTCGTATGGCGAACCGCGTCCGGCTGGCACGGCCAGGACGCGCGAACGGCCCTGCGCCTGACGGATTGACCGATTGACCGATTGACCAGGACTCGACCGACCGATTGACTGCGCCGTCGGGGACGCTACCCACCGCCCCCGACGGCGCAGAAGGGAACCACCCGGCACCTGATGGAACGCCCCCTCCTCTTCCTCGACGTCGACGGCCCCCTGATCCCGTTCGGCCCGTCACCCACCCGCCCCGAAACCTCCGGCTCCGACTCCGAGGCACTCCCCGACGGGGGGAACCCGCTGCTGAGGCGGCTCGACCCGACTGTCGGCCCGCGTCTGATGGCGCTCGGATGCGATCTGGTGTGGGCCACGACGTGGATGGAGGAGGCGAACGCGTCGGTGGGCCCAGTGATCGGACTGCCCGCGCTGCCTGTGGTGGAGTGGCCCGAAGCCACCGAGGCGGGCCCGCGGGGCCTGCACTGGAAGACCCGCCCCATCGTCGAATGGGCCGAGGGCCGCCCGTTCATCTGGGTCGACGACGAGATCGGCACCGTGGACCGGCTGTGGGTGGCCGCGCAGCACGAGCGCCCCGCCCTGCTGCACCGCGTCTCCCCGTCCGAGGGTCTGACCGGCACCGACTTCGCCACCCTCACCAACTGGCTGCGCACCACCGCGCCGAGCCGCTGACGGGAAACCCGCTGACAGCGGACGCACGGACATCCGATCATTCGCGCCGGTGCTCCCCAACCCCGTGGCTCGGCGCCGTCCTCCACGCCCCCATGACGAGAGCGATCCACCGATACCCATGCACATGCGTTTCCGCGCTGCCCGCGTCACGGCCGTCACCATCGCCACTGCCGCCGCGGGACTTGCCCTGCCGGCCACCGCCCACGCCACCGTCACCTGCGCGGACGGCGTGTGGAAGGCCACGTACCACCCGAACACCACCTTCAGCGGTACGCCCAGGCTGACCACCTGCGACACCTCGATCAACGAGAACTACGGCACCGGCGACCCGGCCGGGGTCACCCTGCCCAGCGACAACTTCGGCGTCCGTTGGCAGACCACCCGCGACTTCGGCTCCGGGGGACCCTTCAGCTTCAGCATCGCCGTCCGTGACGGCATCCGCGTCTACGTCGACGGCACCCGCAAGGTCGACATGTGGAAGAACGTCTCCACGACCCAGGTCAAGACCGTCAACCTCTCCGTTCCGGCCGGCCGTCACAGCATCCGCGTCGACTTCGTCGCGTGGACGGGCTCCGCCAACGTCAAGTTCGGCTACGCGCCCCGCACTTCGGCGACCGTCGACACCGTCAAGCCGCCCGCTACTACGTCTACCGGGCGAGCCAGATCATGGACGACGACTCGGCCCCCGTCTACAGCAAGGTCGCCACGGTCACCGCGGCCTCCTGGACGGACACCAGCGCCCGGGAACAGTTGCACCACCTGTACCGCGTCTCGGCCGTGGACGCGGCAGGCAACGTGTCCGCGCGGTCGGCGGTAGACGGTGCCACCCGCGGCGACCACCCGCCGCTCCCGCCGACCGGTCTCACGGCCTCGCCCGTGTCCGGCAGCGGCATCCTGCTGAACTGGACCGCCTCGCCCAGCGAGGACGTCCATCACTATCAAGTGTACAGGGACGGCCGGCTCGTGGAGGACAACGTGCGGACGGCCACGTACACCGACCCGTACGTGCTCCACGACGAGGAGTACGACTACACGGTCACCGCCGTGGACCGCCAGTCGAACGAGTCGGCGAAGTCCGTGAAGGCCTCCGCCGTGGCCCCGCGGGAAGGACTGGCACCGGCTCCCGTCACAGGCGTGCGCGCCACCCCGCGAGAGGACGGCGTCGCACTCACGTGGCAGCCGGGCACGAGCGAGGACATCGCGCAGTACCAGATCTACAAGGGCGAGTACGCGGCGGGCACTTGGACCTACTACCTGCTCTGGGAGGAGTGGTACGGCGTCGGCGATGACACCTACCACTTCGACGAGACCCCGGCGGACGGTGAGACCGTGCGCTACGCCGTGGTCGCCGTCGACGAGTCGGGCAACTCACGGTTCGACACGGGCGAACCCTTCTCCTTCGCCACCGTGACCGAACTCGACCTGGCCACCCCCACGATTCCGACGCCACCCGGCGCGCCGTTGCGGCTCACCGCGCGGTCGATCGGCGAGGAGTGGGCGGAGCTGACCTGGAGCTGTGACGCCGAGGACTGCGCCGGCGCGACGGGATTCCACGTCTATCGGTGGGACGGCCACACCTCGTCGTACGTACGGCTGACCAGCAGCCCGCTGAGCGCCGGCACCCGCTTCTACTCGGACACGCGCGCCCCTGGGGGCATCGCGCATCACTACCGGGTCACCGCGGTCATGCCGGACGGCACAGAATCGGCTCCCGCCGCGGCCACGGACAAGACCGACGACAACTGAAGCCGACCACCAGAAACAGCAGGCCCGCCATCAGGCCGCGACGAGCTCCTGCTCGCGGTCCGGTGTCCTGACCTTGGGCTTCTTGTTCGGCAGCGAGAGCCGGAAGACCTTGTGCCACGCGGAGAACACCTGCTTGGGCAGCGGCCCGGTGACGTACTCCAGCTCGTACTTCTCGAACAGCGCGCGCACCTTCACCGCGACCTCGGCGTACCGGTTGCTCGGCAGGTCGGGGAACAGGTGGTGCTCGATCTGGTGCGACAGGTTGCCGGTCATGAAGTGCATGGCCCTGCTGCCGCTGATGTTCGCCGAGCCCATCATCTGGCGCAGGTACCACTGACCGCGCGTCTCGCCCCTGATCGACCTGCGCTCGAAGACCTGCACGCCCTCGGGGAAGTGCCCGCACATGATCACCGAGTGGGTCCAGATGTTGCGGACCAGGTTCGCGGTGAACGTGGCGGCGAGCGTGGGGAGGAAGGACGGGCCCGACAGCAGCGGGTGGATCACGTAGTCCTTGAGCACCTGCTTGCGGATCTTGCGGCCCACGGCCCTGGCCCGCTCACGGAACTCCGGGTTCTTGCGGCGGCGCTTGGACAGGTTCTTGCCGAGCTCCAGGTCGTACGCCGCGATGCCGTACTCGAAGAAGCAGGCGTTGAGGAAGTTCCACAGCGGCTGGCCGAGGTGGAAGGGGTGCCACTTCTGGTCCTCGTCGACGCGCATGATGCCGTAGCCGAGGTCGTTGTCCTTGCCGATCACATTGGTGTACGTGTGGTGCAGCTCGTTGTGCGAGTGCTTCCACTGCTCGGACGGCGAGACGTGATCCCACTCCCAGGTGGTGGAGTGGATCTTCGGGTCCCGCATCCAGTCCCACTGGCCGTGCAGGATGTTGTGGCCGATCTCCATGTTGTCCATGATCTTCGCCACGGACAGACCGGCGGTGCCGAGCACCCACGCGGGCGGGAAGAGCGAGAACAGCAGCACTCCCCTGCTGACCAGTTCGAGCTTGCGCTGCGCCGAGATGACCTTGCGGATGTAGGCGGCGTCCTTCTCGCCGCGACCGGCGATCACCTCGTCGCGGATCGCGTCCAGCTCGCGGCCGAGCTCCTCGATCTGCTCCGCGGTCAGGTGGGCGGTGGGGTCGATGGCGGTCAAGGTGCTCCTACCGTTCGATGTCGCAGGGGCCCGCCGCGGCGGACACGCAGGTCTGGATGAGGACGCCCGGCTCGGCCTCGGTGATCTCGCCGGTGCGCAGGTCGCGGACGGCGCCCGCCTTGAGCGGGGTGACGCAGCCGAAGCAGATGCCCATCCGGCACCCGGAGGGCATGAGCACGCCGGCCGCCTCGCCGATGTCCAGCAACGGCGTGGCGCCGTCCGCGTCGACGCTCTTGCCGGTGACGCTGAACGTGACCTCGCCGCCGTCGCCGGCGACGACCATGCCGGGGCGGAAGCGTTCGGTGTGCAGGCGCTCGGGTACGCCGTGCTCGCTCCAGTGCTTCTCGGCGGCGTCGAGCAGGCCCGCGGGCCCGCAGGCCCAGGTCTCGCGCCCGGCCCAGTCGGGGACGAGTTCGTCGAGACGGGTGATGTCGAGCATGCCGTCCGTGTCGGTGTGCACCTCGGTGAGCCGCAGCTTCTTGTCCGCGACCAGGCTGTGCAGTTCGTCGCGGAAGATGACGTCCTGCGGCCGCGGCGCGCAGTGGACCATGACGACGTCGTCGAGCTCGCTGTCGCGCAGCATGCCCATCACGGGCGTGATGCCGCTGCCGGCCGTCAGGTAGAGCACCTTGGCGGGCTTGGCCCGCGGCAGCACGAAGTCACCGGTCGGCTGGTCGAGCTGGATCAGCGTGCCCGGCTTCGCCCTGCGGACCAGGTGGTTGCTGACCTTGCCGTCCGGGATCGCCTTCACGGTGATCGTGACGCGGCCGTCCTTGCGGTTCGTCGGCGAGGTGATGGAGTAGGCACGCCACAGGCGCACCCCGTCGACGTCGACCCCGATCCGCACGTACTGACCGGCGGTGTGACCGCGCCAGCCCCGTCCCGGTCTGATCACGACGGTCGCGGCGTCACCCGTCTCGGGGTGCACGGCCTCGATGCGCCCCCGCAGGTCGGCGCCCGCACGCAGCGGGCTGACCAGGTCGAGGTAGTCCGACGGCAGCAGCGGCGTCGTGACCATCTCCAGCAGTTTCCACGCCCTGCTGCGGAGGGCTGCACTCGTCATGACCCCAGCTTGCTGTGCCTCAGGGCGTAAAGTCCTGACCGCAGGACGTGAATCTGGTCGACTGAATTGTTCGCAGGGAACAAAAACGTGAGTCATGCAATCCGGAGGGCCAGCGAACTGGCCCTGGACAGGACGACGGTCACCGCGCTTCGGGCCGCGCTGAAGACCACCGCCGACGAGGTCGTCCAGGCGATCATCGACGAGGTCCCTCCCTACGCCAACGCCCTTTCGGGCCGCATGGGCGGCACCATCCGCCGAGCCGTCCGCACCGCCCTGGGGCACTACCTGGACCTCGCGAGCGGAAACGCCACGGGCGGCGACGGCGGCGACGCGGCCTACGAGCTGGGCCGCGGCGAGGTGCGCGACGGCCGTTCGATGGACGCCCTGCTCAGCGCCTACCGCGTCGGCGCCCGCGTGGCCTGGCGATGCCTGGCAGCGGGTGCCGTACCCGCGGGTCTGCCCGCCGCCGAGGTCGCCAAGTTCGCCGAGCTGACCTTCGCCTACATCGACGAGCTCTCCGCCGCGAGCGCCGCCGGCCACGCCGACGAACTGGCCGCCCAGGGCCGGGCTCACGAGCGCCACCTGGAACACCTGGCCCGCGACCTCCTCGCCGGCGCGAGCCCGGACGTCCTGCTGGCCTCCGTGCAACGGGCCGGGTGGCAGACTCCGGTTTCGCTCACCGCGGTCCTGCTGCCCGCCGCCCAGGCCCGGCCCGCCTACCGCGCGCTCGACCCGAGCACCCTCGTCCTCGACGATCTGCCGGACGCCACCGGGGTGCTGCTCGTCCCCGACGCCGACCGATCACATCTCTTGCGGCAGCTGACCGACCGCACCGCCGTGGTCGGCCCGGCCCGGCCATGGACGCGTGCGTCCGCCTCGTACGCCCGAGCCGTACGCGCGCGCTCCCTCTCCTCCGACATTCGCGACACGGAGAACCACCTGCCCGAGCTGGTGCTGAGCGCCGACGTGGACGCGTTCGCGGACCTGCGTGCCCGAGCCCTCGCACCGTTGCGGACCTTGCCCGTCGCGACCGCACGGCGGCTGGAGGAGACGTTGCGGGCGTGGCTGCTGCACCAGGGCAGGCGGGACGAGGTGGCGGCGGCGTTGTTCGTCCACCCGCAGACGGTCCGGTACCGGATGTCGCAACTGCGCGAGCTGTTTCCGGATCTCGCATCGCCACACCAGGTCCTCGAACTGACGCTCGCGGTCGGCCTCCGCACCGGCTGACGCACGTCGACCGTCCACGACCACGTCCGCGAGCGGTCCAGGAATCGCGCCTCGGACCGACCACGGCCCCTCGATGCGAACGATGAGCCGTGAGCGAGGGGCCCAAGCCACGAAAACGCCCCCGCCCTGCACTGTATGCGCAGGTCGGGGGCGTGATCGCGGCCTCTACTTCTTCTGCCCTGGGTCTTGCCGGAGATCTTGATGACCTGCTGCTTCCCAGCTCGGCGGCGGTGATCTCGTGCGCCTGGTGGTCGACATTGGTCGTCATTGGCCGCCGTTGAGCAACGTCGGACGGCCCAGAGACGGCCCAGCCTGGCGGCACCACGTTCCCACCGACTGTGGCAAGTTGGGCCGCATGGGAGCCGGGGAAGGGCGTCTGCCTTGCTCCAGAGTTCGTCCGCCGCCGCCCCCTGCCCAGTCCACGGTCTCGAAAGCCGTCGTGGCGCGAGTCACCGTGGGTTCAAATCCCACGCCCACCGCAGGTGAACGGCCCCTGACCTGCAGAAACGGTCGGGGGCCGTTGCGTTGCCTGCTGCCCGTGAGTGCCAAGTCCGCGATCTGACGGGAGCCGGGAACACCGGTGGAAGTTCGGATCAACCGCTCCTGACGCGCGCCCTACGGGGTGGTGTGTCATCTGTAGGAGGGAAGTTGGGTGGCGTCACGCACCAGGTCGAGGAACCGAGAGTCGCCTGCGGCGGCCAGCAGTTCCTTCCGTGTGATCGGGGAGGAACCCGAGGTGCCCACTTCCGGGAAGACGTCGATAATGACATCGCTGTTCGCGTAGGCGAAGGTGACCGCGGTGGACATGACATCGGGCGATCTGACGAACATGCGGAGCGACGTGGCCTTGATACCGCCCCGCAGGGTGACGTTCTCACAGCTTCCACCGTTCCTGAAGCTCCCGGAGCAAGGCCATGGTGCGGGGCCACTGCTGGGGGGCCGCACGGAGAAGATGATGGTGAACACCTTGCCGTCTTCTGTCTCGCCTTGGTACTGCGTCTTGTCAAAGTAGACCGGACGGATCAGGCCGACGGTGTCCGGCAGAAGCTGGTCGAGCAGAACTGCCGCCTTCTGCTGGAACTCTGCCCGTCGAGTCCGCTCGACCGCCGTCAGACCCTTCAGGTGCTGCTCCTCCCGAGCCGTCGAATAGATGTGGACCGGTGTGCGGTAGGGCTTCGGCTGGATCGGTCCGGGCGACTCGTGCGGCGAGGTCGCGGCGGGACGGACCGACGAGCGGGCGCCGTCCCCACCGGAGAGCGTCAAGACGGCGACCGCTACCGCCGCGGCTGTACAGGCGCTTCCGGCGGCGATCGCGAGACGGGCACGCGCCTTGCGGCGCCGGCCCTGGGTGACCGCGGCGGACACCAGGCCGTGCAACGAGGGCAGCTCCGCCACCGCACTCTCCATCGCATCGCGGACCAGCAGGGTGCTGTGGCGGTCTTCTTCGGTGATGTTGTCCTTCATGGCGGTTCCTCAGCTCCCCGTGGCGTAGATGTGGGCTTCGTCCAGTTGGGTGCGCAGCTTTGCCAGAGAGCGTGAGCACTGGCTCTTGACCGTGGATTCGCTGCACTTCAAGAGCTCGGCGACGGACTCGACGCTCTGGTCCTCCCAGTACCGCAACACGACCATGGCCCGTGCTCTGGGGGGCAACCCGGCCAGTGCCGACATCAGCGTCACCCGCAGGTCGGTGTGGTCGGGCGCCGGCCGGGGGTCGGGGTGGGAATGAGCCAGCAGGTCCCGCAGCCGCCGACGACGCTCGGCGAGGTAGGTGCGGGTCAGTACGGTCCTGGCATAGGCCTCGATGTAGTCGGCTGCACTCGCTCGCCCCCAGTGCTGGAAAAGCTTGGCGAGCGTGGTCTGTGTAAGGTCGCGGGCCGTGTCCGGGTCCCCGCACAGCAGGTATGCGGTCCGGTACAGCCATCCCTGGCGCGACTGTGCGAAGGCCTCGAAGCTCTCGGGCGCCTGGGATCTCTGTGGCGCTTCGAAACCTCGACCGTTCTGCGGCATCTGCTCTCCCTTCCGGTGCCTGTCAGGGGCTGTGTCCTGTCACCCCTCTGTAGAGCGCCGCCGCCCAGCAAAGGTTGAAACCGAATTTTCGCGCTGCCTCACACGCACTCTCGCTTCGTACGCTGCGGGCGGTGCTGCAGCGACCACCCCGCACCGACCGGCACCTCGGGGAGCCTGTGCCTGAAGGGGGTCGGCGGCGTTGGCCAACCGGCCGTAGCCTCGGGCTGACCGTTCACCGGGGTCCAACGCTGACCGTTGCTGTCCGGGCCTGTTGGTGTCAGGCATTGATGTCAGTGGCACGGTTTTTGGGGCTGGTCAACGAGGTGATGACCTCAACTGACCTGCCGTCGGGCGGTCGTTGGTTGTCGCTGTCGGTCGCTGACGGTTGGCCTCGGAGGTTTGCCGCGCGGCGGCGTCGCCACGGGTGGGGGTGGGATGGCCGGCACCATCCCAGGCCGCCCATGACTTGCGGCCTTGGGCACGCGCTGACTCGACACGCCCACCCTGGACAAGATTCGCAGACGGCTTCGGGATGCCGGCTACGCAGCCACGTTTGAGCGTTTGGTCCGCTGCTGCTGAGCTCAAGCCGTCCAGCCCTCGCGGAGGGCTGGACGCGGCGCTTGAGGGCCCAGCAAGGACCCAGAACGACCGAAGGCCCCTGACCTGCACTGTAATTGCAGGTCAGAGGCATGATCGCGAAAGTTACTTCTTCTTGCCCTGGTTCTTGACCGCCTCGATCGCGGCCGCTGCCGCGTCCGGGTCGAGGTAGGTGCCGCCCGGGTTGAGGGGCTTGAACTCGGCGTCCAGCTCGTAGGAGAGGGGGATGCCGGTGGGGATGTTCAGGCCCGCGATGTCGGCGTCGGAGATGCCGTCGAGGTGCTTGACCAGGGCGCGCAGCGAGTTGCCGTGGGCCGCGACCAGGACCGTACGGCCGGTCAGCAGGTCCGGGACGATGCCGTCGAACCAGTACGGGAGCATGCGGACGACGACGTCCTTGAGGCATTCCGTCTGGGGGCGCAGCTCGGGCGGCAGGGCCGCGTAGCGCGCGTCGTCGAACTGGGAGTACTCGGCGTCGCGGTCGAGCGCCGGCGGCGGGGTGTCGTACGAGCGGCGCCACAGCATGAACTGCTCCTCGCCGAACTCGGCGAGCGTCTGGGCCTTGTCCTTGCCCTGGAGGGCGCCGTAGTGACGCTCGTTCAGGCGCCAGCTCCGGTGGACGGGGATCCAGTGACGGTCCGCGGCCTCCAGCGCGAGCTGCGCGGTGCGGATCGCGCGCTTCTGGAGCGAGGTGTGGACCACGTCGGGCAGCAGGCCGGCGTCCTTGAGCAGCTCACCGCCGCGGACTGCCTCCTTCTCGCCCTTCTCGTTGAGGTTGACGTCCACCCAACCGGTGAACAGATTCTTCGCGTTCCATTCGCTCTCGCCGTGGCGGAGGAGGATCAGCTTGTACGGTGCGTCGGCCATGGCTCCGAGCGTAATCGAACCCCGCGACCCCTCGCTCCCTAGGCCATCAGTCGGACACGGGAGCCCCCGGACGGCCGTCCCCCGCCCGCTCCGGCGCCCTTCAGTTGACGGCATCTGTTAATCGAGTGGCTCTCGGAGGCCGGCGACTCGTAAGTTGTGCGCACCGCCCGAGCCGCTTACATCCGTGGGGGATCCATGCCTGCCGCCGTCATGAGACGTGCTGTCCGAGAGACCGTCTCAGGGCTCCCCCGCGAGTTCTGGTGGCTGTGGACGAGCACACTCGTCAACCGGCTCGGGGCGTTCGTCGCCACCTTCATGGCCCTGTATCTGACCCTCGACCGCGGCTACTCCGCCTCGTACGCGGGTCTGGTCGCCTCCCTGCACGGCCTCGGCGGTGTCATCTCCTCGCTCGTCGCGGGTGTCATGACCGACCGGTTCGGCCGGCGCCCCACGCTGCTCCTCGCGCAGGTCTCGACGGCCGCCTCGGTCGCGCTGCTCGGCTTCATGCACGACCCCGTGGCCATCGCCGGCGTCGCCTTCCTCGTCGGCATGGCCAGCAACGCCTCCCGGCCCGCCGTGCAGGCGATGATGGCCGACATCGTCCGGCCCGAGGACCGCGTCCGCGCCTTCTCGCTCAACTACTGGGCCATCAACCTCGGTTTCGCCGTCTCCTCGATGGGCGCCGGCTTCATCGCCGAGTTCAGCTATCTCGCGGGCTTCCTCATCGAGGCCGGCATGACCCTCGCCTGCGCGCTCGTCGTCTTCGCGAAGCTCCCGGAGTCCAAGCCGGTGCCGGCCGCCAAGGAGGCGGAGGCCGCGGTCGGGCTCGGGACCGTACTGCGCGACGGACGGTTCATGAGCGTGGTCGGGCTGTCGTTCCTCGTCGCCCTCGTCTTCCAGCAGGGCTCCGTGGGACTGCCGATCGCTATGGGCGGGGCCGGTTTCACCCCGGCCGACTACGGCACGGCGATGGCCGTCAACGGCTTCATGATCGTCGCGCTCCAGATTCCGGTCGGCCGTTTCATCGAGCACCGGGACCCCAAGTGGCTGCTCGTGATCTCTTCACTGCTCGCCGGGTACGGGTTCGGGCTCACCGCCTTCGCCGGGTCGGTCGGGGTCTTCACGCTCACCGTCTGCGTGTGGACCCTCGCCGAGATCGTCAACGCGCCTACGCAGACCGGTCTCGTCGTCCGTCTCTCGCCCGTCCACGGGCGCGGCCGCTACCAGGGCATGTACACCCTCTCCTGGGCGCTGGCCTCGCTCGTCGCCCCGGTGATGTCCGGTGTCGTCATCGACCGCTTCGGCGCGGCCTGGCTCTGGGGACTGTGCGCGGTGGTCGGCACGGCGGCGGGCCTCGGGTACGGGCTGCTCATGCGACGGCTCCCGGCGGAGGAGTCCGTCCGAGGGGCCGGATCGGTCCCCGACTCCGCACGGGAGCCGGAGCCGGTACGGACGCCTGTACGGGAGTCCGCGCCCGGCTCCGCGCGGGAGCCGGCCCAGGGCGCCGGAGCCGGAGCCGGAGCCGCAGCCGCAGGCGGGGTCACCCCGGCCTGAGCCCCGGCCCGAGGGCCCGGGCACGCCCAAACACCCCGGCATGCCCGGGCACCTCGGCACGCCCATACAACCCGGCCCGGCCTCGCACCGGCCCGGACATCCCCTCCGCGGACACGTCCGCGCCTCACGGATGCATCCGCGCCCCCTTCACCACCTTGTCCACCGCGTTCCGGGGCCCGTGCACCGCGAGTCCCACCAGGTCCAGTTCGCCGGTCGGCACCGCTCGTACGGCCGCCCGGTTGTCCCGGTCGTTGCCCGTGGCGAAGAGGTCCGAGGTGAACACCGCGCGCGGCAGCGCCCGGGACAGCGCGCGGCCGTGGGCGGCGGTCAGCGTCTCCTTCGACGCTTCGAGGACCAGCACCGGCTGCCGGAACATCGGCAGATAGGAGACCCCGTCGGCGTCCTCGTACGGCTCCCCGATCACCTCGGGGACGGCCGTCCCCAGGCCGCTGACGAGGAAGGCAGTCACATTGAGCCGCTGCCAGGGTTCCAGGTCGTCCCGCAGGACGACGGTGATCTTGGTGTCGAAGCGCACGGGCGCGACGTCCGGAAGGCTCGCGCCACCGACGCCCAACGGGTTCGTCCCGGTCTCTCCGGACGGGTTCACGTCGGTCTCTCCGGACGGGTTCATCTCGGTCTCGCTGCTCATGCGAGAAGAGTGCCGAGCCGCGTACCGCGTCGTCTTGTACGTTCTTTGCATGGCCCCCCAGCGTGAGACGTCCGCCTGGCGCCCCGGCGTCCCGGGCATCGTCGAGGTCTTTCACGCGCACTACACCGAGTACGCGTACCCGATGCACGTGCACGAGGCCTGGACCCTGCTGATCGTCGACGACGGCGCCGTCCGCTACGACCTCGACCGGCACGAGCACGGCACCCCGCGCGACACGGTGACGCTGCTGCCGCCGCACATCCCGCACAACGGGGCGCCCGCCACCGCGCACGGTTTCCGCAAGCGGGTCCTCTACCTCGACGGCTCGCGCCTCGCCGACGACCTCATCGGTCCCGCGGTGGACGGCCCCGATCTCGCGGATCCCGTGCTGCGGGCCCGGGTCGCCCAGGTGCACACGGCGCTCGCCCGCCCCGGGGACGAACTGGAGGCCGACAGCAGACTGACGCTGATCGCGGATCGGCTGCGCGGGCTGCTGGTCCCCCGGTCGGCGCCGGAACTCCCGCCCGCCGACCGGCCGCTCGCCCGCCGGCTGCGCGAACTCCTCGACGAGCGGGTGGTGGAGGGCATCGCCCTGGACGAGGCCGCGCGGATCGTGAACGCCCACCCGGCGCACCTGGTCCGGGCGTTCAGCGGCGCGTTCGGCATCGCCCCGCACCAGTACCTGATGTCCCGCCGTGTGGACCGCGCCCGCCGCCTGCTCCTCGACGGACGCCCGCCGGGCGAGGTGGCCGCCCTGACCGGCTTCTACGACCAGTCCCATCTCACCCGTCACTTCCGGCGGTTGGTGGGGGTGACTCCGGGACGGTACGCGCGGTCGTGAGCCGGGGCGGTCCGGGCCGACGCAGGCCCGCGTGTCCTAGAGGCCGCGCTGGGCCTCGTACAGATTGCGCGGCCGTACGACGTCCGTCGTCCCGTACAGCTCCAGCCGGGAACGCAGGTCTCCGGTGAAGTCGGGTACATCGATCTGGTCGAACTCGGTGACCTCGTTGACGCCGACGGTGGCGCTGCGGGGAGCGAGGCCGTCGATCTTCATCAGACCGGCCCGGCCGTTGGTGACCCGGATGTTCCAGTGGGTGAAGCGCGCCCCGAAGAGCGGTCCCGCCGAGGCGTCGCCGCCGTGCCGGCCGTCGTTGTCGACGGTGATGTCGGTACGGACGTTCGCGAAGGGCAGTCCGCGGTGGGAGTCGAAGGTGCCCATCCGCATGTCGCCGCGCGACCAGACGTTGTACGAGGACAGGCCCTCGACGTTGATGCCGTGCAGCTGGGTTCCGGCGGGCGCGGGAACGGTGCGCTCCTCGACGGTGAAGTCCTCGATCAGGTTGTCGTGCGAGCCCTCGCGGCAGAAGTACGGGTGGTGCGAGCCGCGTCCGGCGACGGTCGTACGGCGCAGGGTGCAGGCGGAGGCGGCGACGAGCCCGAAGCCGTTGTCGACGTGGCGGACCGTGACGTCGTCCACCCAGCAGTCGTAGGCGCACTGGAGGACGACTCCGTTGTGGCCCTTGTCGAGGAGGTGCGGGGACTGCGGTGTCTCCACGGCCTCCAGGGTCAGCCCCTCCACCCCGGAGCCGGTCAGCTCCTCGACGTGTGTGGTCAGCCGGGGGTCCCACTCCGGGCGTACGTCGAGCGGGAGGGGGCGTTCGAGGGTCACCCTGCGGCCGCGCACCTGGGCGACGCGGACGGGCCACTCGTAGGGGACGTACGAGGTCAGCTTGGTCTTGTCGTCCCAGAAGTACGCCTCCGGTCCCGGTCCGCCGCCCGACATGTGCTCCAGGAGCGTGTGGCCGGCGTCGTCGGCGAGGCGGAGCAGGACGAGCGCGCCGGGGCGCAGTGCGGAGGCGTCCGCGACGGTCACCGTCCACGATCCCTGGCGCGCGGGCTCGACGGTCGTGAGGGTCCGCCAGGCGTCGCGCGAGTTGCCGGTCCAGCCCTCGAAGGGCCAGGCCTTCGCCCGGATGGCGGCGACGAGGGAGTGCCAACGGGCCGTGGGGGCCAGCCAGATGAGGCCGCCGGCCCAGGACCAGGACGACTTGTCGCCGCCGTAGCGGGATCCGTAGGCGCCGATCAGTTCGGTGAGGTTCCTGGTCGCGTACAGCGTCGTACGGCCTCTGCCGGCACCCCGGAGGACCACGTTCGAGTGGCCGATGTGGATCAGGCCGTCGATGCGGAACGTCCCGGGCGGGATGGTGACCGTGCCACCGCCGGCCCTTCCGGCGGCGGCGATGGCACGGTTGATCGCGGGAGCGCAGTCCGTCGTGCCGTCGGCGGCGACGGCACCGTGGTCGCGGATGTCGGTCACGACGGGACGGCGGGGCAGGCGCGAGGCCCCGCGGTGCGCGCCGGACCTGCCGACGTACGGGATCTGCGGGTGGGTGAACGGGGAGCGGACGAACTCCCGCCAGAGCGCCGGGACTTCTCCGGTCCGGGCGGAGGCGCCCGCCGTGCTGCCGGACGGGGCGACGCGGACGCCCCGTGCGGGTGGTGGGAACACCACTGCCGTCCCCGGCGCCGCCGCGGCGGCCGTCGTAGCGGTGACGGCGCCGGCCGCCACGGCCGTGGCGCCGGCGAGCAGCGCCCGCCTGGTGATCCCCGCGTACCCGTGCCTGTCGTTCATGCCCGTCCGCCCTTCCACGCGTTCCCGTTTCCGTGCACTTCCCGTTTCCGTGCGCTTTTCATGGATGTGAACGATGTTCATATCTGCGTCGGCGGTGAGCATGCCACGGAGACCCGGGGCGGGGAAAGGGTCCCGCACGGGCTAATAGGAGAAGGCCAAGTGCCGGAGGAACTGCCGGACGAGGAGCGTCAGTTGGCCGGCCGCTGAGTCAGATGTGTGAACGCTTCGAGATTGCGCGTCGACTCGCCGCGGGACACCCGCCACGCGTACTCCTTGCGGATCGCGGAGGCGAAACCGAGTTCCAGGAGGGTGTTGAAGGAGCCGTCGGCGGCTTCGAGGACGGATCCGAGGAGACGGTCGATCTCCTCCGGGGTCACGGCGGTCAGCGGCAGCTTGCCGACCAGATACACGTCTCCGAGGGGATCGACCGCGTAGGCGACCCCGTAGAGCTTGAGATTGCGCTCCAGGAGCCAGCGGTGGACCGCTTCGTGGTTCTCGTCGGGGTGGCGGATCACGAACGCGTTCAGCGACAGCGAGTGCCGGCCGACGATCAGCGAGACCGTCGTCGAGAGCTTGCGCGTGCCGGGCAGTTTCACGACGTACGAGCCCGCGCCGGGGCTCTCCCACTCCAGCTCGGCCTCGGTGAGGACCTGCTCGATGATCGACGCTGCGTCAGCCATGCGGCGAGCGTACGTGACCCGCGGGAGGCCCACCGAACGGGGCACACCCGCGTCGGCACGGGGTGGACGCGTCAGGCGTGGTGGGCGCGCAGGCGGCGCCGGTGGTCCTGGGTCGCCGCCGCGTACACGTCCGCCGTCGCCGCCGCCGCGGTGTCCCAGCCGAAGCGCTCCGCGTGGCGTGCCGCGGCCGCGCCCATCCGGGCCACGAGGGTCTCGTCGTCGGCGAACTCGCGCAGCACGCGCGCGTAGTCGGCGGGATGGTGACCCTGTACGAGGAAGCCGGTCTCCTGGTGGCGCACGGCCACCGGCAGGCCTCCCACCTCGGCCGCGAGCACCGGCGTACCGGCCGCCTGCGCCTCGATGGCGACCAGCCCGAAGGACTCGCTGTACGAGGGCATGACCAGCACGCTCGCGGCCCGGAACCAGTCCGCGAGCTGGTCCTGCCCGACGGGCGGCCGGAACCGTACGACGTCGGCGATGCCCAGCCGCGCCGCCAGCTTCTGGAGCCCTTCGGGCTTGGCGAGCCCGCTGCCGCTCGGACCGCCCACCACGGGGACGACGATCCGGCGGCGCAGCTCGGGCCGCTCGTCGAGCAGGACGGCGACCGCGCGCAGCAGCACGTCGGGGGCCTTGAGGGGCTGTATGCGGCCCGCGAAGAGGGGGATCAGGGCGTCCTGCGGGAGGCCGAGCCGCGCGCGGGCGGCGGCACGGCCGTCTGCGGGCCGGAAGCGGTCGAGGTTGACCCCGGGGTGGACGACGGCGACGCTGCCGGAGTCCGCGCCGTAGTGGCGTACGAGCTCGTCGGCCTCCTCGGCGGTGTTCGCGATGAGGCGGTCGGCGGCGCGCACGATCTGGGTCTCGCCGATGACACGCGCGGCGGGCTCGGGGGTGTCGCCCTCGGCCAGCGCCGCGTTCTTGACCTTGGCCATGGTGTGCATGGCGTGGACCAGGGGCGCGCCCCAGCGTTCGGCGGCCAGCCAGCCGACGTGACCGGAGAGCCAGTAGTGCGAGTGCACGAGGTCGTAGTAGCCGGGGCGGTGACCGGCCCAGGCCTGCATGACGCCGTGGGTGAAGGCGCAGAGCTGGGCGGGGAGGTCTTCCTTGGCCAGGCCCTCGTAGGGGCCCGCGTCGACGTGCCGGACGAGGACGCCCGGGGCCAGTTCGACGGCCGGCGGGAGTGCCCCGGTGGTGGCCCGCGTGAAGATCTCGACCTCGATGTTGATCGCGGCGAGCCGTTGGGCGAGTTCGACGATGTACACGTTCATGCCGCCCGCGTCGCCCGTGCCGGGCTGGTGCAGGGGCGAGGTGTGCACGGAGAGCATGGCCACGCGGCGGGGCCTGCGGTGCAGCCTGAGCAGCGAGGACGCTGCCGGGGAGCGACGCCCGAGCCTGCTCACGTACTGACTCACGTGGCCATCCTCCTTGCCGCGGGCATGCCGGTCGGAGGACGTGTTCACGCCCTCCAGGAGGTGGAACGCCGGACGGGTCCGCTCCATTTCCCCTTTGCCGAATCATTACCCCGTGTCGCTCAACCGTTCGACGACGGGATGCGTCTGCCTCCCTGGCTGCCTTTACCCGTTTCGGCCCGGACCTTGCCCGTCCCTGCCCGTCCCTGCCCGTCCCTGCCCGTCCCTGCCCGTCTCTTCCCGTTCCCGCCCTCGCTCCTGCCCGCCCCTGCCCGCTTCTGGCCGTCCGGGCGCGCCGGGGTTTTCCACAGCGGGCGTGGGAGCGGGCGTCGGTTGTCCACAGGGTCAACCGGTCCGTCGCGGGCCGCCTACTCTCGTACGCATGACAACCCGCGCAGCGTCCCGGCCCGTGGGCACGGTGACGCGCGGGACGACGAACCCCAACCGCCTGCGCCGCATGGACCGCTGGATCGCGGCCACGCACGGCGCCGAACTCCGCCGGGCACCGGAACCGGTGGCCGTGGACCTCGGCTACGGCGCCGCGCCGTGGACCGCCGTCGAGCTGCTGACCCGGCTGCGCGTCGCCGCCCCCCGCACCCACGTCTTCGGCGTCGAGATCGAACCGGCGCGGGTCGCCGCGGCCCGCCCGTACGAACGCGAGGGCCTCGCCTTCCGGCACGGCGGCTTCGAGGTTCCGGTGCCGGGCCGGCCGCATCTGATCCGGGCCGCGAACGTGCTGCGCCAGTACGACGAGGAGCAGGTCGCCGAGGTCTGGCGGCGGCTCCGCGCTCGGCTCGCGCCCGCTGGGCCCGGCTCCCGGGGCGGACTGCTCGTCGAGGGCACCTGCGACGAGATCGGCCGTCGGCACGTCTGGGTCGCCCTCGGCCCGGAAGGCCCGCGCACGGTCACCTTCGCCACCCGGCTCGGCTCCCTGGACCGCCCGTCCGACCTGGCCGAACGGCTGCCGAAGGCCCTCATCCACCGCAACGTGCCGGGCGAGCCCGTGCACGCGTTCCTGCGGGACTTCGACCGCGCCTGGGCGGCCGCCGCGCCGTACGCCGCGTACGGCGCGAGACAGCGCTGGATACGCACGGTCCGCGATCTGACGGCCGACTGGCCGGTCGTGGACACGGCCGCCCGCTGGCGGCAGGGCGAAGTGACGGTGCGCTGGGAGGCGTTGGCGCCCCACGCCTGACGGAGTGCGGGGGTCAGGCGACCGGGAGGCGACCAGTGTGTGGCCCGGGGGGAACGATCTCGGTGAGTCGCACGTCACACAGGCCGGGGGATGAGATCGTCATGCCGACGCGGGCTCCGGGGAAGGGAGTTCCTGCCTGCCTCGCGCGCGAGGGAAGGGAGTTTCTTGCCCGGCTCTGTCGCATTGCGCGCCGACATGGCACGATCCCTCAGGCGTCCGTAAGTTACTGACGGTAAATCAGGTGGGGGGCGGAGATGGGATCCGGCAAGTGGAGTCTGACCACGGCGGCCATGGCCCTGGCCTGCGCATGCGCCTGCGTGGTGCTGGCGCCGTCAGGGACGGCCTACGCGAGCCCGGCACCGAAACCGGCGCCGACCAGGACTCCCACGGCCACCCCGACACCCGTGAGCAACAAGGACCTTGAAGCGGTCCGCAAGAAGCTCGACAAGCTCTACCACGAAGCGGCGGTCGCCACGGACGCGTACAACGCCGCCGAGGAGAAGACCCAGAAGCAGTCCGCCGAGATCGTCGGGCTGGCCCAGCAGATCGTCAAGGGCCAGGCGAAACTGGACACGTTGAAGGACCGCGCGGGTGCCGCGGCCCGCGCCCAGTACCGCGGCGGGGGCCTGCCGCCCGAGGCACGGCTGTGGCTGAGCGACGACCCGGAGCAATTCCTGGACGGAGCCGGCCGGGTGCGGCAGGGCGAGCACGCCACCAGGGGACTGCTGGACGAGATGGCGCGCACCCAGCAGGACTTGCGGCAGTACGCGAAGGACGCCTCCGCGCAGTGGCGGAAGCTGGAGGCCGACCGCGAGGCCAGGGCCGAGGCCCAGAAGAAGATCGAGCAGCGGATCTCCGACGCCGAGAAGCTGGAGTCCCGGCTGGAGAAGAAGGAGAAGGAGCGGCTCGCCAAGCTGGAGGAGGAGGCCGCCCACCAGGCGCAGTCGGCCTGGCTGAGCTCCGGCGTCCTCGCCGACATCAAGAGCGACGCGTCCGAACAGGGCAAGAAGGCCGTGAAGTACGCGACCGACCAGATCGGCAAGCCGTACGAGTGGGGCGCCGAGGGCCCGAAGACGTTCGACTGCTCGGGGCTCACCTCGCAGGCCTGGGCGGCCGCCGGTCACCCCATCCCCCGCACCTCGCAGGAGCAGTGGAAGCAACTCCGGCACATCGACATCAAGGACATGCGCCCCGGCGACCTGATCATCTACTTCGACGACGCCAGCCATGTCGGGATGTACATAGGGGACGGCGCGATCGTGCACGCCCCGCGCCCCGGGCGCACGGTGACGATCACGGGCGCGGGTTCGATGCGGATCCTGGGCGTCGTACGGCCGGACGCGGACGCCGCTTCGTCGGGCGGCGACGCCACGAAGGAGGTGCGCCGCCACTCGTGACGGCGTTCCGTCGGCGGTTCGCGGAGACGGGTGCGTGCGTCCGGCTGGATCGCGTGCCCGGCGACCGCCGGGTGCGCGCCGGGCGCGGCAGGTGACCGGCGCTCGGCCTGGACCGGGCGGAACAGTGGAGCCTGCGAGGCGCAGGTGACATGGCGGTGGGGCCCGTCCGATCAGGCATCCGGCGCCGCGCGTGGCGGGCATCCGGCGCCGCGCACGGCGCGCTCCGTCTCGCGGGAGGGCGTACGCGTGACGCGCCGCACGTGACCCACCGCACGGTTGCCCCGGCCGCCCGAGCCCGGGGACGTGACCTTCGTCATCCCCGGCGGGACCGCGTCGTGTCCAAATGCGTTACGGGATGCGGCATATGACGGTGGCCCTTTGCCCCACGGCGCGCCGTCGGCCATTCCGTTGCGGCACCGGCGGGCGCTATGGTCCCCGTCGGTGGGTCGAGGTCCTTCGCCCACCACGCCCTCGGGGGGAGGGAAGGAACCCAGACGATGCCCGTACCCGTACCGCGGCAGAGAGCGATCCCGGCCGTGGAGAGTGGTCAGGCTCAAGCCGTGTTCTCACCCGGCGGCCCATCCGGCGACACCACCGGCGGCCCCGCCGGCACAGCACCGGAAGCCCGCACCACGACCACCACGACCCCGAACCCCGGCACCACCCATCTCACGCTCCTGGTCATCGAGGACGACCCGGCGGGTTCGCTCGGCGTGCCCGAGATGCTCGACGCGGCCGGCAAGCCGGTCAGGGTCCGTACCGCCCGCAACCTCACCGAGGCCGAGCGGCTCCTCACCGACGACGTCCACTGCATCCTGCTCGACCTCGCGCTGCCCGCGCCGGGCCGGGCGGCGGAGGGCGCCGACGAGCTGGCGACGCTCAAGCACGTCCTGCGGCTCGCGCCCGGCCACGCCGTCCTCGCGCTCACCGCGTCCGGTGACGCCGAGCGCGGCACGGAGGCGGTGCGCGTCGGCGCCCAGGACTATCTCTTCCGCGACGAGCTGGACAGCCGGCTGCTGAGCCGCGCGATCCGGTACGCGGTGGAGCGGAAACGTTCCGACAAGGCCGAACGCCGGCTCACCGAGTCCAAGCTCCGCGCCCAGGAGAACGCCCGCCTGGAGCGCGGGCTGCTGCCGACACCGCTGCTGGAGGGCTCCTCGCTGCGCTTCGCCGCGCGCTACCGCCCGGGACGCTCCCGCGCGCTGCTCGGCGGCGACTTCTACGACACCGTGCGCACGGCCGACGGCACGGTGCACGCGATGATCGGTGACGTCTGCGGGCACGGGCCCGACGAGGCGGCGCTCGGTGTGGAGCTGCGTATCGCGTGGCGCGCCCTGACGTTCGCGGGGCTGTGCGGCGACGAGCTGCTGTCCACGTTGCAGCAGGTTCTGGAGCACGAGCGCGAGAACGACGAGATCTTCGCGACGCTGTGCACCGTGGACATCGCGCCGGACGGGCGCCGGGCCGGGCTCTGTCTGGCCGGCCACCCGTCCCCGCTGATCGCCCGTCCGGGCCGACCCGCGGAACTGCTGCCGTACGACAACAACGGACCCGCGCTCGGTCTGCTGCCGAACGCCCGCTGGCCGCGGATGCAGGTGGAACTGGGTGCCGCGTGGAGTCTGATGCTCTACACCGACGGCCTGATCGAGGGTCACACCGGCGTGGGCAAGGAACGTCTGGGCCTGGACGGCATGGTGGACATGGTCCGGCGGCAGCTCGCGCTGGGGCTCCAGGGCGAGGATCTGCTGCGTGCGGCGGTGAACGAGGCGCGGGAACTCAACGGCGGGGAGCTGGCGGACGACGTGGCGGTGCTGTTGCTGGACCGGGGTCCTTAGCGGGGGCTCGCCTCTGGCGGTCGCCGGGTAACTGCGCCGGCTGTCGCGGGTTCACTGCGCCGGCGTTTGCGGTGCCGGGTTCCGGCCGGTGGTGGGTCGGGGCCGCGCCGGTACATCCGCCCGCATCCGAACGGATCTCAGCTGCGTTTCGAGGTGCGGATGGGTGCTGATCCGTCCGGCCTGCGGGCATTTGATGTACCGACACGTCCCCTCCCGTGCGTCGCCGGGCGCGGATCGTCGTGGTGACCGTGCCGCTGTTCCGGGTGTGACCGGCTGCGGGTGCATCGTGGGGCCGCGCCGGTCCGGCCCGTGCGCTCCCGATTGCGGGTGCGTCGTGGTGGCCGTGCCGGGGCGACCCTCCGGGTCCCGGATGTGGGTGGGGGGCGGCTGTTGCCGGCCGGGGGTGGTTACCTGCCGCCGTTGTACGGGCCGTACGGGCCGTCGCTGCTGCTGCCGCCTCGGCGGCCACCGCCTCCGCCGGAGACCTGGCGCAGCGCGGGGCGCACGTCCACGAAGAAGACGATCGTGGCGACCAGGCCCGCGAGCTGGAGGAAGAGCATCGGCACCAGCAGGTTCACCGCCACGGTGACCCCGAGGATGATCAACCAGAACACCTTGTTCTGCTTGTCGGCGGCGCGGTAGGCGTCCTCACGGGCGATCGCGGCGAGCACCAGCGCCACCACGGCGAGCACGAGCATGGCTGTGAAGATCAGCCACATCAGACCGCCGAATGCCGTCATCAGCACAATGTCCACCGCCCGGTTCGAGTCGTCTCTACGGCCACCGTACCCGGAGAACGGGCCGGGAACTCGGAGAGTGCCCGGCCCGTCCGCGCACGGCGGAATCGTGGTGCTTCGCTCGCCTACTTGGCGGGCGGAGCCGTCTTCTTGGCGACCGGCTTGCGCACCGAGGCCTTCTTCGCCGGGCTCTTCTTGGAGGAGGCGTCCTCGACGGCGGCGACCGCCGGCTTCTCCTCTTCCTTGACCTCGACCGGCTCGGCCTTCGGCTCGACGGCGATGGCGAAGTCCTCGATCTCCTCGGCGGCCTCGCCGCGCCAGGTCCGCACGGTCTGCTCGCCGTGCTCGGCGACCTTCTCGTACGTCTCGCGCGCCTTGACGGCGTACTCGGCGGCGACGCCGACACCGCGCAGGGCGAGGTCCTGGGCGGACTCGCCGAGCTTCTTCAGGTCGGTGTCGAGGGTGCTGAGGATCTCCGTCACCTTGGCCTGGAGGTTCTCCTGCGCCACCTTGGCGCGGGCGGTGGCCTTCTCCTGGACGGCGTTGGGGTCGATGTTCTTCACGTTGTCGATCCGGCCCGGGGCCTCGGCGCGGATCTGCTCCACGATGCCGGGGACCTTCTTCGCCTGCTGAACGGCCAGGTCGGCGGTGCCGGCGAGGAAGTAGAGCGGGGTCGGGTCCGTGGCGGCCTTGCGGATGTCGTCGGTGATGGCCATGACGATGGTCCTCCCGTAATCGCTTTCAGCTGAGGGTTTGGTGATCCGCATGCGGTCAGCTCGCGCTCTGCTGCGGACCGGCATCGCTGCCGTCGGCCGTGCGGGGGCCGCGGACGGCGGTGTCCTGTGGAGGCTGGGCGTCCGGTATGTCCTGAGTCTCGGGTGCGTCGGTGCCGGGCACCTCGCCGCCGTGACCGGTCTCGTCCGCCGGCGCGATCTCGAATCCGTTCTCCTTGCGGAAGGACTCGTAGACCTGGAGCAGCACCTGCTTCTGCCGCTCGTTCAGCGTGGGATCGGCAAGGATGACGGCACGCGTCTCCACCTCGTCCCGGTCCCGCTCGGCGTCGAGGATGCCGGCTCGCACGTACAGCGTCTCGGCGGAGATCCGCAGGGCCTTGGCGACCTGCTGGAGCACCTCCGCGCTCGGCTTGCGCAGCCCGCGCTCGATCTGGCTCAGATACGGATTGGACACCCCGGCGGCGTCGGCGAGCTGCCGCAGCGACAGCTGCGCGGTGCGCCGCTGTTCCCGCAGATACTCACCGAGATTGCCGACGTTGAGCGATGCCATGCCCCCACCTTGCCTCATCGTCGCTAACTATTGCAAGCACCTGCTTGCAAAAGTGCGCCACGCCACGAAGGCACGCCCCTGGGGCCGGTCGCCCTGTGTCCGTTCTCAGTAGATGTGGCGAGTCCCAGCGCTTCTGGCGAACGACTTGGCGGAGTCCTGGCGAAGCTGGCCAGCCTGTTGTCCGGCCTCGCTGAAACCGGCAGATTCCCACTCATTCTCGTTCGCACTGTCGGGTTCTCTTTGCGTAGCGCTCTGAGCGGCTGTCCGCTCTCGTTCCAGTGGCTGGTCAGAGCCCCTGTGGATCAAAATCCAAGTGCGTATGAGCTGGTTCGCACTCGTATACTCGTGCGAGCTCATGGAGGGGGAGGTGGAGACAGTGAAGCTTGCTGAGGCACTGGCAGAACGTGCGGAAGCGACGCGCCGTGTAGAACAGTTGCGAGCGCGCGTCGTCAGCAGTGCGCGGTACCAGGAGGGGGAGACGCCCGCCGAGGATGCCGCCCAGTTGCTGGCTGAGGCCGGTGAGGTGCTGAGCGCTCTGGAAACGTTGATCCGGCGGATCAACCGGACCAATGCCACCGTGGAGATGGGCTCGGACGGCACGCTCACCGATGCCCTCGCACGCCGGGATGTCCTGCGCTTGCGTCACTCCGTGGTCACCGCGGCGGCGGACGCGGCGGCGGGTAGCGGCGAGCGGGGATACGGCCGACAGCTTCGGTCCGAGCTGATGATGCTTTCCGCGCTTCCGGTGGCGGAACTGCGCGGTCAGGCGGATGTTCTCGCGCGGGAGATCCGCGAGGTCGATATACGGATCCAGCGTACGAACTGGGAGGCGGATCTGCTGGACTGAGTAGTCCAGCAGGCGGGGACGATGTGGAGCAGGTAGCAGCTTCGGAGGCGTGCACACACCGAGGGCCGGCGGTTTTCCAGCCCACTCCTGGCGCGTGAAGAGCAACGCGGGGGTTCGACTCCCCATCAACAGTGCAGCTCAGCACGGCGTACAGGTAAAGGTGCACATCGCACAGCACATCACCACGTGCAGATCCGAAGCAGTGAGGGCGGGTTCGGGGCTTTCCACATCGCAACACCATGGACAACGGCGATCCGAGCGAAACGGGGGCGTGCGAATGGCTGATCCGTACATCACTCTCAACGAGCTCGCCCAGGAGCTTCGGCCGATGTCACAGGGCATCGAGTGGTTCGAGAGCCTCTCCGCTGAAGAGCAGTCCAACACCCTGCGCCTCCTGTCACATTTCTGCATTCAGGCCCGCGCCACCGCCGAGGACGGCCCGGAAAGTATCCGACGCGCCGGACTTCGCGCCACGCACACACCGGCAGTTCTGATCACACGAGGGCGGATCGACCAGCAACTCGGAAAGATCGCCAGTCTCACCCCGCACGACGAGCGCCTAAAGTCATTCCGGCTACTGATCGCGGTGCTGGCCGTCGCCGACGAACGCCGACGAGAGCGCTTCTGCTCCGACGGTTGCGGCCACGCGTGGCATCGCCTGTCTGTCGACACCCCCGAAGCCTCGGCCTGATCCCTCGCGCTTTCACGCCTACCGGACCAGTGGCCGGAGGGGAAACATCGCGCTCAGTCTCGGCAGTTTGCGCATCGCCTCGTCTTCGCATCGCACGTCCCACTGCTCGCCGCGCGGCCCTCGATTGCCGCCTACAGCGCCCTCCTCGGCTTCGACGGCTTCATAGAATGCGTCGCCGCAGTCGTCATCCGCGCGGGTGAGTAGTCCATACGCCTCCATGGCCACGTAGTCGAGAGACTCCCACTCCGGCCAGTCGTCGTTCCAGAACTCCCGAGGGCGACCCACCAGGCACTGAACCTCTGGGGTGTCGGCCAGAGAGTCGGGATCGATCACTGCCCGCACGAAGGCTTCCCGACCGATCCCCACCATCCACAGGCCGAAGTAGCAGAATCCGTCGTCCGAACACCAGCCGCCGAAGATCCGCTCCGCAGCAGCCCAGAGATCCCAGGTGAAGGCTTCGTGCGTCACTTCGTCCAGGCGAACCTGGAACTGCACGATCTCTGTCAGCGGCCTCCGCGACAACTCGTCACGCAACCAGGTCAGCCGTTCGTCCCGGCCCCGCGTCTGCCGTCGGCACTCTTCGATGAGCTTCCAGAAGGAATCGATGTTCACGGCGGCACTGTGCCAGGCACCTCTGACACCGCAGGGTCGGCGAACTATGTTCGAGCAGTGGAGAACACGGAGAGCATCATCAAGCTCACCTCTGATGAAGCGACGACCCCTACGACCTGTCTCAGGTCTGGGTACGCAACGCGCGCACCGGAGAGTGGATCACGGTTCCGTGGACACACCGGCACCTGGTCTCGACACCGTTTGCGGACTTCACCTGGCGCCGAGCCCGGGACCTGCTTGCGATGCGGGGCCAGGACGACACCAACCAAGCCGCCGTGGCCGCAGCAGTCGACCAGTTGCTGACGCGGGCGGAAACCGGGCCGGACGGCCGTATCGCGGCCCGTACCCGCGCCGCCCTGGAGCCCGCCCGGTCCGTCCCTGCTCTGCCGCAGGCTTCAGCTCCGGAAGACGCCGAGGACGAGACCACCGTCCTGGAGCAGCCGTCGAACGTCATTCCCTTCGGCGTCTTCGACGCCTTCACCGACGGGAGCCGCCTGTGAGCGAGGCTCCGCCACAGGACATCGCCAACCCGCAGATGTCACTGACCACGAAGGAAGGCTGGCGGGCGTTCGTCGACGAGAACCCTGATCCCCCGGCGTCACTCCCGTCCGGCACCGTCCTGGACGAGGGCGAGCTGGAGTCCTGCAGGGAAGCGCGGATCGACTACCACACACGATCCGTCATCGTGAACACTCCCACGATCCGCGGCGTCGTCACTACGGGTCGCAAACGCATCGTGCTCAACCGGCACCAAGTCTCCGCCCGTCGCGGCCTGATCGTGTCCGGTTCGGCCGGCACCGGCAAGACCACAGCGATCACCCAGCTGGGCAAGAACGTCGAACAGATCACCCGGCGGCGCAGCCCCAACGCCGTCGGCGGACTGCCGGTCGTCTTCGTCACCGTCCCCCCAGCGGCTACCCCGAAGATGCTCGCAGGCGAGTTCGCCCGATTCCTTGGCATCCCGCTGGAGCACCGCATGAGCCAGGTCCAGATCACCAACGCCGTCTGTGACCTGCTCGGCAAGCTCGGCACCACACTCGTCCTGGTCGACGAGATCCACAACCTCGACCTGACCACCCGCAATGGAGCCGAGGCATCCGATCAGCTCAAGTACCTCTCGGAACGGATCGCGGCCACCTTCGTGCTAGCTGGTCTCGACGTCGAGACCAGCAGCCTGTTCCAGGGCACTCGCGGACAGCAGATCGCCGGCCGCTATACGGTCATCCCCTCCCGACCCTTCGGCCACAGAATCCGCGCGGACAAGGAGAGCTGGCAGGCCCTGGTGGTGACGATGGAGAACTCCCTGCGCCTACACGCCCATCGTCCCGGCACCTTGGTCGCCATGGCCGATTACCTCCACGAGCGCACTGGCGGGCTGATCGGCAGTCTTTCCCAGCTCATCCGAGAAGCCGCAGTCGACAGCGGCACGGAAAAGATCACCAAGCGCATGCTCGACGCGATCGAGCTCGACCACGCCGTCCAGAAGACCCGGCCCGATCGCCCCCGCCCCAAGTACGCCCGCAGGCCGAAGGCGGCCTGAGCAATGGAGCCCTGGGAAGCCCCGGTCAGGCTCCTGCCACTTCCTCTGCCACCAGTCCACGGAGAAGTCTTCGGCTGGTACTTGCACCGCCTCGCCGCCGCCAACAATGTGACGGCGGGCCAGCTGGCGAAGACTCTGACACCATTCAAAAACGCGCAGGTTGGTAAGAGAACGGACACGCTTTGGCGCTGGACTCCGATGGTTCTGCCACGGCTGGCCACCCTGACGGGCCTTACGCCCGAGACCCTCCGGATGCTGCTACCAGCGATCGCCCGGGTTGAGGCGCGCACCACAGGTGAGGTAGTCCGCTACCGTCGGCATCTCTACATCGCCTGCTCACACTGCATGCACCGCCGCGGGATCACCAGGCCAGTCCTCGCCCATCGCCCCGCAAATCCCCAACTCTGCCGCCGACACGGCATCTGGGTGGACGGCAACCGCCACTACCGTGTCGGTCACCTACCAGAGCTCGGTACCGCTGAGCACCGACACCGACGGATCGCCCGGCGCTTCCCCGACACCCTGGAAGCAGCGACAAAGGAAGCGCAGCACTTGGTGCGCTCATGGCTCCTGAACAAGAAGCAACCTCATCTGCTCTCACGCTGGAACGACCGCCTCGCCCAGCTTCCTCCAAAGGAAGCCATCTACGGGAACATCATCAGGCGACGCGTCGACGAGCGGGAGTACATCGCCACCTATCCAGAGTTCGTCACGCTGCTGGGCATGCTGGCCGATCCTGCTTGGCGGGCACTACGGGAACCTGGCCGATGGACGAGCCTCAGCCAGCACCGGCGCACCATCGACACCGTCTACACAGAGGCCGAGCACCGGCTGAACGTCCCCACTCTCCGCGAGAAGCTCCGTTCCCACGCCTTCTCCAACGACCCCCTCTTTCGCTGGACCGACTCCCTGGGACGATCACTGATGCTGGTGACGACGCCGGACGACTACGACGCCCTACGGGAAGAGTCCCACCAGAACTGAAAAGCACCAGGCCACGGCCGTGCCGTCCGACAGGACAAATGGGACCGCCTCGGCTCGCGCTCAAGCAGGCGCAGCACCGTCCAGATCCACTGGGCCGCCCGGCTTCGAACCCGTCCCAACAAAACTGACAAGGCCCAGGTCAGAGGCACCTCCTCGATCCAGATCTTTTGGGAACGGACACCTGTCGCTGTGATGCGTGGGCAGCCCCCCTCTTCCGTAGGTGAACCGGCCGAATCGCCGGGCCGCGGGAACGGCCGCGGGGTCACCAGGGCAGCGGGCGTGTGTGGATCACGTCCAGGCGGGACACCGCACGGGTCAGCACCACGTAGAGCCGGTGCAGGCCCCGCGCCTCCGCCTCCGCCATCGCCGCCGGCTCCACGGCCACCACATGGTCGTACTCGAGGCCCTTGGCCAGGCTCGCGGGCAGCACCGCGATCCGGGCGCCGAGTTCGTCGACTCCGGCGACGTTCATCCCGGCGGCGCGCAGCGCGTCCCGCACCTTCGCGACATCCGCGTCCGCGGTGATGACCCCGATGGACCCCTCGTGCGCGAGCGCCTCCGCTACGGCCGCGACGGTCTCGGCCGAGAGGTCGGTGGCCGGGCGGATCCTCAACTCGCCGTCCCTGCGCAGGGACCGGGCCGGAGGCACGCCCACGTCCAGGCGGTCCAGCACCCGGTTGGCGAGTTCGACGACGGCTCCGGGCACCCGGAATCCGACCGTCAGCGGGACGACGGCCGCATCCGGTTTGCCCAGATGCGCCAGGAGTCCGCCCCACTCCCGCGCCGCCCAGGGGGTCGTGCCCTGCGCGAGGTCCCCGAGCACGGTCAGCGACCCGAAGGAGGCCCGTCGAGCGATGGCCCGGCACTCCATCGGCGACAGGTCCTGCGCCTCGTCGATCACCAAGTGGCCGTATCCCTCGGGGTGCTCGATCAGCCCGGCGATCTCGTCGAGGAGGACGAGATCGGCGGCCGACCAGCGCGCCGACTTCCACGACCGAGGCGGCTTCGCCCACAGGAGCGCCTTCCGTTCCTCGGCGTCGAGGATCCCGTCGGCCACCCGCTCCAGCGCCTCGGCGTCGGTGAGCAGCCGGGCGAGCAGCTCCTCGGGGCGCACCCGCGGCCACACCGCGTCGACGTACGCGCCGACCGGCCCGGCCCGCGAGATCCGCTGCGCCCAGGCGTTCGTCTGCGGCCCGCCCCGCAGCTCGGCCTTGTGCCGCACATGGCGCACGACCCGCGTCCGCACTCGCTCCCGCCCCACGTCGTACGGCGGTTCCTCGGCTCGTACGTCGTCCACGATGCGGCGCAGTACGGCGACGGGGACACGCCAGCGGTAGGTGCCGTCCGGCACCGCGAGGTCGTCGTCCGGCACGCCGATGTGCCCGTACAGCGCCCGGCGCAGCACCCGCGCCATCCGGGCGTCGTGCTTGACGACCTCGGTACGTTCGCCGTCCTCCCCGGTCACCGGACGGCGGGCGATCTCCTCGCCGATGGTCGACTGGCGCACACCGGTCTCCCCGAGCGCGGGCAGGACCTCCGCGATGTACGACAGGAAGGTGCGGTTGGGGCCGAGGATCAGCAGTCCGCCGCGCCGGACGCGCTGTGGATGCGTGTAGAGGAGATAGGCGGCCCGGTGCAGCCCGACGGCCGTCTTGCCGGTGCCCGGGGCGCCCTGCACACAGACCGAGGCCGCCGGATCGGCTCGTACGAGATCGTCCTGTTCGGGCTGGATGGTGGCGGCGATGTCCCGCATGGGGCCGACGCGAGGGCGCTCGATCTCCTCGGTGAGGATCGAGCCTCCCCGAGCGGCCTCGTCCTCCACACTCCCGGCGTCGGCCGCCTCCTGCGGGGCCGGGCCCGGTGACGGCCGCTCGATCCCGATGGGTTCGTCCTCGAGGCCGGTGAGGTCGGCGGAGTCTCCGCGGCTGCCCGGGGCCCAGCCGAACCGGCGGCGGACGGCGACGCCCTGGGGGTCGCGGGCGCCGGCCTGGTAGAAGGCGCGGGAGACGGGGGCCCGCCAGTCGACGACGAGGGGCGGGGCGGCGGGGTGTTCCCTGATCCGCAGCCGCCCGATGTGGTAGCTCTGCCCGGCGTGATCGCCCGCCGCCGCGGCGGAGTCCTGGAAGTCCAGGCGGCCGAAGAACAGGGGGCCCTGGGGCAGCTCCCGCATCTCCTTTGCCTGGCTGCGCAGCTGGTACCCGAGCACTTCGGCGTCGGCTCCGGAGGCGGAGACGTCCTCACCGGTGACGACCTGCTCCTCGGCACCGTCGACCATCGCGGCGAGGGCGGCTCGACAGGTGTCGTGAAAGGCGCGTTCGCGGGAGAGGGACCGGGAGAGGGAGCGGGCGAGCGGCAGGTCCGGGGCAGGCCGTCGGGCGCGGTCGGGTGGTGTCATTCCATCCAGAGTACCGGAATAACGTAACCGCGTAACATTTTTAACCGGGATGCATTTCCGGGGTCGGGCGGGCCGTGCCCGAGTGAGCGGACCGGGCCAGCCCGGGAAATCCGGCCGCGAGCTGCGCGAAGGCCCGCTCGGCGGCCGCCACCGCGTCCGGCCGTACGGCCGCCACCCGCTCCCCCTCCGCGATCCGCCGCAGGTTCTCCTCGGCGAGGATGCGGCGCACGGCCGTGATCTGTCCGGCGGCGAGCCGCGCGTCGAGCCCGGCGCCCAGCGGCTTCGCGAGGGCGTCGGCGAGCGCGGCCTCCGACCGCTCCAGGTACCCGTACATCCGCGCCACCAGCGAGGGCGTCCCGTAGAGCAGCCGGTGGAAGGCGAGGATGCCGGGATGTTCGTTGAGCCCGGTGACGGGGTCCTCCCGGCGCAGACCGTCCAGGAAGTGCTCGCGGAGCGCGTCGATCGGGGACCGCCCGGCCGCCCGGCCCTCCTCGACGACCCGCGCGGCCTCGGTCTCGTGGTCCGCGAACCGGTGCAGGACCAGGTCCTCCTTGGACGGGAAGTACCGGAACAGCGTCGGCTTGGAGATCTCGGCGGCGGCCGCGACCTCGGCGACGGACACGGCGTCGAACCCCTTCTCCAGGAACAGGCCGATGGCGATGTCGGAGACGGACTGGTACATCCGTCGCCTCTTGCGTTCGCGCAGTCCGGTGTCACTCATGGTCACGAGCCTACGCATGGCCGGGGGGCCGGTGACCGGGTCACGGCCGGCGCCTGCCGCCGACCGGCGCGCAGCTCTTGAAGTACCACTTCCCGAGCGAGGCCGTGACGTCCTCCTCGGACGGCGACTCGATCCCCAGCGGTTCCTTCGCGGCGTGCAGCACCTGCCGCATCCTGCCGCCGGCACGGACCAGGAGACGCTCGTCGACCTCCGCCTCCTCGGCCAGCGACAGGGCCGTGCGGATGACATCGGTGAAGACGGACTGGGCCCTCTTGAAGGCGAGCAGCTTGGGCAGGTCCGCCTCCCACCCGGCCGAACTGCCGGGGGCGACGCTCTCGACGGTCTCGGACCACCGCTCGGTCATGCGGTCCGCCTGGTCCCGCGGATACCGCATCAGGTAGAGATGGGTGGCCAGGTCGTAGAGCGGGTCTCCGAACATCGCCAGTTCCCAGTCGATCGTCCAGAGCCGGCCCAGTCCGTCGACCACGAAGTTCTCGCGGTGCAGATCGGCGTGCAGCAGACAGAAAGGGCGGCTGGTCAGTCCCGACACATGCTCGCGGAGCTTTCCGAAAGAGGCGCCGTCCAGCCCCAGGTCGTAGAACAGGCCTTTGAAGTCGGGCATATTCCGCTGGTACACCTCCTCTTCCGTGAACAGGATCAGCCGCCTCAAAAAGCCGTCGGTGTCGCCCTCGGAAGCCCGGTAGACGGATGCGCACGTCCGTTCCGCGGTCAGGGAATCGGGCTTCACTCGGGCCAACTGCCCGAAGAGGGAAACGATTTGCCCGAAGAGGGACAAGGGGATCCCGCTGCCGGATCCGTACAGCGCTCCCAGCGTCTCGCCCTCGATGAACCGCTGAAGACCGGCGGAGCCCGCCTGAATGAGGTCGGGGATGCCCCCGATACGCCCCTGCAACGCGCGGAGCAGCTCTTCTTCGGACGCGAAACAGCGCCGGTCGAACCACAACAGTCCGGGTCGCGGTTCGCGGCACTTCCAGCGAACCGCTTCGGCCTCTTCCGTCCGACTCGGCAGCGGAAAGACATACGTCTCATGGTGGTAGCCGTGAAGTGGTCCCTCGACCACTCCCGCGTCGCCACTCACCTCGACGGCTCGCCGCAGAGCCAAGGAAACCGATTCGGGTGACATTGACCGTTCTCTCACGCAACCGCACACCAAAGAGAAAAGAGGGGAGAACGGTAACTCCGTGCGCTCCGTCGCCACTCGTGAATGGGCATAGTTCCAGAGGACCAGCTCCTCAGCGCGCCGGGCGGCTGCACGAAAGCCCGTCTTCCCCCTGCCGTGACACGGGCACTGAGCAGCGGCTACGGCACGCGCGAGCCCTCGCGCGGGCATCTCACGGTTCACTCCCCCGGGGCACAGCCCGCGCCCCTTCAGCGCTGACCCCACAAGGCCTGCAGCACCGTCTTCATGGACGTCACCACGTGCTCGGCCCCGGCGTCCCGGAGCTGCTTCTCCTTGTCCTCGTGACGCGCGTAGCCGAGGAACGGGACCCCGGCCCGCTGGGCCGCGTACAGGTCCGAGGGGGCGTCGCCGATCATGAGTGCCTTCGACGGCTCCGCGCCGAGGGCCGTCAAGGCCCGGTTCAGGCAGTCGGGGTCCGGCTTGAGATGGTGCAGATCCTGGGTGCGGCCGTAGATGTGGGGCGCGAAGCATTCGGCCAGGCCGCGGTTCTCCAGATAATGAGCGGCTGTGCGGGGCGAGTTGTTGGTGGTGATCGCCAGCCGGACACCGATGGCCTTCCAGGTCCGTATCACCGCGTCGGCGTACTCGGTGGGCCAGGCCTTGGCCACCGCCTTGAGCTCCTGCTGGGTGAACCGCGCCTCCAGCTCGGCCACCAGGTCACTGCGCGGACGCCGCCGGTCGACCGCGTGCAGGACCACCAGCGGATCGGGGTGCCGACGCTCCTCCGGGGTCAACAGGCCGCGCATCCCCTGACGTTCGAGCCAGTCGACCAGATCCCTGGCCACCTTCTCGGCGGCGTGCCCCGCGTACAGCCGGCAGACCGGCCCGTCGAAGTCGAAGAGCACGAAGCGCGCTTGGGTGATCGTGTCCCGCAGGTTCTCCGTCTGTGTCGCCACCGCATCAGTCTGCGTCGTATCAGAAGTCACTAGGTGAGTTTCAGGTCCGTGGTGATGGTTTCCCAGAGGGCGTTGAACCACTTCTCGGACTCGTCCACGAAGGCGGTGTCCCGCGCCCCGGACTGCTTCTCGAAGGAGAAGAGCAGGGACTCGGTTCCGAGGGTGTCGTACATGTCCAGCGTCTCGTCGTCCGAGATCTCCTCCTCACGCCTGGCGATCATGTAGTAGGCGATCAGCGCCTCCGTCCCGTTCAGCAGGTACAGCTTCACCGGCGGCGTGAAGGGCAGGGCCCGGAAGGCCACATGGACGTCGATGCCGTGGGAGAAGCGCAGGGACTGGAGGTTGTGGCGCAGGACGTGACCCTGGGCGTTGCGCTGCCGCAGCCAGCGGTCATGGACCGGGTCTTCGTCCCCCTGGTCGTCGACAGAGATGGGGAACGCCAGGTTGATCTCCCGGCTGGGCAGCAGGATCCGCACGTCGATGCGCTCCGGGCGGATCCTGCCGTCGTGGATCTGGCGGAGCGGCTCGCCGAGCGCCAGCATCAGCGTCTCCGCGGTGAGACAGGCCGCGTCGATCCGCACATGGGGGACGGAGAACGCCTCGGTGAGACGCGGGGCGAGGCCCACCATGGTCGGCTGCGGCCCGTTGCGGCTGGGAGTGACCTGCGCGATCCGTGGCGGGCTGCCCTTGCTGACATTGCTGAGCAGGCCGCCCTCCTGGAGCTCGCGCAGGGCGAGGCGGACCGTGCCGCGCTCGACGCCGAACTCGTCGGCCAGCTCCGCCTGGGTGGCCAGACGGTCACCGGCCTTCAGCTCGCCGGTACGGATGCGCTCCCGCAGGACCTCGGCGATCTCCTGGGGCGAAAGCCTTCTGCTGCTGTCACTCACCACAACGTTCTCCTGAGTCACGACCAAACGGTACAACTCTCTCCCATCTTTGGGGAGTTACTCGAAAGTTGTTTATGGACACTTACCAAGTGGGGACAACCTAACCAGAGTTGGTTACCAACTTGGCCAAGATGGCGGAAGTTTTGCCTCCTCTCACCCATCTACGGCACCCGGCACCCCCAGCACGTCTCCGAAGAGAAGCAGGAGGAACCACCATGCCCGCCATCGCCCTCCTCTCCGCCGTCTTCGTCGTCGGCTTCGAGCAACTCGTCCAATGGCAGTACGGACCGACGGGCATCGTCGGCCTGCTGCTGCTCACCATCGGGATCAAGGCGAAGAACCCCACGTGCAGCTCCATCGGAGCCGTCGTCCTGGCCCTGCTGGTGGCGGGACCGGCCGTCAGTTCGTGATCAGCGGTTCCGAACTGATCGTCTCCCACAGCGCGTCGAACCAGCGGTGGGACTGTTCCACGAACGTGGTGTCCCCCGGTCCCACCCCCTGCCGGAAGGGGAACAGCATCGACTGCGTGCCCTCGGCGTCGTACGTCTCCAGGTACTCGTGGTCGATCTCCTCGCCCCGCCGCGCCAGCGTGTAGTACGCGAAGAGCGCCTCCGCCTCGTTGAGGAGGTAGAGCTTCACGGGCGGGGTGAAGGGCAGCGCGCGGAAGGAAACCCGCACGTCGACGCCGTGCGTGGTCCGCAGCGCCAGCAGGTTGTGCCGCAGCACCTGCACCTGGGCGTTGCGCTGGGCCAGCCAGCGACGCCGCGGACGGTCGTCCGCCATGCCGTCGACCGGCGCGGGAAACGCGAGGTCGATGTCGCGGCTGGGAAGCAGCACCCGGACGTCGACCCTGGCCGGTTTTATGCGTCCCGCGTGAATCTCGCGCAACGGCTCGCCCATGGCGAGGGTGAGCGACACGGCGGTCAGACACAGCGCGTCGATCGCCACGTGCGGGACCTCGAAGGCCGCCGTCATCCGCGGGGCGAGCGCCACCATGGTCGACTGCGGCCGCGACTGCGGCCCGGTCAGGACTCTCTCGGGATGGTCCGCGACCGTCGCCGGGCTCCCCTTGGACACGTCGACGAGCAGGTGCTCCGACTGGAGGATGCGCAGCGCCTGGCGCACCGCGCCGCGCTCGACGCCGAACTCGTCGGCCAGTCTGGCCTGGGTCGGCATGCGCTGGCCGGCCCGCAACTCACCGGACCTGATCCGGCCGCGCAGCTCGTCGGCCACCTCGCGGTGTGACCTCGGTGGCCGTGGTGACCTGTTCCGTCCGTTGACGACGGCATGCTTCGGCTCCACAACCAGAACCCTACAACTTCCCGCCATCTTTGGGCAGTTGCCGGATAGGTGGTTATGAGTCGTCCCAACACGGAGATAAGTAACAGTGAGTTGGTAGCCAACTTGCACAACATGGTCAAACTTCCAGAGGGTTGGCCGCCGAAGTTCCACCTGGACACCGGGTGGCCGGGGCGGACGGTCCTCAGCGGGGGTCCGCCTCCCCGTCCCGAAGGAGGGACCGTCATGCCGCTCGTCGCCCTCGCCGTCGCCGCCCTGGCCATCGGATTCGAGCAACTCATCCAGTGGGAGTACGGGCCGATGGGCATCATCGCGTTCGTCGCGCTGTCCGTCGGGCTCAAGGCCCGGAACACCACCGTCAGCGGCATCGGGGCCGTGATCCTCGTGATGCTGCTCGCCCAGTCCGGCTGAGCGGACGTCACCGTCCGCCAGTCCGGCTGACCGCGCTCCCCTCCGGAGGGGAGCCGGGAGCACGGTCAGTCAGCACCACACAACTGAATCGCTACGGATCGGCAGTCGCAGCAGTCGCCCGCCACCCGCACGGAAGGAGAACGCCCCTACAGGCACCCACCGTTCAGAAGATGTCCGGGCACCACGGTCGCCTGGACGTCCGCAGCAGGGCGTCGGCCAGAGCGGCGGCGCCCTCTTGCCGTTCCCGGACCCGGCCCAGCGCCGCGAGCCGCACCGCGGACTCGTCCCCGAGCCACAGCGTCGCCAGATCGGCGATGGACAGCGACAGGTCCGCCTCCTCGGCGACCGGCTCGCAGGTCGCCGTGCCGTCCGGAGCGGCCCGGAGCCGGAAGCGGCCTCCGTCCGGTCCGCTCTCGTCCCGCACGTCCAGCACGAGCGTCCCGGCGGTGCCGTACGTCCGCGCCTCCAGAGCCCGTACGACGTCCAGGATCCGCACCCAGAGCCAGTCCGTCTGGCCGCTGATACGGGCGCCACGCGGATCCGGCAGGAACTGCGGAAGCAGGTCGTCGGGAGCGCGTCGGCCGGTCTTGACCCGGGTGATCCAGTCGATGGAGCAGAGGTAGCTCCACAGGGCGCGCTCGGCCGCCGTCGTCACCGCGAGCAGCCACTTCACCTCCGCCGTGTTGTGGGGCTGGTTGGAGTCCGCCCAGTCGTCGTCCGCGGTGTAGGCGACGAGGCCCTCGATCTCGCCCGACGCCGAGCGGTAGGCGGCGTAGAACGGCTCCTTCCAGGGGAAGCCGGCGAACCTCAGCACGCCGGTGTTCATCTGCCACCAGCGGGCGTCGCGGTTGATCATGCCGGGCCGGCCGCGCCGGAGCCGCTCGTGCAGTTCGGGGCCTTCCCTGCGGACCTCCTCGACGTCCAGGAGGTCGATACGGCCGCCGTCGGCCGGGCCCGCCCAGCGCGGGTCGAGACCGGTGCGCGGTACGTCGACGGTCCACTCGGTGGAGGTGGTGGCCGGGCCGAAGCCGAACCGGCCGTAGATCGGGTACTCGGCGGCGATGAGGGTCGCGACGACATCGCCCCGCTCCCTCGCCGCCGCCAGGTCGGCCGTCATCATGCGGGTGAGCAGGCCCCGGCGGCGGTGCGTGGGAGTGACGGTCACGTTCGAGATGGCGTCCGCGGGGACGGCCGCCCCGCCGACCGCGGTGACCTCCTGCGGGAACGACCGGAACGTCGCCACACAGCGGGAACCGTCGAACGCGCCCAGGGTCCTCCCCAGGATGAACGCCGATCTGCGGTTCTCGACGTCCTCGTCCGAGACGACCGGCTCCTGAAGGAACCCCGTCTTCACGGCACGCAGCCAGTCCCGCAGGTCGGGGGCGGCGATCGGTCGTACGTCGATCGCGTCGGCGGCCGCGCCCGTGCCGCCGGTGTCCGCGCCTCCGGCGTCTCCGGCGTCATCGGCATCTATGACGGCTTGGGCGTCCTGGGCGGCGAGAGCTTCGTGCGGGGTCATGGAGCCACGCTAGGCGGACCCCGGCCGGGGTGTCGCGCGGATTTCCGCACGCCCCCTCCCGGCCGGTCCTGGCCGTCCCCGCCCGGATCCCGGACCGAAAAGGCCACCCCTGTCCCGGGTGGAGGAGGCCTCCGGATCCCGGACCGGAAAGACCACCCGGATGCCGGGCCGAAAGGGGCGCCGGATCCTGGATCGAAAAGGCCACCCCGCCCCGGAACGGAAACGCCACCCCGCACCCCGGGCCGAAAAGGCCACCCGGATCCCAGGTCAGAAAGCCGCCCGGATCTCCCCCACCTCGCGGCCGCCGCCCAGCAGGGGGGCGGCGCCGATCCGCGTCACCACCGGGCCCGTCACGCCCAGCAGGTCCAGGCCGCGGGCGAGGACGGGGCCCAGGGCACGGGTCCCGCCGTCGTCGATCTTGAAGGCGAGGGCGCGGCCGTCGGGCAGCGCGACCGCCTGGACGGCTTCGGCGCCCATCTTGGACAGGACGCCCGGGACCTCGCGCATCAGCCAGGTGTCGGGGCGCCGGGTGCCGGCGACGTACTCGGGGTGGGCGCGCATGGCGTCGGCCACCCGGCGTTCGGCGGAGCCGGGGGCCGCGAGGACGAAGGACCGGAAGGCGCGGGCGAGACCCGTGAGGGTGATGGCCATCAGGGGCGCCCCGCAGCCGTCCGTACCGACCGCCGCGACGGGCTCCCCGGCCGCGTCCTCGACCACGGAGTGGATGAGCTGCTGGAGGGGGTGCCCGGGATCGAGGTAGGACTCGGTGGACCAGCCGCGCTGCGCGCACACCGCCAGCATCGCCGTGTGCTTGCCGGAGCAGTTCATGGTGACCCGATCGCGGACGGCACCGGAGGCGAGGTAGGTCTCGGCCTCGACGGGGTCCAGCGGCAGGTCGGGCGGGCACTGGAGCTGTCCGGCGTCCAGCCCGTGCTCGACGAGCATCTTCTGGACCAGATCACGGTGGAAGATCTCGCCGGAGTGGCTCGCGGCGGCCAGGGCGAGGCGCTCCCCGGCCAGGTCCAGGCCCGCGCGCAGGATGCCCGCCGCCTGCATGGGCTTGTTCGACGAGCGCGGGAAGACCGGTGCCGTCACCTCGCCGAGCGCCAGCTCGACCGTCCCGTCCGCGGCCAGGACGACCAGGCTGCCGCGGTGGTGCCCCTCGACGAAGCCGGACCGCACGACCTCGGCGAGCACCGGGAGCGTCCCGGATGCGCCGGTCGCGCCGGACCGGGGTGTCCCCTCGGGGCCGGGAGCCGTACCGGGCGTACGAGCCGTGCGGGGCGTGCTCGGGGCGCCCGGTGTGCCGGGCTCACCCGGTACACCCCGGGTGCCGTCGGATATGGGCGAGCCTTCGGGCGTGCGGGGAGCTGCGGACATCGGCGGTGGCCTTCCGGAACGGGGACCCGCTCGGAAGGCGGCGGCCGGGTCGTGCCCCGGACGGCGCCCTCGCCCGCGCGGAGCGGAACCGCGCCTCCTGGGTGCCGGCGCGCCCCTCGGCCCCGGGATCGCCGGGGCCGCCACGTCACATGAGCAGGTCGTCTACTTGTGCTTCCCCTTCACGGTACCTGCGGGCGATCTCGGCGCTGCAATCGTCGGCCGTGCGCTGGAGCTGCTGGCGCCGCCGGGAGACCTGCTGCTCGTACCGCACGAGACGGCCGAGCCCCGCGCCCAGCTCGTCGTCCGTACGGGCCTCCAGGTCCGACAGCTCCACCTCGGCGAGCATGTCGGCGGCCAGTGCCCGGTACTCCTCGCCGTGCGGCGTTCCCACGGTCACATGACGGGCCGAGGAGCGGTACCGGGCCGGCGCGTCCGTGAGGATCTCCGAGAGCCGCTCGACGACCGAGGGCTTCCCGCGGTCCATGGGCAAGAGGTGTCCGGAGGCCGCGGCGGGCATCCGGCGCTCCCCGCGGCGGGCGAGCTCCGCGCGCAGGATGTCGATACGTCCCTGGAGCAGCCGTCGGACGTAGCTGAGGTCGGCCTCGTCCCGCTGGGCGTCCCGGCGCAGTGTCCGCAGTTCGGGCAGGCGGAGCACGACGATGCCTGCCGGGGCCGGATCGGCCGCCAGCGGGCCGCTGTCGGTGCGCTGCACCGGCGTCCGGGCCGTCATCGCTTCCGCCCGTGCGCTCGTACGGGTCAATGACACGGCTCCGGTCCGCCCGGTCCTCGATGTGCTCATGTACCTCTACCGTCCCCTCGACCGGCGCGGTCCGCCCAACGGCCGGACCGCAACACCCCGCATGGTGCCACCCCAGATGGCCGCTATGTGACCGAGTGACCCGATCAGCCCCAGATGGCGGGTTGGTTACCCCGGAAAATCACGCGAAGGGCCCGCACCGCGCGACGCAGCCATGACACGGCATCATGGTCCGCATGCGTGCGGTGGTGCAGAGAGTGGACGGCGCGAGCGTCGTCGTGGACGGCGAGACGGTCGGCGAGATCAGCGGCGAGGGCCTGTGCGTCCTCGTCGGGGTCACCCACGAGGACACCAAGGAGAAGGCGGCCCAACTCGCCCGTAAACTCTGGTCCGTCCGGATGCTGGCCGACGAGCGGTCCTGCTCCGACATCGACGCGCCGCTTCTCGTCATCAGCCAGTTCACGCTGTACGGCGACGCCCGCAAGGGGCGCCGCCCCACCTGGAACGCGGCCGCCCCCGGCGATGTGGCCGAGCCCCTCGTCGACGAGGTCGTCGCCCAGCTCCGCGCCCTGGGCGCCACCGTGGCCACGGGCCGGTTCGGCGCCCAGATGCGGGTCTCCCTGACGAACGACGGCCCGTTCACCGTCCTTCTGGACATGTGAGCCTTCTGGACGTGTGAGCCGCGGGGCCCGGCCGATGTGAGCCCTACGGCTCGACCACGACCTCCTGCGCCGCCGCCGTCGAGTCCGCCATCAGCGGGGCGTCCACCGGCACGTTGCGCTTCACGAGGGCCAGGGCGATCGGGCCGAGTTCGTGGTGGCGTACGGAGGTGGTGATGAAGCCGATCGTGCGGCCGCCGGGGTCCTCGCCCGCGAGGCGCAGCTCGGTGCCGTGCGGGGGCAGGACGACCTCGCTGCCGTCGAGGTGGAGGAAGACCAGGCGGCGCGGGGGCTTGCCCAGGTTCTGGACGCGGGCGACCGTCTCCTGGCCGCGGTAGCAGCCCTTCTGGAGGTGGACCGCGGTACCGATCCAGCCCAGCTCGTGCGGGATGGTGCGGTGGTCGGTCTCGAAGCCGAGGCGGGGCCGGTGCTGCTCGACGCGCAGGGCCTCGTGGGCGAGGAGTCCCGCCGGCGGTCCGGCCTTCTCCGCCCAGGAGTCCAGGTCCGCGCGCGGCAGGAAGAGATCACGGCCGTACGGCGTCTCGCGGACGACGACGCCCTCGGGGGCCTCGGCGATCGAACCGGCCGGCAGCTCGACGACCGCGAAGTCGGCGGTGCGGTCGGCGACTTCGACCCGGTAGAAGAACTTCATCGACTCCAGGTAGGCGACCAGCGCGTCCTGGGTGTCGGGTTCCGTGTGCATCCACACCGTCGTGCCGTCGTCGACGAGGTACAGCGCGTGCTCGATGTGGCCGTTCGCGGAGAGGATCAGCGCCTCGGTGGCCTGGCCGGCCGGGAGGTCGGTGACGTGCTGGGTGAGCAGCAGGTGCAGCCAGGCCAGCCGGTCGTCCCCGGTGACGGTGACGACACCGCGGTGCGAGAGGTCCACGAAGCCGACGCCGTCGGCGAGGGCGCGCTGCTCACGGAACAGGTCGCCGTAGTGGGCGGCGACGCCTTCGTCCACGCCCTCGGCGGGAACGGCGCCGGGCAGGGACAGGAGGGAACTCTTCATGGACATACACACTACGACCGAGCGGTCGCCGATTTTATTTCTGTCACTTCTGGAGGTCCTGGCAGTCCTTGCAGCGGCCGAAGATGGCGAAGTGCTTCATCTCCGTCTCGAAGCCGAAGGATTCCCGGAGCTTCGCGGTGAACTCGGCGGCGACGGAGACGTCGGCCTCGATGACGTTCGAGCAGTCGCGGCAGACGAGGTGGATGTGGTGGTGCCGGTCGGCCAGGTGGTAGGTCGGCGCGCCGTGTCCCAGATGGGCGTGGCTGACCAGCCCGAGCTCCTCCAGGAGCTCCAGGGTCCGGTAGACCGTGGAAATGTTGACCCCCGACGCCGTCTTCCTCACTTCGCCGAGGATGTCGTCGGGGGTCGCGTGCTCCAGGGTGTCCACTGCTTCGAGGACAAGCTGGCGCTGAGGCGTCAGCCGGTAGCCGCGCTGCCTGAGGTCGCTCTTCCAGTCGGTGCTCACCACACTGGAAGTCTAGGACCATTCCCGGGGACGCCGCCCTGGGGAACGGCAGGCGGCCCGGGAGCGCGCGGCGGGGTCCTACTTGAAGAAGGCGATCCCGTCGTCCGGCATGTCGTCGGGCAGGGCCTTGGCCCAGCGCTCGACGTCCTCCGGGGTGACGACCTTCTTCAGGTGCCCGGACATGTAGGGGCGCAGCTCGACCTCGGGGGTCTGCTTCTCGCCGACCCACATGAGGTCGCTGTTCACGTAGCCGTACAGACGCTTGCCGCCGCTGTAGGGACCGGAGGCGGCCGTACGGGCCACGGCGTCGGTGACCAGGTCGATCTGCGGCTTCTTGTCGGCCAGCTCGCCGTACCAGATCTCGACGACGCCGTCGTCGCGGGTCATCACGACCTCGACCTTGCGGTCGGCGTCGACGCGCCAGAAGCCGGTCTCCGTCTCCAGCGGCCGGACCTTCTCGCCGTTCTCGTCGAGCACCCAACTGTGCGAGCGGTACTCGAGGAAGTCCCGCCCGTCGTGCGTGAAGCTGACCTCCTGCCCGAAGTTGCACTTCTCGGAGCCGGGGAAGTCGTGGACACCGACTCCGGCCCAGTCGCCGAGCAGGAAGACAAGGGGGACCAGGTCCTTGTGGAGGTCCGACGGGATCTCGATCATGAGCTGAACAGTTCCTTGGTGGGGGTCAGCGCTGGCCCTGGTACAGCTTCTTCACGGTCAGCGCGGCGAAGGCGAGCACGCCGACGCAGACCAGGGCCAGCAGGGTTTCGAAGAAGATCTCCACGCGGGTGCTCCTCGGTGAGCGGAACGGGGTCCCCGCTCGGGCACAGCCGAGATGGGGGAGTACACAAAAGCCGGGCCCCAGCTTACGCGGCTGGGGCCCGGCCCTCTCTTCCAGGTGGGCCCTGCCGGGCCCGTCACGCTCAGCCGAGGAGCTGGCTCTGCAGGACGACGGTCTGCTGGAAGGGGATCTCGGGCGTCGCACCCTTGCGGGACTGCACGACGAGGGCCACGGTGTCCCCGGCCGACAGATACGCCTCGCGCACCTGTTCGGCGCCGTACGGCTTGCTCTCCGTGTACGCGTACCGGGTGACTTGGTCGACCGCGGCCCGCTCCGGGAACGCCTCGTCCCGCTCGACAAGTTCGGCCCCCTGCAGGGCGTACTGCGGGGAGTCGTAGTACGCCACCTTGTTGGCGACCAGGTCCTCCGCGACGGCGGCGGTGTCGAACTGGAGCAGATAGATCCGTGTGCGCGTGCCGTCGGCGGTGGTCCAGCCGCGTGCGGCGATGTGCCGCAGGGCGTAGTCGGTCAACAACTGGCCGACGGTGTCCCGGTCCGTCTTCTCCGCGTACTGCGCCAGGAAGGACCTCTTCGCGAGCCAGCCGTCCGCGCCGCGCAGCGCCGGGTCCGCCGTGGCGCCCTTCGGGGCGGTGAGCAGGAGCTCGCGCAGGTCGGCGGAGTGGACTCCGGCCTTGTTGGACTCGGCGAACGGCCCCGGGCTGCCGGACGGCAGAGGTGGTTTGACGATGGCCGGGTAGTCCCAGCGCCCGTCGGACTTCGTCGCGAGACCGGGTACGTCGGTGCGCTCCATACCGGTGATGCCGTACGCGGCGGCGGAGCCGACCGCGGCGAAGACCACGGTGGCGGCGGTCCAGCGCAGGACGGCGCGGAGCACCCGGCGGTCCTTCTTGACCTTGACTGGGATCGCCTCGGGTTCACCGGCCACGGTCGGCGCGACAGGCGACGGCGGCGCCGCGGCCCGGGCCCCGGCCTCCGTCCCGGCCTCCGCCACGACGACCGGCTGCTGCGGCTCGGCGGCGCGCGACTCCTCGCGTTCGGCGGACACTCCCTGCTCGACCTGTGTCGTGTCCTCGACCGGTCTCATGTCGTCGACCGGTGTCGTCTGCTCGGTCATACCGCCTCTCCCGGCTCCTGGATACGGTCGAGCTGCTCACGGAGCAGGTACGCGACCCCGTCGGTGGTCATCGGCCTGGGCGCGTACGCGATGGCGCTGACCAGCACGTCACCCTGATAGGCGGAACAGATCATCATGTCGAGCTTCTCCCCCTTCTCCTTGGGCGACAGGAAGCACTTGGCGTTCTTGTGGCCCTCGATCTTCGGTCCGGAGCGGAAGATCTTGAGGGCGTCGAACAGCCCGTTCTGGAACGTCGACATGTTCCGCACGGCGCGCTTGTCCTCGATCTGCGCCAATTGGATGCTGACCGTGACGACGCCTTCTCCAGGGAAGCGGCTGTCGAGGTAGCTGCGCATGGCCATGCCCTTGGTGTGCTGCTTGTCGATCTCCTTCTCGATCCGCCGCCGCTGGGAGCGGGGCAGGCCGCGGACCGCCTCCTTGCGCAGGGCGGTGGCCTCGCCCCCGCTGAGCGCGGCGTCGGAGCCGAACCGGGCGATGTCCGGACCCCGTTTCCAGGCGTCGTCGTACGGCACGAGCGTGGCGGCGAGCGAGGAGGCTGCCTTCGTCCTGGCCTCGCCGCTCGTGGCCTTCGGGAACTTCCAGTTCGGCGCACCCGCGTCCCGGTCGGCGTCCTGGACGGTCACCACGGTGTAGGCGCTGCCCGCGACGACGGCACCGACGAGCAGCACGGAACCGGCGATGGCCGCGATACGGCCACGCCTGACGGGCTTCCTGGCAGGGGCGGGTTCGGCGGCGACCGCAGCGGACTCGGAGGTGACCGCTTGCGGTACGACGGACTCCGGCAGGGTCGGTTCCGGTGTCTCAGGGACGGCCGGCGCAGGGGCCGTCGGCTCCGACGCGATCGACGCCGGACCGGGCTTCACGGCCTCTGCGGTCTCCGGGTTCGGGGATTGCTCGTTCACAGCCGCTCCAACTGCCGCTTGGCCAGGTCCATGATCTTCGACTTCGGGATCGGCTTGGAGTCGTAGATCCAGATCTCCATGGCGATGTCACCACGCGAGGCCGTCGCCTGAGCCTTGTAGAGCGGCAGGTAGCCGGCCTTCCTCTCCGGCTTGAAGAGGTAGACCATGCCGTCACTCGCACCCGGGAGGGACCACTCGCCGCTGGAGCGGTACACGTACCAGTCACTCGCCCGATCCGCGGCGCTGAGGTTCTCCTCCTGGCGGTACTGCACCAGCCGGATCTGGGTGTTGCCCGTGCTGCCCATGTTCCAGCTGACCCCGGCGCCCCGGCGGAACTCCGCCTCGGCCAGACGACCGAACGCTCGGTCCGAATCCTTCAGTGCGTGCGCGTAGGCGGCCATGTCCAGCCAGCCGTCCTGCTCCGGCGCCCAGTCGGGCACCTTCGTGCCCTTCGGCCGGCTGATCAGCAGCTTGCGCAGGTCGCCGTTCGTCTTGACGCGGTGGTCCTGGGCGGCGGACAGGGGTTCGGGCCCGGGGCCCTTCGCCTGGGCCACCACCGGCTGCGACAGCGAGGGCAGCCGGGTCGGCTCGCGGTCGGCCTGGACCAGATATCCGGCGCAGGTACCGGCGACGAGACCGAGCACGGCGGCCGTGGCGATGAGCAGAGTCGTACGACCGCGCCGACGGCGCCCGGGCGCTGACGGAGCGTCCGGTGTCGTACCCGGATCGACGATCGGCGCGACCTCGGGCACGCTCGGTCTTTCCGGTGTTTCGGGACCTTCGGGTACCACCAAGACATCCCCCCACGAACGTGAAGCGCGGATTCCGTATCCGCGCGCACAGGAGACCCATGGCCTGCACACGGGGTTGCGCCGGTGTTGATCACGATTCGGACTACCATGGCGGCCATGGCGAACAAGCTCGTGATCAAGGTGACGGCGGGGGCCGACGCCCCGGAGCGCTGCTCACAGGCGTTCACCGTCGCCGCGGTGGCCGTGGCCAGTGGCGTCGAGGTCTCCCTCTGGCTGACCGGCGAGTCCTCCTGGTTCGCGCTGCCGGGCCGCGCCGCCGAGTTCGAGCTGCCGCACGCGGCACCGCTGCCCGATCTGATCGACTCGATCCTGGCGGCCGGGCGCATCACCCTGTGCACCCAGTGCGCGGCCCGGCGCGACATCACGGAGAAGGACGTCCTGGAGGGCGTGCGGATCGCGGGTGCGCAGGTGTTCGTGCAGGAGGCGATGACGGACGGGACGCAGGCGCTGGTCTACTGACCGCCGCCCCGCGCCGCTACTGACCCCGCCTGCGGCGCGTGCGGATGTCCACCCAGAGACAGAAGGGGTGGCCCGCCGGGTCGAACAGCACGCGTACGTCCTCCTGGGGCTGCTGCTCGGCGAGCCGGGCGCCCTGTTCCACGGCGCGGGCGGTCTCCTCGGCGAGGTCGTCGACCTCGATGTCGAGATGGAGCATCATCCGCTGGTCGCCGGGGCCCGCGGGCCACACCGGCGGCGTGTAGAGCGGCTCGGTCTCGAAGGCGAGCGCGATCCCGTCGAAGGGCGGGCCGATGAGCACCCAGTCGGGCTCCTCCGACCGCACCTCGTACCCGAGCAGCCTCCGGTAGAAGTCGGCGAGTTCATGGGCGTCGGGTGCGTCGAGCACCACGGTGGACAACCTCGTACGCGACATAGACGCCTTTTCCGCTCCTACCGCTGCCGTCGGTTCACGGCTGCCGCCGTTTCTTGCCGTCCAGCTCGTCCCACCACTCGTCGGACTTCGGGTCCCCGGACGGGTCGTCCCACCATCGGTCCTCGGGGCCCCGCCGGTTGGCCACCATCGCGGCCACCGGCGGAATCAGCATGGCCACCACGCACATGGCGACGGCCGCGGGAACCGACCACAGGCGTACGACCGCCCAGGCGAGGACGAACAGCACGATGCACGTCCCCATCATGGCGAAATACTGGCGACGCCTGCGCGCGTACATACCACCAGCGTAGGCCCGGACAACCCGTCCGGCGCAGTGCCGGCGGGCCGGGAAGCGGGCAAGCCGAAGGGCCGCACCCCGATCCGGTAAGCGTCCAACCCCCGGGGGTGCGGCCCTTCGGCCGTTCAGTCGACTGCCGTCATCGACGGCGGTCCGCCGTTCAGACGGCGATCGCGACCTCGGCGAGGCCGCCCGTCTGGGCGACGACCGTGCGGTCGGCGGTGCCACCGGGCACCAGCGCGCGGACGGTCCAGGTGCCCTCGGCCGCGTAGAAGCGGAACTGGCCCGTCGCGGAGGTGGGGACCTCCGCGGTGAACTCGCCGGTCGAGTCCAGCAGACGGACGTAGCCCGTCACCGGCTCGCCGTCGCGGGTGACCTGACCCTGGATCGTGGTCTCACCGGGCTTGATCGTCGAGGCGTCCGGGCCGCCGGCCTTCGCTCCACACATATTTCGATTCCGTCCTTCAGGCCTTGGGGTTTACTTGTTGGCGCCGAGCTCGATCGGCACGCCGACGAGGGAGCCGTACTCGGTCCAGGAGCCGTCGTAGTTCTTGACGTTCTGCACACCGAGGAGCTCGTGCAGCACGAACCAGGTGAGCGCGGAACGCTCACCGATGCGGCAGTAGGCGATCGTGTCCTTGGCGAGGTCGACCTGCTCGGCGGCGTAGAGCTCCTTGAGCTCGTCGTCCGACTTGAAGGTGCCGTCGTCGTTGGCGTTCTTCGACCACGGGATGTTGCGGGCGCTCGGGACGTGGCCCGGACGCTGCGACTGCTCCTGCGGCAGGTGCGCCGGGGCGAGCAGCTTGCCGCTGAACTCGTCGGGCGACCGGACGTCGACCAGGTTCTGCGAGCCGATCGCGGCGACGACGTCGTCACGGAAGGCGCGGATGGCGGTGTTCTGGGCCTTGGCCTTGTACGCGGTGGCGGCGCGGTCGGGAACCTGCGAGCCGTCGACCAGGTCGCGGGAGTCGAGCTCCCACTTCTTGCGGCCGCCGTCGAGGAGCTTCACGTTCTCGTGGCCGTAGAGCTTGAAGTACCAGTAGGCGTAGGACGCGAACCAGTTGTTGTTGCCGCCGTAGAGAACGACCAGCGTGTCGTTGCCGATGCCCTTGGCCGAGAGGAGCTTCTCGAAGCCCTCCTGGTCGATGAAGTCACGGCGGACCGGGTCCTGGAGGTCCTTGGTCCAGTCGATCCGGATGGCGTTCTTGATGTGGTTCTTCTCGTACGCCGACGTGTCCTCGTCGACCTCGACGACCGCCACGTTCGGGTCGTCCAGGTGGTCCTGGACCCAATCGGCGTCTACCAGGACGTCGCTGCGGCTCATGCTCGTTCTCCTCCGGGGCAGTTGCGGCGGGGTGGTGCGATGGAGAGGCTGCGCGGTGCTGCATGCCGGTGAGGGCTGCGCGGCGCAATGGTGGCCCGGACAAGAGAGGTCCAGGGGCCCGGCTCGCGGAAGACGGGAACGCTTCCGCTCAGAAGGTGCGACAGAGCATGGCGGCGACGCGGCACAGGTCTACTGCCCGCCGCTTCGTGAGATCCGCCTGTCGCTTCATGGGTCCGATCGTAGGGACGGACAGGCGGGCATGTCACCGGCGTGTCGGATGCTGAGACGCGATCGTCCGCACTGTGATACGAACATGCCGTCGAAGCCCGTCCCGCACGGATTCCGGAGGGCTCGGCCGGTCGCGTCCCGGCTGCCCATCTGCGGTACGGACGAGGTCGTCTCGCCTTTCGGACAGCGACCCCCTCCGGGGGCCCCGCCACCGGCCCCGCCGCCGGTCCGGCCGCCGACCCCGCACCGGCCCGGCCGCCCCTTCCGGCCGCCCTCCGGTCAGGCCTTCCGCCGGCCGGCGGAGCCTCTCCGCCCGCCGGTGGAGCCGTTCCGCCGGCTCGGCCGGGCCTGTCGGCCGCCACCGGCCGAGCCTTCCTCCGGCCGGACTTCCGTCCGCCTCCGGTCCGGCCTTCTACCCGACCAGCCGGACGTCCGAACCCTTCACCGAGATCTCGACGCCGTCGTGGGCCGCCTCGACCTTGTCGAGCTTGATCCCGCCGGGCAGTTGCTCGATCTTCTGCTCGAAGTCGGTGATCGAGCGGATCCGGCCCTCCGCGAGCTGGACACCCAGCTTGGGCAGGGAATCGGCGTGCACCTTCACGGTGTCGCCGGAGACCGACACGGAGCTGAGCACCGAGAGCGTCTTGGACGCCTTGGAGCCGGGGACGGTCACCTCGACGGCGACCTTGACCTTGCCGTTGCCACCGTCGGAGAGGCCCGTGACCTGGGTCTTGATGCCGAACCCGACGTCCAGGGGCTCGGGCTTGGCGGCCTTCAGCAGTTCGGCGTACGAGATCGACGCGGTGCCGGTGGCACTGCCTGCGGTGGCGGAGCTGTAGTCGCCGCTGAAGGCGACGCCGTGCATCTCGGCGTTGAGGTCGTCGATGCGGATCGTGCCCGCGGAGGAGCCCGTGCCGCCCGTCGACGCCTCGTAGTCCTTGATGCCGACCTTCACGTCGTCGAGTTCGCCCGAGGCGACCTGGGTGAGGAACGGAAAGCCCCCGATGGACACGTCGGGGGTGGACGTGAGGCCCTCGCTGGTCTTGATGCGGCCCGCCGCCTCGTCCTCCGCGAACCAGACCGCCACCCGGTCGGCGAGTACGAACAGTCCGCCGAGAACGACCAACAGAACCACGGTTATTCGCAGTGCGCGCATGCTCGTTGTTCCCCTACCTGGGACGGCTCCGTCTGGACGGCCGAGTGGCCACCGAACGCGAGCCTAACCCCGAAGGGCCCCCGAACCGGGGGCCCTTCAAGGTAGTTGTCGATCACCTGTGACGAATCGGCGCGGCCCGCGGACCGCGACCGGCCGCCCGGCGGGCCGGTCAGCCCAGAGCACGGCCCAGCAGGTAGACCGCCGGGGCGGCGGCGGCCAGCGGCAGCGCCACGCCCGCGGTGAAGTGGACGAAGCGAGAGGGGTAGTCGTAGCTCGCCACCCGGTGGCCGATCAGCGCGCAGACGCCCGCGCCGAGGCCGAGGAAGGCGCCCTGCGTGCCCAGGTCCGTCATGCCGCCGACCGCGATGCCGGCGCCGGTGGCGGCCAGCAGCGCGACGACCACGGAGGCCGCCGTGGGCAGCGGCAGCGCGCGGGCCAGGATCGCCGCGGCGACCGCGGCCGCGCCCACCGTGACGGCGTCCGGCTCGGCCGCCAGATGACCGGCCGCGATGATCGCCAGCGCCGCGGAGACGACGGTCGCCATCAGGCCGTACATGCGGGTGTCCGGATCGGCGTGGCTGCGGAGCTGGAGCACGAGGGTCAGCAGGACCCACACGCCGAGGGTGCCGAGAATCGCGGCGGGCGCGTTCTCCCGGCCGGCGGCGAGCAGCGCCACGTCGGCGGTCACCGCGCCCAGGAACGCCAGCGCGATGCCCTGGCGGGCGGGCCACATCCCGTTCAGCCGGAACCAGCCCGCCGCGGTGACGGCCTGGAGCAGGACGAGCGGTACGACGAGCGCGTACTCCCCGATCGCCGCCGTCCCGGAGAGCAGCAGCGCGAGCAGCGCGGTGAGCGCGGCCGGCTGGATCCCGGGCTCGATGATCGGCGACCGTCCCTCGGCGCGGGCACGCTGCGCGTCGGTGATCCGGCTCTGGCCGGTGACCGTGGCGGGCCCGTAGGCGACGTCGGTCTCGCTCTCGGGCGGGGTCCCGCCGTCACGCGGGGTCCCACCGGGGCGGGAGGGGTCTCCCGGGCCGTCGGCGGCCGGCGCGTGGGCCGGGTTCCACGGCTGCGCCGGGGCCTCGGGCGGCAGGGCCGCCCCCGCGACGCCGCCGTACCCCTGGGGCTCGCCGAAGCTCTGGTACCCCTGCGGGGGCGGGTACGAGGTGTCGGCCTCCTGGACCGGCGCCTGTGCCTGCGTCTCCCAGGTCCGCCCCTCCCACTGCTGGGTGTGCTGCGGCCAGTCGGCCTGCTGCTGGGGCTCCTGGGACTGGTGCTGCTGTGCTTGCTGATAGGGGTCGTACGCCTCGCGGCGACCCTCGTACGGCTGGTTGCTCATCGTCTCGCTCACCCTCCTGCGAACGGCGGGAGCACCTCGACCGTGCCGCCCTCGGCCAGCCGTACCGTCTCATGCCCGCGGGTCCCCACGGGATCACCGTCGATCAGGAACGAGCATCGCCGCAGGACGTGGACGAATTCGCCGGGGTGCCGTTCGCGGGCCGCGTCGAGTGCCTCGGCGAGCGTGCCGGCGTCGTACGGCTCGTCGCCGACGCCTGCCGCGGCCTTGGCGGCGGCCCAGTAACGCACCGTGCCCTTTGCCATCTCGTTCCTCAATCAGCGATCTGGTGTGTGGTGTCCGCGCACCTGTTTGCGTGAACCCCGCCAGGCTAGGCCACGTGCGCCGTGGACCAATCGCGGATGCGGGCCAGCAGGGCGTCGGGGGCGGCGTTCTCGGCGTGGCCCATGCCGTGCTCCAGCCACAGTTCGGCGTGCCCGGCGGAGGCCTCGGCCAGCATCCGCGGGTGGTCGACCGGGAAATAGCCGTCCCGGTCGCCGTGGACGACGAGGAGCGGGGTCGGCGCGATGTGCGGGACGCACTCGACCGGGGACGCCGGCACCGGATCCCAGTCACGGTGGTGGATCCGGGTCCGCAGCCCGACCCGGCCCACGATCCGGCCCTCGGGACGGGTCACCAGCCAGTGCACCCGCCGCATGGGGGCCGTACCCCGGTAGTACCAGCGGGCCGGCGCGCTCACCGACACCACCGCGTCCGTACGCGCCTCCGCGCGCCCCTCGTGCTCCCGCGCCGCCGCCGGCCCACCCTCCGCGGCCCCGGGGCCGTTCTCCCCGTAGAGCGCCGCGTGCCGCAGCACCACCGAGCCGCCCATCGAGAAGCCGACCGTCACGATCCTGGTGTGCCCGAGTTCACGCGCCCAGGCGACGGCCGCCGCCAGATCGAGGACCTCGCGGTCCCCGACGGTGGAACGGCCGCCCGATCCGCCGTGTCCGCGGAAGGAGAAGGTGACCACCGCCCCGCCCCGGGCGAGGACGCCGGCCGCCCGGCGGACGTGCGGACGGTCCAGATCGCCCGTGAATCCGTGTGCGACGATGAACGCAAGGTCACCGGACGACTCCGTTCCGGGGTCGTAGGCCGCGTCGATGTCCACCCCGTCGGCCGTACGCAGAAACCTCCGCAGAGGGGTGCGCGGAACCGTCTCAAGGCGTGGACTCTTGAACGAACGCGTCATGTGACCTGCCGGACCTGGGCTCATGTGGGCTATTCTGCTGGGCATGAGGACTCGGGCAGAGTAGCCCCCGGGTCCTTTTGTGCTTTCAGAAGCGTTGTATACGAAGCGGGAAACCGCAGGTGTACGGGCCGCGAAGGCGCGGCGGATCCCGGAGGCGCGGGAGCCGTATGTACAGGGCAGTGCCGCAAACGTCCTCGCAGGGACCGAGGAGGAACCAGACGTTATGGGCGAGCGAACCGTGCACGAAGGCAGGACGACCCGAGTGGGTGAGGCTCGATGAGCTCTCTTCTGCTCCTGACCAACGCCCTTCAGCCGTCGACGGAGGTGCTTCCCGCTCTCGGCCTGCTGCTGCACAACGTGCGCGTGGCTCCGGCGGAAGGCCCGGCCCTCGTCGACACCCCCGGTGCCGACGTCATCCTGATCGACGGACGACGTGACCTCCCCCAGGTCCGCAGCCTGTGCCAGTTGCTGCGCTCCACGGGACCCGGCTGTCCGCTCGTCCTCGTCGTGACCGAGGGCGGCCTCGCCGCCGTCACGGCCGACTGGGGCATCGACGACGTCCTGCTCGACACGGCGGGCCCCGCCGAGGTCGAGGCGCGCCTGCGGCTCGCGATGGGCCGCCAGCAGATCGTCAACGACGACTCCCCGATGGAGATCCGCAACGGCGATCTCTCCGTGGACGAGGCGACCTACAGCGCCAAGCTCAAGGGCCGGGTCCTCGACCTCACCTTCAAGGAGTTCGAGCTCCTGAAGTACCTCGCGCAGCACCCGGGCCGCGTCTTCACCCGCGCCCAGCTCCTCCAGGAGGTCTGGGGCTACGACTACTTCGGCGGTACGCGCACGGTCGACGTCCACGTACGGCGTCTGCGCGCGAAGCTCGGGCCCGAGCACGAGTCGCTGATCGGAACCGTCCGGAACGTCGGTTACCGATTCGTTACCCCGGAGAAGGTGGAGCGCGCCGCGGACACCGCGAAGGCCAAGGCGGCCCAGCCAAAGCCGGATGATGCGGACGAGACGGCGCACCCGGACGGGACCGCTCCCACGCAGGCCGCCGCGCAGCCCCAGGAAGCTGCCGTACGCCCTGCCCAGAGGTAGGTCCATCCGCGTAGACTCCGCGCGTGGCCAAGGTGACTAGGGATGATGTGGCGCGGCTGGCGGGTACTTCCACCGCCGTCGTCAGTTATGTCATCAACAACGGACCCCGGCCGGTCGCCCCGGCCACGCGCGAGCGCGTTCTCGCCGCGATCAAGGAGCTGGGGTACCGGCCCGACCGGGTCGCCCAGGCCATGGCCTCGCGGAAGACGGAGCTCATAGGCCTGATCGTGCCGGACGCGCGCCAGCCCTTCTTCGGGGAGATGGCGCACGCCGTCGAACAGGCCGCGGCCGAGCGCGGGAAAATGGTCCTGGTCGGCAACTCCGACTACATCGCCGAGCGCGAGGTCCACTATCTGCGGGCCTTCCTCGGCATGCGGGTCTCCGGGCTGATCCTCGTCAGCCACGCGCTGAACGACCACGCGGCGGCCGAGATCGACGCCTGGGACGCCCGCGTGGTGCTGCTGCACGAGCGCCCCGAGGCGATCGACGACGTCGCCGTCGTCACCGACGACATAGGGGGCGCCCAGCTCGCCACCCGGCACCTCCTGGAGCACGGCTACGAGTACGTGGCCTGTCTCGGCGGTACGGCCGAGACCCCCGCCGTCGGCGACCCCGTCTCCGACCACGTCGAGGGCTGGCGGCGCGCCATGCAGGAGGCCGGCAAGCCGACCGAGGGACGCCTCTTCGAGGCCCCGTACAACCGCTACGACGCCTACAAGGTCGGCCTCGAACTGCTCGCCGGACCACACCGGCCGCCGGCCATCTTCTGCTCCACCGACGACCAGGCGATCGGTGTCCTGCGCGCCGCGCGCGAGCTGCGCATCGACGTGCCGGGACAGCTCGCGGTCGCCGGGTTCGACGACGTCAAGGAAGCGGCCCTGACCGACCCTCCTCTGACAACGATCGCATCGGACCGCTCGGCGATGGCCCGCGCGGCCGTGGACCTCGTCCTGGACGACGGGCTGCGGGTGCCCGGCTCCCGCCGCGAGCGGCTGAAGCTGTTCCCCTCGCGCCTGGTGGTACGGCAGTCCTGCGGCTGCGAGTAGCCCGCCCCCGGGCGGCGGCCGCGAGCGGCCATCGCCCCCGGCGGCCCGGCCGCCCCACACTTTCCACCCGGACGACGAGGATCCCCGCGCCCTGAGGGACGCGGGGATCTCTGTGTGCCGGTGCGGGCCGCGAGGGCCCGACGGGCCTAGAACAGCAGGTTGTACTGGTTGAAGCCGGTGCCGAGGCTCTTGCGGGTGCCGAAGAGGCTGCTGGAGGCCTTGTTGGTGCCCGGGTAGAGCCAGAGCGTGCCGCCCGAGTCGCGGGCGAGGACGTCCGCGATACCGTCACCGGTCACATCGCCGTTGGCCACGTACGAGGTGAAGTTCCAGCCCGTACGAGCCTGGATGCGCGCCGAGAACGGGGTCTTCTCGACCTGCGTGCCCCGGTAGAGGTACAGGACGCCCGAGCTGTTGCGGACCAGCAGGTCGGCGCGGCCGTCGCCGGACAGGTCGCCGTGACCGAAGATCTTGACGTTCTTCCACGCCCTGTCGACGATCTTGACGCGGCCGTAGAACTGGCCGGTGCCCTTGCCCGGGTAGAGGTAGACCGACCCGTCCGCGTCCACCGCGACCAGGTCGGGGCGGGAGTCGCCGGTCAGGTCGCCGGGGACGGCGTACGACTTGTAGCCGCCCCACACCGAGCTGATCTGCATCCACTCGAACTCGCCCGAGCTGTGGTTCATGTAGCTGCGGTAGAGCTTGCCGTCGCCCTTGTCCCGCATGATCAGGTCCTGGTAGAAGTCCCGGTCCAGGTCGGCCTGGAGGACCCAGCTCGCGTTCTGCCAGCCGTTGCCCTGGTAGGCGCGCGCGGACAGCGAGGTGCCCTTGCTGTCCTGCTCGAACAGACCGCCGGAGGGCGTGCGCTCCAGCAGGTCGGCACGGCCGTCGAACGTCAGGTCGGCGTCGTCGATGCGCGGCTGGGCCGCCCAGGTGTACGAGGACACCTTGGTGAACACCGGGTAGGCACCCTTGGCGGTGCAGCCCGAGACGCCCCACGAGACGATGCCGATGATCTTGCCGCCGAACATCACCGGGCCGCCGGAGTCACCGTTGCACGGGCTCTTGGTGCCCTCGTCGACACCGGTCGCCGGGGTGCCCGCGCAGAACATGGAGCCCTCGATGAAGTCGTCCTCGCCGAGGACGGTGTTCATCGCGCTGTTGCAGGTCGAGTCCTTCACCAGCGGCAGGGTGACCTTGCGCAGGTTCGCCGACAGGTCGGCGTCCGCGGCGCCCGAGGTCAGCCCCCAGCCGTAGACGGTGGCGTTGCTGCCGGGCTGGTAGTAGGCGTTGTCGCCCGCGGCTGCCAGCTTCGCCCACTGCTGCTCCAGCGGACGGTCCAGGGTGAGGACCGCCACGTCGTTCTGGAGGGTCGAGCTGTTGAAGTGCGGGTGGTTCCACTGGCGGTAGACGCCCGCGACGGTGCCGTTGGTGCTGTCCAGCAGACCGGTGGCACCGGCGACGACCGCGCCGTTGTCCGCCCAGTCCAGACCCGCGACGCAGTGCGCCGCCGTCAGGACCTTGTTCGGGGCGACGAGGGTGCCGCCGCAGAAGTAGCCGGTCCCCGCCGCGCTGTCGTAGTAGGAGAGCTGGACCATCCACGGCGCGGAGGAGATCGTCGTCTCGCTGCCGCCGATGATGAACGGTGTCTTCTTGGGCGCCGTGCCGGGCGTCGCCTGGGTCTTGGCGGCCTCGACGACCCGGTGGCGCAGCTCCTTGTCGGAGGCGGTCGGCGCGGGCGCCGCGGTGGACTGGGCGACGCTCGCGTCGGGCAGTCCGGCCGGGTCACCGGCCGCGGAGGCGGGCTGTGCCGCGATGGCGCCGGCGCAGGTCAGCGCCAGCGCGAGAGCGGCCGTCGGCAACGCCGTGGCGGGGCGTCTCCAACGGGCGCGCAGAGCAGGTATCACTCAGGACTCCTGGGTGTGGGTGCGTGTGTCTTCTCGTCAGTGGCCCGAGAAGGGCGTACGACGCACCGGCCCGACCGTCGACGGCAATCGCTTGCATCGACATCGGGCGTAACCGCGGAGCCCCCCTCCGGCCCGGGAATCGTAGGCCTCACCGATCTCTGGGCACACGGCCTTCACAGGGGTCGGAGAAGTGTTCGTCCCCGGCGTTCCGGGACATCACCGGTGCGCAACCCGCCGTTCGCCGGAGGGCGGCGGAACCACGCACGGTGCACGGACGGGTACGAGCCGGAAGCGCGGGCGGACCTCGGCGGAGGCACGGCGCGGACGTCGGCGGAGGCACCCGCCGAGTGCTCACAGACAGTTCTCACGACACCCGCAGGGGTTTCCCGGACAGCCCACAGAAAGGGTCTTTATATCGGGCATACGAGGTTCTGTCGGGCTTCTCAGGGGCCACTCAGGGAGCTCTCATGATCGGAGGACAGTCTGTTTTCATGACCGAGAGCTTCCGCCGTAGCGGCGAGTACCCCCAGGGCGACCACCACGGGTCCGCGTACCCGGAGCAGCAGTCGCACCCCTCCTCCCCGGTGAATCCCGAGTGGCCTCCGCCCCCGGCGTACGACCCGGCCGGACCGGTCCACGTCGAGCCGGGCACCACGGTGTGGCCGGGCTCCGGCTCCGGCCACGGCTCCGGCGGCGGCAACGGCGGCCACACCGCCGGCCCGTACGCCGGCTACCCCGAGCACGACCCCGCCGGTACGACCGCCGCGTTCGCCACCGTGGCCCCCGGCCCCACCGAGCCCCCCGCGAGCCCGGCCGGCAAGCGGCGCGCCAAGGGTCCCTTCGCCCTGCTCGCCGCCGTCGCGATCGTCGCCGCGGCGATCGGCGGCGGCACCGCGTACGCCTTCCAGGAGCTGACCGGCAACGACACCGTCGCCACCTCCAGCACCACCAGCGCCAACGTGGTGCCCACCAGCCAGCGCGGCACGGTCTCCGGCGTCGCCAAGGCGGTCAGCCCGAGCATCGTCGAGATCGGCGCGACCTCGAACGCGGGCTCGTCCACCGGCTCGGGCGTGATCATCACGACCGGCGGCGAGATCATCACCAACAACCACGTCGTCGCGGGCGCCTCCGAGATCAAGGTGCAGCTCGCCAACGGCAAGTCGTACAAGGCCGACGTGGTGGGCACCGACAGCAAGAAGGACCTCGCGCTGATCAAGCTGGACAACCCGCCCTCCGGCCTGAAGCCCGCGACGCTCGGCAACTCCGACGGCGTCCAGGTCGGCGACCAGGTCGTCGCGATCGGCTCCCCCGAGGGCCTGACCGGCACCGTCACCAGCGGCATCGTCTCCGCCCTCGACCGGGACGTGACCGTCTCCACCGACGAGGGCCAGAGCCAGCAGCAACAGCAGGACGGCAGCGGCAACGGCCAGTGGCCGTTCGAGTTCGGCGGCCGGCAGTTCAACGGCGACACCGGCTCCTCCACGACGACGTACAAGGCCCTGCAGACCGACGCCTCGCTCAACCCCGGCAACTCCGGCGGCGCCCTCATCGACATGAACGGCAACATCGTCGGCATCAACTCCGCGATGTACTCGGCGGCTTCGGACTCCTCGTCCTCCTCGTCGAGCGCGGGCAGCGTCGGCCTCGGCTTCGCCATCCCGATCAACACCGTCAAGTCCGACCTCGCCACCCTGCGGGCCGGCGGTTCCGACAGCTAGCCAGGAGGCCGCCATGATGATCAAGAGCGTCCAGCACACCACCGCCGTGGGGGACGCGGCCGCACTCGCCCTCGCCCTGGCGGTCGCCCGCGCCCTGCACCCGTCCGTCCGGCGCGCGCCCGAACTGGCCCCCGCCGTGTCCCGCCCCGCCCGGAGCCGGACCTCCGCCCGCCGCCGCACCGTACGCAGCTGATCCATTCCGGCGCGGCCAGGAACGTGCGAGTCTGAAAGCACCGGATCACCACTCATACCACCCGAGGAACCCGACGCCCATGAGCTCCGCCGAAGGCGACCGTGACACCCAGCGCATCCTGATCGTCGACGACGAGCCGGCGGTGCGCGACGCACTCAAGCGCAGCCTCGCCTTCGAGGGGTACGACACCGAGGTCGCGGTCGACGGCGCGGACGCCCTGGAGAAGGCGACGGCCTACCAGCCCGACCTGGTCGTCCTCGACATCCAGATGCCGCGCATGGACGGCCTCACCGCGGCCCGCCGGATGCGCGGCGCGGGCACCACCACGCCCATCCTCATGCTGACGGCCCGGGACACGGTCGGCGACCGCGTCACCGGGCTGGACGCCGGGGCGGACGACTACCTCGTCAAGCCCTTCGAGCTCGACGAACTCTTCGCCCGCATCCGCGCGTTGCTGCGGCGCAGCTCGTACGCGGCATCCGCGGGCGCGGTCGTCGAGGACGACGCGCTGACCTTCGGCGACCTGCGCATGGACCTGTCGACGCGCGAGGTCACCCGTGCGGGACGCCCGGTGGAGCTGACCCGCACCGAGTTCACCCTGCTGGAGATGTTCCTGGCCCATCCGCGCCAGGTCCTCACCCGCGAGCAGATCCTGAAGGCCGTCTGGGGCTTCGACTTCGAACCGTCGTCGAACTCCCTCGACGTCTACGTCATGTACCTGCGCCGCAAGACGGAGGCCGGCGGCGAACCGCGCCTGGTCCACACGGTGCGGGGTGTGGGGTATGTGCTGCGGTCCGGTGGAGCGGAGTGATGCGACGCTTCAAAACGCTGCCGTTGCGCTCGCGGCTGGCCCTTCTGGTGGCAGCGGCGGTGGCGTTCGCGGTGGCGGCGGTATCGGTGACGTGCTGGTTCATCGTCCAGGGGAAGTTGTACGGCGAGCTGAACAACCAGCTGCGGTCCTCGGCGATCCACCCCCAGGGCAGGAACATCGCCAGCACCATCCAGAATTGCACCAGCACTCCGAACACCCCGTCCGGCCAGACACCGCCTGACGCCGGAGGATTCCGGGCCCAGTTCGAGTCGTACCTCCAAGTGGTCACGGCGGACGGCCAGGTCTGTGTCGCCTCCATGTCACCCGGCAAGATCGAGATCGCCGGAGGGGACACCGCCCTCGCCAAGAACCCGGTCCCGGGCCACGGCGCCTTCCGCGACGGCACCGACACCCAGGGCAACCCGGTACGGGTGCTCACGGTCCCGCTGACCATCGCCAATCCGGACGGGACGACGACGCTCGTCAAGGACGCCGCGACCATGTACGCCGTCCCGCTCAAGGGCACCAACGCCACCCTCAACGAACTGGCCCTGGTCCTCCTGCTCGTCGGCGGCATCGGAGTCGTGGGGGCCGGGGCGGCCGGGCTCTGGGTCGCGCGGGCCGGGCTTCGGCCGGTCGACGAGCTCACGGACGCCGTGGAACACGTGGCCCGCACCGAGGACCTCACCATCCGCATCCCCGTCGACGAGGAGAGCGACGACGAGATCGCCCGGCTCTCCCGTTCCTTCAACTCGATGACCGCCTCCCTCGCGAGCTCACGCGAGGTGCAGCAGCAGCTCATCGCCGACGCCGGACACGAACTGCGGACCCCGCTCACCTCGCTGCGGACGAACATCGAACTCCTGACCAGGAGCGAGGAGACCGGCCGTCCGATCCCCCCGGCGGACCGCAAGGCGCTGCTCGCCTCGGTGACGGCGCAGATGACCGAACTGGCGGCGCTGATCGGCGACCTTCAGACACTGTCGCGGTCGGACGCCGGACACACGGCCGACCGGGTGGAGGTCGTGGCACTCCAGGACACCGTGGAAGCGGCACTGCGCAGGGCCCGGCTGCGCGGCCCGGAGCTGACGATCACGGCCGAGCTGGAGCCCTGGTTCGTCCGGGCGGAGCCCTCCGCCCTGGAGCGGGCGATCGTGAACGTCCTCGACAACGCGGTGAAGTTCAGCCCCCCGGGCGGCACGGTCGACGTCCGGCTGAGGGACGGCGAGCTGACCGTGCGCGACCACGGCCCCGGCATCCCCGGTGACGAACTCCCGCACGTCTTCGACCGCTTCTGGCGTTCCCCGGACGCTCGGGCCCTGCCCGGCTCGGGCCTCGGCCTGTCCATCGTGGCCCGCACCGTCCAGCAGTGCGGCGGCGAGGTGACGCTGAGCCCCGCGGAGGGCGGCGGCACGATCGCGACCGTCCGGCTTCCGGGAGCACGGACGGCCCCGCCCGACACACTCTGACCTGCTCCCCTGCCCCGCTGCCGCCCTGCTCTCCGCATGCGAGTGAGCCCCCGCCCGAGACCGGGTGGGGGCTCACTCGCATACCGCGCCGTGCCGGGACCGGCCCGGTCCGGTCCGGCGGAAGGCCGCCGGCCGCCGAACCCGTCGGCGCTTCCGGCTACTTCAGGATCGTGATCCGGTCCGCCGTCGGAACCGGGTACGGCGTCGCGGCCGAGGAGTTGGCCGTCAGGTAGGCGCCGAGGGCCGCCAGGTCGTCGCCACCGACACGGACGTTGCCGCCCTTGCCGAGCTCGGCGAAGCCGTCGCCGCCGCCCGCGAGGAAGGAGTTCATCGCGACACGGTAGGTGGCGGCCGGGTCGATCGCGGTGCCGTCGAGCTTGACCGAGTCGGCGACGACACGCGCCGCGCCGGTCTTGGTCAGGTCGAGGGTGTAAGTGAGGCCCTTGGAGATCTGGAGGATCTTCGGGGAGGCCTCGTTGGCGCCGCTGACCTGCTGCTGGAGCGCGGTGACCACCTGTGCGCCGGTCAGGTCGACCAGGTTGACGGTGTTGGCGAACGGCTGGACCGTGTACGCCTCCCCGTAGGTCACCACGCCGTCTCCCTCGGCGCCGCTCGCGGCGTAGGTGAGTCCGGCGCGGATACCGCCCGGGTTCATCACCGCGAGGTCGGCCTCGGGGTCGACGGACTTGGCGTACGCGAGCTGCGCGTCGGCGATCAGGTCGCCGGCCTGGGACTCGGTGCCGGTGTTGCCGATGTCGCCCGCGATGTAGCCGAGGGGACGCGAGGCGACCGGCGCGGAGAGCGCCTTCCACTTGGTGATCAGCGTCGTCATGTCCGCGGCCTTCGCGACATCACGCGTGACCACGTGGTTCGCGGACTTCACCGCCGTACGGGCGATGTCGCCGGTCCAGCGGTCGTACGTCAGCGTCGTGTCCGTGTACAGCCGGCCGAAGGAGGAGGCCGAGGTGACCATGCGGGGCTTCCCCGCCGGGTCGGGGATGGTGCACGCGTACGCCTGGTGGGTGTGGCCGGTGATCAGCGCGTCCACGGCCGGCGTGACGTTCTTCGCGATGTCGACGATCGGCCCGGAGATGCCGTCGCCGGCGCCGGGGCTGTCGCAGTCGTAGTTGTACGCCGTCGAGGCGGGCGAACCGCCCTCGTGGATCAGCGCGACGATCGACTTCACGCCCTGGCGCTGGAGCTCCTTGGCGTACTTGTTGATCGTCTCGACCTCGTCGCCGAACTTCAGGCCCTTGACGCCCTCGGCCGACACGATGTTCGGCGTGCCCTCCAGCGTGACGCCGATGAAGCCGACCTTGACGCCGTTCTTCTTCCACACCCAGTAGGGCTTGAGGATCGGCTTGCCGGTCTTCTCGTCGGTGACGTTCGCCGCGAGGTAGGGGAAGTCGGCGCCGGTGAACTTCTTGCCGCCCGAGCAGCCGTCCACCGGGTGGCAGCCGCCCTTCTGGAGCCGGGCCAGTTCCTTGGCACCCTCGTCGAACTCGTGGTTGCCGACCGAAGTGACGTCGAGGTCGAGGCCGTTGAGCGCCTCGATCGTCGGCTCGTCGTGGAAGAGTCCGGAGATCAGCGGGGAGGCACCGACCATGTCACCGGCGGCCGCCGTGATCGAGTACTTGTTGCCCTTGCGGGCGTCGCGCAGATGCGTCGCCAGGTACTCGACACCACCCGCGTCGATGGTCTTCGTCGTGCCGTCCGCCTGCAGCTCCGTGACCCGGCCCGAGGAACCGGTCGGCGGCTCCAGATTGCCGTGCAGGTCGTTGAAGGACAGGAGCTGGACGTCCTGGTAGCGGCCGCTGCCGTGGTGGTGCGACGGTGTCGCCTTGTCCTGGTGCGCACTCGCCGGGATCGCGGCGGCCAGCGCCCCTACGGTGGCGAGACCGGCGGCGGCCGCGAGAAGGCGACGAGTGCGTCTGGACCGGATCGTGGGCGGCATGGTTCCCCCTGGAGAACGGTGAAGGGCCGAAACGGTGTGCGGTACGTGAGCCGAGCAGGTGGTGCGTGCCCTGTGCGTCGTGCGTGAGCCGAGCGAATGGTGCGCACCATGAGTGCCGTGCGGACCGTGTGCGAGCTGATGAACAGCCGTGGCTTTGCACGCACTTTAGAATCAACGCGCGTAGCGCGAAAGGGGGTTAGGGGTTACGGACTGATTGCCATCACCACACCGGAAGCCGAAAACCACGTCACCGCAGCTCACCGCCACACCCCTCACCCCCGCACCGTCCGCCCTCTCCCGGACCGGCCGCCGCCCGCCACGATCCGTGTCCGCGTCGCCCAACTCCTTGTCCCCTCATCGCCGAGCCGTACCCTCGTATCCATGACCAGCGACGACGCGGCGCCCTCCGCCCTCTCCCGCTCCATCGAGACCTACTCCGCGCTCTCCCCGGACCAGGCCGAGGACGTGCTCCGGCTGCTCTCGGAGGCCGCTCGGGCCGATGGACAGCAGGCCGTGTCCGAGCAGGGGCGGCTCCAGCTCAAGGGCGGGAGCCGCGACGGGGTCCGGCATCTGCTGCTGACCGTCGGCGCCGAACTGGTCGGCTACGCACAGCTCGAGGACACCGACCCGGTCGAGGCCCCGGCCGCCGAACTGGTCGTCCACCCGGCGCACCGGGGGCACGGTCACGGCCGGGCGCTGGGCTCGGCGATGCTCAACGAGTCCGGGAAACGGCTGCGGGTGTGGGCGCACGGCGGTCACTCCGCCGCCCGGCATCTCGCACAGGTCCTGGGCCTCACCCTCTTCCGTGAACTGCGCCAGATGCGCCGCTCGTTGGACAACCTCGACCTGCCCGAGCCGAAGCTGCCGGAGGGTGTCACCGTCCGGAACTTCGTACCGGGCGAGGACGACGCCGCCTGGCTCGCCGTGAACGCCGCCGCCTTCGCCCACCACCCCGAGCAGGGCTCCCTCACCCAGCGCGACCTGGACGACCGGACCGCCGAACCGTGGTTCGACCCCGCCGGCTTCTTCCTCGCCTTCCGTGGCGACGAACTCGTCGGCTTCCACTGGACCAAGGTCCACGCCGAGGAGGGGCTGGGCGAGGTGTACGTCCTCGGTGTGCGGCCCGGCGCCCAGGGCGGCGGACTCGGCAAGGCACTGACCACGATCGGACTGCGCCACCTCGCCGCCCAGGCCCTGCCCACCGCGATGCTCTATGTCGACGCCGACAACAAGGCGGCGGTCAGCGTCTACGAGCGTCTCGGCTTCGTCACCCACGAGACGGACCTCATGTACCGCACGGAGTCCTGAGCCCGCGGCACCCGAGCGTCGTTCCCGCGGCCTAAGTCAGCGGCGGGCGAGGACGGTTGTCCGGCGTCGCCGCAGGGGTTCGCCCAGGGAGCGGGCCCCGGCCAGCACGGCCACGACCAGGACGGCCGCCCATCGTCGGTGCGCGTCGTCCCAGTGCGGGTCGGACGGGCCGACGAAGAGCTCCCAGCGCGCGGGAAGCAGTATCGAGGCGGCGAAGAAGGCGCCCACCAGTCCGGCCGATATCGCGATCCCCGGTTCGGTGGCCCCCGAGTGCCGCACGGCGACGAGCGCGGAGGTCAGCGCGAGGGTCATGACAGCGGCCGCTTCCAGGGTGATCGCGCCCATCGGGGGCCGTCCCTCGGCGGGGATGAGGAACAGCGCGGCCGTCCAGCACACCGCCATGAACGGCACGACGAGCACCAGCCGCAGCCCCGTCCGTATCGGGCGTGGGGTCGGCACCGTGGCCGTGGTGTGCCGGGCCGGGTCGTCGAGCAGGAACGCCAGCCCCAGGCCGAAGGCGAGGGCGGTGGCCCGCAGCAGCATGAGACACAGCCACGGGTCCGGTTCCTCGGAGACCGTCCGGGAGGAGCCGGCCAGCATCAGCCCGAGGACGGCGCCTGTCATCACGGCCCACCGGGGCATGCCGCGCCACACCGGGCGGACCAGGGCGCGGGCCACGACGTGCGCGGGTGGGGGCCCGGCTGCTTTCGTGAGGCGGTCGGCGGAAGCCCCTGTCATCGTCTTCACTACTCCTCGCACGAGCCGCTCCCCGAGTCCGCCGCGGTCCCCTTGCCTCCGGCCGGTACGCCGAGCAGCTCGGCCACCCGTGCCGTGGACGTCTTCGCGGACGTCAGTTCCGTCCAGTGCGCCTTGACCCTCGCGGCGACGCTGTAGTGCGGCTTCTGAAGCAGTTCGCGCACCACGGTGGTCTGCTGGGCGGACATGGAGACGGGGCTCGTGGGGGCCAGCGCGATGGCGGAGCCCTCGATGCTGTCGTCGAGGCGGACATCGCGCAGCGACCGCATCGGGTCCGGCTGTGTGCTCAGCGCCAGCCACATGATGGTCACCACGCGGGCGTCGCACATCTCGCCGGCGGTCTTCTCGTTGCCGACGACCAGGACCGAGGCGACGCCGACCGCGAACTCGGGAAGGCGGTTGCCGCCCCAGCTCGTGCCGACGGTGACATGTCCGGGCGTGGTGAAGGGGGAAATCGCGGCATCGCCCTGAAGGCCGTAGCGGGCGTCGATCCTCTGGCTCACGGTCAGCCGCTCGCCTCCCGCGGAACCGCCCGCGCGGGACTGGATGCGGTCGACCGCCTCGGCCCAGTCGTCGGTGCGGCCGGTCCATTCCGCGAAGGCGCAGTACGTGGACCGTCCGTGCCGTACACAGGTCTGTTCCTTCTGCGGGCTCACGGACGCCTTGGTGCGGGCCGCGATCAGCGAGGCCGGGTCGCCCGGGGACTGTCCGGCCACGCCGACGGCCGTCGCGGCGAGGGCGAGCACGGTCACCGACGTGACCAGCCTCGTCCGGCCGCCGCTCACCAGCACGGCGACGCAGAGCAGCAGGACCACGAGGCCCGTCAGATAGAGCGCGTGCCAGGCGGCCGGGCGGCCGAGCAGTTCGGAGGGGAACGGATCCGCGCCCTCTTCCGTGACGACCGGTCCGAGCCAGCTCACCCAGTGCTTTCCCTGGGTGGCGGCGGAGACCAGGGTGGTGAGGACGAACGCTCCGATCACGAAGGGCGGGGCGACGAACCCGACCGGTATCACCCGGGCGAGCAGGACGCCGAGGACCCCGGCCAGCAGGACCATCAGCGGGCCCACGACCAGTTCGGCGGGTGAACCGTGACCGACGGCGCCCGGCTTCAGCGCCGCCCAGGTGTACTGGAAGCCGACGACGAACGCCGTGATCGCGCCGACGGGCAGGACCGACAGCGCGTGCGCCACCGTCCGCCGCCAGGCTTCCACGGGCAGGATGTCGAAGTGCTGGTCGGTGGACTGCCGGCGGGACCGCAGCACGGCGCGGTTGACGCAGATGAACACGGCGACGGCCAGCAGCATGGGTGTCGGCTGGGTGGCCCTGTCGGTGTCCTGGAGGACCGGGAAGTCGTCCATGCCGTCGCCCCCGACGAACAACCTCCAGCCGGCATAGCCGACATACAGCGCGAGGAAGAGCAGGACCGGGATCTGCAGCAGCAGTTCGCGCGCTTCGAAGCGGGCGAGGGCCAGGACCGCGGCCGACCTGGATTCCCGGCCCCGGGCGGACGGCTCCACCCCCGTGGGAGCCGTCCGCGTGACCGTGTCCGTGGTGGCGCTCATGCCGCCACCTCCGCGGTCCGGGCGTCGAGCGTGAGCAAGTAGCCGTCCTCCAGCGTCGGTTCGAGGAGGTCGGCGCCCTCGGGCGGATCGCCGACGTTACGGAAGGCGCCCGTGCCCGTACGCCATCCGGCCAGGGCCGAAGGATCGCGTTCCGTACTGCTCCACACGCGGCCGGCGGCCCGTTCGGTCAGCTCCGCGGGGGTGCCCTCGAAGCGGATGCGTCCGGCGTCCATGACGATCACGCGGTGGCAGAGCATCGCGACGTCCTCGGTCTGGTGGGTGGAGAGCAGGACGGTGCGTCCTTCTCCCGCCTGTGCGATCAGTTCCCTGAAGCGCATGCGCTGTTCGGGGTCGAGCCCGACGGTCGGTTCGTCCAGGACGAGGAAGCCGGGGTCGCCGACCAGGGCGGCGGCGAGCGCGACCCGTTGGCGCATACCGCCGGAGAGCCGCTTGATGCGCTTGCCGCGCACGTCGGACAGGCCGACGGAGTCCAGGACGCGGCGGACCTCGCGATGCCGGGCCCCGCGGTCGGTCAGCTCCTTGAGGATGGCCACGTAGTCGACGAACTCGAAGGCCGAGAAGTCCTGGTGGAATCCGGGGGTCTGCGGGAGGTAGCCCAGCGCGCGCCGCACGTCCAGGCGTCCGGCGGTGCCGGCCGGGTCGTGGCCGAGGACGGTGAAGGAGCCCCGGTCGGCGGGCACGGCGGTGGCGAGCACCCGCAACAGGGTGGTCTTTCCGGCGCCGTTGGGGCCGAGGAGTCCGGTGACTCCTTCTCGGAGGCGCAGGGAGACGTCGTCGAGCGCGAGCGTCCCGCCGAAGCGGAGGCTCAGCCCGGAGGCGGAGACGGTGGGAATCATGCTGCGTTCCTGTCGGTGAAGTCGGTGAACGGGAGGCGCGACGCGTCGAACCGGTCCCGGGCGAGATAGAGGAGTACGGCGGCCAGTACCGCGACGGCCCCGGAGACGCCCTGCCCGGCCGCGGTGAACGGGGCGAGCGTGGTGTCGGGTTCCGTGGTCGCCCGGGCCGCGAGCAGCAGGGCGACCCAGCCGCCGCCGACCAGGCAGGGGGCGAGGACGGGACCGAGCCGGGAGGTGAGCGCGAGTCCGGTCGCGGTGAGGGCGAGGGCGGGCAGCAGCCAGGCCAGGGCGTGCAGTCCGTAGGAGGGGAGGGCGAGGGTGGCGAGGCCGCTGAACCCCAGGCACACGGTCAGGACCGCGACCGTGCGGATCATCAGGAGCCGGAAGCCGTGCAGCGGTGAGACCACCGCCATCTCGTACGTCGGGTCGATCCCGGGGCCGTAGGACACCGCGACCCCGGCGAGCGGGAGCAGTGGCGCGAGGGCCAGGAAGAGGATGGGCGTGGCCCCGGCCCGCACCGCGTCGGCCGCGACCACGGTCATGACCAGCAGGGCGCCGATCGCGCCCAGCCAGGAGCGGCGCAGGGCGGGGGAGGCGGCCAGCAGCCGTGCGGTGTGGTCGGCGACGCCGAGCCGGACGAGCAGCCACTCCACCGGACCCGGCCGCGGGGCGTCGAGTTCGGCGTCGAGCCGCTCCCATCCGGCGTCCAGGGCGACCGGGTCGCTGATGGCGGCCAGCGTCCCCCGGCACCTCTCGCACGCGGCGAGGTGGGTGTCGGCGGACCACAGACGGGGCGCCGCCAACTCGCCGCGCGCATAGGCCCGGATGTCGTCCTCCGGCACGTGCCAGGCCGTACGGCTGTCACCGGTCATCTCATCGCCATCGCTTCCGTGACGGTCGTCGCTCATGCCAACGCCTCCCGCAACTGCTTGCGCGCACGCAGTGCCCGCGTCTTGACCGTGCCCGGCGGGATACCGAGCAGGACGGCCGCTTCCCTGGTGCTGAGTCCGTCGATCACGGTGGCCTGGAGCACCGCCCGGAGTTCGGGCGAGAGCCTGGTCAGCGCGCCCGCCAGGTCGCCGTGTTCGACGCCCGCCAGCACGCGCTCCTCCGCGGAGACCTCGTCGCGGTGCCGGAGGCGGGCCAGCGCGTTGCGGAGCCGGCCGCGCGCGCCGTCACCGCGCATCGAGTCGACGAGGCGCCGGGAGCCGATGCGCCACAGCCAGCCGGCCGGGTCGCCCTCCTCGCGGTAGCGGGCGGTGCCGCGCCACACGGCGAGGAAGGTCTCCTGAACGACGTCGTCGACGATCCCGGCGTCGGCGCACCGGCCGCGCAACCGCGCGGTCAGCCATGGCGCGTACCGCCGGTACAGCTCTTCGAAGGCGCGACGGTCCCCGTCCGCCGCGATGGCCCGCAGCAGCTCTCCGTCGCTTCTCGTTTCCCTCACATCCCCTCATCGGACGAGCCCCGCCGATCGGTTCACGCATCGGCCGGAAATTTCCGAAAGCCTTCGCGTGCCTGGTGAACACCCTGATTCACGGCCGGAGCGACACGCCCCGCCGGCCCGGAACTTGACGACGGCCCCCATCTTGCACCACCCTTTCACTACTCAATTAGTGAAAGGGTGGTTGTCCGAGTGGTCGTGTACCGCATCGACCGGCGCAGCGGCGTCGCCACCTACCTCCAGATCGTCCAGCAGACGAAGCAGGCGCTCCGGCTCGGCCTCCTCGAACCGGGCGACAAGCTCCCCACGGCCCGCGAGGTCGTGGAAGCCACCGCGATCAATCCGAACACCGTCCTGAAGGCCTACCGCGAACTGGAGCGCGAGGGGCTGGTCGAGGCCAGGCGCGGTCTCGGCACCTTCGTCCGCAGGACGCTCGGCGCCGCCCCCGCGGACTCGCCCCTGCGCGAGGACCTGGAGGCCTGGGCCCGCAGCGCCCACGCCGCCGGACTCGACCGCGAGGACGTGGCGGCACTGTTCGGCTCCGTACTGGACACACACTTCCCGAAGGGGGACCAGTGAGTTCCACCAGCACCACCCGATCCACCGTCGCCGTCGAGGCGCGCGGTCTCACCGTGCGCCACGGCAGGCGCGCCGCCGCGGCCCTGGACGACTGCTCCTTCCGCCTCCCGGCCGGGCGCGTCAGCGCCCTCGTCGGCCCCAACGGCGCGGGCAAGTCGACCCTGCTGGCGACCCTGGCCGGGCTGCTGCGCCCCGCCGCCGGCACCGTCTCCGTGCTCGGCACCGGTCCGGCCGAGGCGCGCGAGCGCATCGCCTACCTCGCCCAGGACAAGCCCCTGCACCCCCAGCTCACGATCGCCGAGACGCTGCGCCTGGGCGCCGAACTCAACCCGGCCCGCTGGGACGCCGCGCACGCCGCCTCGATCGTGGAGCAGGGATCGCTCGACCCGGGCACCAAGGTCCGGACGCTGTCCGGCGGCCAGCGGACCCGCGTGGCACTGGCCCTCGCGCTGGGCAAGCGGCCCGAACTGATGCTGCTGGACGAACCGATGGCCGACCTGGACCCACTGGCCCGCCACGAACTGCTGGGCACCCTCATGGCGGACGCCGCCGAACACGGCACCACCGTCCTGATGTCCTCGCACATCGTCACCGAACTGGCCGACGCCTGCGACCACCTGCTGCTCCTGGGCGGCGGACGCGTCCGGCTCGGCGGCGGCCTGGACGACCTGCTCCTCGCGCACACCCTGGTGACCGGCCGCGGCACCCCCGCCGACCTCGCCCCGCACCTCGTCGTCGAGTCCCGCGCCGCCGGCCGCGGTCTCACGGCCCTGATACGCAACGACGGACCGGTGGACGACCGCTGGGACGCCGAACGCCCCTCCCTGGAGGAACTCGTCCTCGCCCATCTGCGCTCCCCCGAAGCCCCCGCGCTGCTCACCCCCGGCACGACTCCGGCCCCCGCGGCGGTGACCCGATGAGCGCCATCACCCCGACGGCCCCCGTACGCCGCACCCTGCCCGCGCCGGGCGGCCTGGTCTGGACGGTCCTGCGGCTGCACCGCACCGCGCTGTGGATCTGGACCGGCTTCGTCGTACTCACCGCCGGACTGCTGCTGTGGCTGTACGGCCCCGGCGCCGCCCACACCCAGCACCTGCTCGACACGTTCGGCTACGCGGGAGTGCAGGAGGACGCCTGGGCCGACGGCACCAACGGCTCGGTCCTCTCGGGCGTCTACAACGACCTCTTCCAGGACCCGGCCTCCCTGCTGAACATCGCCTCCTTCGCCGTCGCCGTCTTCGCGGCCGGCACGCTGACCGCCCGCGAACTGGAGAACGGCACCGCCCGGCTCGCCTGGACCCAGTCCGTCACCCCGAACCGCTGGCTCGCCGCCAAACTGGCCGTTCCCGCGCTGCTCATCACCGTCGGAACCGGCCTGCTGGTCGTCCTGTACCGGATGCTGTGGGACGCCCACGCCAACCTCCTGCTGGCCGGCATCGGACCGCGCGCCCTGTACTTCTCCATCGGCCCGGCCACCGTCGCCGCCCCGCTCCTCGGCCTGGCCGTCGGCGCCTTCGCCGGTCTCGCGCTGCGCCGCACCCTGCCCGCCATCGCGGTCGCCGGTCTCGCCCAGTACGCGGTCATCATGTTCCGGGCCAACTCCTGGCCCTTCCAGGGCAGTTATCAGCAGCCCGAACTGTCCGTCCGGAGCCGGGCGATCACCTCCACGGGCGCGGAGATCCCCGACCCGGGCTGCTACGACAGCCAGGCCTGCCTCGCCCGGCACGACGTCGTCGGCTTCACCCGCCAGTACCTCCCCTCCCCCGACTACTGGCCCCGCCAGCTCCTGGAGACCGGCGTCATGCTCGCCGCCACCGCGATCCTGGTCGCCGCCGCCTTCGCCGTCCTGCGGAAGAGGTCGACCTCATGAGCACCCTGACCGGCAAACCCCCCTCAGGCCAGGCCCCGTACCGCCCGTCCCGCCCGGCCCCGTACCGCCCGTCCGGTCTGACCTGGACCGTGCTGCGCCTGCACCGCACGGCCCTGTTCATCTGGGGCGCCGCCCTGCTCACCGTCGTCGCGGCCCTGATCTGGCTGCTCGCCGCCGGCCCCGAGGCCCGCGCGGCCGTCGGCGGCTGCGACGCGTCGGACCCGTTCCCGATCGACTGCGGAACCGTCCGGCAGACCGCGACGGCCAGGACGTACGACTACGTCCTCGCCCTGACCTCCGCCTGCGTCACGTTCCAGATCTACGCGGTCGCGGTCTGGGCGGGCGCCGCGCTGACCGGCCGCGAGCTGGAGAGCGGCACGGCGCGGCTGGCGTGGACCCAGTCCGTCACCCCGGCGCGCTGGCTCGCCACCAAACTCGCCGTCCCCGCGGTCCTGCTGACGGCGGGCACCACCCTGGCGGTCCTGCTCCTCAACTGGACCCGCCGCGCCGGGAGGGGGGACCTGTCCGGCGGCTGGTTCACCATGAACGTCTTCATCTCCTCCGGGCCGGTGGCCGTCGCGTACGCCCTCGCGGGCCTCGCCCTCGGCGCGCTCGCCGGCCTGGCCCTGCGCAAGGCGCTGCCCGCCGCCGCTGCCGCCCTCGCCGCGGCCTACGTCCTGCACGAGGTGCTGGACGGGTTCCGGATGAGCCTGTGGCCCGCCGAGACGGCCACCGGACTGGCCGCACTCAACCTCCCGCACGGCACGCTGGTCCTCGAACACGGTGCCGTCACCGGCACCGGCGAACGACTGACCACCAGCATGGCCTGCGTCGGAACCGACAGCGCCGCCGCCCTGGAGAAGTGTGCGAAGGGGACGGGGCTGACCGATTTCTGGACGACCTATCACCCGGAGTCCCATTTCTGGCCCCTCCAGCTCGTGGAGAGCGGCCTGCTCCTGGCCGTCGCGGGGCTCGCGGCCGCCGCGGCCTTCGCCCTGCTGCGGAGGCGGCATTCGTAACCGGGGGTAGCACCGGCCGACGCGCACGCTGCGCGGAGGGGTGTGTACACGGCTCCCGGACACGCAGACGTCCGGGAGCCTCCCCCAGATATCCCGCACGTCATGTCGCCGTAACCATCGATTCAGGTGACCTTGCGACGCTCGAGCAATGCAGCCCGCCGTGCCCGAGCCTTCTCCCACGCCGGAGAACGAGCCCTCACCGTCGACACGGAGCCAGCGTACGCCGGCGAAGCGGAACGGGAATCTCCGCATCACCGCGCTGACACCCGCCCTCTCCGACGCGCCGGTCTCGCCTCCGGCACGGAAGAATGGGTCCATGAACCAGCGAAGCGCCCAGGCACCCGTGCAGCACCCGCAGCCCTCCGTCGGCTCCATCGCCGCCCACCGTCCGCACACCGTCGCGGCGAACGTGTCCGACCTGGAGCCCGACCTCGACGCCGACCTCGACGCGTACGAGGACCTGGAGCAGGACGGGATCATGCTGCCGCAAGGCCGCTTCCTGGACCGCGAGCGAAGCTGGCTCGCGTTCAACGAGCGCGTCCTGGAACTCGCGGAGGACCCGAACACACCCCTGCTGGAGCGCGCCAACTTCCTGGCGATCTTCGCCAGCAACCTGGACGAGTTCTTCATGGTCCGGGTGGCCGGCCTCAAGCGCCGCATCGCCACCGGTGTCGCCACCAAGTCCGCCTCGGGCCTCCAGCCCCGCGAGGTCCTGGAGATGATCTGGGCCCGCTCCCGCGAACTCATGGCCCGCCACGCCGCCTGCTACCAGGAGGACGTCGCCCCCGCGCTCGCGGAGGAGGGTGTCCACCTCGTCCGCTGGAGCGAGCTGACCGAGAAGGAGCAGGCCCGCCTGTTCACTCTCTTCCGGCACCAGATCTTCCCGGTCCTGACCCCGCTGGCGGTCGACCCCGCGCACCCCTTCCCGTACATCTCCGGCCTGTCCCTGAACCTCGCCGTCGTCGTACGGAACCCGGTCAGCGGCCACCGCCACTTCGCGCGCGTCAAGGTCCCGCCGCTGCTCTCCCGCTTCCTGGAGGCCTCCCCGAACCGCTACGTCCCCATCGAGGACGTGATCGCGGCCCACCTCGAGGAGCTCTTCCCGGGCATGGAGGTGCTCGAACACCACACCTTCCGGCTCACCCGCAACGAGGACCTGGAGGTCGAGGAGGACGACGCCGAGAACCTGCTCCAGGCCCTGGAGAAGGAGCTCATGCGGCGCCGCTTCGGCCCGCCGGTGCGCCTGGAGGTCGAGGAGTCCATCGACCGCTACGTCCTCGACCTCCTCGTACGCGAACTGAAGATCTCCGAGGCCGAGGTGTACCCGCTGCCGGGTCCCCTGGACCTCACGGGCCTCTTCGGCATCGGTTCCCTGGACCGGCCCGAGCTGAAGTACCCCAAGTTCATCGCGGGCACCCACCGCGATCTCGCCGAGGTCGAGTCGGCGTCGCCGCCCGACATCTTCGCCGCGCTGCGCGAGCGCGACGTCCTGCTGCACCACCCGTACGACTCCTTCTCCACCTCGGTGCAGGCCTTCCTGGAACAGGCCGCAGCCGACCCGGACGTGCTCGCCATCAAGCAGACGCTCTACCGCACCTCCGGCGACTCGCCGATCGTGGACGCGCTGATAGACGCGGCCGAATCCGGCAAGCAGGTCCTCGTCCTGGTCGAGATCAAGGCGCGCTTCGACGAGCAGGCGAACATCAAGTGGGCCCGCAAGCTCGAAGAGGCCGGCTGCCACGTCGTGTACGGCCTCGTCGGCCTGAAGACCCACTGCAAGCTGTCGCTCGTGGTCCGGCAGGAGGGCGAGACCCTGCGCCGCTACTCCCATGTCGGCACCGGCAACTACCACCCGAAGACCGCCCGGCTGTACGAGGACCTCGGACTGCTCACCGCCGATCCCCAGGTCGGCGCGGACCTCTCCGACCTCTTCAACCGGCTCTCGGGCTACTCGCGCCGCGAGACCTACCGCCGTCTGCTCGTCGCGCCCAAGTCGCTGCGCGACGGCCTGGTCGCACGGATCAACAAGGAAGTACAGCACCACAAGGCCGGGCGCCCCGCCTTCGTCCGCATCAAGGTCAACTCGATGGTGGACGAGGCACTCATCGACGCTCTGTACCGTGCCTCCCAGGCCGGCGTGCCGGTCGACGTCTGGGTGCGCGGAATATGCGCCGTCCGCCCCGGCGTCACGGACCTGTCCGAGAACATACGGGTCCGCTCCGTCCTCGGCCGCTTCCTGGAGCACTCCCGGGTCTTCACCTTCGGCAACGGAGGCGAACCCGAGGTGTGGATCGGCAGCGCCGACATGATGCACCGCAACCTCGACCGGCGGATCGAGGCCCTGGTCAGGGTCACCGACCCGGCTCACCGCGCGGCCCTCAACCGGCTGCTGGAGACCGGCATGTCCGACACCACGGCCTCCTGGCACCTCGGCCCCGACGGCGAGTGGATCCGCCACGCGACCGACGCGGAGGGACAGCCCCTGCGGAACGTCCAGGAGATGCTCATAGACGCCCGGAGGCGCCGGCGTGGCACAGCAGCACCTTGATCCCCCCACCAGCTCCGTGGCCGAGACGGCCCCCCTCGACGGGGGAGACACCCCGATCGGTGACGCCCTGGCGGGCTATCTGCGGGCCCAGGCCACGGAATTCCTGCGCTCGCTGCGCCAGCACCGGGAAACCGGTGGCGCCGCGAGCGCCGGAGGAGAGTCCGGCGACGCGGCGCGCTCCCTGCGCCACTCCGCCCGCCGCATCAGCGGCAGCCTGCACACCTTCCGGCCGCTCCTCGACGCGGACTGGTCGGAGGGGATGCGCCCCGAGTTGGCCTGGCTCTCGGGCACCCTGGCGCGCGAACACGCCTATGCCGCACGCCTGGAACGGCTGATCGGCGCGCTGAACCGGCTGTCCGGCACGGCCGGCGTGCCCGGCCAGGCCGGCCGGGGCCCGGCCGCGGCCTCCAAGGCCGGCAATCTCACCGTCGGCGCCGCGAAGGCGGGCGCGCTCCTCGACCGCCAGCTCACGCTCGCCCGCACCCGCGCCCACTCGGCGGCCCTCCAGGCACTGGGTTCCTCCCGCTTCCACGCCGTCGCCGACAGCGTCGCCGTGCTGGCCAGCGAGGTTCCGCTGGCCCCGGCCGCGAACACCGCCGATCTGCGTCCGCTGGCCGCCGCGGCCCAGGAACGGCTGGCCGACGCCGTCAGCGCGCTGCCGCTGGTCGTCGCGGGCCGTCCCTACAACGCGGAAGCCCTCGTGCACGGCCTCTCCGCCGACACCGCCCCCCAGCCGCAGGACGCGCCCTGGCACCAGGTCCGGCTGCTGCTGCGCCTGCACCGCTACGCCGGCGAGGTGCTGCACCGGGGCGAGTGCCCCGTCGACGTACGCCTGCTCGGCGCGGGGACGGCGCTGAACCGGCACCGGGACGCCGCGGAGGCGGCCTCCGCCGCCGCCTCCGCGGCACGCACCCCGCGCATCGCGCCGGCGACGGCGTACGCGCTCGGTGTGCTGCACGCCGACCAGCGCCACGAGGTGGAGGCGGCACGGTTCGCCTTCCAGCAGGCCTGGCAGAAGGAAGCCGTACGCACCCTCTGAGGGAGGCCCCATGGCCGACGACACGATTCACGCGGCGGGCTGCGTCCTGTGGCGCCGCTCCCCGGTCGACTCGGCGCTGCAGATCTGTCTCGTCCACCGGCCCAAGTACGACGACTGGTCCCACCCCAAGGGCAAGCTGAAACGCGGCGAGGCCTTCCTGACCGGCGCGCTGCGCGAGGTCGAGGAGGAGACGGGTTACGACGCCGTCCCCAGTGCCGTGCTTCCCACCCTCCACTATGCCGTCGGCGGGCGCCCCAAGGAGGTCCGCTACTGGGCCGCCGAGGCGGCCGACGGCCGCTTCGCCCCGAACGACGAGGTCGACCGCGTGCTCTGGCTCTCGCCCACCGCCGCACGCCACCGCCTCACCCAGCCACGCGACCGCGATCTGGTCGACGCGCTGCTGGACGCGCTGCGTCTGGCCTGACGTGTTCCCCTGGAGAGGACAGGCGCCGCCCCGGCTTTCGGCGCGGCGCACGGCCATGGGCGAAATCGAGCCTGGGGAGCCGACGACGGCCACTCACCGTAGTGAGCGCGCCCTTCGCTGTTGCTCATGAGGAAATCGGGGCGAATGAGCTATGACGGGAACATGGGCGTCACGGGCCGCGACCGCACCCTTTCGGTTACCTGGAGTTTCCCTTCCGGCCCCCTCAGCCGGGACACAGCCGTGTCCTCGACGTGAGCGTTCCGTGACCTCACCGCACCGCCGTCAGGGGTTCACCCCCCGTTCACTTACGGCCTTCGGCGCCTTCACCTGATCTGCTTAATTTCGGCCTTACGCGGTGCGAAGGACGCCTCAGGGCGAACCCTTCCCATCGCTACAGACCGCAGTACGACAGACATCGCACGCCGCCACCTGACGGCGGCTCCTGGAAGGAACTCCCGAAGTGAAGCTTCAGCGCATGAACCGGCGTGCCCTCACCCTCGGTGCTCTCGCCGTCTCCGGCGCCCTGGCCCTCACGGCGTGCGGTTCTGACGACACCGGCAACGCCAGCGGTGGCGGCAGCTCGGCCTCGGCCAGCAACAACAGCGCCATCAAGTGTGACGACGCCAAGGGCCAGCTGCAGGCCTCCGGCTCCTCCGCGCAGAAGAACGCGATCGACGCCTGGGTCAAGGCCTTCACGGCCGCCTGCAAGGACGTCCAGATCAACTACAACCCGACCGGTTCGGGCGCCGGCGTCACCGCGTTCACCCAGGGCCAGACCGCGTTCGCCGGTTCGGACTCGCCGCTCAAGCCCGAAGAGGCCACGGCCGCGAAGAAGGTCTGCGGCGGCAACGCCGCGGTCGACCTGCCCATGGTCGGCGGCCCCATCGCGATCGGCTACAACGTCCCCGGTGTCGACAACCTGGTCCTGGACTCCGCCACGCTCGCCAAGATCTTCGACGGCAAGATCACGAAGTGGGACGACGCGGCCATCCGGAAGCTGAACCCCGACGCGAAGCTTCCCTCCACCAAGATCCAGGCGTTCCACCGCTCGGACGAGTCCGGCACCACGGACAACTTCACCAAGTACCTCATCGCCACCGCCCCGGCGGACTGGAAGTACTCCGGCGGCAAGGCCTGGCAGGCGAAGGGCGGCCAGTCCGCTCAGGGTTCCGCCGGTCTCGCCCAGCAGGTGAACCAGACCCCCGGCGCGATCTCGTACTTCGAGCTCTCCTACGCCACCGGCAGCATCAAGGCCGCCGCCCTCAAGACGGACGCCGCCACCCCTGCCGCCGCCACGGTCGAGAACGCCACCAAGGCCATCTCCTCCGCCAAGGTCGTCGGCACCGGCAACGACCTGGCGCTCCAGCTGAACTACAAGCCGACCGCCGATGGCGCCTACCCGCTCACGCTGGTCACCTACGAGATCCTCTGCGAGAAGGGCAACAAGGCCGACACCCTGGCCGCGACGAAGGCCTTCCTCACCTACACCGCGAGCGAGGACGGCCAGAAGCAGCTGACCGCCGCCCAGTACGCGCCGATCCCCGCCGAGATCATCACCAAGGTTCGTTCCACCATCTCGAACCTGAGCTGACCCGAGTGTGCGGCCCGCCTCGCCGAGGCGGGCCGCACCGTCCGGTGCACCGCCGCCTGGAGCCGGTACTCGAACCGGCTCCGCAGACCGGAGACTCATGATGGACATATCGACTCAGACTGAAGCGCCTCCCCCCACCCCACGATCTTCGGGTGCCGCGCGCAAGCGCGACGCCCGCGGTGCCACCCGCCCCGGAGACCGCGTCTTCCTCGCGCTCTCCCGCGGTTCCGGCATCCTCCTCCTGGTGATCATGGCCGCCATCGCGGTCTTCCTCACCTACCGCGCCTCGCTCGCGCTCAGCAAGAACCACGGCAACTTCCTCACCACCTTCGAGTGGAACACCGGCTTCACCCCGCCGGTCTTCGGCATCGCGGTGCTGGCCTTCGGCACGGTGGTCTCCGCGATCATCGCCATGGCCCTCGCGGTCCCGGTCGCGGTCGGTATCGCCCTGTTCATCACGCACTACGCGCCGCGCAAGCTCGGCGGACCCATCGCGTACGTGATCGACCTGCTCGCCGCCGTCCCCTCCATCGTGTACGGCCTCTGGGGCGCCATCGTCCTCGTACCGCACATGAACGGGCTGTTCGGCTGGCTCGACACCTACTTCGGCTGGACCGGCATCTTCACCTGGCAGGACGGAGCGCCCCGCTCCATGCTCACCGTCGGCATCCTGCTCGCGATCATGATCCTTCCGATCATCACGAACGTGAGCCGTGAGGTCTTCCGCCAGGCTCCGCAGATGCACCAGGAAGCCGCACTCGCTCTCGGCGCCACGCGCTGGGAGGTCATCCGCATGTCGGTGCTGCCCTTCGGCCGCTCCGGCGTGATCTCCGCCTCGATGCTCGGCCTCGGCCGCGCGCTCGGCGAGACGATGGCCGTCGCCACCGTGCTGTCCCCGAGCTTCGACATCCAGGCCAGCCTGCTCGATCCCGGCGGCGGCACCTTCGCGCAGAACATCGCGGCCAAGTTCAACGAGGCCACCGTGTTCGGCCAGGACGCCCTGATCGCCTCGGGTCTCGTCCTCTTCGTGATCACCCTGCTGGTGAACGGCGCGGCGCGCTTCATCATCAACCGCCGCAAGGAGTACTCGGGGGCCAACGCATGAGCAACGCACCCGTCACCCGCAAGCACGCCAGCACGCTGCGCGGCGGAAGCCTTCCCAAGTGGTCCCCCTGGGCCATCGCGGCGGGTTCCATCGCGGTCGGGCTGGGAATCTCCTTCGCCGCCGGCCTGGACAGCAAGGTCCAGTGGGGCCTGATCGCCGCGATCCTCTTCGTCCTCGGTACATACGTGTTCGCCTCGCGCGTCGAGGGCCGCCGCCAGGCCAAGGACCGCGTCGCCACCAGCCTGGTCTGGGTCTGCTTCATCGTCGCCGTGGTGCCGCTGGTCTCCCTGATCTGGGAAACCCTCAAGCGCGGCGTCAAGGCCTTCGACCCCTACTTCCTGAGCCACTCCATGGGCGTGGTCACCGACACCGAGACCGGTGGAGGCATCTACCACGCGATCATCGGCACGCTGGAGCAGGTGGGCATCGCCTCGCTCATCGCCGTTCCGATCGGCGTGCTCACCGCGATCTACCTCGTCGAGTACGGCCGCGGCAAGCTCGCCAAGGCGGTCACCTTCTTCGTCGACGTCATGACGGGTGTCCCGTCGATCGTCGCCGGTCTGTTCGTTCTCAGCTTCTGGATCCTGATCATGGGCATGGGCTACTCCGGCTTCGCCGGCGCGATGGCCCTGTCGATCCTGATGATGCCCGTGGTGGTCCGCTCCACCGAGGAGATGCTCAAGCTCGTCCCGAACGAGCTGCGCGAGGCCTCCCTCGCCCTCGGCATCCCGAAGTGGCGCACCATCCTCAAGGTGGTCCTGCCGACGTCCATCGGCGGTATCACCACGGGCGTGATGCTCGCGGTCGCGCGCATCACCGGTGAGACCGCTCCCGTGCTGCTGTTGGTGTGGGGTACGAACTTCATCAACAACAACCCGTTCGACGGCCCGCAGGCCTCGCTGCCGCTGTACATCTACCGGCAGTACTCGGCAGGAACCCCGGCATCGACCGACAGGGCCTGGGCGGCGGCGCTCGCCCTCATCCTGTTCGTCATGATCCTCAACATGGGAGCCCGCGCCATCGCGCGCTGGAAGGCACCCAAGACGGGCCGCTGACGCGGCCGATCAGCGATCCGATCCTTTCGAAAGAAGCAGTGACTGACATGGCCAAGCGAATCGACGTAAGCGGTCTGACCGCCTACTACAGCGCCCACAAGGCGATCGAAGACATCTCCATGACGGTCGAGCCCCGCTCCGTGACGGCCTTCATCGGCCCCTCCGGCTGCGGAAAGTCGACCTTCCTGCGCACCCTGAACCGCATGCACGAGGTCACCCCCGGTGGCCGTGTCGAGGGCAAGGTGCTGCTCGACGACGAGGACCTGTACGGGAACGGCATAGACCCCGTCGCCGTGCGCCGCACCATCGGCATGGTCTTCCAGCGTCCCAACCCCTTCCCCACCATGTCGATCTTCGACAACGTGGCGGCGGGCCTGAAGCTCAACGGCTCCTACAAGAAGTCCGAGCTCAGCGACATCGTCGAGCGGTCCCTGAAGGGCGCGAACCTCTGGAACGAGGTCAAGGACCGGCTGAACAAGCCCGGGTCCGGCCTGTCCGGCGGTCAGCAGCAGCGTCTGTGCATCGCGCGGGCGATCGCGGTCGAGCCTCAGGTCCTCCTCATGGACGAGCCCTGCTCGGCCCTGGACCCGATCTCCACCCTCGCCATCGAGGACCTGATCGGTGAGCTGAAGGAGCGCTTCACGATCGTCATCGTGACGCACAACATGCAGCAGGCCGCCCGCGTCTCCGACCGTACGGCGTTCTTCAACCTCTCCGCGGTGGGCCAGCCCGGCCGCCTCATCGAGATCGACGACACGGAGCGGATCTTCTCCAACCCGTCCGTCCAGGCCACGGAGGACTACATCTCCGGTCGCTTCGGCTGACCGGACCGCCTCCCGAAAACCCCTCGCGGTGCTGCATGGCGGTGCCACCGCGAGGACGAGAAGGGCCCGCCCCTGGCTCCCGGGGGCGGGCCCGCTCGTTTTCCCTTCGGGACAGGCGGGCGGGTTCCGTTCCTTCCCCGGCTCGCCCCCGAACCCCCGCTTCCTCCCTGCACATCCGTCTCGCAGCGGGCGGACGGGCTCGCAGCGGGCGGACGAGTGAGTGAATGAGTCGGCACAGCCCAGGTAGGGGGCGGAGCCCCCGGCACACAGGGGCGAAGCTCAGGGCGCACGGGAGGCGAAGCCCCCATGCCTGGGTGGGGGGCCGGTAACGCAAAAGGCCGGCCCCGAAGGACCGGCCCACGCACCGCCGGAAGCACCCACCCGGCGGCGATCACGCCCTACAGGAACGCCAGATTCACGACCCAGAAACTGGCCGCGGCCACGAGAGCGGCGGCCGGCATGGTGATGAACCAGCCGAGGACGATGTTCTTGGCGACACCCCACCGCACGGCGTTCACCCGCTTCGTCGCCCCGACACCCATGATCGCCGAGGTGATGACGTGCGTCGTGGAGATGGGCGCCTTGAAGAGGTACGCCGTGGCGAACATGATCGAGGCACCGGTCGTCTCCGCGGCGAACCCCTGCGGCGGATCGAGCTCGATGATCTTCCGCCCGAGCGTCCGCATGATGCGCCAGCCGCCCGCGTACGTGCCCAGCGACAGCATCATCGCGCAAACGATCTTCACCCAGACCGGAATCGGGTCGTTCGGCCCCTGCTCGCCGGCGATGACCAGCGCCATCACCACGACACCCATCGTCTTCTGGGCGTCCTGGAGACCGTGCCCGAGCGCCATGCCGGCCGCGGACACCGTCTGCGCGATACGGAAACCGCGCTTGGTCTTGTGCGGGTTGGACCGCCGGAACAGCCACATGATCAAGGCCATCACGAGATAGCCGACGAGCAGACCGACGACCGGCGACAGGAACATCGGGATGATGACCTTGTCGACCAGCCCGCTCCAGTAGACCGTCGTACCGCCGGCCAGGGCCGCGCCGACCATGCCGCCGAACAGGGCGTGCGAGGACGAGGACGGCAGACCGAAGTACCAGGTGATCAGGTTCCAGGTGATCGCGCCGACGAGCGCCGCGAAGAGGATGCCCATCCCCTTCGAGCCCTCGGGCGTCTGGATCAGCCCCTCACTGACGGTCTTGGCGACCCCGCTGCCCAGGAACGCGCCGGCGAGGTTCATCACCGCGGCCATGGCGAGCGCGGCCCGCGGCGTCAGGGCACGCGTGGACACGGAGGTGGCGATGGCGTTCGCCGAGTCGTGGAAGCCGTTCGTGTACGTGAAACCGAGCGCGACCCCGATGGTCACGATCAAAGCAAAGGTGTCCATGAACGGGTCAGGACTCCTTGACGGCGATGGTCTCCACCGTGTTCGCCACGTGCTCGAACGCGTCGGCCGCTTCCTCCAGCACGTCCACGATCTGCTTGAGCTTCAGCACCTCCATGGCGTCGTACTTGCCGTTGAAGAGGTGGGCCAGCAATTTGCGGTGGATCTGGTCGGCCTGGTTCTCCAGACGGTTGACCTCGATCCAGTACTCGGTGAGGTTGTCCATGGTCCGCAGGTTGGGCATGGCCTCGGCGGTCAGCTCGGCGGCCCGCGCCAGCACCTCGATCTGCTGCTCGACGCCCTTGGGCAGCTCCTCGACCTGGTACAGGACGACCAGATCGACGGCCTCCTCCATGAAGTCCATGATGTCGTCGAGGGACGAGGCGAGGTTGTAGATGTCCTCGCGGTCGAAGGGCGTGATGAAGGAGGAGTTCAGCTGGTGGAAGATCGCGTGTGTCGCGTCGTCACCGGCGTGTTCCGCGGCCCGCATACGCTCTGCGATCTCGGCCCGAGCGGAAGTGTCCGCCCCGAGCAGTTCCATCAGGAGCTTCGAGCCCGTGACGATGTTGTCCGCGGATGCGGAGAACATGTCGTAGAAGCTCGTCTCCCTGGGGGTCAGACGAAAGCGCACGTTGGGGTCCTCGGGGTGCTTCGGTTCGGTCAGGCTGATGCTAGGCGCATCATCCGGCCACGGCTAACGGGCCGCCACCCAGTGTCGCCCATCAGGCACAGCGATCGGCACGGGGTCCGGTACCGGCGCCGGGCAAGGGCTCCATACCCAGCAAAGTTCGGTACGATATACCCACCAGGGGTATATGTAAGTGGCGTTTCAGACAGGATCGCCGATCGGATCCAGCAGGAGGACGCGATGACGACCACCGAGGCCGACGCGACGGCGCCCTCTGGCGACCCGCAGAAGATCGTGACCGACCACGACCGCGGCATCCACGGCTACCACCAGCAGAAGGACGAGCACCTGAAGCGGCTGCGCCGCATCGAGGGCCAGATCCGGGGCCTCCAGCGGATGGTCGACGAGGACGTCTACTGCATCGACATACTCACCCAGGTGTCCGCCTCCACCAAGGCCCTCCAGTCCTTCGCCCTCCAGCTCCTGGAGGAGCACCTGCGTCACTGCGTGGCGGACGCGGCCCTCAAGGGCGGCGCCGAGATCGACGCGAAGGTCGAGGAAGCGACGAAGGCGATCGGCCGCCTGCTGCGCACCTGAGCCGGCCGCGACGGCTCGCGAAATACGCGAAACGTGAGAGATACGACGCATGTGACATCCGCGACGTGCGCACCTCGGCCATCAGGGCGGGACCGGAAAGGACTAGTCCTCCCCGCCCCGCCGGGCGGGAGCGCGCTCTTCGGCCACTTTCAGCACCGCGTCGATGCTCTCCAGGCTGAGGCGGTCCTCGTGCGCCGCCGAGGCCGCGATGATCAGCTCACCGCACAGGTCGATCTCGGCGAGGGCCACGTGGTCCTGAACTGCCGCACCGCCGACCGGGGCCACGCACATCACCTCTTCCTGCCGTCACCGACTTCCTAGAGTAGGGAGCGGCCTACACACCGCGCATGGCACGGAAGGGCCATTTCCAGCCCTCCTCTGAAGCTACGGCTCCGGATGCTCTTGCCCATCTCCGCGGAAGCCACTACTCCGCGATCTTCCCGGCGTAGATGTCGGAGGAATCCGGCAGCCGTACGACCGCGGGGCTGCCGAAGTCGTACAGCAGGAGCGTCGAAGCGACGGCCACGGTGCCCTTCCTCTGTCCGTTGACGAAGCTGAACCGGTGCCGGACCTTGCGCAGGCGCCCCTGGTCGTCGAGGTAAGCGTCGAACGGCACGGCGGTGGTGGCGAACCCCTTCGCCGCCGCCCTCAGCGCCGGCCGCTGCTCCGTCGAGGCGTCCCGCGCGGCGGTGCCGAGGTCCGCGGTCCCGCGATAGTGCCGTACGGGGATCCCGGCGACCTCGGTCTTCCCCACATAGGTCACCGACCGCGCGCCGCGCAGCAGTTCGGCGGCGGCGTACGGATCGGTGGCACCGCCCGTGACGAGGTTGCCGTCCGTGAGGCCGGCGGTCTCCACGCGCACCCACTTGTCGGCGGGCACTCCGGCTCCCCTGTTCTTCATGAACAGAGCGCCCGGAGTCAGAAGTTCGGTGATCGGCCGGTGCTCGGCCGCTCCCGCGGGATCCTGCGGCAGCAGCACCTTCAGGCGGCCCGTCTGCTTCCTGAAGTCGTACACGCCCTGCCCGCGGATGGTGACCCGGGTCCCGCCGGTGGCCATCTCCATCGACGTGGTGGCCTTCGCGCTGCCGGCGCGCTCCAGGGCTGCCACCGCCCGGCGCAGCGTGTCGGCGGTGCCGGGGCCGTTGCGGACGTCCTCCGCGGCCGTCCCGCCGCCCGAGCATCCGGTGCCACAGACCATGAGTCCCGCCGCGACGAACGCGACCAGGACCGCCGCCCGTTCCTGCTGCTGCGCCACCATCGTCCACCGACCCCCAGCCGGTCCGTGCCGGGCCATCCCGTCGTCCCGTTAACGACAGGTGGAGTCGCCCGTCACGCGGCGGGGATCCGTTCACTTGGCTTGGGTAACGTTGTCGGTGTGGAGCATCTGGACGAGACGGACCCTGTTCCCGGTCACCGGACGACCACGGTCGAGCAGGGCCCCTTCTGCCTGGCCCGCTGCACGTGCGGCTGGCGGGGCCCGGCGCGCCGCGCCAGGAGCCAGGCCCGCACGGACGCGGCGACCCACGCCCTGACGACGACCCCCTGAAGCGGTCCGCCGCACCAGCCTTCTTCGCCCCTACCCTCCCCCAAGGTCTCGGCTTCGCTCGACCAGGGGGGATCCCCATCGCACCTGGGGCTCCGCCCCAGACCCCGCTCCTCAAACGCCGGAGGGGCTGGATTTTCCCGGCCGGGGCTGTGACCGCCTGGATCCCGCACCCGCAGCCGGGATTCGGCGCGAGGGGACGTGCCGGTACATCGATGCCCGTCGCCACCGACGGTCACCTCTCCGTCCAACGGCGACGGGCTGATGCACCGGCACGGCCCCGACCCACCCACCGGACGGGAACCGCCCCCCACCGCCGTCGCCCGGAACCCCACGTGCTGAGATGCGCAGTGCTGTAGCCGTTCTGCGACACAGCCGTGCGGAACCCCCGAGCCCGGGGGCCCGTCTCGTTCCACGGAACCCACGGGAGGCACACATGCAACGGCGTTCGTTCATCGGCGGAACCACAGCCGTCCTCGCGGCGGCGGCGACGTCCGCCTGCAGCGGCAGCGACAAGGGCGGCCCGCACGCCGACGGCAAGGCCGGGTCCACGAGCGCCACGGCAGGCGCGGCCGACACCACCGGCATACGGACGGCGACCGAGGCCAACAGGGCGGCCGCCAACTGGACCGCGCTCTCCCACCAACTGGACGGCGCCCTGATCCGCCCCGGCGACCGGAGCTGGACCGCCGCCCACCAGCTCTACAACACGCGCTTCGACAACCTGAAGCCCGCCGCCGTCGCCTACGTCGCGCACGCCGACGACATCCGCACGACGATGGACTACGCCCGCGCCCACGGCGTGAAGGTCTCGATCCGCAACGGCGGCCACTCCTACGCGGGTTGGTCCTCCGGCGACGGCCGCCTGATCATCGACGTCTCCAAGCTGAACAAGATCCGCGCCTCGGCGAACGAGGCGGTCGTCGGCGCCGGTTCCAAGCTGATCGACGTCTACCGCGCGCTGGCCGCGAAGGGCGTCACCATCCCCGCCGGCTCCTGCCCCACCGTCGGCGTCTCCGGCCTGACCCTGGGCGGCGGCCACGGCGTCGTGTCACGGGCGTACGGGCTGACCTGCGACAGCCTCACCCAGGCGACGCTGATCACCGCCGACGGCAAGCAGCTCACCGCGAACGCGACCGAGAACAAGGACCTGTTCTGGGCGCTGCGGGGCGCCGGCAACGGCAACTTCGGCGTCGTCACCGAGCTCCGGTTCAAGACCCACCCCGCACCGCAGGGCGTCTCGGCGTACATGACCTGGCCGTGGGCCAAGGCCGCCGCGGTGGTGAAGGCCTGGCAGGAGTGGGGCCCGACCCAGCCGGACGAGATCTGGTCGTCCTGTCACCTGGCCAACGTGCCCGGCGGCACGCCCACCGTCTCCATCGCCGCCTTCTCCCTCGGCACCTACGGCGAACTCCAGAACGCGGTGGACCGGCTGGCGGACCGGATCGGCTCTCCGGCGCGCAGCGTCTCCCTCAAGCGGCGCTCCTACGAGGAGTCGATGGAGGTGTACGCGGGCTGCTCGTCGTTCTCCGCCGACGCCCAGTGCCATCTGCCGGGGTCGACACCGGGCCGCAGCTCGCAGGGTGCCCTCGGCCGTGAGACGTACGCGGCCCGTTCGGACTTCTTCGACCGCTCCATCTCGGCGGCCGGCGTCCAGACCCTCCTGAACCAGATCTCCGGGGTGCGCGGCGGCGCCGGCAGCATCGCGCTCACCGCGCTGGGCGGCGCCGTCAACCGCGTCGCGCCCACGTCCACCGCGTTCGTCCACCGCCGCTCGCGCATGCTCGCCCAGTACATCGTCTCCTGGCGGGCGGGCACCTCCGGCGGCACCGCCCAGTCCTGGCTGACGGGCGCCCACAACGCGATGACCCGGTACGCCTCGGGCGCGGCCTACCAGAACTACACCGACGCGACGCTGACCAACTGGCGCAAGGCGTACTACGGAGACGCGGCCACCCGGCTCGCGACCCTGAAGCACCAGTACGACCCGAACCGCTTCTTCTCGTTCCCCCAGGCGCTCTGAGGACGCCTCGGGCCGCCGCGCGGGCCTGTCAGCCCGGCCCGCGCGGCGCGCACCGTGGCAACCCGGACCGCGCGGCGCTGCACCGTGGCACCCCGTCCGACCGCAGCGCCACGCCGTGGCACCCCGTCCCGCACCGCGCTACGCGGCGAGGTCCCGTTCCTCCGTCTGCCCGGCCCGCGCCCCAGGGACCAGCGTCTCCCGCCCGACGGGTACGGCGCCGCGCGAGCGGATCAGCCGGCCCACGCGCGGGGCGGTCTCGACGGCCTTCATGACCGGGGTGAGCAGAGCCATGGCGAGCGGCGACAGCAGCAGGACGACGGCCGTGCCGAGCGCGAATCCGCCGATGACGTCCGTCGGGTAGTGCACGCCCATGAAGACCCGGCAGAACCCTTCGAGCAGCGCCAGCGCGATCCCGGCGAGCCCGAACCTCCGGTGGGCGACGAAGAGTCCGACACCCATCGCCATGGTGATCGTCGCGTGGTCGCTGACGAAGGAGAAGTCGGTCTTGCCGCCCACGAGGACGTCGAGACCCTGGTGGTCCACGAAGGGGCGCGGGCGCTCCACGAAACCCCTTATCGGGATGTTCACGAGGAGGGCGACACCGGCCGCGAGCGGGGTCCAGACGAGTGCGGCCACGGTCGCCGCCGCGTCGGATCCGCCCCGCCGCCGCACGGTCGACCAGCACCACACGACCAGCAGGACCATCGCGAGCAGGAGTCCCCACTCGCCGACGAACTCCATGATCCGGTCGACCCAGTGCGGCGTGTGCTTGGCCAGGCCATTGATGTCGTACAGCAGGTCGACGTCGGGGTTCGAACCGGATTCGGCGAGTTGCGCCATGGCGCTGCGGCCCCTTCGTCGTCATTCCCGCGACCGCGCCCTTTCGCGCGCCGCTCCGTCCACCCCCGTGGTTGTAGATCGGTTCTCTACGTCAAAAGGAACGCACGGTTCCCTCCATTACGTTCCACCCTCCACGGAATGATCACGCACACGTTATCGAAGAGAGATATCGCCGCAGGTCAGAGGGTGGGTTCATACCGAAGTGGGCAATGCTTTCGCGCCATCCTCGGTCACCCGGGTGGCCCCGAAGTAGTCGGGCGTGTCGACGGGGTCGAAGCGGATGACGGCACCGGGCCGGGGAGCGTCGATCATGTATCCGCCGCCCACATAGATGCCCACGTGCCGGATGGCGCGGGAGTTGGTGAGGTCGTCCGAGAAGAAGACCAGGTCCCCGGGGAGCAGTTCGTCGCGCTTGGGGTGCGGCCCCGCGTTGTACTGGTCGTTGGCCACCCGTGGCAGGGTCACCCCGACACTGTCGTACGAGGCCTTGGTCAGACCCGAGCAGTCGAACCGTCCGCCCTGGTCAGTCGTGCCGTTGCCACCCCACAGGTAGGGCGTGCCGAGCTTCTTCTGCGCGTACGTGATGGCCCCCGCGGCCTGCTTCGAGGGGTCCACACGGGTGACGGGAGCGGCGAAGCTCTTCGCCAGCGTGGTGATCGTCTTCACGTAGTTGCGGGTCTCCGCGTACGGCGGCACGCCCCCGTACTTGATGACCGCGTAGGCGCCCGCGTTGTAGGCGGCGAGCATGTTCTCGGTGACGTTTCCCGGAGCGTTCTTCACATAGGAGGCGAGCTCGCAGTCGTACGAGGCGGCCGACGGAATCGCGTCATTGGGGTTCCACACGTCGCGGACGCCGTCCCCGTCGCCGTCGACGCCGTGCGTGGCCCACGTCCCCGGAATGAATTGCGCTATCCCCTCGGCCTGCGCCGGACTCTTCGCGTTCGGATTGAATCCGCTCTCCTGATAGAGCTGCGCGGCGAGCAGGGCGGGATTGATCGCGCCGCAGAGATTGCCCCACTTCTGTACGAGGGACTGGTACGCGGCGGGCACCGCGCCCTTGGCGAGCCCGACCGATCCGCCGCCGATGCCGCCCGCGAGGTTCCCGGCGACCAGGTAGACCCCGACGACGAGCACCATCACGAAGCCCATCCCCGCGCCCACGGCCGCGATCGCCACGATCCAGGCCTTACGCACCGTCAACCGCCCCTCGCCGCCCGGGAGTCCGCCGACGTCAGTGTAGAGGCGGGCCCCCGTGCGGGAGGGGTGTCGCGCGCACGGACGGAGCGGTTTGTCCTGTCGGAGGACGCCGGAGTGGCGTCAACCGGCCAGGGCGGCCACGTGGTACAGATCCTCGACCTCGGTGCCGAACACGGGGCTGTACGAGACGTCGTCGGTGTCCCCGCCCTGTTCGTGGCCGCCGATGACGCCGACGACCGCCCCGTCCCCGTTCACCCAGGGGCTGCCGCTGGTTCCGCCGGCGAAGGCGGGGCACGCGACGCGCTGCTGCGTACGGCTCTCGGCGGTGGGCTTGTCGGTGCAGGTGATGGGGGTGTCGACGGAGCCGGGGTATCCGGTGACGGTGACGGCGGTGGCCCCGGTGGCGCGGTGCGCGGCGAAGGCGTTCGCGCCGCCGACGACGTCCTCGACCTCCTCGCCGTCGCGGGTGGCGAGCACGGCGAAGGCGACGTCGCTGTCCTCGTCCTGGCCCTTGCTCCACCCTTCGGGGAGGAACACGCCCTCGACGTCCCAGAACCCGTGAGGCGCCTTGCCGTCCCGGTAGCCGGGCGCGAAGGACAGCTCCGCCTCGCCGTCCAGGCAGTGGGCCGCCGTGATGACGAGATCCCGCCCGTCGCTGTGCACGACGGAGGCCGTGCAGAAATGCCCGCCGGCGCCCTCGCTCGCGGCGCTCCCGCGGAACAGGGCGCCCACCCGGGCGCTCCGGCCGTTCTCGGCGGCCCGAACGGTCACGCCGAACGGCCCGGGGCCGTCGTCGGCCGCGGCGACGGACGAGGACGTCACCGCGAGCAGCACCAGGGCCGCACCGAGCAGTACCGGCCGCCGGGTCACCGGGAGACGGGTGATGCGGATGCTCTTCATCGCCCCTCACCTTGCCGCGAGCGGGTGAGACAAACCTCGGACCAGTCCGAGTATCACCTGTGAACGCCGACCCCGCCCGGCCACCGAGACCCACCGGCCACGACTGCCTCGCTCGCCCCGCTGGCACCCTGCCACGACGGCCCCGCTCACCCCCGCCCGTGCGGGGTGGCACGGTGATCCCCGGGGAGCGGTGATCGTGTGATCGCCCGGATCACGGCCGTCGCGCGGCCCCGCGCTCTCCAGGATCTGTCAGGTCACCAGCCGCTCGAACGCCTCGGCCACGGGAGTCGGGGGGCGCGGGACCGGGGCGGGGATACGGTGGCCGTGAACGTCTGCGATCACACAGGGGAGTTGGAGTCCGCGATGCCCACGCCCGTCCGGCGCACGTCCGAGGAGCCCGACCGTGGCTGACCTCCCCTCCGGCCTCGACTGGACCCGCGCCGCCCCCGAGGACGCGACCGGCCCCGGCCCCTGGATCGAACTCGCCTTCGGTGAGGACGACTTGGTCTACATCAGGGAGACCGGCGACCCGGACAACGTCGTGACGACCACCCGCAGGAAGTGGGACGCGTTCGTCCTGGGGGTCCGGGCAGGCGAGTTCGACCACTTCGTCGAGGGGCTGGAGGACGACCCCGGAGCGCACGGCACGACGCCGCCCCCCATGCAATTCCCCTGAAAAAGCTGTGCGTTGGGTCAACCGGCCGTCAGTCGCGGCCCATCCGTGAGCCATGGAAGGGTCACGCGCCCACCGCGTTCGGCAAGGGTTCCGCCAACCACTCATTGTCGCGCACTCGACAAGGAATGCTGGTCCGCGGCCCGCTCGACCCACCGCCGACAGCCCGACACCGACCGGTACCCGTTCGGCGGCACCAGCCACCTCCGCACCGCGACCACGGGCCACGACGGCCCGACCGGCTGGGCACCCCGGAGGAAGTCACCGCGTTCACCGGCCGACCTCCGGAGTGCGGGCGGCCGCCGGGAGACGTGGGGTTCCCCGGCACCACCCGGCGAACGGGCCGCGGCAACCAGCCGCGGCCCGTTCCGTCCGTCCACCCCGCGCGGCCCCGGCGACCCGGAGAACACCGGCGCGACGCACCGTCAGAAACCCTCCGCCGAAACCGCGTCCGTTCGAATATCACCCCGCGTGCGAGGCACAGAAGGGGACAACGACAGAACCACGTGCCAGGTTTCGCTTCCGCTTCATTGCCCGGCGTGACCACCCGTGATACACAGAGTGACGATACGACTCTCGTACACCGCCGCACGCCTCCCGTGAGGGTCCCGCGTACGCCGGTGACAAGGAATTCGCACGAATCCCGCCAACCAATGACGTCAAGTCGACATACGAAGGCGTCATTGTCGGCGAGAATGGGCCCGACCTCTGCGCGCAGTGGCAGGGGGTGCAGAACTACCCACTAGGGGCGGTGACTTACATGCTTTTCGCAGCCGACAAGGGCGACATCAACACAATCATCGGTGGAATCGCCCCGGACTGGGGCCCCTTCGGCAGCCTGGGCAACGAAGCCAAGGTGATGGTCGAGGTGGTGATGGCGGTGGCCATCCTGCTCTGCCTCGGCATCGCGATCTGGGGTGCGGCCAAACAGCGCATCGGCGCGACCGCGCTCCGCGACACCTTCAGCGCCGAACAGGGCAAGGGACTCATCATCGCCGGGCTCACCGGGGTCTTCATCATCGGATCCCTCGGCACGCTCTTCACCATCGTGTACGGCATGGCCGTGTAGCCCGGCACGGCCGCGCCGCACCCGGCGTGCCGTCAGTACCCGGCCGGGCGCGCCCGGATTCTCGCCCTCCGATCCATCCGTCCGTCGTGCCCACCGGCTGAGGTTGCAACTCCCTGATGTCCAGTCACCACACCGCGCCCGCGCGGGAACCAGCACGGCTACCGTCGTACTACGTGGTTCAGCGAGAGATTGAGGGGGCGTACGCGGCATGAGTCTCGGTGACGAACCCGGGTACGGCGACGGCCCGCGCGGCGAGGAAGGGGGGTACGGCGGCTCCGGCCAGACCCGTACCCGTCTGCCCGACCGTCCGGGCGACGTCTACGGCGGCGCGCGGCGCGGACGCGGATCCTCCTCGCGGAGCCTGGTCACGGTCGTCGGTGTGGTCGTCCTGCTCATCGCCGCGATCGCCTTCGCGAACCGCGGGGACGACGCGGCATCGTCAGGCGACGGCACCGGCGACAAGGCCGCGTCGTCCCCGACGGCGGCCTCCGGCAACCCCCCGGTGACGACGAAGTCCGCCGGCATCCCGTCGGGCTTCCCCCACACACGGGAGGGAGCACAGAGCGCTGCCGCGAACTTTGCGGTGGCCCTGGGATCGGCCGACATGTTCGACAAGTCCCGGCGGGACCAGATCCTCGCGACCGTGATCGCACCTGCCAAGGTGTCCGAGTTCGAGGCGACGCTGGACGAGGCGTACACGCCGCAGTTCAACAAGAACGTGGGTCTGAACGAGGACGGCTCGGCCCCGCAGGGCTACACATTCGTCTCGCGCACGACTCCTATCGGGACCAAGACCACCCAGACCTCGGACGACGCGGCGACCGTGGAGGTCTGGTGCGGGGGTCTCCTCGGTCTCGCCGGTGAGAACTCGACCAACCCGGTCACCAGCAGCTGGTTCACCATCACCATGAAGCTGGAGTGGACCGGTGGCGACTGGAAGATCGTCTCGCACTCCCAGAAGGACGGGCCCGCGCCCGTCCCGGGCGACGACCGTGCCTCCAGCGCCGACGACATCGCGAAGGCCGTCGAGGAGTACGGAGGGTTCACCTATGCCCGCTAACCACCGCGTACTCAAACTGACCGCGGTCATCGGGGCCGTACAGGCCTCGGCGGTACTGCTGGCCACGAGAGCGGTCGCCGCACCCACGCCATCGCCGTCACCCTCCTCGAGCGACAACCATTGCAGCCTCATCCATGGCCCGGCGAGGAACTACTGCGAATCCGGCACAAAGGGATCCGGCAAATCCGGCCTCACCACCGACCCCGGTACCGCCTCCACGCTGGACCCCCTCTCCTCCCTCGCGAACGGCTGCGCCGACGCCGCCTCCTGGACCATCAACAAACTCTCCGCCGCCGTGAACGACACCGCGAACGTCGACTTCACGAACCCCAAGTTCCTCCAGCAGTACGCCGTCGTCTTCGCGGCCTCCACGATCCTCACCCTGCTCCTGTGGCTGCTGGCCGTGGCGAAGCGGGCCGTGCGAGGTGTCCCCCTCGGCACGGCCCTGTCCGAGGCGATCGGCTTCCTCTGGCTGACCGTGCTGGCCTCCGCGTTCACCCCGCTGATCCTCTACACGGTCGTCTCCGCGACGGACGGCGTGACCGAGGTCCTCGCCAAGACCACCGGCAACCAGACGGACGCGTTCTTCGGGACGTTCTCCGGCGCCCTCGACAAGGGCGGCAACATCGGCGGCGGCCCCATCATGCTCATCGTCGTCTCGATGGTCTCGATCCTGGCCGCCGGAATCCTCTGGCTGGAGCTGGTCATCCGCGCCGCCCTGCTCTACGTCGGCGCCCTCCTCGGCACCGTCGTCTACGCGGGCCTCGTCGACAAGAACCTGTGGGGCCACGTCCGCCGCTGGGCCGGCATCATGATCGCGGTCATCCTGGTGAAACCGGTCATCGTCATCGTGCTCGGCCTCGCCGGCGCCCTCAGCTCCGACAACGGCCCCGACGCGTTCTCCGCCGTCGTCTCCGGACTCGCCATCATCCTGCTCGCCATCTTCGCCAGCGCGATGATCTACCGCTTCGTCCCCGGCTTCGGCGACGAGATCGCCGGCTCCCGCAACAACCGCATCATGCAGGGCGCCGAAGGCAAGGCCGCCGCCGTGATCAGCTCGCCGGCCACCCTGGTCGCGCAGGGCATCAAGACCCACAGCTCCCGTGCCGACAACAACGGCGGCGGAGGCGGCAACAGCCAGCCCCGCCCCGCCAACCCCGCGTCCGGCGGGGTGGCCGCGCACAGCAGCCGTACGCCGAACGCAGGCGGCGGATCCGTCCCCTCCGCCGCACCCCCGCCGCGCAGCAGCCCGGTCAACACCCCGCACGCAAGCAACACCCGCAACAGCAACCGCACGGGAGGTGAAGGGCGTTGACGACCGAGTCCCACCTGTCCCATCCGGTCACGCCCCGCCGTACATATCTGATCGGCCGCGCCCGGCCGAACGCGATCGTCGGCCGGAACCGCGAGTCCGGCGAGATCGCGCTCATCATCGGCGGCGCGTTCCTCGGCATGATGTGCGGCCTGCTCGTCCCGGTACTGTCCCTGCGGATCGTGCTGCTCATGGGCTTCCCGCTGCTCGCGCTCGCCGCGGTGTACATCCCGTACAAGCGGCGGACGTTCTACAAGTGGTTCGAGATCAACCGCAGCTACAAGCGGACCCTGCGCCAGGGGACGACGTACCGCAGCCCGGTGACAGAGGCCGGCATCCACCTCGACGGCAGGGAGGTCGAGATCGGACCGCCGCCGGGCATCGGGCGCATCGCCTGGCTCGCCGCCCCGTTCGGCCCCGACGAGATCGCCGTCCTGCTGCACGCCGACCGCCGGACCGTCACCGCCGCCATCGAGATCGAGGGCCCGGGTGTCGGTCTGCGCGACAGCGAGGACCAGGAGGCCCTCGTCGACCGCTTCGGCACGCTGCTCAAGCACGTGGCGAACGGCGACGGCTTCGTCACCCGCCTCCAGATGCTCGCCCGCACCCTCCCCGCCGACCCGGACGCCCACGCCAAGGACGTCTCCCAACGCGGCGACGAGCGCGCCCCCGGATGGCTCCAGCAGTCGTACGACCAGCTCCAGTCGATGGTGTCCACGAGCAGCGAGCAGCACCGCGCCTACCTCGTCGCCTGCATGCACTACTCCCGTGAACTCGCCGCCGAGGGCCAGGCCATGGCACGGGCGGCACGGCCGCAGGGCGGCCGCAAGGTCGACCGGGACGCCGGACTCGCCGTCGTCATGGCCCGCGAGCTGACCGACATCTGCTCCCGGCTCCAGGAAGCCGACATCCGCGTACGGCAACCCCTCGGTCAGGGGCGGCTCGCCTCCCTCGTGCACTCGATGTACGACCCCGACCACCCCATCGACCACATCCAGGCCATGACCAAGCGCAACGCCTGGCCGGCCGAACTGGACGCGATGGAACCGACGTACCTCCAGGCGAAGACCCGCGAGTCCTCCACCCGCGCGCCCTGGTGCCACGCCACGGCCTGGGTGAAGGAGTGGCCGATGACCCCGGTCGGCGTCAACTTCCTCGCCCCGCTCCTCGTCCACACCCCGGACGTCATCCGCACGGTCGCCGTGACCATGGACCTCGAACCCACCGAGATCGCCATCGAGCGCATGCTGACCGAGAAGACGAACGACGAGGCCGAGGCCAGCCGCGCCGCCAAGATGAACCGCACCGTCGACCCGCGCGACATCGCCTCGCACAACCGCCTCGACCAGCGCGGCGAGGACCTGGCGAGCGGCGCCGCGGGCGTCAACCTCGTCGGCTACATCACCGTGTCCTCCCGTAACCCCGAGGCCCTCGCCCGCGACAAGCGCACCATCCGCGCCTCGGCCGGAAAGTCGTATCTGAAGCTGGAGTGGTGCGACCGCGAGCACCACCGCGCCTTCGTCAACACACTGCCGTTCGCCACCGGAATCCGCAGGTAGGGGCTGATGCACTGATGCGGGATCCGCTGTCCGCCGCGACGGACGCCTTCACGTCCTTCCTCTTCGGCAAGGTCGAGACGACCCGCCTCCCCGTGCGCACGTCCACGGGCCAGGCGCAGGCGGTCTACCTGCCCACCGCCGCACCGGGTCTCGGCGACTCGGGCGTCATCATCGGCCGCGAGGTGTACTCCGGCAAGGGCTACATCTACGACCCCTTCCAGCTCTACGGGCAGCAGCTCCCGGCCCCGCACTGGCTGGTCCTCGGCGAGTCCGGCAACGGCAAGTCGGCCCTGGAGAAGACGTACGTCCTCCGGCAGTTGCGCTTCCGCGACCGCCAGGTCGTCGTCCTCGACGCCCAGGGCGAGGACGGCGTCGGCGAATGGAACCTCATCGCGCAGGAGCTGGGGATAACTCCCATCCGGCTCGACCCCACGGCCGCCCTGGACATGGGCATCCGGCTCAACCCGCTCGACCCCTCGATCACGACGACGGGCCAGCTCGCCCTGCTGCGCACCATCATCGAGGTCGCGATGGGGCACGGCCTCGACGAGCGGTCCGGCTTCGCCCTGAAGGTCGCCCACGCCTACGTCAACGAGACGATCGTCGAGCGCCAGCCGGTGCTCACCGACATCGTCGAGCAGCTCCGCCACCCCGAACCGGAGTCGGCCGAGGCGATGAACGTCGCCATAGACGACGTACGGGCCTGGGGCCTGGACGTCGCCCTGGTCCTGGACCGGCTGGTCGACGGTGACCTCAGGGGCATGTTCGACGGCCCGACGACGGTCGGCATCGACCTGGACGCCCCGCTCATCGTCTTCGACCTGTCGCACATCGACCGGAACTCCATCGCCATGCCGATCCTGATGGCGATCGTCGGTGTGTGGCTGGAGCACACCTGGATCCGGCCCGACCGCAAGAAGCGCATCTTCCTGGTGGAAGAGGCGTGGCACATCATCAACAGCCCCTTCGTGGCCCAGCTCTTCCAGCGACTGCTGAAGTTCGGGCGCCGCCTCGGCCTGTCCTTCGTGGCGGTGGTCCACCACCTGTCGGACGTCGTCGACGGAGCGGCGGCCAAGGAGGCCGCCGCGATCCTGAAGATGGCCTCGACACGGACGATCTACGCGCAGAAGGCGGACGAGGCCCGTTCGACGGGCCGGGTCCTCGGCCTGCCCCGCTGGGCGGTCGAGATCATCCCGACGCTGACACCGGGCATCGCGGTCTGGGACGTCAACGGCAACGTCCAGGTGGTCAAGCACCTGATCACCGAGACGGAACGACCTCTGGTCTTCACCGACCGCGCGATGACGGAGTCGTCCGCCGACCACCTCCTCGCCGACGACGCCCTGCGCGCCGCCGAACTGGAGGCGGAGGAACGGGCGGCCGCCTTCATGGAACAGCATCTCGGCGATCTCGACGGCTCCACCGAGTCCACGGTGGCGTGATGAGCCCGTACCCCGACCAGCGCGACGACCGCCCCAACCCCCGGAACGAGGGGGCGGGCGGCATCCCGGACGGCCTGCTGATCGGGGTGCTGGGCTTCCTCCTCGGCATGACCCTGATGGTGTGGTCGGCGACAGGCCTCGCGGGCTGGTTCTCCCGCGGCGCCTGGCCGGACGCGATCACCTTCACCCGTACGCCCCTGGCCATGCGCCACCTGATCGGCGAGCCGCACGACATCGCCGGCGCCTGGCCCGACACCCCACCCGCCCAGTTGTCGGGCTACGGCCTCTTCTGGGGCCTGTTCATCGGCCAGTTGATGGTGCTGCTGGTCCTCGCCGTGTTCGTGATGGGCACGGTGGCACGATGGCGGGCGGGACGAGCGCGGAGACGAGCGCAGGATCTGGAGGCCAAGGAGTCCGGGCGAACGTCCAGGGCGACCAGGACCTCCACGGACGCGCCCGATCCGGTGGTGCCGACGGCCAGAACGGAACATCGGCCACTGCCCGCACAGCCCCTGGAGACCGCCCCCGCAGCAGCCGCGACCTCCGAGACGGCCTCGCCGGCACACGGGCACGTGGGCGGCCTGGACACTGTCGCCACCGAGGCCACCGCGAGCCTCACCGCCACTGAGGCCGCCGCCGGCCCGGCCGCCGCCGAAGCCGCCACGAGCCGGTCCGCCGCCGCGGCACCGCGGCCGAATCCGGCGTGGACATCCACGCGCGCGGTCGTCCTCGCCCCCGCGGAAACCCGCCACCTCACCGCGGCCCAGGCCGTACGCGACGCCGAGGGCCCGGTCCTCGTCATCACCTCAGCCCCCAACGTCTGGTCGGAGACCAAGGACGCCCGCGCCAAACTGGGCCCCGTCCTCCTCTACGACCCCGCCCACCTCTGCGACACCCCGGCCAGGCTGCACTGGTCCCCCTCGGCAGGCTGCGAGGACAAGGAAACGGCGGCGGCCAGAGCGACCGCCCTCCTCGCCCCGGTGCGCCCGTCCGCCAAGGCCGACCAGGCGATGGCCGACGTCGCGGCAACGCTCATGCGCTGCTATCTGCACGCCGCCGCGGTGGAGGGCAAGGCCTTCCGCCACGTCCACCGCTGGGCCCAGGGCTCACAGGTGCAGGACGCCGTACGAGCCCTGCGGACGAATCCCAGGGCCGCGGCCGGCACCGCCGGGGAGCTCGAGGCCGCGCTCGTCTCGCATCCCGAACGCCGGGACATCGCCCAGGAGCTGACGGCGCGTGCGCTGTCGGCCCTCGGCACGGTCAACATCCGAGAATCCTGCGCTCCGAACCGAAGTGACAGCCTCGCCTTGGATTCCTTCGTCAACGAAGGGGGCACGCTTTATATAGTCGGTGAACCTCTCGAGGACCCCAAGGCCGGCCCCGGTGCCAAGCCCCTCCTGACGGCCCTCGCCTCAAGCGTGGTCGAGCGTGGCCGGCGCATGGCCGAACGGTCATCCTCCGGTCGGCTCGACCCACCACTCACGCTCGTCCTGGACGACATCGCGGCCGTGGCCCCGCTCCCCCAGCTCCCGGACCTGCTGGCCACGGGCCCGGCCCGCGGCCTGCCGACCCTGGCACTCCTCCGCTCCCGCGAACAACTCCGCTCCCGCTGGCCGCATTACGAGCTCCCGGTCTGAGCCGGGTACGGGCTTCACGCCCGCGGGTCCCCACCGTCGATCACGCCCGCGGGTCCCCACGGTCGATGGCGAACTCGAGCTCCAGTTCACCGGTGTCGCCCGGCATCGGGGCCGTCTGCCCGGTGGGCAGGAAACCCGCCTTCCGGTAGAACGCCTCGGCACGGCCGTTCTTCTCGTGCACGAACAGCCGCACGCGGTCGAGCCCTGCCTCCCAGGACCACGCGAGAGCGGCGTCGAAGAGCCCCCGGGTCACCCCTGCCTCGCTCCCCCGGAACTCGGGCCGTACGTACACCCCCACCACATGCGCCTGAGTCCGCTCGGGCACCTCACCGAACGCGTCCCGCACCCCGGCCTCCTCGACCAGCACGGTCACGGACCCGGCCCACACCCCGTCCTCGCCCACCGCCACGATCTGCTGCCGCGTGGTGGCGTCGACCGCGGCCCCGGCCGCCCGGTCCTGCCAGAAGCCGTCCGACTTGGTCACCGCGTCCTCGTAGGTCTCCAGGAACGCGAGGTGCGCGACGGGGTCCCGCAGGGCATCGAGCCTGAGCTCCTTCACCTGCGGCCACTCGTCGGAACGTATGGAACGGATCACGTGGGTACTGGAGTTCATGGCAGTCACCGTAGTACGGGCGCACGGCCGGGCTCATCCGATATCCACCCTGCCGATCACCGCCGGCCCGGCCACCGTCATGCTCTTCCCTGTACGGCATTGTGAGCCGACCGGTCCGATCACGCGCAAGCCCTCCAGGGAGAACACCGCATGGCCAAAGTCCAACTAGAGGAACTCCGCAACGTCATCCATCCCACGGGCAAGTTGGACAGCCGGGCGGAGCACTGGGCCGGACGCCTCTACATGAGGTCCCTCTCCCTTCGCGTGACCCGCCATCTCGTCGACACTCGTATCTCGCCGAACCAGATCACCGTGGTCATGGTCTTCGCGGGGATGCTCTCGGGAGTCGCCCTGATCCTGCCGGGCCTCGGTGGCGCCGTTCTCTCCGTCGTCTTCATGCAGCTCTATCTGCTGCTGGACTGCGTGGACGGAGAGGTGGCCCGCTGGCGCCGCCAGTTCAGCCCGCTCGGCGTCTACCTCGACCGCCTCGGCGCCTACCTCGCCGATGCCGCCGTGATGGTGGGCATGGGCATCCGTGCCGCCCAACTCGGCGTCAATCTCTACCTGGTGGCCGGTCTGGCCGCGGCGATCGGCGTCCTGCTCCTGAAGTCGTCCTCCGACCTCGTGCACGTGGCCCGCTCCGACAGCGGCATGGAGAAGGCGACCGACTCGTCCGTCGTCCCGCGCTCCAGCGGTCTCGCACAGGTCCGCCGGCTGGCCTCGGCCGTGGGCCTGCACCGCCTGGTCAACGGCATCGAGTGCACCATCCTGCTGCTCGTCACCGCGGTCGTCGACCTGGCGCTCGGCGACCTGACGGCCACGCGGATCGCGACCGTCGCCGTGACGGCGATCGTGTGGCTGCTCGTGCCGGCTCACGTCGTCTCGATCGTCGCGTCGTCCCGCCTGAAGTAACCGCACCACCAAAAAAAGGGGGCGGTCTCCACGTGGAGACCGCCCCCTTTCCCATAAGTACTGTTCCTCTAAGAACTACTCCTCTTAGAACAGCTCCTTTTCGAAGTGTTCTTGAACGCAGAAAACCCCCGGACCGGTATCCCCGGTCCGGGGGTTTTCTCAAAATTTGTTCGGCGGCGTCCTACTCTCCCACAGGGTCCCCCCT